>NZ_JAWRCU010000002.1:0-728650 GCF_033542235.1 Mesorhizobium sp. BAC0120 | reverse complement strand
TCTCATCGCCTGCGCCCGAAAGCTACTGATCTTCGCCAATGCCGTCGTCGAGCGCGGCACTCCATGGATAAGAAAAGCACCCCAACAGCATCTCGCCCGCTAATGGTTGCGCTTCTCCCACAAGGGGAGAAGGGGGAGCTTGGCATTTAGGTCACCGCAAATCGCCGACGCTGGAGTTTGGCGGAGACGCAGATGCCGGGCTCCCCCTTCGCCCCCTGTGGGAGAAGTTGGCTCGGCGCGCAGCGCCGAGACGGATGAGGGGTCTGCAGCGCGCAACGTTCCCAGGGAGACCACCTATAAATACGCCAGCGTCGGCGATGCGATCATCGAGTGCGAGCGCACTTCACTGCATCTCCAACCGGTGCGCCACGCAGCTGACGGGTCTGTCCATGAAGGCCTTGATCACCATCTCGGCGACCTCGACGAAGCGGCTGCTCGGACCGTCCGCTCCGGCGCAACGCCAGTTTACCCGCGCGCCTTCGATCAGCAGGGTCAGGGCGTCGACCAGCAGTTCCGCCTCGGCGATACCGGCATTGCGGCAGAGCTGCGTGAGGCGCAGCCGGTGCGTCCTTCGGGATTCCTTGATCAGATAGTGCGCCGGGTGATTGCTCTCGACCAACTGGGCCGCGGCATCGAGCAGCTCGCAATTGCCATGGTCGACGGTGACGAACTCGCCCGCACGCCTCACCCAATCCTGGAGCTGGGCCGCGGCGTCGCCCGGGTGGGCCTTTTCCAGCTCCTCCCAAAGGCTCTCCGCCTCGAGACTTGCCTTCTCGATACAGGCAATGAGGAGGTCGTCCTTCGAACCGAAATGGCGGTAGAGCGTCATCTTGTTGCTGCCGGCTGCATCGGCGATCGCGTCGACACCGATGCCGCGGATGCCGTGCTTTCTGAAGAGATCGCGCGCAGCGTCGATGATCCGCTCCCGTGGCGGGGGGACCGATTTGGCAGGAATGGTCATGATCGTTTCCTCCGGTCCCGGTCTTGACGCCGGAATGCCCTTGACAATGTTACCGACCCGTAACATGTGTTGTGACTAGTTAGTAACATTCGCTGCCCCAAGTCAAGATTCCGTCAGTGGCATCCCAGGCCACATCCGGGGCCGAATTGTTCCTTACAAGAGGCGCCTGTCCGAAACTTCCGAGTTTTGGCGGGGCGCAGGGGTTTGGCAGACCGGGGAGGCGACAGATGCTGCGGCGGGAACGCACGCGCAGTGGACTTTTTCGCCACTCGCATGGGTCGGGCGACGTCGAGGGCGCGTACAGATGGTAGGGTTCTTCATTCAGCGTCCGATCTTCGCTTCGGCGATCGCCATTATCATGGTGCTCGCCGGGGGCATCTGCTACTTCCTGCTGCCTGTCGCGCAATTCCCGGACATCACCCCGCCGCAGATCGTCGTCGCCGCCAATTATCCGGGCGCCAGCGCGCAGGTCGTCGCCGACACCGTGACGACGCCGCTCGAGCAGCAGCTCAACGGCGTGCCGGGCATGCTCTACATGTCCTCGACGAGCTCCAATGACGGTTCGTCACGCATAACGATCTCCTTCGAGGTCGGCTATCCGATCGACGTCGCGGCGATGGACGTGCAGAACCGCGTCTCTCAGGCGGCCCCTTCGCTGCCCGCGCTGGTCAACCAGAGCGGCGTCACCGTCACCAAGCAGAACCCGAATTTCACGGTGCTGGTGAATATCGGCGCGAAGGACAATTCGGTCGACTTCACCCAGCTCAGCAACTACGCCTATCTGCAGGTGCTCGACCCGTTGAAGCGCGTGCCGGGCGTCGGCGACGTGCTGTTCTTCGGCGAGCGGCGCTATTCGATGCGCGTCTGGCTCGATCCCGACAAGATGGCGAGCCTCGGCATTACCGCCGTCGACGTGCAGAATGTCATCTCCGAGCAGAACATCCAGGTCGCGGCCGGCAAGATCGGGCAGTCCCCTGCCCCGCCCGGAACGGCCTTCGAGATGCAGGTCAACGCGGTCGGCCGGCTCTCCGATCCCAGCCAGTTCGGCGACATCGTGCTGCGCGTCGACCACGCGAGCGGCGCGGTCGTCAGGCTGCGCGACGTGGCCAAGATCGAGCTCGGCGCCCTCCTCTATTCTTCCTCCTTCAGCCTTAACGGCCAGCAGAGCGTCGTACTCGCGGTCCTGCAGGCCCCGGGTTCCAACGCGCTCGACCTGCAGACCCAGGTCAAGGCGAAGATGGACGAGCTGTCGAAGCGCTTCCCGGCAGGCGTCAGCTACAACATGTTCTACGACACGACGCGCTTCGTGTCGGCCGCAATGGAAGACGTGATCCAGACGCTGGTCGAGGCCTTGCTCCTCGTCATATTCGTCGTCTTCATCTTCCTGCAGAGCTGGCGCACCACGATCATCCCGCTGATCGCCATCCCCGTGTCGCTGATCGCCACGCTGACGGTGATGTACCTGCTCGGCTTCTCGCTAAACATGCTGAGCCTGCTCGGGATGGTGCTTGCCATCGGCCTCGTCGTCGACGACGCGATCGTCGTGGTCGAAAACGTCGAGCGCCAGCTCGAGGGCGGGCTGCCGCCGCTCCAGGCTGCCCGCAGGGCGATGGCGGAGGTGACGGGCCCGATCATCGCCACCACCGCGGTGCTGATGGCTGTCTTCATTCCGGTCGCCTTCATTCCGGGCGTGGCCGGCCGGCTCTACAACCAGTTCGCGCTCACCGTCGCGATCTCCTTCGGCATATCGGCCTTCAACTCCTTGACGCTGAGCCCGGCGCTCAGCGCTGCGTTCCTGCGCCACCGCGGCGAGCCGACTTTCTTCCTGTTCCGCTGGTTCAATGCCGGCTTCAATTGGCTGGCGGAGGTCTATGCCAACAGCATCAGGGGGCTCATCCGCCTGCGCTGGGCGCTGCTCGTGGTCTTCGTCGCCGCGATCGCCGGCATCTGGATGCTCATCCAGCGCATTCCTTCGACCTTCCTGCCGGTCGAGGACCAGGGCTATTTCTTCGTCGTGCTGCAGCTTCCGGACGGCGCCTCGCTCGAGCGCACCGAGGCGGTGGCGAAAAAGTCCGAAGAGATCCTGCGCACCCTGCCAGGCGTCGAATCTGTCGGTTCGGTCGTCGGCTTCAGCTTCCTGTCCTTCGCCAACCAGTCGAATGCCGGCGTCCAGTTCGCCGTGCTGAAGCCATGGAACGAGCGTGGCCCCGATGAGAGCGCGACTGCCCTTCGGGAGAAGGCACAGCATCTCCTGTTCGGGATTCCCGATGCCATGGTGCTTGCCTTCGACCCGCCGTCGATCCAGGGGCTCGGCAGCACCGGCGGCTTCGAATTCCAGGTCGAGGACCTGACCGGCCGCGGCAGCGTGGCGCTGGATCAAGCCACACAGGCGGTGATCGCCGAGGCACGCAAGCAGCCCGAGATCAACCCGTTCACGCTGTTCACGACCTTCAGCACGTCGACGCCGCAGCTCCAATACGATCTCGACCGCAACAAGGCGAAACTGCTCGGCCTCAACCTGCCGGATATCTTCAATACGCTGCAGATCTATCTCGGCTCGCTTTACGTGAATGATTTCAATCTGTTCGGCCGCACTTTCCGCGTCACGCTGCAGGCGGACCCGAACGCGCGCGCTTCGACCACCGATATCTCGCGTCTATATGTGCGCAATTCCGCCGGCGAGATGGTGCCGCTGAACACGCTCGGATCGCTCAAGCCCATCGCAGGGCCGGAGACCGTCACCCACTACAACAATTACCCGTCGGCGCTGATCAATGGCGCGGCGGCGCCCGGCTACAGCTCGAGTCAGGCGATCGCTGCGATGCAGCGCGCAGCCGCGACGGCTCTGCCGAGGGATTTCACCTTCGAATGGACGGGTATCACCTATCAGGAGATCAGGGCAGGCTCGATTGCCATCCTCGTCTTCGGGCTCGCCATCGTTTTCTGCTTCCTGATCCTCGCCGCCCAGTATGAGAGCTGGTCGATGCCGTTCATGGTTCTGCTCGCCGTGCCGCTCGCCCTCATCGGCGCGCTGCTCGGCCTGTGGTTCCGCGGCATGCAGGTCGACGTCTATTCGCAGATCGGCTTCGTGATGCTGATCGGCCTTGCCGCCAAGAACGCGATCCTGATCGTCGAGTTCGCCAAGCGGCGGCGCGAGGAAGGCGAAGACATCGTGACCGCCGCGGCCCAGGCGGCCAGGCTGCGGCTGAGGCCGATCCTGATGACCGCCTTTGCCTTCATCCTCGGCGTCGTGCCGCTGATGAAGGCGACCGGCGCGGGCGCGGCAAGCCGGCAGTCGCTCGGCACGACCGTGTTCGGCGGCATGCTCACTGCAACGGTGCTCACGCTCATCTTCGTGCCGGTCTTCTACGCGGTCCTCGAAAAATGGCGGGAACGCCTGTCCTCGACGCCGATGCGTGGCGCCGAGCACGCCCAACCCGCCGAATAGAATTGGAGTTGAAGATGCGTCGTCTCAAATTCGGCATCAACACGGCCCTCATCACCGTCGCGCTCGCGGGCGCCTATCTGCTGGCCCGCGGTGAAATCGAATTCAGCGGTGGCGGCGCCGCAGGTGCTGCCCCGGCCGCTCCCGCTCAGCAGGCGATGCCTGTCCCGGTGGTCGGCATCGTCAAGAAGACCGTCCCGATCTATCTCGACTATTCGGCGCGCACCGAAGCGATCCGCGACGTCACGCTCCAGGCCAAGGTGTCGGGCTATCTGCAGCAACAGGTGGTTCCGGACGGCACGGACGTGAAGGCGGGCGATCTCCTCTACAAGATCGAGCCGAGCGATTTCGAGGCAGCGCTCGACCTTGCCAAGGCACAGGTTCAGCGCGACGAAGCCTCGCTCGACTATCTGCGCAGCAATCTCAATCGGGGCAACGAGCTCACCAGCAGCGGCTATCTGGCAAAAGACACCTTCGACCAGCGCACCAGCGCCGTGAAGCAAGGCGAGGCAGCGCTCGCAATGTCGCGCGCGGCTGTGCGCACGGCCGAGCTCAACCTCAAGAACACCGAGATCCGCGCGCCTTTTGCCGGCCGGCTTGGCCGCAACAGGGCGCCCGAAGGCACGTTGGTGAGCAGCACCGCAGGCACGCCGCTTAACAATCTCGTGCAGCTTTCGTCCATCTACGTCACCTTCAATCCCAGCGAGACCGACCTCGCCGAGATCCAGAAGGCGCTTGCCAAGGGCAAGGTGGAAGCGGAAGTGTTCCTGCCCGGCGAGGACAAGCCACGGCATCGCGGCGAAGTCACTTTCATCGACAATTCGGTCGAGCGCTCCACAGGAACCATCGTCGCGCGTGCGACGATCGACAATAATGACCTGACGCTCCTGCCCGGCCAGTATGTCCGCGTTCGCCTGCTCATAAAGCAGCAGCCGGATGCGCTGATGGTGCCGCAGACGGCGCTCGGCTCCGGTCAGTTCGGCAAATATGTCTATGTCGTCGGTAAGGGCAATGTCGTGGAGCAGCGCCTGGTGTCGCTGGGGCCCGCCGAAGGCGATCTCGTCGTGCTGGCGTCCGGCGTCACGGAAGGCGACCAGATCATCGCGGGCAACCTGCAGAAGATCTTTCCGGGTGCGCCGGTGCAGCCGATGCAGGAGCAAGCGAAGCCGCAATCGTAGCCGGGTTCCACGCGGCTCGCCGCAACTCGCCCAGTTTGGAGATTGGCTGAGGCAGAAATGCCTGGCATTTTGCGCCTCCGCCAATCTGCAACGTTGGCGATTTGCGGTGAGCTGAATGCCCCCCCTTCGGTAGATTTTGAAAGGGAGAGGGCGAAGCTCAGTCAATCTAAAGCAGAATGCGCTAGGTTCTTGTGCGTTCGGCAGCGCGAGCCAGCAACTGCTCGAGAGTCACCGGGCGAAAATTCCAGACATCGACACCCACATCATATTGCCTGGAGTTGCCCTTCAAGCGGCCATGTGAATGACCGTGCAGATCGATCGATTTCTTGCCCATCTGGTTCCAGGTCAGAAACGGGTAATGGCACAGAATCAGCAGCTTTCCGTCCACAGAAAGTTCGGCATAGTGCTGTGTGCTCGACCAACCGGCGGCCGCGACCGTAGCCGCATCGTCATTGTTGCCGATGATGAGGTTTTTTCTGCCGTTCAGCCGCGCCAGAAGCTCCTCAATTCCGGATTGAGGACCAGCACGGGCGAAATCGCCGAGGTGCCATATCTCGTCGCCTGGCGCGACGATCTCGTTCCAGAACCCGATCAGCTGCTCGTCATGCTCGCGAACCGAAGCGAACGGGCGGCGATCGAGCGCCAGCACGCGGGGATCACCGAAATGCGTATCGCTGGTGAAGCAAAGCAACCGAATTCTCCGTTTCGGCCGGCACCTTGGCCTTGATTCATCATTTCAATCCGCGGAAACTATGGGCTCCGCCAATTGGGCCGCAGTAACCGGAGATCAAATGCGACTGCTGACGAATGGCGAGGCCTCCAGTCCAAACCGCCAGGGTCTGTCGGCAGCTCGTGTGATCCCGATGCGCGGGCCGCTCGACAGCGGCAGTTCACCATCGGGCGGCACGAAGCGGAACGGCGCCCCATCGAGCGGAGCACCGTTCAAGGATCCGTCGATACCGAGCGCCTGACAAAGGCGACCCGGGCCGGAACACAGCTTGCGCAGATCGGCGGTGCCTCGCCTCGCCTTCATCTCGTCTATCCCCGATCGCGGTTCCAGGGCGCGTATGAGGACAGCGCTCCCCGGCAGGCAGACGAAATTCAGGCACCAATGGATGCCGTAAGAGCGATAGACATAGGCGATGGCCGGAGGGCCGAACATCGCAAGGTTGCGGTTGGTCTCGCCGCGATAGCTGTGCGAAGCAGGATCGTCACGCTCATAGGCTTCGGTTTCGACGATCACGCCCCCGATGCCGTCGACCAGCAGCTCGGCGCCGATCACTTTTCGTGCCACTTCTAAAGCCGGGCGCGTGAAAAAATCCCTCAACGCCGCCACTTGCTCGCTGCCGCTTGCGTGCTGAACCCCCAAGGATTCTGCGCCATTCGCGAATTTCCTCACCGGCATCCTTGCACCCCATGGTCCAAACACAAACATATCAACAGAGAGCAAGGCTGCGACCGACAGATTTGTTGAAATGCTGAGCCAAGCGAGTAGCGTTTGCAGAATGCACGACGTCGGAAAGGATCGCTCCGATTTGAAGGAACAACTCGGCTGCCGGACAGTTCAATCTGTGCGGGAGCCGGCAGGCGAGAGCCGCCCCCCAATGCGAGGTTGCCATGCGCGGGACAGAAACTGACGTCTTCGATCTTTTTTCGGAGATTTACACCAGCGTTGCCCAGGAGGAGGTCAGTCTTCAGCAGTATCTCCTAGCTTGCCGCGAAGATCGCTCCATGTATGCCACAGCGGCCGAACGGATGGTGGATG
This sequence comes from Mesorhizobium sp. BAC0120, assembly GCF_033542235.1. Lineage (NCBI taxonomy): Bacteria > Pseudomonadati > Pseudomonadota > Alphaproteobacteria > Hyphomicrobiales > Phyllobacteriaceae > Mesorhizobium > Mesorhizobium sp. BAC0120. The sequence continues at coordinate 721,301 of NZ_JAWRCU010000002.1, read as the reverse complement.
CGATCGGCGAGCCGACCCTGGTCGATACGAGCAAGGATGAACGGCTCGGCCGCATCTTCGCGAACAGGACGATCAAGATCTATCCGTCCTTCGCCGATTTCTACGGCATGGAAGACACGATCGAGCGGATCGTCGGCTATTTCCGCTACGCATCCCAAGGTCTCGAAGAACGCAAGCAGATCCTCTACCTGCTCGGTCCCGTCGGTGGCGGCAAGTCGTCGCTCGCCGAGCGGCTCAAGAAGCTGATGGAGCAGCGGCCCATCTACACCTTGAAGGTAGGCGGCGAGGTCAGCCCGATCTTCGAATCACCCCTCGGGCTCTTCAATCCGGAACGGATGGGTGACCTTTTCGAGGACAAATACGGCATTGCCCGGCGGCGGCTGAACGGCCTGATTTCCCCCTGGGCGTCGAAGCGTCTCGACGAGCTGAACGGCGACATTTCGAAATTCAGCGTCGTCAAGATCATGCCATCGCGGCTCCGCCAGATCGCGATTGCCAAGACCGAACCGGGCGATGAGAACAACCAGGACGTTTCCGCCCTGGTCGGCAAGGTCGATATCCGGCAGCTCGAAAACTACAGCCAGTCCGATCCGGACGCCTATTCCTATAGCGGCGGCTTGAACCGCACGACCCAGGGCCTGCTCGAGTTCGTGGAGATGTTCAAGGCTCCGATCAAGGTCCTGCATCCGCTGCTGACCGCCACGCAGGAAGGCAGCTACAACGGCACCGAGAACTTCGGCTCATTCCCCTATCAGGGGATCGTCGTCGCCCACTCGAACGAGTCCGAATGGCTGCAGTTCAAGAGCAACAAGAACAATGAGGCGTTCCTCGACCGTATCCTGGTGGTCAAGGTCCCCTACTGCCTGAGGGTCACCGAAGAAAGGCAGATCTACGAGAAGTTGTTGCGCGAAAGCGAGCTCGCCAACGCTCCTTGCGCGCCGGAAGTCCTGGACATCCTGAGTCGCTTTACGGTTTCCACGCGGCTCGCCGAGCACGACAATTCACCGCTCTACACCAAGATGCGGGTCTATGACGGGGAGAACCTCAAGGAGCTCGATCCTAAGGCGAAATCCATCCAGGAATACCGGGACGCGGCAGGCGTCGACGAAGGCATGACCGGCGTCAGCACGCGCTTCGCCTTCAAGATACTATCGCAGACCTTCAACTACGACACGAAGGAAGTGGCGGCCGATCCGGTGCACCTCATGTACATACTGGAGCAGGCCATCAAGCGCGAGCAGTTCCCGAAGGATGCAGAGACCGCGTATCTCGATTTTATCAAGTCGGAGCTCGCCACGCGTTATGCCGAGTTCATCGGCCACGAGATCCAGAAAGCCTATCTGGAATCCTACAGCGAGTATGGCCAGAACCTGTTCGACCGCTACATCGCCTATGCGGACGCCTGGGTGGAGGACCAGGATTACAAGGACCCGGATACCGGGCAGATTCTCAACCGGGAAGTGTTGGACAGCGAGTTGTCGCAGATCGAGAAGCCTGCCGGCATCGCCAACCCGAAGGACTTCCGCAACGAGGTCGTGAAGTTTGCGTTGCGCGCCCGTGCCAGGAACCATGGCCGCAATCCATCATGGACCAGCTATGAGAAGCTGCGCGAAGTGATCGAGAAGCGTATGTTCGGCCAGGTCGAGGATCTGCTTCCCGTCATCAGCTTCGGCTCCAAGAAGGACAGCGTAACGGAAAAGCAGCACACCGAGTTCGTGCAGCGTATGGTCGAGCGCGGCTATACCGAGCGGCAGGTGCGGCGTCTGGTCGACTGGTACATGCGGGTGAACAAGGCCGGCTGAAGGTCAGCGCAAGGCAACCATGCCGAACATCATCGATCGCCGCCTGAACCCGAAAGACAAGAGTCTCAGCAACCGCCGCCGCTTCCTGAGGCGCGCGCGCGAGGAGTTGAAGCGGAGCATCAAGGAGCAGATAACGACCGGCAAGATTGCCGATGTCGACGCCGAGCATACCGTCTCGATGCCTATAAGGGGCACTAGCGAGCCGACATTCGAGAACAGGAGGGACAGCGGCCGGCGGGAACATGTCCTGCCGGGCAACAAGCAGTTCGGCCAAGGCGACCGTATCCCCAAGCCGGGCCAGGGCGGCGGAGTAAGCTCCGGCCCCTCGATGCGCGACTCCGAGGACGATTTTCGCTTCGTGCTCTCGCGCGAGGAAGTGCTCGACCTGTTTTTCGAGGACCTCGAGCTTCCCGATATGGTCAAGCTGAACCTGAAGGAGATCGTGACCTACAAGCCCCGGCGAGCAGGCTTCACGGTGAGCGGCACGCCGACCAACATCAACGTCAAGCGCACGATGCGCAACAGCTATGCGCGCCGGATCGCGCTGAGCCGACCCAAGCAGGAGCATATCGACGCGATCAGGGACGAGCTTGCAACGCTGGAGGCGGACCCGTTGCCTGCCACGGCGAAGCGGGAGCAGGTCGCAAAACTGCGCGAAGAGCTGGAAAGGCTGCAGCGCAGGCGCAGACTGATCCCGTATGTCGACCCGGTCGATATCCGCTTCAACCGATTCGAGGGCCAGCCCGTGCCCACCGCCAATGCGGTCATGTTCTGTCTCATGGACGTTTCCGGTTCGATGGGCGAACGTGAGAAGGACCTTGCCAAGCGGTTTTTCGTGCTTTTGCACCTATTCCTGAAGCGGCGTTACAACCGGACGGAAATCGTCTTCATCCGTCACACCCATGAGGCGCACGAAGTCGATGAAGAGACGTTTTTCTACAGCACCCAGAGCGGCGGCACGGTCGTCTCGACCGCGCTGCAGGAGATGCGTCGCGTCATAGACGAGCGCTATCCTGCCCGCGACTGGAACATCTACGCGGCGCAGGCCTCGGACGGCGACAATTTTGCGACCGATTCAGATCGTTGCATTGCCCTTCTCGACAGCGAGATCATGCGGCTTTGTCAGTACTTCGCCTATGTCGAAATCATCGACGAACGCGAAAGCCACATCTTCGGGACCACCGACAACGGAACTTCGCTTTGGCGCGCCTATCGCGTGATCAGCGAAAAGTGGCCGAATTTCCAGATGACCCGGATCGCGAGACCGGCCGAGATCTACCCGGTGTTCCGCCAGCTTTTCGCCAAGCAGCCGGGCTCGCAAAAGAACCGTTGAGGGCGCAGGCATGGCAAGGCGCGTGGGCAAGTCTCAGCTGATCGTGTCGGGGTCCGACTGGAACTTCGAGAAACTCTCTCGAGCCTATGAAGCCATCGAGACCATCGCGCTGAACGAGCTCCAGCTCGACGTCTACCCGAACCAGATGGAGATCATCTCGTCCGAGCAGATGCTCGATGCCTACTCCTCCGTCGGCATGCCGCTGATGTATCGCCATTGGTCGTTCGGCAAGCATTTCCTTTTCCAGGAGCAGCTCTACCGCAAAGGCGGACGAGGTCTCGCCTACGAGCTCGTCATCAACTCCAATCCCTGCATCATCTATCTGATGGAGGAGAACACCATGGCCCTGCAGGCCCTGGTGACGGCTCACGCAGCCTTCGGGCACAACCATTTCTTCAAGAACAACTACCTGTTCCAGCAGTGGACCGACGCCGGCGCGATCCTGAGCTATCTTGATTTCGCCAAGACGTACATCACGCGATGCGAAGAGCGGTACGGAGTTGCGGCGGTGGAAGCAATCCTGGACCCCGCCCACGCGCTGATGGAGCAAGGTGTGTTCAGGTACCGGCGCCCACCCCGCCTCACCTCGGAAAAGGAACGGGAAGAGGCGCGGGAGCGGCTCGAATACGAAGAACGCGCTTACAATGACCTCTGGCGGACGCTCCCCCAGAAAAAAAAGGGAAGCGAGACCGAAGAACCGGACAGCGTGGCGGAGCGGAAAAAGTCGCTAAACCTTCCCGAGGAGAACCTGCTCTACTTCCTGGAGAAGAACAGCCTGATCCTCGAGCCATGGCAGCGAGAAATCCTCAGGATTGTGCGCGTCATCGCGCAATATTTCTATCCGCAGCGGCAAACCCAGGTGATGAACGAAGGCTGCGCCACCTTCGTCCATTACACGATCATGAACATGCTATTCGACCAAGGAAAGATGACCGAAGGCGCAATGCTGGAGATCCTGCGCAACCATGCGAATGTGATCTTCCAGCCCGGCTTCGACGATCCGCGCTATTCCGGGATCAATCCCTATGCGCTTGGCTTCGCGATGATGCAGGACATCCAACGTATCTCCATGGAGCCGACCGCGGAGGATCGCGACTGGTTTCCGCATATGGCCGGAAACGGCAACTGGCTTGAGACACTTCTCAATGCCTGGGCGAACCATCGCGACGAATCCTTCATCCGCCAATATCTGAGCCCAGCATTGATAAGGAAATGGCGGTTCTTCGTGCTCTCCGATGTGGCGCAGGAGGCGCATTACGAAGTCGCGTCGATCCACAATGAACGCGGCTATGAAAAGATACGATCCGACCTCGCTCACACCTACGACATCGGGGCGAACCGGCCGGACATCCAGGTCGTGGACGTGGACTTGCTCGGCAACCGCCACCTGAGGCTGCAGCATACGGTCAAGAACGGCATATTGTTGGAAGAGACGAGCCGCGATGCCACATTGCGGCATATCCGCAGCCTGTGGGGATATGACGTCAGCCTGGCCGGCGTGGACGCCGAAACGGGGAGCACGCTCTACGAGCGATCGACCAGCCAGATCAGCAGATAGGGTGCCATCTCCGCTGATCTGAGCGCTTCCCCATCTATTTGTTTGTTCAAGCATCGGATTCCTCTGAAAAACCGCTTCGCGGTTTTCGGTCCGATGCTCTAGCTTCCGGTCAGGTCGATGAGGCTGCCGGGGGATCACAATGCGCAGGAACGAAATTCCGCTTATCGAGGTCTGTGTCGAGGGCATTGACGGCCTGATCGCGGCTCAAGAGGCAGGCGCAGACCGGGTCGAGCTTTGTGCAAGCCTGCTTGAAGGCGGCATCACGCCGAGCTTCGGCACGGTGCGCGAGGCGATGAAGCTGGCGGACATTCCTTTCCATGTGATCGTGAGGCCGCGCGGCGGCGACTTCCTCTATTCCGAAGCCGAGTTCGCTTCGATGCTGGCCGATGTGGCGGCGCTCAGCGAGCTGGGCGTTGCAGGTGTGGTGGTTGGCTGCCTGACTGCGGACGGCGATATCGACGAGCCGCGCATGCGAACCCTTGTCGAGGCAGCCGGGCCGCTCGCCGTCACCTGCCATCGCGCTTTCGACATGACACGCGATCCGCGGGACGCGCTGGAGGCCCTCATACGGTCGGGCGTCGGCCGTGTGCTCACCAGTGGCCAGCGCGACACCGCGATCGAAGGCATCGAGCTCATCGCGGCACTGGTGAAGCAGGCCGCGGAGCGCATCATCATCCTCGGCTGCGGCGCGCTCACTCCTGAAAACATCGGCATGGTGCGTGCCAAGACAGGGCTCACGGAGATGCATTTCGCATCGCTCGAGGACGTGCCGAGCGGAATGCGCTTCCGCAACCCCCATGTCGGCATGGGTGGCACAGAGCTCGACCGGGAATATCGGAACACGGTGACCGACCGCGCGCTGGTGAAGGCGACGATCGCTGCGGCGCGGGCCGGTTGATATTTTTCGCCACGCTGCGAAACGCAGTTTACGGTTTTGGGGAGGCTCCAATGCGCTGGGTTCTGGGAGGTCTGCTCTGTGCGTTTGCCGCGCTCAGCCCGGCGGCGGCCAGTGACGCCGACACGCTCTACCGGGCGGTCGCGATCGTCACCGGCACAGGGGAGGAAAACAGACAGATAGGCTTCCGGCTCTGCATGGAAGATGTGATCGTGCGCGTCTCCGGTGACTACCGGCTCATCACGTCCGGCAAGGCGGCGGGGGCCGTCAACGAGGCAGCCGGCTTCGTCGACAAATTCAAGTACCGCGATCGGCTTGAGGGCATTCCGGTTCATGACGAACAGGGCACACATGACCGGCCGCACGATCTTACCGTCGACTTCAATCGCGCCAAACTGGATGCCGCCCTCGCCGAGATGGGCAGTCGCCCGTGGCTCGATCCGCGGCCGAGGCTCACCGTCATCCTCGGCGTGAAGAATGCCACGTCCGACTTCGTGCTTACGGCGGAGGGCGAGCAAGGCTTCTACATGCGGGATTCCTTCGCAGCCGCCTCCGACAAAATCGCGATCCCGATCGCCCTGCCCTCGCGCGCTCTGGTCGACCGGGCAGGACTGACGACGAGCCGACTCTCGGAACCGGATCCTGCCGCGCTCGACGAAATCGCGCGGGCTGCCGGCGGCGACAAGGCACTGGCGGGCACGCTGATCTGGAGCGACGAGGCACTGGGCTGGACCGCCGAGTGGCGGCTCGATTTCCAAGGCAAGCCCTATCGCTGGCGCATTGCCGGGGTCAGCTTCGACGATGCCTTTCGCAATGCGCTACGCGGCGCCGCGCAGGTGTTTTCCGGCAACGGTGAGCCGCAGAGTTAGCTTAGGCCGGCAGCTGTCCGTTGATGTCGATCACCTTGCCGTCAGCGAGCGTCACGCGGCGATCCATGCGGGCGGCGAGCTCGTGGTTGTGCGTGGCAATCAACGCGGCGAGACCCGATTGCCGCACCAGTGCTTCCAGCGCGTCGAAAACATAGATCGCCGTCCCGGGGTCCAGGTTGCCGGTCGGCTCGTCGGCGAACAGCACCAAGGGCGCATTGGCGACGGCACGGGCGATCGCGACGCGCTGCTGCTCACCGCCGGATAGTTCGGCCGGGCGATGCTCGGCACGCTTTGCGATCTTCATGTAGTCGAGAAGCTGCAAGGCGCGTGCCGCAGCCTCCTTTTCCCCGAGACCGCGAATGAGCTGCGGAATGACGATGTTCTCAAGCGCCGAAAACTCCGGCAGGAGGTGATGGAACTGATAGACGAAGCCGATATCGTTGCGGCGGATGGCCGTGCGCTCATCGTCGGAAAGCCTGCCGCAGGCGCGTCCTCTGAGGATGACGTCGCCGGCATCGGGCCGTTCGAGCAGACCGGCTATGTGCAGCAGTGTCGACTTGCCCGCGCCAGATGGCGCCACGAGCGCCACCATCTCGCCTTTCGACAGCGTGAAATCGGCACCGGAAAGAACCGTCAGCTTTCTCTGGCCCTGGACGTAGTGCCGCTCGACGCCCTTGAGCTCAATGACTGGCTCCGTCATTCGTACCTCAGGGCCTCGACAGGATCGAGCTTGGCGGCCCGCCAGGCCGGAAAGATCGTGGCGATGAAGGAAAGCACGAGCGCCATGACAATCACCGAGATGGTCTCCTTGGGATCCATCTTCGCCGGCAGTTGCGACAGGAAATAGAGCTCGGGGTTGAAGAGAACGGTGCCCGACAGCCACGAGAAGAACTGGCGGATCGACTCGACGTTGAGGCAGAGTAGTATCCCCAGAACGACGCCTGCCACGGTGCCCGCCACGCCGATGGCCGCTCCCGTCATCAGGAAAATTCGCAGCACCGCGCCACGAGTGGCCCCCATGGTCCGGAGGATCGCGATGTCGTGGCCCTTGTCCTTCACCAGCATGATCAGGCCGGAGATGATATTGAGAGCCGCGACGAGCACGATCAGCGTCAGGATCATGAACATCACATTGCGCTCGACTTGCAGCGCGCTGAAGAAAGTATGGTTCCTCTGGCGCCAGTCGGTCAGGTAGATCGGTCTCTGCGCCGCCTCCTCGACCGCCGGGCGCATCGCATCGACCGCATCAGGATTGTCGACGAATATCTCGATCGATTGGACGCGGTTGTCCTGATTGAAATAGAGCTGCGCTTCCTGCAGCGGCATGAAAACTATCGCAGAATCGTATTCCGACATGCCGATCTCGTAGATCGCAACGATCGGATAGGCCTTGACACGGGGCGTCGTGCCGAGCGGCGTCACATCGCCGTCGGGCGACACCAGCGTGATCATGTCGCCGACCGCCAGTCCGAGGTTCTCGGCCATTCGGGTGCCGATCGCTACCCCGCCGCTATTGTCGAAATCGTCGATCGTGCCCGTGCGGATGTTGTCCCTGACCAGCTCGATCTTATGCAGGTCCTCGGCGCGGATGCCGCGCACCAAGGCGCCTGTGCCCGAGCTGGTGCTGCCCGAAGCCAGCACCTGGCCGTCAATGAGGGGGATCGCGTATTTTACGCCCTTGACCCCGGAAATGCGCCCGGCGACTGCCGCATAATCGTCAAGCGGGCTGTCGACCGGAGTGAGGATCAGATGGCCGTTGATGCCGAGGATGCGCACCAGAAGCTCGGCCCGGAAGCCGTTCATGACGGCCATCACGACGATCAGGGTTGCAACGCCAAGCATGATGCCTGCAAAGGAGATCGCGGCGATCACTGAGATGAAGGCTTCCTTGCGGCGCGACCTCAGATAGCGCCAGGCAATCATTCGTTCGAAGGTCGAGAAAGGCCCCGCCCCTGTCGGCGATGCCGCGGCTGCCTTGCTCATGCCGCCGAACTCAGCCGGCCGACGACATCGGCGATCGCAACATTTGCGCGCTCGCCCGTGCGGCGGTTCTTGATCTCGACCTCGCCGGCGGCGACGCCACGCGGTCCGACGATGACTTGCCAGGGCAGACCGATCAGGTCGGCAGTGGCGAACTTCGATCCGGCTCGCTCGTCGGTATCGTCATAGAGGACGTCCTTGCCCGAAGCCGCCAGTGAGTCATAGAGCTCCTCGGCCACCCGGTCGCAGGCCGGATCCCCCGCCTTCATGTTGATCAATCCAACATCGAAGGGAGCAACACTTTCCGGCCAGATGATACCGTTGTCGTCATGCGAGGCCTCGATGATGGCGGCGACCAGCCGTGTCGGACCAATTCCGTAGGAGCCTCCGGAGATGAAATGATCCTTACCGTCGGGACCGGTGACCTTGGCGTTCATCGGTTTCGAATATTTTTGGCCGAAATGGAAGATGTGACCAACCTCGATGCCGCGGGCCGACAAGCGCTCGTCCTCCGGGATTGCTTCCCAGGCCTTCTCGTCATGCATCTCGTCGGTTGCGGCATACGGCGCCGTCCACCGCTGCACGATGTCGCCAATCTCGTTGTCGTCCGAGAAATTGGTGTCTTCGCCGGGAACAGGCAATGCAAGGAAATCGCGATGGCAGAAGACCTGGCTCTCCCCGGTATCGGCGAGGATGATGAACTCGTGGCTGAGGTCGCCGCCGATCGGGCCGGTGTCGGCGCGCATCGGGATCGCCTTCATGCCCATTCGGGTAAAGGTGCGCAGATACGACACGAACATGCGGTTGTAGGCAGCCTTCGCGCCTTCGTAGTCGAGGTCGAAGGAATAGGCGTCCTTCATCAGGAATTCGCGGCTGCGCATGACGCCGAAGCGGGGCCTCACTTCGTCGCGGAACTTCCACTGGATGTGGTAGAGGTTGAGCGGCAGGTCCTTGTAGGACTTGACGTAGGTGCGGAAGATCTCCGTCACCACCTCCTCATTGGTCGGGCCGTAGAGCATGTCGCGGTCATGGCGATCCTTGATGCGCAGCATCTCCTTGCCGTAGCCGTCATAGCGGCCGCTCTCCCGCCAAAGATCGGCGGACTGGATGGTCGGCATCAGGATCTCGAGAGCGCCGGCGCGGTTCTGCTCTTCACGGATGATGGCACAGACCTTGTCGAGCACGCGTTTTCCGAGCGGCAACCAGGAGAAGCTGCCGGCCGCCTGCTGGCGGATCATGCCGGCGCGCAGCATCAGGCGATGCGAAACGATCTCCGCCTCGCGCGGTGTCTCTTTCAGGATAGGCAGGAAGTAGCGCGAAAGCCGCATAAGGTGTCCTGGGCTCTGTCTCGTTGTGCACCGGATCCATCCGAAAATCACTTCCCGGTCCGATGCCTTTCATGAATGAAAGCCGCCGGAATCGGCGGCCATTGCAAGCGGTCGTGCTGCAGTCGCTTCATAGCCATTTCGCGCCGCGTTGAAAACCCGATGCTCGCTCCGACCGGACGCTTAATGGGGTGGCTGGCTTTCAGGCAGTTGTTGCCGTTTCATTGTGCAATGCAGCACATCAAACTCTGTTTCCAAGCAAATTTTTGCGTGACATTTCGTTCGACGTTAGGCTAATGTTTCGCCATAAATGAGGAGGCAGAGAGAAATCTGCCTCTCTACGCGGTCAAAGTCTTGGGAGGATGCGATCTAGGCGCGGTTACTCGCTGCCGCCGGACACCGGAGTTAGATCGGACGCGTTTCCTTGCAAGGCCTCAGCGCCTTGCATTTTTTTTGTGCAATCGACTTTTTGTCCTGTTTTCTTCAAGCTTGGCCTCCAAGTGAAAGCCGGTGCTTGTTCGCGAATTCCTGAACTTGAAGTCTATGACAACGGCGTAGCAGAAAGCGCCGCCACATGTCCTCCAATCTGTTTCAGTCGAAGTTCGGAACGATCTGCGGGAGGTCGTCGAAACTGTAGCCCAGGCCCCGCGTCAGGCCATAAAACACACCGCACACGAGGAACGCAGCGATTGTGGTGCGAACCACCACCTTCAGCATGTGCGGTCCGCGTGGCGCGCTTGCCACTGTGCCGAGCGTCACGTCGTTGTCCTCGTCCTGCGTCCTCACCCCGAACGGCAGCATGGCGAACAGCACCGTCCACCAGACGACGAAGTACAAGGCAATTACCGAAACCCAGGTCATGCTTCCTCCAGTTCCACAAGTGTCCCGAAGAAATCCTTTGGGTGGAGGAAGAGAACCGGCTTGCCATGCGCACCGGTCTTCGGCTCACCGTCGCCGAGGATGCGGGCGCCATCCGCCGTCAGGCGGTTGCGCGCGGCGATGATGTCATCGACCTCGTAGCAGACATGATGCATGCCGCCGGCCGGATTCTTCTCCAGAAAGGCGGCGATCGGCGAGGCATTCCCCAGCGGCTCCAACAGCTCGATCCTGGTGTTGTCTAAATCCACGAAAACGACCGTCACACCATGCTCCGGCAGCGCCTGCGGCGCGCTGACTTTCGCCCCCAATGTCTCGCGATACTTCGTGGCTGCTGCCACGAGATCGGGAACAGCGAGCGCGACATGGTTCAAGCGTCCAAGCATGGTTTTGAGTGGTTGAAGTTCGAGTCTCTCGTGGGGTGAATGGTGAATAGTGAATGGTGAATAGGATGAGAGGCGTCCTGCTCTCGAATGAGCACGGCACAAGTCGGCACTCACCTAACCTTTGCTACTCACCATTCGCTATTCACCATTCACTACCCCTACCGCGTCACGAACACCGTGACGATGGGCTTTTTGCCCCAGGCCTCATTGGCCGCGCCGCGCACGGCACGCCGCACGGCCTCCGACAGCAGGTCGAGGTCCCTGCGGCGCGGCCGGGGAATGCTCTCGATGGCACCGACCGCGGCATCGAGCATCAGCTCCTCGAGCTTCTCGCCGGAGGCGTCGGCCTCGGGAACGCCTATCGCGACGAGGTCGGGATCGCCAGCGATCTCATATTTCTGGTCAAGCACCACGTTTACCGCGACATGACCGACATAGGAGAGCTTGCGGCGATCGCGAATGCCCATGGCCTGGTCGTCGCCGATGAGATAGCCGTCCTTGAAGATACGGCCGAACGGCAACCGGTCGATGATTTCGGGGTCGCCCGGCCAGAGCCGCAGGACGTCGCCATTGCGCACTTGCGCTACATGGCCGATGCCGGAAGTCGCCATGAGCGAGCCATGCGCGACCAGATGCGCCGCCTCGCCATGCACCGGCACGCCGATCTTCGGTCGCGTCCATTCATACATCTTGCGCAGTTCGCTGCGTCGCGGGTGGCCGGACACGTGCACAAGGGCGTCGCTATCCTCGACGATCTTGACGCCCTGGTCGATCAAAAGGTTCTTGATCTCGAGGATCGCCTTTTCATTGCCCGGGATGGTGCGCGAGGAGAATATCACCGCATCGCCGGGTGATAGCGCGAGCGTCTTCATCTCGTTGCGGGCGAGCTTGGCAAGCGCGGCCCGCGGCTCGCCCTGGCTGCCCGTGCAGATCACGACCAGCTTCTCACGCGGAATAAGCTGATATTCCTCTTCGTGCCGGAACGGCGGGAGGTTCTCCATATAGCCCAGCTCGGAGGCCACATCGATGACCCGCTTCATCGAGCGGCCGAGGACGAGAACCTCGCGTCCGGCATCGCGCGCCGCTTCCGCAACCAGCCGGATGCGTGCGACATTGGAGGAGAAGCTGGTGACGGCCACCCTGCCCTTCGCCTCTTCGATCACCTTGCGGATACCCTGGCCTACCGCTTGCTCGGATGGGGATTCGCCCTCGCGCAGCGCGTTGGTGGAATCGCAAACCAGGGCCAGCACACCGGCGTCGCCGAGGGCACGGAAGCGCGGCTCGTCGATCACGGGGCCGAGCTCAGGGTCGGGGTCGATCTTCCAGTCGCCGGTATGGATGACGGTGCCGGCCGGGCAAGTGATGGCCAGCGACATCGGTTCGGGTATTGAATGCGCGACCGGAACGGCCTCGATGGAGAACGGCCCGACCGTGAACTTCTCGCCGGCGCGGTAGACCGTCACCGGAATCTCCGGGGCACCCGGCTCGGATTCACGCTTGGCCTGAAGCAAGCCGGCGGTGAATGGGGTCATCCAGCATTGCACCCTGAGCCGCGGCCAGAGGTCGAGCAGCGCGCCGTAGTGATCTTCATGCGCATGGGTGATGACGATGCCCTTGAGCGAGCCGAGGTTCTCCTCGACGAAGCGGATGTCGGGCAAGACGAGGTCGACGCCAGGCAGGTCGGGGCCAGCGAAAGTGACGCCGCAATCAACCATGACCCATTCCCGCGCTTCGGCCGGACCATAGCCGTACAGCGCGAGGTTCATGCCGATCTCGCCGACACCGCCCAGCGGCGCGAAGACCAGTTCGGGCTGGTTAATGTCTGCCATACCGACTCCTTAGGCGGCGCTCGCTTGCTGACCACACGGTCATTGCGGCCTTATACCGCAGCTGCCGATGCGACTGCGCCGAAATGCACATCGCCGGCGGCGATCCTCACTGCCTCGCCGCTTTGCGACCGAATGACAAAACGACAGTCGTCGTCGATCGTTTCGAAGACGCCGCTCAGCACATTGCCGTCGACGCGAACCGCGACCTCCGAGCCGAGGCCGGCTGCACGTGCCAGCCACCGGTCGCGGATGCGGGCAAGACCGCGGCCTTCGTCCCAATCGCGTGCATTGGCGTTCCAAGAGTCCGACAACGCCAGGAACAGTGTCTCGGCATCGGCATTCGAACCCAGCCCTGCGAGCGAAGTGGCCCGATAGGGTAGCCCCTCCGGATGGGCAACGACGTTGACGCCGATGCCGATCGCAAGCGCGTACCGGCCGTCGTCAAGCAGCGAGGATTCGAGCAGGATGCCGACAAGCTTTGCGCCGCCGGCCAGCACATCATTCGGCCATTTGAGCTCGAACCGGGTTCCGCCCTGCCCGCCGCCGTCAATACCGACCCGCCCCGGCGTGACCACCGCTGCGAGGGCATCCGAGATCGCCAGCCCGGCAACGAAGCCGAGCGTAGCGGCGAGTTTCAGCTCACTTTGTCCGACCCAAAGCAGCGTCGCCGCGAGGTTGCCGTAAGGCGATTCCCACGCTCGCCCTCGGCGGCCGCGGCCGCTTTCCTGGCGCTTCGAAACGATCCACAGCCTGCCGCGATCGCCCTGCCTCGCCCGCTCCAAAGCGAGAGCATTGGTCGAGCCGACCGTTTCGTGCGCTTCGAGCCTGTACCCGTCGAGGGTTGCCGTGGGCGCGAGGGAGAATGCCATCAGAAAAATGACTTGGCGGCTGCCTCGGCCATCCGACCGATGGGCCCGCCGATCAGAACGTAGAACAGCACGAATGCACCGGACAGGCCGATCACCGTGCGAAGTTCGAAGGACATCGGCTGGAAGGCGCCGACAGGCTCGTCGAACCACATGAGCTTGACGATGCGGAGGTAGTAGAAGGCTCCAACCACCGAAGTGAGCACACCGATCACAGCGAGCGCGTAGAGCTTGGCATCGATCGCGGCGAGGAAAACGTACCATTTCCCGAAGAAGCCTGCGAGCGGCGGGATGCCCGCAAGAGAGAACATCAGGATTGTAAGCACGGTCGCCATCGCCGGATTGGTGGCGGAGAGACCGGCGAGCTCGCTGATCTCCTCGACATTCTCGTCGTTGCGGCGCATGGCAAGGATCACCGCGAAGGTGCCGAGCGTCATCACCATATAGATCAGCATGTAGATTGCGACGCCGCGCACGCCTGCCTCATTATTGGCAGCGAGCCCGACCAGGGCATAGCCCATATGGCCGATCGACGAATAGGCCATCAGCCGCTTGATATTGTTCTGGCCGATCGCAGCGAAGGCGCCGAGCGCCATCGAGGCGATCGAGATGAAGACGACGATCTGCTGCCAATCGACCGCAATCGGCCCAAAAGCGCCCATGGTGACGCGCACGACGAGCGCCATCGCTGCCATTTTTGGCGCAGCCGCGAAGAAGGCGGTCACCGGTGTCGGCGCGCCTTCATAGACGTCGGGCGTCCACATATGGAAGGGCACGGCGGAGATCTTGAAGGCAAGGCCGGTGAGAACGAAGACGAGACCGAATACCAGGCCGAGCTGCCGTTCGCCGCCGCCAAGCGCCGTGGCGATAGCCTGAAAGCCGGTGTTCCCGGTATAGCCGTAGACGAGGGTTATGCCGTAAAGCATCATGCCGGACGACAGCGCGCCGAGCACGAAATACTTCAATCCCGCTTCCGTGGAGCGGACGTTTTCGCGGTTGATGGCGGCGAGCACATAGAGCGCCAGCGACTGCAGTTCCAGCCCGAGATAGAGCGAGATCATGTCGTTCGCGGCGATCATCAGCATCATGCCGAGCGTCGAAAGCACGACCAGCACGGGATATTCGAACTTGTCGAACTTCTCCTGCTTCGCGAACTCGGTCGACATGATCAGGGTCACGATCGACCCGATCAGTGTGACCACCTTCATGAAGCGGCCGAACTCGTCGTTGATAAAGGCACTGCCGAAAGCCGCACCGTGCCCGCTCGAAAAGATCACCCAGGCGCCCGCGACGATGAGGATGACGATAGCGAGGCCGGTCACCAGCCGGTTGGAAGCTTCGCCCGCATATGCTCCAACCATCAGAAGGAAGAGCGCCCCGGCAGCGAGCAGCAGCTCCGGGCCGGTGAGCGAGAGGCTGGAGGAGAGGTCTGCAGTCATTCCTTGAGCCTTGTCAATTCGCCAGCGCCGTCTTGGCGGCGTCGAGTGAAGCGGTCACATTGTTGAGCAGCGCGTCGACCGAGGCGGCTGTCGCGTCGAAGACCGGCGCCGGGTAGACGCCGTAGAAAATGACGAGCACCATCAGCGGATAGAGGATCGCTTTCTCGCGTGGCGAGAGGTCGAGCAGGCCCTTGAGGTTCTCCTTGGTGAGCGCACCGAAGATCACCCGACGGTAGAGCCAGAGCGCATAGCATGCCGACAGGATCACGCCGGTGGTGGCAAACAGCGCCACCCAGGTGTTCACCCGGAAAATGCCGAGCAAGGTCAGGAACTCGCCGACGAAGCCGCTGGTGCCGGGAAGCCCGACATTGGCCATGGTGAAGACCATGAACGCCGTGGCGTATTTCGGCATGTTGTTGACCAGCCCGCCGTAGACGGCGATCTCGCGGGTATGCATGCGATCGTAGATGACCCCGACGCAAAGGAACAGCGCGCCGGACACGAGGCCGTGCGACAGCATCTGGAAAATCGCGCCCTGCACGCCTTCGGCGTTCATCGCGAAGATGCCCATCGTCACGTAGCCCATATGCGCGACGGAGGAATAGGCGATCAGCTTCTTCATGTCGTCCTGCATCAGGGCGACGAGCGAGGTGTAGATGATGGCGACGACGGAGAGCGTGAAAACGAGAGGCGCGAAAAAGGCAGAGGCTTCCGGAAACATCGGTAGCGAGAAGCGCAGGAAGCCATACCCGCCCAGTTTCAGGAGGATGGCAGCGAGGATCACGGAGCCGGCGGTCGGCGCCTCCACATGGGCGTCAGGCAGCCAGGTATGGACCGGCCACATTGGCAGCTTGACTGCGAAGGAAGCGAGGAAGGCCAGCCACAACCAGCGCTGCATCTCCACCGGGAACTTGTGCGTGAGAAGCTGGGCGATATCGGTCGTGCCCGCCTGCCAATACATCGCCATGATCGCGAGCAGCATCAGCACGGAGCCAGCGAAGGTGTAGAGGAAGAACTTGAAGCTCGCATAGACGCGGCGTTTGCCGCCCCACACGCCGATGATGAGGAACATCGGGATAAGGCCGGCTTCGAAGAAGACGTAGAAAAGGACGATGTCGAGCGCGCAGAACGCGCCGACCATCATCGTTTCCAGCACCAGGAACGCGATCATGTAATCCTTGACGCGGTTCTGGACGGATTCCCAGCTGGCCAGGATCGAGATCGGCATCAGGAACGTGGTCAAGATGACGAACAGCATCGAGATGCCGTCGACGCCCATGTGATAGGAGATGCCGGATCCCAGCCAGTCCACCTTCTCGACCATCTGGAAACCGGGATCGGAGTTGTCGAAATCGATCCAGATCAGCAGCGAGACCAGGAAGGTGATAATGGTCGTCCAGAGCGCGATGGCGCGGATGTTGCGCCGTGCGCTCTCGCCTTCGTCGCGGATCAACAGGATCAGAAACGCGCCGACGAGCGGGAGGAAGGTGACCGTCGACAGAATTGGCCAATCGGTCATGATCTAGAACGAGCTCCCGAGCATCATCCAGGTGATAAGGGCCGCGACCCCGATCAGCATGGCAAAGGCGTAGTGATAGAGATAACCGGTCTGCAGCTTGATGACGCGGTTGGTCACGTCGACGACGCGGGCCGAGACGCCGTCGGGGCCGAAACCGTCGATCAGCCAGCCGTCGCCGCGCTTCCACAGGAAATAGCCAAGGCGCTTCGCCGGATTGACCAGCAGGAAGTCGTAGATCTCGTCGAAATACCACTTGTTGAGCAGGAACCCGTAGAGAATGCGGTGGTTCGCGGCCGCCTGCTTCGGCAGCTCCGGCCTGCGAATATAGTACTGCCAGGCGACCGCCAGTCCTATCAGCATGGCAAAGAACGGACAGAGCTCGACCCAGAGCGGAGAATGATGGATCTCCGCGAGGATGTGGTTGTCGGGCAATGTGAAGAGCGACGTCCGCCAGAACTCGGCCTGCCCCTCCCCGATGAATGAACCGTAGAAGATCGCTCCCGCGAAAAGCGCGCCGGCCGCGAGAATGTAGAGCGGCACCAGCATCACCGGCGGCGATTCATGAACATGGTGCATGACCTCATGGCTTGCACGCGGCTCGCCATGGAACGTCATGAAGATCAACCGCCAGGAATAGAAGCTGGTAAAGGCGGCCGCGATGACCAGGAGCACGAAGGCGGCAGCCGCAAAGCTGTTCTCGCCCATGAAGGCTGCTTCGATGATGGCGTCCTTGGAGAAGAAGCCGGCTGTGCCGATGATGGTCGCAGGGATGCCAACCCCGGTGAGCGCCAGGGTGCCTATCACCATCATCCAGTAGGTCTTGGGAATGTAGGTCCTCAGCCCGCCCATCTTGCGCATGTCCTGCTCGTCCGAGACGGCATGGATGACCGAGCCGGAGCCCAGGAAGAGCAGCGCCTTGAAGAAGGCGTGGGTGAAGAGGTGGAAGATCGCTGCGCCATAGGCGCCGACGCCCAAGGCGACGAACATGTAGCCGAGCTGCGAGCAGGTCGAATAGGCGATGACGCGCTTGATGTCGTTCTGCACCAGACCGACCGTCGCGGCGAAGAAGGCCGTAAAGGCGCCGATGAAGGTCACGAAAGTGAGCGCCGTGTGCGACAGCTCGAAGAGGGGCGACAGTCTCGCCACCATAAAGACGCCGGCGGTCACCATGGTTGCGGCATGGATCAACGCAGAGACCGGCGTCGGGCCCTCCATTGCGTCTGGCAGCCAGGTGTGCAGCGGCACCTGAGCCGACTTGCCCATGGCGCCCATAAAGAGGAGCAGGCAGACAACCGTCAGCGCGCTCTGCCTGTCGAGCGCATAGCCGAGGAAGTGCAGGACCGCTTCGCCGCCGGCCGCACCTTCGGCTGGGATGAAGGACTGCGCATTGGCGAAGACCGTGCTGAGATTGATCGAGCCGAACAGAACGAACACACCGAAAATGCCGAGCGCGAAGCCGAAATCGCCGACGCGATTGACGACGAATGCCTTGATGGCCGCCGCGTTGGCCGAGGGCCGTTTGTACCAGAAGCCGATCAGCAGATAGGAGGCGAGGCCGACGCCTTCCCAGCCGAAGAACATCTGCACGAGATTGTCGGCCGTCACCAGCATCAGCATGGCGAAGGTGAAGAGCGACAGATAGGCGAAGAAGCGCGGCCGGTCGGGATCGTGGTGCATGTAGCCGATCGAATAGATGTGCACCAGCGATGAGACGGTGTTGACGACGACCAGCATGACCACGGTGAGCGTGTCGATGCGGAAGGCCCAGTCGACGGAAAGGCCGCCCGATTGAATGAAGCGCAGCACCGGAACCGTGAAGGGCTCGGCGTCGCTGAAGCCGACCAGGAAGAAGGCGATCCAGGACAGCACCGCAGCGATCACCAGGAAGCCCGAGGTGATGTATTCGCAGGCGCGTGCGCCGATCGAGCCGCCGCCTAGGCCGGCAATCAGGAAACCGAGAAGGGGAAGGAAGACGATCGCGTAGTACATGGCTTGCGTATCAGCCCTTCATCATGTTCACGTCTTCGACCGCGATCGAGCCGCGGTTGCGGTAGAAGACAACCAGGATCGCAAGTCCGATTGCCGCTTCGGCGGCCGCGACCGTCAAAACGAACAGCGCGAAGACCTGTCCGACGAGGTCGCCGAGCGTGGCCGAGAAGGCGACGAAGTTGATGTTGACGGCGAGCAGGATGAGCTCGATCGACATCAGGATGATGATGACGTTCTTGCGGTTCAGGAAGATCCCGAACACGCCAAGCGTGAACAGGATGGCGGAAACGGTAAGAAAATGAGAGATGCCGACCGTCATCAGATGCCCCTGCCCGTCTCGACCTTCTTGACCTCGATCGCAGTGGCGGGCGTGCGCGCGACTTGCGCGGCGATCGACTGCCGCTTCACCCCGACCTTGTGGCGCAACGTGAGCACGATGGCACCGATCATGGCGACGAGCAGAATGAGCCCGGCGATCTGGAAGTAGTAGATGTAGTCCGTATAGATGATGTCGCCGAGCGCGGCCGTATTGGTCCGCACCGCCAGGTCGGGCATCGGCTTGGCGATCTTGCCGGCAAGCTGCGGCGCGAAGGCATAGCCGCCGAGGACCACTACCAGCTCGCCGGCGAGGATTAGCCCGACCAACGCGCCGACCGGCGCGTATTGCAGCGCTCCGCTCTTCAATTCGGCGAAGTCCACGTCGAGCATCATCACGACGAAGAGGAAGAGCACCGCCACCGCGCCGACATAGACGACGAGCAGGATCATCGCCAGGAACTCGGCACCGGCGAGCAGGAAAAGCCCGGCCGCGTTGACGAAGGTGAGAATCAGGAAGAGCACGGAATGCACCGGATTGCGGGCGGAGATCACCATGAATCCCGCCGCTACGGCGACGAATGCGAAGAGGTAGAAAAATACCGCTTCCAGACCGTTTAGCATTGGTACTCCGTTGCATTCCCAGCCGTCAGCGGCTCACCGCTTTCCGGCCGACTCCGCCGCCGCCTCCGGCAGCCGAAACCGCGTGTTCCTTAGACGAGCGATTGCCGCCCGTCCATGTTCATTCTTTCCCTTCTCCCCGTCTGCGGGAGAAGGTGGCCCGGAGGGCCGGACAAGAGGCGGCGCCAACTTTTGTCAGGTTCGCGCAACCGCTCATCTGCCTGCCGGCATCTTCTCCTCATTCACGGGAGAAGACCGCTGATCGGCATCTGTCACCGATACGGTGCGTCGAGCGCTATGTTGCGAGCGATCTCGCGCTCCCAACGGTCGCCATTCGCGAGCAGCCTATCCTTGTCGTAATAGAGCTCCTCGCGGGTCTCGGTCGCGAATTCGAAATTCGGACCCTCGACGATCGCATCGACCGGGCAGGCTTCCTGGCAGAAGCCGCAGTAGATGCATTTCACCATGTCGATGTCGTAGCGCACCGTGCGGCGCGTGCCGTCATTGCGGCGCGGCCCCGCCTCGATGGTGATGGCCTGCGCCGGGCAGATCGCCTCGCAGAGCTTGCAGGCGATGCACCGCTCCTCGCCGTTCGGATAGCGCCGCAGAGCATGCTCGCCGCGGAAGCGCGGCGAAACCGGCCCCTTCTCGTGCGGGTAGTTGAGGGTCGCCTTCGGCGAGAAGAACTGCCGCATGGAAAGAAAGAAGGCGCCGACGAAATCCTTGAGCAGCAGCCCCTTCGCGGCCTGGGAGAGAGCGGACATCAGGCAAGCCCCGTAAGTTTCAGGAACGCCGCAGTCGCAACGACCATGAAGAGCGACAGCGGTAGGAATACTTTCCAGCCAAGCCGCATCAACTGGTCGTAGCGGTAGCGCGGCACGAAGGCCTTCACCATAGCGAACATGAAGAAGACCAGGCAGACTTTGAGCACGAACCAGATGACGCCCGGAACCCAGGTGAACGGCGCGAAGTCGAACGGCGGCAGCCAGCCTCCCAGGAACAATATCGTCGTCAGAGCGCACATCAAGACGACCGCGACATATTCGCCAAGGAAGAAGAGAAGGAACGGCGTCGAGGAATATTCGATCATGTGGCCCGCGACCAGTTCCGACTCGGCTTCCACCAGGTCGAAGGGCGGGCGGTTCGTCTCGGCAAGCGCCGAGATGAAGAACACGATGAACATCGGGAAGAGCGCCAGCCAGTGCCAGTCGAGGAAGGTGTTCGGCAGGCCGAGCATCGTGCCGATGCCGTCACGTTGGGAAAGCACGATGTCGGAGAGGTTGAGCGATCCCACCGCAAGCAGCACCGAGACGATAACGAAGCCGATCGAGACTTCGTAGGACACCATCTGAGCGGCCGAGCGCAGAGCGCCGAGGAATGGATATTTCGAGTTTGACGCCCAGCCGCCCATGATCACGCCGTAGACCTCGAGCGAAGAGATCGCAAAGACGTAGAGGATGCCGACATTGATGTTGGCGATCGCCCAGCCCTCGTTCACCGGGATCACCGCCCAGGCGGCCATGGCGAGCACCGCGGAAACCACTGGCGCGAGCAGGAAAACGCCCTTGTTGGCGCCGGAGGGTATGACCGGCTCCTTGAAGACGAATTTGAAAAGGTCCGCGAAAGCCTGAAAAAGCCCCCAGGGCCCGACGACGTTCGGTCCGCGGCGAAGCTGCACTGCAGCCCAGATCTTGCGGTCGGCATAAAGGATATAGGCAACGCCGATCAAAAGGATGACCAGCAGGACCACCGACTTCAAAAGTATGATCAGCGCCGGAAGGACGTAGATGGAGAAGAAGCTGTCCATGTCGTTACCTATTCGGCCGCCTGCTTGAACCCGCCCCTGGCCAGGGCCGAGCATTCAGCCATCACGGCCGACGCGCGGGCGATCGGGTTGGTGAAATAGAAGTCCTTGACCGGCGAGACGAACGCGCCCTTGCCGAGTTTGCCGCCAAGCCCGGCGAGCTTGGCGATATCGGCAGGGTCGCCCGCTGCGATCTGATCGATTTTCGCGAGATGCGGATAGTCGGCATAGAGCTTTGCCCGAAGCTGCCCGAGCGAATCGAACGGCAGCCGGTGTCCGAGCACATCGGAAAGTGCGCGCAGTATCGCCCAATCCTCGCGAGCGTCGCCCGGTGCGAAACCGGCGCGGTTTGCCATCTGCACGCGGCCCTCCGTGTTCACGTAGGTGCCCGATTTCTCGGTATAGGCCGAGGCCGGCAAGATCACATTGGCACGGTGCGCGCCGGCGTCTCCATGCGTGCCGATATAGACGACAAAGGCATCGCCGGTCTTGCCCATATCGAGCTCGTCCGCGCCGAGCAGGAACAGCACGTCCGTCGCACCCAGCATGCCGGCGACGTCCTTGCCGCCGGGCGATGGCACGAACCCGATGTCGAGGCCGCCGACGCGGGCGGCCGCCGTGTGCAGCACGGCAAAGCCGTTCCACTCCGGCGTGATGGCATTGACGGCCTGAGCGAGCTTTGCGGCGAGGCCGAGCACGGCAGCGCCGTCAGGGCGCGCGATCGCCCCCTGGCCGACGATGACCAGCGGCCGTTCGGCCTTTTGCAGGACCTCGAAGAAGGCTCCCCTGCCCTCGGCAAGCTCAGCCAGTGAATCCGCACCAGCACCGAGCATTTCGTAGGGATAGCGCAGGTCGCCGACATCGCCGATGACGCCGATCGGCAGAACGCCGGAGCGCCACCGCTTGCGAATGCGGGCATTGAGCACCGAAGCCTCGAAGCGCGGGTTGGCACCGATGATCAGCACCGCATCGGCGCGCTCGATCCCCTCGATGGTGGGATTGAAGACGTAGCTGGCGCGGCCGTATTTCGGGTCCAGCGCGGCGCCGTCCTGTCGGCAGTCGATATTCTTGGAGCCAAGCGACTGCATGAGGAGCTTCAGAGCATACATCTCCTCGACTGCGGCGAGATCGCCTGCGATCGCGCCGATCCTTTCCGGCGTCGTTTCGGCGACCGCATCGCGGATAGCGGCAAAGGCTTCCGGCCAGCTTGCCGGCACCAGCCTGCCGCCCGTCCGGACATAGGGCCGATCGAGGCGCTGCGAGCGCAGTCCGTCCCAGATGAAGCGCGTCTTGTCGGAGATCCACTCCTCGTTCACCTGGTCGTTGGTACGCGGCAGCACGCGCATCACCTCACGGCCCCGGGAATCGACCCGGATTGCCGAGCCTACTGCGTCCATGACGTCGATGGACTCGGTTTTGGTCAGCTCCCATGGCCGCGCCTGGAAGGCATAGGGCTTGGAAGTGAGCGCGCCGACAGGACAAAGGTCGATGACATTCCCTTGAAGCTCGGAGGTCATCGCCTGCTCGAGATAGGTCGTGATTTCCATGTCCTCGCCGCGCCCGATCGCGCCGAGCTCGGAGATGCCGGCCACCTCCGTCGTGAAGCGGATGCACCGCGTGCAGTGGATGCAGCGGTTCATGATCGTCTTCACCAGCGGGCCGATATATTTGTCCTCAACCGCGCGCTTGTTCTCGTGATAGCGCGAGGAATCGACGCCGAAGGCCATTGCCTGGTCCTGCAGGTCGCACTCGCCGCCCTGGTCGCAGATCGGACAGTCGAGCGGATGATTGATGAGCAGGAACTCCATCACCCCTTCCCGCGCCTTCTTCACCATTGGCGTGTTGGTGAAGATTTCCGGCGGCTGCCCCTCCGGTCCGGGGCGCAGGTCGCGCACGCCCATGGCGCAGCTCGCCTGCGGCTTGGGCGGACCGCCTTTCACCTCGATCAGGCACATGCGGCAGTTGCCGGCGATCGACAGCCGCTCATGGAAGCAGAAGCGCGGGACTTCCGCGCCCGCCTCCTCCGCTGCCTGCAGCAGCGTGTAGTGGTCGGGTACCTCGATCTCTTTCCCGTCGACCTTGAGCTTAGCCATCTACCCTATTTGCCCTTCGATTTCTTCGGTCCGGACAGCGACTTCGCCTGTTCGATCCAGCCGTCGCGATCGATACGCCCTCCAAATGACAGGTAATCGTCGATCCAGCCCACTTCCTGCTTTCCCCAAGCTGCAATCTGCGCATAGGTCCAGACGCCGAGATCGTTGAGTACCTTCTCGAGCTTGGGCCCGATACCTGAGATTGCCTTGAGGTCGTCCGGCTTGGCCGGACGCTCGATGGTGCGCGGCTTGCGCAAGCCGTCCGGTTTCGAGGCCGTCTGCCGGGACACTGGCTTCGGTGGCGCGACAACAGGCCCGACCTCGGTCTCGGCAACGGCTGCGGCAGGCTCAACCGGCTTTGCAGGTCGCGGAGAAGCCTCTGCTTTCAGCGGAGACGGCACCACCTGCGCCTTGGGAGCGCCCGACCCGCCCCCAACAGGCCTGGTTTCGACCGGATCGGCTTTCATGGACTGAGCTTTGCCAGGTTCAGCTTTGACAGGCTCAGCTTCGACACGCTCAGCTTCGACAGGCTCAGCTTTGGGAACCACTTTAAGCGCCGGCTTCGGCCTGCGGGTGAAGGGTATGGGCTCCGCAGCCGTCCGCTTCGGCGTTTTCGCCGAAGTCGCTGCACCGGCGCCCTGATCGGCGAAAGCGAGCGGCGCCAGGAGGCGCTGCGAGGTCTCGGCCGCGCCGGCGACCAAGCCCGCCCAAATGCCGAAGGCATGGCTCGCCAGGCCCAAGCCGAGTGCCGACATGGCCATGGCACCCGCCGCGGGATGT
Organism: Mesorhizobium sp. BAC0120; assembly: GCF_033542235.1. Taxonomy (NCBI): domain Bacteria; kingdom Pseudomonadati; phylum Pseudomonadota; class Alphaproteobacteria; order Hyphomicrobiales; family Phyllobacteriaceae; genus Mesorhizobium; species Mesorhizobium sp. BAC0120. Next base: position 697,022 of record NZ_JAWRCU010000002.1, on the reverse strand, counting down.
GCCATCAGATTGATTGCCGCCGCCACGTCTTGGGGCAGGCTGATGGTCAAGTCCTTGCTCATCTTCTCAAGCCGCGCCGCATCGATCGAGGGATAGCCCGGCATCTGGAATATCGACATGATCTGTCTCCTTCCCGTTCGAACCCGCATACCTCTTCGGCGTTCCGCCCATTGCGCCATTCACTCTGTCGACCCGCATCGGCGCAACTGCGAGCCGCTCTGCTGCTGCCCCTATTCCGCCGCCTCGAGAACCGGCTCGGCCCTGTGGGCGTTGCGCGAGAACTCGTCGATGCGCCGTTCGACCTCATGCCGGAAATGCCGCATCAAGCCCTGGATCGGCCAGGCTGCCGCATCCCCCAGCGCGCAGATCGTGTGACCTTCGACCTGTTTGGTGACGTCGAGCAGCATGTCGATCTCACGCTTCTGCGCTTCGCCGCGCACAAGCCGCTCCATGACGCGCCACATCCAGCCAGTGCCTTCCCGGCACGGCGTGCACTGGCCGCAACTCTCATGCTTGTAGAAGTAGGAGAGCCGCGCGATCGCCTTCACGACGTCCGTCGACTTGTCCATCACGATCACTGCCGCTGTGCCAAGGCCGGATTTCAGGTCGCGCAGCGCGTCGAAATCCATCGGGCATTCCATGATCTGCTCGGCCGGCACCAGCGGCACCGACGCGCCGCCGGGGATAACAGCGAGCAGATTGTCCCAGCCGCCGCGGATGCCGCCTGCATGCCGCTCGATCAGCTCGCGGAACGGGATAGACATCTCCTCTTCCACCGTGCACGGGTTGTTCACATGGCCCGAGACGCAGAAGAGCTTCGTGCCAGCATTGTTGGGCCGACCGAAGGAGGAGAACCAGGCTGCGCCGCGACGCAGGATAGTCGGCGCAACGGCGATGGATTCGACATTGTTGACCGTGGTCGGACAACCATAAAGGCCGACATTCGCCGGGAAAGGCGGCTTCAGCCTCGGCTGCCCCTTCTTGCCCTCGAGGCTCTCGAGCAGTCCGGTCTCCTCGCCGCAGATATAGGCGCCGGCACCGTGATGAACGTAGATCTCGAAATCGTAGCCGAACTTGTTGTTCTTGCCGAGGAAACCCGCCTCGTAAGCTTCGTCGATCGCCCGTTGCAGGGCCTCGCGCTCGCGAATGAACTCGCCACGCACATAGATGTAGGCGGCGATCGCCCCCATCGCGAATCCGGCGATCAGACAGCCCTCGACGAGCGTGTGCGGGTCGTGGCGCAGGATCTCGCGGTCCTTGCAGGTGCCGGGCTCCGATTCGTCGGCATTGACGACAAGGTAGGAGGGACGGCCGTCGCTCTGCTTCGGCATGAACGACCACTTCAGACCGGTCGGGAAGCCGGCTCCGCCGCGGCCGCGCAGCCCCGACGCCTTCATCTCGTTGACGATCCAGTCCCGGCCCTTGTCCAGGATATCCTTGGTGCCGTCCCAATGGCCGCGCGCCATGGCGCCTTTCAGCGACTTGTCAAAGACGCCGTAGATATTGGTGAAAATGCGGTCTTTGTCCTGAAGCATCGCTTGTCCCTCAGACCGGCTTCTTGCCGAAGACGCGGATGTATTCCTCGACGCCGCCTCTGGCCAGCGCGTCGGCCTGCTTCACCCAGTCGTCGCGCTCGATGCGGCCTTTGAAGTTGAGATAGCTATCGATCCAATCGCGCTGTTGCCTGTTCCACGAAGCGACTTGCGCGAAGGTGTAGATGCCGAGCGAATGCAAGATTCCCTCGACCTTGGGACCGACACCGGAGATCAGCTTGAGATCATCCGGCTGCTCCGGCCTCGCCATGCCGGCGGGGCGATTTGCGTCGTCGAGTGACGGCTTCGCGGCAGTCGCGGCGGTCGCCGCCTTGCCGATCTCCTCGCTTTGCCCCGTCGGACCGACCTTGGAAAGTTCAGGCGACTTGTATGCGCTTGCAGGCTCGCTCCGCGGCGTCTGGGCCGAGCGCTGCTTGCGAGTTTTTTCAACCTTTTCAGAGGCCTGGTTCGCGTTCGCCGCGACATGGTTCGGCGGCTCGACGCTGGTCGTCTTCTCAGCCTGCGCAGAGACCTTTTCCGGCGACGGCGACTTGACCGCCGCGCTGGTCTCGGCCGCTGCCGTCCTCGGCCTGCCTGCCTCCGAAGGCGGTGTTGCAGCACCTTCCGCGGCTTCCGCCGCGCGTGCTTCCCTGTCGCGGGTCGATTTCAACACAAGCTTTTCGTTGGTGAGCGAGGTGAGGCCCGACTGGGGCGCAGAGACGATGCGGTCGATCTGCGTCCCGGGCGGGATGCTGTCGCCCTTGCCGGCCTCAAAGGCGTCGATGATCTCGCCGAGCCGTTCAGGCGTCAGGTCCTCATAGGTGTCCTTGAAGATCATGATCATCGGGGCATTGACGCAGGCGCCAAGGCATTCGACTTCTTCCCAGGACAAGGTGCCATCGGCGTTGGTGTGGAACTGCTCGGGATGGATCTTCGAGCGGCACACATCCATCAGCGCCTCTGAGCCGCGCAGCATGCAGGGGGTCGTGCCGCAAACCTGGACGTGGGCGCGCGTGCCAACCGGCTTCAACTGGAACTGCGTATAGAAGGTCGCGACCTCGAGCGCGCGGATATAGGCCATGTCGAGCTTGTCGGCGACGTGCTCGATTGCCGCCTTGGTGACCCAGCCCTCCTGCTCCTGCGCCAGCATCAGGAGCGGGATGACGGCCGAATGCTGCCGGCCTTTGGGGTATTTGGCGATCCATTTCTCGGCGGCGGCCGCATTCGCCTGGTTGAAGGCAAAGGACGGCGGCTGAACGGACGGTTCTGCTAAACGACGGACGGACATTAGCGGTCGACTTCTCCAAACACGATGTCCAGGCTTCCGAGGACGGCGGAGATATCGGCCAGCATGTGGCCGCGGCAGAGGAAGTCCATGGCCTGCAGATGCGCGAAGCCCGGCGCGCGCAGCTTGCAGCGGTATGGCTTGTTGGTGCCGTCGGAGACCAGATAGACGCCGAACTCGCCCTTCGGGGCCTCGACCGCGGCATACACCTCGCCGGCCGGCACGTGATAGCCTTCGGTGTAGAGTTTGAAATGATGGATCAGCGCCTCCATCGAGCGCTTCATGGCGCCGCGTTTCGGCGGCACGACCTTGCCATCCTCATTGGTGACCGGCCCTACCCTTTCGGAGCCGAGCAGACGATCCACGCATTGCCGCATGATCCTCGCCGACTGGCGCATCTCCTCCATGCGGATGAGGTATCGGTCGAAGCAGTCGCCGTTCTTGCCGATCGGAATATCGAAATCCATTTCCGGATAGCATTCATAGGGCTGCGACTTGCGCAGGTCCCAAGCCGCGCCGGAGCCGCGCACCATGACGCCGGAAAAGCCCCAGGCCCAGGCGTCGTCCAGCGAGACGACGCCGATGTCGACGTTGCGCTGCTTGAAGATGCGGTTGGGCGTCAGCAGGTCGTCGAGATCAGCGACCGTCTTGAGGAACGGGTCGATCCAGTTGCCGATGTCTTCGACGAGCTTTTCCGGCAGGTCCTGATGGACGCCGCCTGGCCGGAAATAGGCGGCATGCATGCGCGCGCCACAAGCCCGCTCGTAGAAGACCATCAGCTTCTCGCGCTCTTCGAAGCCCCACAGCGGCGGGGTAAGCGCGCCGACGTCCATTGCCTGGGTCGTGACGTTGAGCAGATGCGACAGGATTCGGCCGATCTCGCAATAGAGCACGCGAATGAGCTGCCCGCGCTTCGGCACCTCGATGTCGAGCAGGCGTTCGACGGCCAGAGCGAAGGCATGCTCCTGATTCATCGGCGCGACATAGTCGAGCCGGTCGAAATAGGGGACGGCCTGCAGGTAGGTCTTTGCCTCGATCAGCTTCTCGGTGCCGCGGTGAAGCAAGCCGATATGTGGATCGATGCGGTCCACCACCTCGCCGTCGAGCTCGAGCACGAGGCGCAGCACGCCGTGCGCAGCCGGATGCTGCGGCCCGAAATTGATATTAAAGCTGCGAACTGACGTTTCAGGCATGGGAGGCGGGTCTCGGCACCATGTGAATGGTGAATAGTGAATGGTGAATGGCGTTGTTCCCCGCCATCATTTCCGGCCGGCCTTCTCGTCGCCGGGCAGCACGTAGTCGGTGCCTTCCCACGGTGACATGAAGTCGAAGTTGCGGAACTCCTGCCTCAGCTCGACCGGCTCGTAAACGACGCGCTTGGCCTCGTCGTCGTAGCGGACCTCGACGAAGCCGGTCAGTGGGAAATCCTTGCGCAGCGGATGGCCTTCGAAACCGTAGTCGGTCAGCAGCCGGCGCAAATCCGGATGTCCCGAGAACAGCACGCCGTAGAGATCGTAAGCCTCGCGCTCGAACCAGTCGGCACCCGGATAGACGCTGGTGACCGAGGGAACCGGCGTATCCTCATCCGTCTGGACCTTGACGCGGATGCGCTTGTTCTGGCGTGGCGAAAGCAGGTGATAGACCACGTCGAAGCGCTTCTCGCGCTGCGGATAGTCGGCGCCGGAAATGTCGATGATCGACACGAATTGGCACTGAGGGTCGCGCTTGAGGAAGGAGAGCACGTCGACGATGTCGACCGGCTCCACGAGGAGCGTCAGCTCGCCATAGGCCAAAGTCGGCTGTCCGGCCTTCGCGCCGAGCTTGTCGGCGAGGTAGGTCGCGAGTTCATTGAGAGAATCAATCATCGACGGGTCACCGCTCGATCGTTCCGGTGCGGCGGATCTTCTTCTGAAGAAGAAGGATGCCGTAGAGCAGCGCCTCGGCCGTCGGCGGGCAGCCCGGCACGTAGATGTCGACCGGCACGACGCGATCGCAACCGCGCACCACCGAATAGGAATAGTGGTAGTAGCCGCCGCCATTGGCGCAGGAGCCCATCGAGATCACGTAGCGAGGCTCCGGCATCTGGTCATAGACCTTGCGAAGCGCGGGCGCCATCTTGTTGGTGAGCGTGCCAGCGACGATCATCACGTCGGACTGGCGAGGCGAGGCGCGAGGCGCGATGCCGAAGCGCTCGGCGTCGTAGCGCGGCATCGACATCTGCATCATCTCGACCGCGCAGCAGGCAAGACCGAAGGTCATCCACATCAATGAGCCGGTGCGCGCCCAGGTGATCAGCGCCTCGGTCGAGGTGACGAGAAAGCCCTTGTCGGCGAGTTCGTTATTGATCTCGCCAAAAAAGGAATCGTCGGCGCCTACCGGTTTTCCAGTCCGAGGGTCCAGCACACCTTTCGGCTTCGGGGCGACGAGTGTCGTGGAGCTATCGTTCAATCCCATTCCAGGGCTCCCTTCTTCCACTCATATATGAACCCGATCGTCAGAACGCCCAGGAAAACCATCATCGACCAGAAGCCCAGCATGCCGATATCGCTGAACGATACCGACCACGGAAAAAGGAAGGCCACTTCTAGATCGAAGATGATGAAGAGAATCGATACGAGGTAGTAGCGGATGTCGAACTTCATGCGCGCGTCATCGAAGGCGTTGAAGCCGCACTCATAGGCCGAAAGCTTCTCGGGATCCGGATTCTTGTAAGCAATCAGGAACGGCGCGACGACCAGCGCGATACCGATGACGATCGCCACGGCGATGAAGATGACGAGCGGCAGATATGAACTCAGAAGTCCGTTCATTGGCTGACTTTCAGTTGGCTCGGACAGGCATTCACTATCGCACCGCAGTCAACAGCGAAAGCGCGACGATTTGGCCTGCGCAGCGCCGGAATGCCCATGTTGCAGCGCGGCGAGGGTTAGCGCAGCCGCGCCGGGGAAGCAAGCGCAACTCTGCGAGTTTCCCTTCTCCCCCGTTTACGGGGAGCAGGTGGCCCGAAGGGTCGGATGAGGGGCTGCGCCGACATTGGCAAGATTGGCGCCGCCCGTCATGTGCCTGCCTGCGTCTTCTCTCCGCGAACGAGGAGAAGACGGCCTGCCGCAAGGTCGCTGCGCTCACGCCTTGATCGCCGCCGCGTAAGACGCGAGGAACGAGGCTAGGTTGTCGCCGAGCGCGTCGCAGAGATATCCGCCCTCCTGGACGATGACGGTCGGCAGGCGCAGCGGGGCGATCGTCTCGGCAATCCGCGCAAAGCCGGGCGTCGTCACCGACAGGCCGCCGAAGGGATCGCCTTCGAAGGCGTCGAGCCCGAGCGCCACGACCAGCGCGTCTGGCGCGAAACATCGGACGCGCCGAACACCGACCTCCAGAGCGGCAAGGAACGCTTCGTCCCCGGATTTGCGAGGCAAGGGCAGGTTCAGATTTGAGCCGAGGCCCGGCCCTTCGCCGCGCTCGCTCGCATAGCCCCAGAAGAAAGGATAGAATCGCTCGGGATCGGCGTGAAGCGATACGGTCAGCACGTCACCGCGCGCATAGAAGATGCCCTGTGTGCCGTTGCCGTGGTGAAGATCGACATCGAGGATTGCCACACGCCGAGCCTTGGAGCGCAGACGCTCAGCCGCAATCGCCGAATTGTTCAGGAAGCAGAAGCCGCCGGCGACATCTGCAAACGCGTGGTGCCCGGGCGGCCGGCAGAGCGCATAGGCTGCCGGTTCGCCGGCAAGCACGGCGTCCGCCGCCTCGACAGCGCTCCAGGCGCTCCAGCAGGCGCTGCTCCATGTCTCGGCCGAGATCGGGCAGGCGGTATCGGCCATATGATAGCCGGCCTGGCCGACCGCGGAAGCCGGATAGGAACCGCCCCGGGCAATCGGATGGATATTGGGAACCACCTCCTTCGAAGCGCCTTCGATCCGCTGCCAGCGCTCGAAGATGCGTTCGAGGAAGTCGAGATATTCCGCCGTGTGGATCGCTGCGACCGGTCCGAGCCCGTGAGCCGTCGGCCGGTTGATGGTCAGGCCGGCCTTGCGCGCGCCCGCAAGCAGCCGCTCGACCCGCTCCGGCTTCTCCGGGTTGGGTTGCTGCGCGCCGCTCGAAAGAAACATCGTCGGGTCGTGCTGCTTCTGCTCGTCGGCGTAAAAGGCCTTCATGTCGTCCCCTGATCGTCCTTGCCCCCGGAGGCCAGCGCCTCGAAGGCCTCGCCATAGGCGGCATGAATGCGGTCCGCCTCATAATGGGCAATACCGAGCCGCTCATAGAAACCCTGGGCCGCAAAATTGTCTGCATCGACGGCCAGGCGCAGATAACCTGCTCCCCTGTCGCGCGCCTGTGCCGCGGCACGCCTGACCAGCCGTTCACCGACGCGCTCCCCGCGGAAGCGCGGCTCCACGTAGAGATCCTGGATATAGATGCCCGGGCATCCCCGCCAGGTCGAAAAGCTGCGGAAGAACAGGCACATTCCGGCGAATTCTCCACCGATCTCGGCGATCAGCCCTTCGAAAGCCCGGCCGGGCGCCAAGCCATGGCGAGCGAGATCGGCAGGCGTGCTGTCGATCTTGTGAGCTAGGCCGAGATGCTCGCCCATTGCCAGGATGGCGGCGTGGATTGCCGCGGCGTCAGCGGGGGTGGCGGGGCGGATGGTGACGGTGCGCGTCATCAATTGATGCCAACCCCCAAGGTCGGTGCCCTATCGCGCCCCCCTCTGTCCTGCCGGACATCTCCCCCACAAGGGGGGAGATTGGCTGTCACAGGTGGTTTCGCCAACCTGCAACGCTGCAGGAGAGGTGCCGTCAAAAATGAAGGCCAATCTCCCCCCTTGTGGGGGAGATGTCCGGCAGGACAGAGGGGGGCAACGTAGGGCACTGACATCAAACCGTTCAGAACGCCACCCTATCCGCCCCCTTGAGCGCCAGGATCTCCCGCGCCTCCGCAGGCGTGGCGATCTCCAGCGACAGCCCCTCCAGGATCGTGCGGATCCGCCTCACCTGCTCGGCATTGGACTTCGCCAGTTCGCCGGGAGCGATATAGAGGCTGTCCTCCAGCCCGACCCGAACGTTGCCGCCCATGGCGGCTGCCATCGAGGCGATCGGCATCTGGTGGCGGCCGGCGGCAAGCACCGAGAAATGATAGTCGCTGCCGAACAGCTTGTCGGCGATGCGCTTCATATGCATCAGGTTTTCCGGATCGGCGCCGATCCCGCCCAGCACACCGAACACGAACTGGACGAAGATCGGCCCGGAGACCAGGCCGCGATCGCGGAAATGCGCGAGGTTGTAGAGGTGGCCGACGTCGTAGCACTCGAACTCGAAGCGCGTGCCGCAGTCAACGCCCAACCGCTTCAGGATGCCTTCGATGTCGGCGAAAGTGTTCCTGAAGATGCCGGCACGCGTGGCCTCCAGCATCTGCGGCTCCCATTCATGCTTCCAGTCCTTGCGCTTGTCGAGCGCCGGGAACAGGCCGAAATTCATGGAGCCCATGTTGCAGGAGCACATTTCCGGCTCGGCCGCCAGCGCGGCGGCCAGCCGTTCCTCGAGCGTCATGAGTGACGAGCCGCCGGTGGTGATGTTGATCACGGCATCGGTCGCCTGCTTGATGAGGGGCAGGAAACGCATGAAGACGGCCGGATCGGCGCTCGGCCGGCCGTTCTGAGGATCACGGGCGTGCAGGTGCAGGATCGCTGCACCGGCCTCGGCCGCGGCGATCGCCTGCTCTGCGATCTCGTCCGGCGTCACAGGCAGATGGGGGCTCATGGACGGCGTATGGATCGAGCCCGTGACCGCGCAGGAGATAATGACTTTTCGCGCCATGCTTTAGCCTCAGCCGTTCACAGGAAGGTCGAATTCACGGGCTGCGACGGCGATGGCGTCGCCGAGAATCGACACGATCTCGCCAACCTGTTCGCGCGTGACGATCAGCGGCGGACAGACCATGATGCAATCGCCCTGCACGCCGCCGGCAACGCGGCGGAAATAGACGATTAGGCCGCGCTCATAAGCGAGATCGAGCACACGCTGGCCGATCTTCACCTCGGGCGGCAGGTTTTTCATCGTCGCCGCATCGGCAACGAATTCGAGCGCTGTCATCAGCCCCTTGCCGCGAACGTCGCCTATGAAGGGAAAGCGTTTCGCCAGATCGCGCATCCCGTCCATCAGCACCTCGCCCATCAGTGCTGCGCTCTCGATCAGCCCAAGCCGGTCGATCTCGCCGAGCACCGCGAGCCCCGCCGCACAGGCGAGCGGATTGCCGGCATAGGTGTGGCCGTGCTGGAAGCCGCCCATGTCGAGCACAGGCCTCACCAGCCTCTCGGGCGCGGCCATGGCGCCGAGCGGCGCATAACCCGAGCCGATGCCCTTGGACAGGGAGACGATATCGGGGCGGCAGTTCCAATGATCGCCGCCGAGGAATTTTCCGGTGCGCGCCACGCCGCTCATCACCTCGTCGTGGATCAGGAGGATGCCATAGCGGTCGCATATCTCGCGGATGCGCGGATAGTAGCTGTCGGGCGCAACCAGGGCATTGGTCGCAGCGCCGCCGATCGGCTCCATGATGAAGGCGACGACGCTCTCGGCACCTTCGGCAATGATCTTCTCCTCCAGCATGTCCGCATATTTGATACCGCGCTCCTCCATGGAGAGGTTGTCGCGGTCGCGATAGGCGGTCGGCGCGGGAATGCTAGGCATCATGCGGATCTGGTCGGCAAAGCTGTCGGTCAGCATGCCGTCGCCGGTGATGGCGAGCGCGCCATAGGTGCCGCCATGGTAGGAGGGCATGCGCCCGATCACCTTCCAGCGCTTCGGCTGGCCGGTAGCGACCGCCCATTGCCGCGCGAGCTTTATGCAGGCTTCCACTGCCTCCGAGCCGCCCGACACAAAGAAGATACGGTCAAGCTGGTTCGGCATCCGCATCGCCAGCTCCCGCGCGAGTTCCTCGGCAGGCTCGTTCTCGAAATGCAGGCGATAGGCGAAAGTCGCCTTGTCCATCTGCCGTTTCATAGCATCGAGCACGTTCCTGTTGCCGTGCCCGATATTGACCGCCACCGGGCCGCTCGAACCGTCGATGAAACGCCGCCCGTCCTGCGTCCAGACAAAGATGCCTTCCGCACGGTCAATGAGTGGCCGCCGCAGACGTGTGACGTAGAAGAGGTGGGAGGGCTTGGGGCTGGCAGGCTTCGTAGTGAAGGGTACTTCGTTCAACGTTTTTCCCCGTGATTGTTGAGGCCGCGCACTTCGCGCCCCCCTCTGTCCTGCCGGACATCTCCCCCACAAGGGGGGAGATTGGCCTTCATTATTGGTTTCGCCAATCGCCGATGTTGCAGGTTGGCGAAACCAAAGCGGCCGTCCAATCTCTCCCCTTGTGGGGGAGATGTCCGGCAGGACAGAGGGGGGCGACGTAGGGCAACAACCATCGAGAGTGTCATCTCAACCTACCGCCCCACATACCGATCCAGCACGTTACGCGTCACCATTTCGACCATGGCGTCGTGGCGGAGCAGGCCCGCGACCCATTCGCAGCTGCCGGCGTGGAACACCTCGCCCTCGCCGCGCCTGAAGTTGACGATCATGCCGGAACTGCGCTTGACCTTGTCGACGGAAGCCGGGCTCTCGTCGTGATAAAGTGTCGAGGCGACGAAGCGGGCATCCTCGTCGTTCAGGAAGCCGCCGGGCGGCAGGCCCTGCCCTTCCTCGATCAGCGTCGCCATGCCGAGCGCGAGTATGTCCACGCCCTCCGGCGCGCCGTCCGTGCCGGTCGGCTCGGGCAAGCCGTTGCGGATCACATAATCCAGACCGTCGACCTCGTAGCCGAATACGTGGCCTTCGGCGCCGAGCAGGTCGCCGTAGGACAGGCCGGTTCCGGCAAAGGCCCAATGCTCCGGCCGGTAGACCGGAAAGCCGCGCATGCCGCGGCCGGCACAATTGCCCCAGCCTACATAGACGCCGGCGACGGCGTTGAGCCCGAAGGTCGCGGCGCCCGGCCGGCCGATCTCGGGCGCCTCCCAGGAGTTGGTGGCGCGCGTTACATCGCCGCCACGGTAGACCGGGTCTTCGGCACGCGCGCGGTATTTATAGCAGACCTGCCGGCGCCCCTCGTCCTCCAGCCTCGTCTGCCACATGAAGTTGCCGGCAAAACGGGCGACGCGACCGCCGCCGTTCACATAGGCATCGACGGCATCGCGCATCTCCCAGGTCCAGTATTCGTCATGGCCGGTAAAGACGATGCAGTCATATCCTTCGACCAGCTCAGGATCGAATTGGAGCTCGTGCTGCGTGGCAAGGTCGATCTGATGGCCGTTGCGCTCGGCCCAGCGGAAGAAATGGCCGTCATAGCTTGCCCAACCGGCCGAGGCGTATTTCTTGGAATGGCCGGTCGCATAGGCCCACTCCATATGGGGGTAGCGGGGCGCGGCGGCGGGAGGCAGCGCGACCTCCAAAGGCACCCGCGGCGCAGCGGCGGGCAGCCTGACGAAGCCCCTGCCCCACGGGCGCTGGGTCGAAACAGCGACGGCGAACTGGTCGCGGCCGGGTCCGGTGATGCCCTGGTAATGGTTGGAACCGCCCCAGGTATTATAAGCGAGCCAGGTGCCTGTCGCGGCGATCTGCAGGATTCTGCCGCGTTTCTGACCCCGCGCGGGCCTCACTATGATCCAGTGATCACATGAGATCGGCTTTCCGTCCCGGCCCTCGGCGCTCAGCGTGATTCGGTAGAAGCCGGACGGCCATTCGCGGGGAATCACGAAGTCCAGCGTCGGCTGCCAGCCGCAGCCTTCGACCGAGCACTGGTCCGGCGTATCCTGCCAGCGCCCACCCTGCCCTTCCAGTGTAAGAGCCGGAGTTTCATCGGCGCCATCGCGAACGATCTCGACGCGGAAGGCCGGCGCAGTGGAGCTGACGTGAAGCGCCACCGTGTCGCCGGGCCGGTATGAGAAGCGCGGCGTGTAGCACCAGATCTCGCCTCTCTCCCCGCCCATGCCGGGATATTCGTAATAATGGCCGAACACCGCCTCACGCCGCTGTTCGGGCGTGAGACCAAAATCGGGGAAATCTGCAGGCAACCGATGCATCGTTCAGACAGAAGAGAAACCGTCGAACGATAGATATCAAGCCCCGTCGCCACGCCAGCGAAAAGGCGCGATGGCCTGCATGAGCAAGCGCTGTGGCTCAAAGAGCCAGCACTCGACGATTCCAATGAAAATTCAGGAATTTGGGAAATGGCGCGAGTGACGGGGCTCGAACCCGCGACCTCCGGCGTGACAGGCCGGCACTCTAACCGACTGAGCTACACCCGCGCATGACGCTGGCCTCAAGGGCGTCGCGTCGTGGGCGGTCAATTAAGGGCTTGCCCGGTTAGTGTCAAGCGGCGTGGAGCGCTATTCTCGAGTGCCCGCAAAAGACTTGTTGGAAATGTAAGTGCGGCCACTGGCCGCGGTCACTTCCGACACCTGCCGGCCCGAGCATCACGCCGCGGAGGCCCTTCCTCAACGGCGGCGATTTCACCTTGCGGACGGTGGCCGAACCGCATAAACAGCCAGCCCGGCAAGGGCGATTAGCTCAGTTGGTAGAGCGCTTCGTTTACACCGAAGATGTCGGGAGTTCGAGTCTCTCATCGCCCACCAGCCTTCGCGCTTCGGCTCGGCAAGCCATCGGCGCCACGATCGCCCCTTCCCCAGCAATTGCAGATGTATCGCGGTTTCGCTGGGACAAACCGCACCCTTAGAGTCCGCGCTTCGATTGCGCCGTAGCAAAGCCGGGCGGCCGCCCAGCTTTGCCGATGTGATGTAGTGTGTCGTCATCTCGGGCACCGCCATGAACCACATCGTCGCCAACATCCGTGTCGATCATGTCGTCGCCGGCATCGCCGAACAGCTGGTCGTTCCCCTCCTCGCCCCAAAGAGCGTCGTCGCCGAAACCGCCTTCCAGCCGGTCGTTGTCGAACCCTCCGATAAGTAAGTCGGTCAGCATGCCGCCGAGCAGGGTATCGTCGTCGGCCAGCCCCGTTATGTGGTTGGTCTCGCTCGCAATGCCGCTTAGATTATCGTTGCCGTTGTGCCGATGATGGTGGCCATTGGTTTCTCCGTGCAAACAACGTTGATCAGAACAATCTGCGTTGCTGGCTGAGAAACCCAATGTCTCCAGAGGGAACGTGATCACGCCGTGACAGGCTCGGCGCAGTCTTGCCGAACCCCGGTTGCCGATCATTGAGTAGGGGCTTAGGTGCACTGCGGGCCTACCCCCCTTCGCCACGAAGCGAAGCCGCCAATACCCGCAAGCAGGGTCAACCTAGCCACTCGTGCCGCGCCGTGAAAGCTGGCGGCACCCCAGAATTCCCGCATCCCCCCGGGAATGGTTGACCTTGCGTTGAGACCGGCCGACGCTCGACGGTCGGGCTCGCTTTGTGATCGAGGAACCCCGTCCCCAAAAAGGCAAAAAGCCGGGCCCTTCCGCCCGGCTTTTCGTGGTTTTATTCCAAAACCTTGCGCGGCTCAGTTCACCGCGTCCTTGAGGCCCTTGCCGGCGGAGAACTTCGGCACCGTACGGGCCGGAATCTTCACCTCGGCGCCGGTCTGGGGGTTGCGCCCCGTCGTGGCTGCACGCTTGGTCACCGAGAAATTGCCAAAGCCGACGAGCCGGACGTCTCCGCCGTTCTTGAGTTCCGACGTGATGACGGAAAAAACCGCGTCCACGGCCGACTGGGCGTCGCCTTTGGAAATCTTCGCCGCGTCAGCGACGGCGGACACCAGTTCGTTCTTGTTCATAAAATGTCCCTTCCTTTAGAAAACCGGCAGTCCTCGACTCAACCGGCAGGAACCGGACCATAGTTAGAAGTCGTTCGCCAACCAAGCCGAAAAACCTGCTGCAACGCGAAAAAAGCCCGGAAATCCGGGCTTTTTAACAAAAAAGCCGGGCGCGAGGCCCGGCTTTCTGTTTCAACGGCAGATGGCAGCGCCTAGTGGGCGAAGGTTTGCGCCCCGGCATCGTCGGTCACTTCCGGCTTCGCGGCCGGCGTCTCCGCCGGTTCCGACCATTCGATCGGCTCGGGCATGCGCAGCAGCGCATGCGAGAGAACCTCGCCGACGCGGCTCACCGGGATGATCTCCAGACCGCTCTTCACGTTGTCCGGAATATCCGCGAGATCCTTCGCGTTCTCTTCCGGGATCAGCACCTTCTTGATGCCGCCGCGCAACGCAGCCAGCAGCTTCTCCTTGAGGCCGCCGATCGGCAGCACCCTGCCGCGCAGCGTGATCTCGCCGGTCATCGCGACATCGGCCCTGACGGGGATGCCGGTCAGCACCGAGACGATCGCGGTCGCCATGGCCACGCCCGCCGACGGTCCATCCTTGGGCGTCGCGCCTTCCGGCACGTGCACGTGGATGTCCTTCTTGTCGAAGATCGGCGGCTCGATGCCGAAATCGATGGCTCTCGAGCGCACGTAAGACGCCGCCGCAGAGATCGATTCCTTCATCACGTCCTTCAGGTTGCCGGTCACCGTCATGCGGCCCTTGCCGGGCATCATGACGCCTTCGATCGTCAGCAATTCGCCGCCGACCTCGGTCCAGGCAAGCCCGGTGACCACGCCAACCTGGTCGTCCGTCTCAGCGCGGCCGTAGCGGAAGCGCGGCACGCCGAGGTAGTCCGCCAGATTGTCAGGCGTCACCTTCACCGACTTCTTCTTCGAGCGCAGGATCTCCGTGACCGCCTTACGTCCGAGCTTCATCAGCTCGCGCTCGAGGTTACGGACACCCGCTTCGCGCGTGTAGGTCTGGATGATCGCCCTCAGCGCATCGTCGCTGACGGAGAACTCCTTCGGCTGCAGCGCGTGATCGCGGACCACCTTCGGCATCAGATGCCGCTTGGCGATCTCGACCTTCTCGTCCTCGGTGTAGCCGGCGATACGGATGATCTCCATGCGGTCCATCAGGGCCGGCGGGATGTTCAGCGTGTTCGCCGTCGTCACGAACATCACGCTCGAGAGGTCATATTCGACCTCCAGATAGTGGTCCATGAACGTCGAGTTCTGCTCGGGGTCAAGCACCTCCAACAGGGCCGAAGACGGATCGCCGCGGAAGTCCATGCCCATCTTGTCGATCTCGTCGAGCAGGAAGAGCGGGTTGGACTTCTTGGCCTTCTTCATCGACTGGATGACCTTGCCGGGCATCGAGCCGATATAGGTCCGGCGGTGGCCGCGGATCTCGGCCTCGTCGCGCACGCCGCCCAGCGCCATGCGCACGAACTCACGTCCGGTCGCCTTGGCGATCGACTTGCCGAGCGAGGTCTTGCCGACGCCGGGAGGTCCGACGAGGCACAGGATTGGCCCCTTCAGCTTCTTCTGGCGCGCCTGCACGGCGAGATATTCCACGATGCGGTCCTTGACCTTGTCGAGGCCGTAGTGATCGGCGTCGAGCACCTCCTGCGCATAGTTCAGGTCGCGCTTGACCTTGGAGCTCTTGCCCCACGGGATCGACAGCAGCCAGTCGAGATAGTTGCGCACGACCGTGGCCTCAGCCGACATGGGCGACATGGTCCGGAGCTTCTTCAGCTCGGCCTCCGCCTTCTCGCGGGCTTCCTTGGAGAGCTTCGTCTTCTTGATGCGCTCCTCGATCTCGGCAGCCTCGTCGCGGCCGTCCTCGCCCTCGCCGAGCTCCTTCTGGATCGCCTTCATCTGCTCATTGAGGTAATACTCGCGCTGCGTCTTCTCCATCTGGCGCTTGACGCGCGAGCGGATACGCTTCTCGACCTGCAGCACGGAGATTTCGGCCTCCATGAAGCCCATCGCCTTCTCCAGGCGGTCCTTGACGGACAGCGTGCCGAGCATCTCCTGCTTCTCGGGAATCTTGATCGCGAGATGCGAGGCGATGGTATCGGCGAGCTTGGAATAGTCGTCGATCTGGCTAGCGGCGCCAACCACTTCCGGCGATATCTTCTTGTTGAGCTTCACATAATTCTCGAAGTCGGAGACGACCGAGCGGGCAAGCGCCTCGATCTCGACCTCCTCCTCCGCCGGCTCTTCGAGAACCGTGGCACGCGCCTCATGGAAATCGATCTTGTCCGTGAACGCGGTGATCTTGGCGCGCGCAGCACCCTCGACCAGCACCTTCACGGTGCCGTCCGGGAGCTTCAAGAGCTGAAGCACATTGGCAAGCGTGCCGACGTCATAGATCGCATCCGGCTCAGGATCATCATCCGCGGCGTTCTTCTGGGTCGCAAGCAGGATCTGCTTCTCCGCGCCCATCACCTCTTCCAGCGCCTTGATCGACTTCTCGCGCCCGACGAAGAGCGGAACGATCATGTGTGGGAACACAACGATGTCGCGCAGTGGGAGGACTGCGAAGACACCATCGCCGGAAGTTCGGGCAAATTTAGCCATGTTCTTACCTTTCCGTCGCTGCCGCCAAATGGCCGACCGCGACTCTCATATTAACGGCCACAGGCCGTTCCGCCTACACCACCTTTGGAGACGATGATTTTTCAGCACGGAAGCGAGCAAGAGACCTCTCGCCACGATAGGTGGAGGCATAGGGGGCAAAGGTCAAGGGCAAGCGCTAGCCGGCTATCGTATATTAGGCATGCAATTAGCACATATGGCGCTCACTCCATCGCCCCGCCTTGATGATACTCGAAAGCCTTGCCGGATCCGCCAGAATCCGAGCCCGACCACATGCGAAAACGGCGCCCTGCGGCGCCGTTCGCGATTTATTGGCCAGAGAACGCTCAGGCGCTGGCGCCCTTCTTTTCCTTCTCGGCGTAAATGTAGAGCGGGCGGGCATTGCCGTTCACCACTTCCTCCGAGATCACGACCTCCTGCACGCCTTCCAGGGCCGGCAGCTCGAACATGGTGTCGAGCAGGATCGCCTCCATGATCGAACGCAGGCCGCGTGCGCCGGTCTTGCGCTCGATCGCGCGCTTGGCGATCGCGGCAAGGGCGTTCTCGTGGAAGGTCAGATCGACGTTCTCCATCTCAAAGAGCCGCTGATATTGCTTCACGAGCGCGTTTTTTGGCTCGGTCAGGATCTGGATCAGCGCAGTCTCGTCCAGGTCCTCCAGCGTCGCCAGGATCGGCAGACGGCCCACGAATTCCGGGATCAGGCCGAATTTCAGCAGATCCTCGGGCTCGACCTGGCGGAACAACTCGCCGCTGCGGCGATCCTCGGGCGAGGCAACGGTGGCGCCGAAGCCGATCGAGGTCTTGCGGCCACGGTCGGAGATGATCTTGTCCAGCCCTGCGAAGGCACCGCCGCAGATGAAGAGGATGTTTGCGGTGTCGACCTGCAGGAATTCCTGCTGCGGGTGCTTCCTGCCGCCCTGAGGGGGCACGGAGGCGACTGTGCCCTCCATGATCTTCAGGAGCGCCTGCTGCACGCCCTCGCCCGACACGTCGCGCGTGATCGACGGGTTGTCCGACTTGCGGCTGATCTTGTCGATCTCGTCGATGTAGACGATGCCGCGCTGGGCGCGCTCGACATTGTAGTCGGCCGCCTGCAGCAGCTTCAGGATGATGTTCTCGACATCCTCACCGACATAGCCAGCCTCGGTCAAAGTAGTGGCGTCGGCCATCGTGAAGGGCACGTCGATGATGCGTGCAAGCGTCTGCGCGAGCAGCGTCTTGCCGCAGCCGGTCGGGCCGATCAGCAGGATGTTCGACTTCGACAGCTCGACGTCGTTGTTCTTTCCCGCATGCGCCAGCCGCTTGTAGTGGTTGTGGACCGCGACCGAGAGCACGCGCTTGGCGTAAGGCTGCCCGATCACATAGTCGTCCAGCACCTTCAGGATTTCCTGCGGCGTCGGAACGCCCTCACGGGACTTCACCATCGAGGTCTTGTTCTCCTCGCGTATGATGTCCATGCAGAGCTCGACGCACTCGTCGCAGATGAAGACGGTCGGTCCCGCGATCAGCTTGCGGACCTCGTGCTGGCTCTTGCCGCAGAACGAACAGTAGAGCGTATTCTTGGAATCGCTGCCGCCGTTGCTGACCTTGCTCATATCTCAAGTCCCTACTTCGCTGTCGCCCGGCCCGGAGTCCGGTTCGAGGGCTAACGGCAATCTATGGCCTGAATGCCCCGCTGCCAAGGTTGTTGGCTCCGCTCACGCAATTCCGAACCCAAAACACTCAGAAGAACGCGGCGATTCGCTTGATCCCTCGACGAAGCTAAGCCGTCGAAAATCAACATAGGCTTAACGCAGGTTGACGCCCCGGTCGAGGGAACAACGTTTTGTGACAGAAAATGCCGCACATCATGTCAAATGTACGTCATTGCCTGCCGGCGTCGAAAATCTGTCAGGCGAGCGCCATCGCGGCGGTCTTCTCTGCCGCCTCGCGCGAGGAGATGACCTTGTCGATGAGGCCGAATTCCTGGGCCTCGTCCGCACTCATGAAATGATCGCGGTCGAGCGTCTTCTCGATCTGCTCATAGTCGCGGCCCGTGTGTTTGACATAGACCTCGTTGAGGCGGCGCTTCATCTTGATGATGTCCTGGGCATGCCGCTCGATGTCGGATGCCTGTCCCTGGAAGCCGCCGGAAGGCTGATGGACCATGATGCGCGCGTTCGGCGTCGCATAGCGCATGCCCTTCTCGCCGGCCGTAAGCAGCAGCGAGCCCATCGAGGCCGCCTGGCCGATGCAAAGCGTCGACACCGGCGGCTTGATGAACTGCATGGTGTCGTAGATCGCCATGCCGGAAGTCACCACGCCGCCCGGCGAGTTGATGTAGAGGTTGATTTCCTTCTTCGGGTTCTCGGCTTCGAGGAACAGAAGCTGCGCGCACACCAGCGTCGCCATGCCGTCCTCGACCGGACCGGTGATGAAGATGATGCGTTCCTTGAGCAGGCGCGAGAAGATATCGAACGCCCGCTCACCGCGGTTGGTCTGCTCGACGACCATGGGCACGAGGTTCATGGCGATCTGGACCGGGTCTTTCATGAGAGTTCCTTTTTGAAGCGGAAGGCCGCCGGCAGGCGGAGTCGCGCAGAATTCTTAGGACCTAAATAGGATGGCGAGCCGATGGAGTGCAAGACCGTCCGAACGGGCAGGCTCTACAAAAGCCGGCCAGACCCCTTCCGCAGCGTCGCCTTTCGATCACATTCAGCCAACTGCATTCAGCCAAACGACGTGCGCTGTGCATACAGCAGTTTCGGAAAGGGTACTGGCAATCGATCAACCTTCGGCCAACAGCAGCGCCAGCATCCGATGCAGCCAGTCGGCGGGATCGTGGCGATGGTAGACGTGTTCCGAGGGCTCGATATTGTCGAGGAAGCGCTGGTAGACAACGGCCTGCCTGGCGGCGGCGAGCGGCGCCAGGAGCTGCGAGGCCCGTGCCGGGTCGGAGCCGGGCGATGCGACCTGCCATCTTCTCACCCAATGCGCCTGAACCACATCCCTGTGCGCCGGCGGAACACGGCCGAGAAAAGCCGACTGGTCCAGCATGGGATGGCCGATGCCACTGTCGCCCCAGTCGAGCAGCGTGAGCCGATCTGCGGTACCGCGAAAGTTGCCGGGATGGAAATCCCCGTGAACCAGCGTGTCCGGGAGACCGCAGGCCTCGATCCCGGCAAAGCGGCGCGGCAGGTCATTGACGAAGCGGTCGAGGACCGCCGCATCATGGAGCGAAAGCTCGGCTCGCCTGCGCCCGACGACGTCGGCGATCCCAGCAGCCAATGCCGGGCCACGCCAGTCGGGCAAGCCGAGCGCCTGCAGCTCCTCCACGCGACCGGCCCACGATGCCTGTATCCCAACCAGCAGGGTCACCATTTCCAGAAGCCGGGGCAGCGTGGCCTCGTACAGGTCGTCGCCGCGGATTTCGGCGAGCAGCATGCGGCCGCCGTCATGGCCGAGCAGCCGCGGCACCGGCTCGCCCGCCAAAGCTGTCAGCAGACGAGGCTCATGCGCAAAGAACGGCGGCACGACCTTCAACCAAAGCGTCTCGCCATGGACCGGTATTCGCCAGATGCTGGAAAGGTTCCAGCTGCGGATCTGAACTGGCGCACCGCTAGGACGGATACCCCGGCGACGAATCACGGAGATCGCCCAGTCGAGATCGGCAGCAGGCCCACCGGGCTCGGCATAGGTCTGGCGAAGCGCGTGCGGCTCAAGCCGCCCAGCCCAGTGATTGGCCGCCACGGGTTCGGCGACTTCGGCGAGATAGACTACGTCGCCGCCATGCGGCCTTTTCCTGGATGCCTGGAGAAGCCGGAGCACGATCACGTCGATGCCATGCCGCTCGCGGATGGCTCTCACCACCGACTCCACCTCTTGCCACCATGGCAATTCGACCGGCACGCCCGGCAGGCTGCCCACCACCCCGCCATCCGGAGTTACGAGCACAAGCTGGGCAATCCGCTGCGGAGGCTCTGTCCTATGGCTCATAAAGTCTCGACACGTTCCCTTGCCGAACCGGCAGGCGGAGGTGCAATAACGACCGCCGAACCGGAGCGACTTGCATGCACGCCTACATGATCTCTCGAGATTCGCACGCCTCGGCCGAGCCGCGCGACAGAGCCTTCTACCAGAACCCCTACCCCTTCTACAGCGAGCTCCATGCAACAGCGCCCGTCTTTTTCTGGGAGAATTATGGCCACTGGTGCTTTGCGGGCTTCAAGGAGGTCAACGCGCTGCTTCGCGACAAGCGTTTCGGCCGGCAGATCCTGCATCTTGCAACTCGCGAGCAGCTCGGACTGCCCGAGCCGAAGCCGCATGTCGCGGCCTTTGACCAGACCGAGAAATATTCGCTTCTCAATCTCGAGCCGCCTGCTCACACACGGCTCAGGACCTTGGTCAACAGGGCGTTCGTGTCGCGGCAGGTCGAGCAGCTCAGGCCCCGCATCGAGCGGCTGGCCAATGAGTTGATCGACGGTTTCGAAGCGGACGGGCAAGTCGAGCTGATCAAGGCCTACGCCGCACCGATCCCGGCAATTGTGATCGCCGAGATGATCGGGCTGCCGGCCGAGATGGCCATGCAGCTGGTCAATTGGTCGAACCGCATGGTGACCATGTATATGTTCGGCGTCACGCATCAGACCGAGCTCGATGCAAACCAGGCTTCGGCCGAGTTCATGGACTATCTCAACGGCGTGATTGCCGAACGTCGGAGCCAGCCGAAGGACGACCTGCTCACGCATATGATCACCACTGAGGTCGATGGGCAGAGGCTCGACGACGAGGAGATCATGTCGACGGCTATCCTCCTCCTGAATGCCGGTCACGAGGCGACGGTCCACACGACCGGCAACGCAGTGAAGTCGATCCTCGAAAGCGGCATCGAGCCGACAAGGCTGTTCGCCGGGGACCAGCAGACCGCCGCGACCGTGGAGGAATGCCTCCGCTATGACGCACCGCTGCACATGTTCACGCGCTATGCGCTGGCCGATGTCGAGCTCGAGGGCGGCGTGCGCTTCAAATTCGGCGAGACCATCGGATTGATGCTCGGTGCGGCCAATCGCGACCCGCTGCGTTTCACCAATTCGAACAGCTTCGATCCCTTCCGCAGCGACGGCGGCAATGTCTCGTTCGGCGCGGGCATCCATTTCTGCATTGGCGCGCCGCTGGCCAGGATCGAGCTCCAGGTGGCACTGAAAGTGCTGTTCCAGCGGCTGCCGGCGCTCAGGCTCGCGGCAGCGCCGCAATACCGCGACGCCTATCATTTCCATGGGTTGGAGAGGCTGGACGTGCGCTTCTAACCGCTTCGGCGGTCAAGGGCCGCAATACCGCGACGCCTATCATTTCCATGGGTTGGAGAGGCTGGACGTGCGCTTCTAACCGCTTCGGCGGTCAAGGGCCGCACGCCTTCCTCAGGACAGGTGTGGTGATCGCGGAGGCAACTCTCTCCATTGTCAACCTGCCGATGGGGCGAGCCTGACTGTCGACGACATGGGCAGCGCGCACCAGCGTTCGTCACGAGGCGCAAGGCATCCTCAAGCGTGGCGTGTTCGCCGATGGCGGGATGGAGAGACGGCGCAGCCCGGTTTCGTGCTCGATTTTCCCGCCAGCGATCCGGTCGTCCACGAAGGGGACAAGGTGGATCGGCGCGAAGCGCCGAGACGGATGAGGGATGTTCCAGTAGGCGCGACCGACGGCGGACTAAGCCCTGATCACATACTCCTTGCGGGTCGTTTCAATGACTTCCCAGCTACCCTTGAACCCCGGTCTCATGACGAAGGCATCACCGGCACGCACCGTGCGTGCCTCGCCGCCGTCCTCAGTGATCACCGAGACGCCTGCGAGAATGTGGCAGAATTCCCATTCGTCATATTCGATGCGCCATTTGCCGGGCGTTGCCTCCCAGATGCCGGCATAGAGCCCGCCCTCGGCCTCTTCGACGTTCCACGTCGCGAAGCGCGGATCGCCCGAGATGACGCGCCCCTCGGCGGGCGCGCCGGTCTCCGCCTCGATGCCTTCCGTGCCGATGTTGCGAAACCTGCTCATAGGCCTCCGGCCCGCCACGTCAGACGTTCGCCAGCCCCTGCTCCAGGTCGGCGATGATGTCTTCGACATCCTCGATGCCGACTGACAGGCGCACCACGTCCGGCCCCGCGCCGGCGGCGACTTTCTGCTCGTCGGAGAGTTGGCGATGCGTGGTCGAGGCAGGATGGATGATCAGCGACTTGGTGTCGCCGACATTAGCAAGGTGCGAGAAGAGTTCGAGCGACTCCACCAGCTTGATGCCGGCCGCGTAGCCACCGGTAAGCCCGAAGGTGAACACCGCGCCGGCGCCGAGCGGCGAGTACTTCTGCTGCATTGCGTGGTTCTTGTCGCCCGGCAGACCGGGATAAGAGACCCAGGCTACCTTGGGGTGTTTCGACAGCCATTCTGCAACGGCCTGTGCGTTGTCGCAGTGGCGCTGCATCCTAAGCGGCAGAGTTTCGAGACCGGTCAGGATCAGGAAGGCATTGAAGGGCGAGATTGCCGGACCGAAATCGCGCAGGCCAAGCACCCGGCAGGCGATCGCGAAGGCGAAATTGCCGAAAGTCTCGTGCAGCACGACGCCGCCATATTCCGCACGCGGCTCGGACAGCATCGGGTAGTTGCCGGATTTCGACCAGTTGAAAGTGCCGCCGTCGACGATCGCGCCGCCGATCGAGTTGCCGTGTCCGCCGATGAATTTGGTCAGCGAATGCACGACGATATCGGCGCCATGCTCGATGGGACGCACGAGATACGGGCTCGCCAGCGTATTATCGACGATCAGCGGCAGTTCATGCTTGCGCGCGATATTGCCGATCACCTCGATATCGACGAATTCGCCGCCCGGATTGGCCAGGCTCTCGATGAAAATGCCGCGCGTTCTCTCGTCGATCTGGCTCTCGAAGGTCGACGGATCGCGCGGGTCGGCCCAGCGCACTTGCCAGTCGAAGTTGCGGAATGCTTGGCCGAACTGGTTGATAGAGCCACCGTAAAGCTTGCGCGCGGCGATGAAATTGTCGCCGGGCCGCATGATGGTGTGGAACACCAGGAGCTGCGCGGCATGGCCGGATGCGGTGGCGAGCCCAGCCGTGCCGCCCTCCAGCGCGGCAATGCGCTCCTCCAGCACCGCCGCCGTCGGGTTCATGATGCGCGTGTAGATGTTGCCGAACGACTTCAGGCCGAAAAGCGAGGCAGCATGATCGACGTCGTCGAAGACATAGGAGGTGGTCTGATAGATCGGAGTCGCGCGCGCCCCCGTCACAGGATCAGGCTTGGCTCCGGCGTGGACGGCGAGCGTATTGAAGCCGGGTGTGCGCTGCGACATGGAAGTCTCCCTCGAAAACCGTAGATCGGTCACCTTTCATGGCGAAGCTTGCAGCGGATTGCAAAGGAAATGGAGCGATCAGCCCACCTTCAGGCCAAGCTTCTGCAGGCCAGGCCGCATGATGGGCTTCTTCGAGGAGATCACGCGCGAATTGACACCATTCCAGCCGATCTCGCCTGAAAGCCGTCCGTATTCGATCTTCGGGCAGCGGTTCATCACGACCTTGAGGCCGGCGGCCTCGGCCTTCGCCGCCGCCTCGTCGTGGCGAACCCCGAGTTGCATCCAGATCACCTTCGGCCGCGGCTTCATCGCCAGCACCTGGTCGACGATGCCCGGCACGGCATCGCTGGCACGGAATATCTCGACCATGTCGATGGCGACGGGAATGTCGGCAAGCCGGGCATAGACTTTGCGCCCGGCAATCTCCTTGCCGTCATGGCCTGGATTGATCGGAAATACCTCGAAGCCCTTCTGCAGCAGGTATTTCAGCACGAAGAAACTCGGCCGCACGTCGTTCGGGGACGCGCCCACAATGGCGATGGTGCACACGGAATTTAGGATTCCGGAGATGTAGCCGTCCGGATAGCTGTCGTGGTTCATGTGCGGCAGAAAGATGCGGCCTTCGTCATCGATGGGGAAGGAAGCATTGTGCGCGACCTCCCAGAGATTGCCCTCCGTATCGGCAAATAGCCCTGCCGTCCGCCGAAGAAGGCCAGATGCGCAGCCCGCACGATCCTGCCGCCGGCCTTCTCGGCCGCTGCGAGCACCTCGTCGACCTCTCTTTCGGAGCGCGTGTTGTAGGCTAGCGCTATGCCTTGGAAACCCGGACCGTCATCGACGAGGCCGGCGTCCTTCGCGAGTTCCGCGCGCGGCCAGAGCCCGAGGATCACCCCGCCCATCTGGAAGAAAGCGACGCCTTCAGTGATCGCCTGGTTACGGGTGAGCCCCATCGCCTCGTAGAAGGCGACGGCACGGTCGAGATCCTTGACCCCAAGCGTGATGATCGAGACGCGCTGCTCCATTCCTATTCCCCCGACCACTTCGGATCGCGCTTCTCGATGAAGGCACCGATCCCCTCTTCGGCGTCCCGCGCCAGCATGTTCTCGAGCATCACCTCACTGGTGTAACGATAGGCGTCGGCGAGGCTCATCTCCGCCTGTCGGTAGAAGGCTTCCTTGCCGATCCTGAGCGTCAGCGGCGATTTGGCGGCGACAGTCTCGACATATTTCATGACCACCTTGTGCAGGTAGTCGCGCGGTACCGCCTGGTTGATCAGCCCGAAGTCGCGCGCCGTCTTGGCGTCGATGGCGTTGCCCGTGAGCAGCATCTCCATTGCCTGTTTGCGGGAGACGTTGCGCGACAGCGCGACCATCGGCGTCGAGCAGAACAGGCCGATATTGACGCCCGGCGTCGCAAAGGTGGCGTGCTCGCTGGCGAAAGCGAGGTCGCAGGAGGCGACGAGCTGGCAGCCGGCGGCTGTCGCCACCCCGTCCACCTCGGCGATCACCGGCTTCGGATAAGTGACGATCGCCTGCATCAACGCCGCGCAGCGATCCATCGTCTCCTTGAAGAATGCCCTGCCCCGGTCCGGGTCACTTCGATGTGCCGTCATCTCCTTGAGATCATGGCCCGCCGAGAAGACCTTGCCGGCGGCTGCGAGGACCACGGCGCGTACCGATTTGTCGTTGCGGGCTGTGTCAATCGCGTTGTGGAGCTCGCCGATCACGGCAAGGGAGAGCGCGTTGGCCGGCGGATTGGACAAGGTCATGATCAGCGCCGACTGCTCGCGCGAGACTGTCACCGGTCCCGCCGCTGCCGCGCGCTTGATTGCAACGATTTCTGCCAAGACGAACCTCCTCGTTCGAAGCCAGTTCTGAATAGGCTCTCGATTCGGACAACGAAAGGTCCAATCACACGCTATTGAAGAAGTTGCCGTCAATGTACGTTCTAGTTGAGTCGGTCCTGTCTTGGCCGCGCAAATTGGGATCTCGGCGATGCCGCCTCATGCGAATCTGAAACCTCAGCTCAACGCCGCCGAAGTGGACGTATTCCTGGCGGAGGCTTTTCCGCAACTCAACCACCATGACGCGCAGCATGATGCGGCGGCCTATCAGACCATCGAGGTCTTCCCGGGCGGCTGCACGGTCCGATTGAACGCCACGGAGCGTCATCTAAGACCCGGCGGCACGGTATCCGGCGCAGCGCTCTTCATGCTCGCCGACATAGGCGGGTACGTCTGTGTTCTCTCGCATGCCGGACCGGACGCGTTGTCGGTCACGACCAACCTGTCGATCAACTTCATGCGCAAGACCGAGGCCGGGCCGATCGACGGCCATTGCCGCATCCTGAAGCTCGGGAAAAGCCTGATGGTGTTCGACGTCGACATGGTTGCCGGTCCCGGCGGAGAGACTGTCGCCCATGCTGTCGGAACGTATTCGATACCGCCAAGGCGTGCCAGAAATGCGGTAAAATGATACCGCTGGCGCTACTCGATTGTTTTTCCTACGCATTCTCGTAGCATTGCCGCACAGCAGCGCTTGACGTCGATCCGCTCCTCTCCTATAAGCCCCGCCGGAACAGCGGCCCGCAACGGCCGCCGTTTCATTTTTTTGGCGGGTGGCCCGGCCACCCTCAAATCCAAGCAACAAGAAACGCCTTCCTGTTCCAATTGGGACTGGATGGTCCAACCGAGAGAACTGTTCCATGAAAACCTTCTCGCAGAAGCCTGCGGAGGTGACGAAGAAGTGGGTGCTGATCGACGCCGAGGGTCTCGTCGTCGGCCGTCTCGCCACCATCGTCGCCAACCGTCTGCGCGGCAAGCACAAGCCGACCTTTACCCCGCATGTCGATGACGGCGACAATGTCATCGTCATCAATGCCGACAAGGTCGTCCTGACCGGCAAGAAGTATACCGACAAGGTCTATTACTGGCACACCGGCTATGCCGGCGGCGTGAAAGAGCGCACCGCTCGCCAGCTGCTCGAGGGCCGCTTTCCTGAGCGCGTGGTCGAAAAGGCCGTAGAGCGCATGATCCCGCGCGGGCCGCTCGGCCGTCGCCAGATGAAGAATCTCCGCGTCTATGCAGGCGCTGAACATCCGCACACCGCCCAGCAGCCCGAGACGCTCGACGTCGGGGCGCTGAATGCCAAGAACAAGAGGGCTTCGTAATATGGCCGATCTCTCCTCCCTCGCCGATCTCGGCACCGTCGCCAAGCCCGAAGCGGCTGCGCCTGTGCATGAGCAGAAGCTCGACAAGCATGGTCGCGCCTACGCAACCGGCAAGCGCAAGGACGCCATTGCCCGCGTCTGGGTGAAGCCCGGCTCCGGCAAGATCACCGTCAACGACAAGGAATTCGTGGCCTATTTTGCACGGCCGGTGCTGCAGATGATCCTCAAGCAGCCGATCGTCGCTGCCAACCGCGACGGTCAGTTCGACATCATCGCGACGGTGACCGGCGGCGGCCTCTCCGGCCAGGCAGGCGCAGTGCGCCACGGCATCTCCAAGGCGCTCACCTATTATGAGCCGGGCCTGCGCTCGGTGCTCAAGAAGGGCGGCTTCCTCACCCGCGACAGCCGCACGGTCGAGCGCAAGAAGTACGGCAAGGCGAAGGCCCGCCGTTCCTTCCAGTTCTCGAAGCGCTAAGCGCGTCTGGATCGGATTGTCTTTGGGAAGGCCGCCTCCGGGCGGCCTTTTCATTTGGGGACGAGGTTTTGGCGCGACTGTCCCGGCGCAACCGAAGCGCGGCTCACTGGGGGATGAAAAGCAAGGAGGAAAGGGGTCGCAATTCCAGGAAGAATATCGAATAAGGGCCCTGAAACGAGAGTGGGTGTCAGATGCCGGCGACGATCGATCATTCCTTTACCGCGACCAGGATGCTTGGCCGCGCCAGCGACCCGACCTATGCGGGCGCACTTTCCTTCATGCGCCGCAAATACACGAAGAACGTCAAGGGCGCGGACGCGGTGGTCTGGGGCATTCCCTTCGATGCGGCCGTATCGAACCGGCCGGGATCCCGGTTCGGTCCGCAGGCGATCCGCCGTGCTTCCGTCATCTTCGACAACGACCCCCAATACCCTTTCAATCGCGACCTTTTCGCCGAGCTCGCAGTGGTCGATTACGGCGATTGCCGGCTCGATTACGGCAATCATCAGGCGACGCCGGCCACGATCGAACGCGAGGCGACGAAGCTGCTCAAATCGGGGGCGTTCCTGCTCTCGCTCGGCGGCGATCATTACGTCACCTGGCCTCTCTTAAAAGCGCATGCGGCCGTTCACGGGCCACTGGCTCTCGTGCAGTTCGACGCGCATCAGGACACCTGGTTCGACAGCGACAAGCGCATCGACCACGGCTCCTTCGTGGCGCGCGCGGTGCGCGCGGGCATCATCGACCCTGACCGCTCCATCCAGATCGGTATCAGAACGCATGCGCCGGAGGATTTCGGCATCAAGATCTTGTACGGCCACGAGATCGAGGAAATGCGCGCCTCCGATATCGCCTATGCGATCACCGAGCGCACCGACGGCCGCAAGACCTATGTCACGTTCGACATCGACTGCCTCGATCCGGCCTTCGCGCCGGGCACAGGCACGCCGGTCGCCGGAGGCCCGAGCACCGCCAGGATACTGTCGGTGCTGAGGCAGCTCACCAAGGTCGATATTGTCGGCGCCGATGTGGTGGAGGTTGCACCGCCCTATGATCATGCCGATATCACGGCAATCGCGGGCTCGACGGTGGCGATGTACTATCTTGGCCTGCTCGCGGAGAAAAAGGCGCGGGCTTGAGACTTAGAAGGGAGCTGGGGACAGTTTACTTTTTCCTACAGCGACAAGCTGACAACAGCCGCAGCCTATCCACGGAAAAAAGGTAAACTGTCCCCAGAGCCAGCATATGGACTTTCGACTGGAATGCACAGGATTGGCATGAAACCGAAAATCTTCATCGATGGCGAGCATGGCACGACCGGCCTGCAGATTCGGACCCGGCTGGCGGGACGCGACGACATCGAGATCATCTCGGTGCCGGCCGAGCGCCGCAAGGAAGCGGCCGCGCGCGCCGAGTTCCTCAACGCCGCGGACGTCGCAATCCTTTGCCTGCCGGACGATGCAGCCAACGAGAGCGTGTCGCTGATCGCCAATGACAACACCCGCGTGATCGACGCCTCAACCGCGCATCGCGTCGCCGACGGCTGGGTCTATGGCTTCGCCGAGATGGACAGGGATCAGGGCAAGGCGATCGCCTCCGCCAGGCGCGTCGCCAATCCCGGCTGCTGGCCGCAAGGTCCGATCGCCACGTTGCGCCCGCTGGTCACGGCCGGGCTGCTTCCGCCCGATTTCCCGGTCACCATGAACGGCATCTCGGGCTACACCGGCGGCGGCCGCTCGATGATCGACACCTATGTCAGCCAGGGTGAGGATGCGCCCGAGTTCCTGCCGTATGGACTCACCTTCCAGCACAAGCATGTGCCTGAACTGAAGAAATATGCAGGGCTCGCCCGCGACCCGCTGATGCAGCCGGTCGTCGGCAATTTCGCGCAGGGCATGGTGACCATGGTGCCGCTGCAGCTCGGCGAGCTGGAGCGCGTACCTACCGGGGCCGAGCTGCATGCCGCAATCGCCGACCACTATGCAGGTATCAAGGACAGCGCCGTCGAGGTCGCGCCATTCGAGCCCGTCGAGCGCACTCCCGCGCTCGACCCGGAAAGCTACAACGACACCAACCGCATGAGGCTCCATGTCTTTGCGAACGACAAGCGCGCCCAGGCTCTGCTCGTCGCCGTCTACGACAATCTCGGCAAGGGCGCATCCGGCGCGGCCGTGCAGAACCTCGACCTGATGCTCGGCCTACCGGGCTGAATGGATCAGCCGCTCTTTCCGGATCGCTGGAACGTCAGCGATCCCACCCTGATTGCGGAGACTTTCTCAAGTCGCATCTGGAAGGTGCGGCTCGGCGATGGTGACATCGGCATCGTCAAGAGCCTGAAGCCCTTCGACGACGTGGAGGACGAATTGCGCGGCGCGCATTTGCTCAAATGGCGCCGAGGCGAAGGAATGGTCAGGCTCCTCGACGTCGAAGGCCAGCAGATGCTGCTCGAATATGCCGGCGAGCGGATGCTCGTCGACGATCTCAACGAGCACGGCGACGCGGCTGCGACCGAGATTGCGGCAGAGGTGATCGCCAGGCTTCACTCGCCATCGCAATACCCTCCCCCGCCTGACCTTCAGGCGCTCGCCGAGCGCTTCCGGAGCCTCTTCAGGAAGGCCCAGGCCGATCGCAATGCAGGTGAGGACAGCCTCTATGTCGAAGCCGCCGAGATCGCCCAAAGGCTTTTGGCTGATCCACATGATGTGCGCCCGCTACACGGTGACGTTCACCACGAGAACATCCTGCACGGGCCGCGCGGATGGCTGGCGATCGATCCGAAAGGGGTGATTGGCGATCCGGGCTTCGATGCGGCCAATCTCTTCTATAACCCGCTCGAGCGCGACGACCTTTGCCTCGCTCCCGAACGGATCGCCTCCATGGCTGCTGTCCTTGCCGGCACGCTCGGACAGGACGTTCGCATCATTCTCGATCATGCGATCGCCTATGGCTGCCTCTCGGCGGCATGGCATGGAGAGGATGGCAATCGAAAGGACGAAGCCCGCGAACTGGCGGTAGCTGCTGCCATCCGCGCGGTGCGCTTCAGCTCTTGACCGAGACCTCGGTTTCCAAGGGATAGCTGCCCTGGGTGCCGCGCCAGTGCGCGGCGGCGAAGCCGAGCAAGATCAAGGCGACCGCCTGGTGTGTAAGCGCCAGATGCAGCGGCACCTGCATCATCAAGGTCGTGATACCGATTACCGCCTGCAACGAGACGAGCAGGAAGAGCACAACGGCCCGACGGGCATGCGTGGTCCCCGGTTCGCGGCGGAGCGTCACTATCATGTGCCAAAGCGCGGCGGCGAAGACGACGTAAGCACCGCAGCGGTGAATGAACTGCACCGTCTTCGGGGTTTCGAACAGACTGCGCCAGCCGAGTACAAAGAGGTCGCCGGGGATCACTCGTCCGTCCATCAGCGGCCAGGTGTTGTAGGAGAGACCGGCATTAAGGCCGGCCACCAACGCACCGAGATAGATCTGGACGAGAATAAGCACGACGAGGATACCTGCGAAACGTTGCGTCGTTCGGGGTGCAGGAGCCTCGCTGTGCGGGGCGAGCCCGCGCGCCACGATCATGGTTGCCGTGAAGATCAGGCAGGCCAGCAGCAAGTGGGTCGCGAGCCTGTACTGGCTGACGTCGGTCCGGTCGACTAGCCCCGAGGCCACCATCCACCAACCAACCGCGCCTTGCAGGCCGCCGAGCAAAAGAAGCCAGACGAGCTTGGGCAAGACCCGCCGCTCGATCCGCCCGGTCGCCCAGAAGAACAGCAGCGGCAAGGCGAAAATCACGCCGACGCTGCGCGCCAGGATACGGTGCACCCATTCCCACCAGAAGATCGTCTTGAACTCTTCAAGGCTCATGCCCTGGTTGAGCTGCGTGTACTGGGGGATCTGCTGGTACTTGACGAACTCCTCCTGCCATTCGGCTTCCGACAGCGGCGGGATGACGCCGTGGATCGGCTGCCATTCGGTGATCGACACGCCGGAATCGGTGAGCCGTGTCGCGCCGCCGACCAGAAAGAGCGTGAACATCACGAGGAGCACGACATAAAGCCAGCCGCGCACCAGCGCGCGGTTGCGCACCTCGCGATCGCGCGTGGCGAAAGGCGTTTCAATTCCTGCAATTGCGGTCATGGCTGCCTCAGTGAACGAACATGATGCGGCTTGCAAGCTTCAGCCGTGGCGACATGCCGTCGCGCCGCTCGGGGCCCGGCAAAGCTTGCGCTTCTCGCCTTTGATGTTAAAGGGTTCCCATGCCTATCCGCCTGAAGAAGCTCATCGGCACGGTGCTGCTTGTCGCACTGGTGATCGTCTACGCGCTGGCCGCGACCACGGTCGCAGCCGCACGTCTTGCCGAATCCGGGCCAGTCGTCCACCTCATCTTTTTCCTGGTGTCTGGCCTGCTCTGGGTGTTGCCGGCGATGGGCCTCATCAAATGGATGGTACGCGAGCCGAAGCCGCGCAACTAAACCGCTCCATTTGCGCCAAGGACCGCGCTATCTGTTTTGCAGCGTCTCGACGGCCACGGTTCCGCCAACGCCGCGAGTTCCGTAGTGGCGCCACAGCAGCGCCATCCCCAAAGCGATACCCGGCAGACCAAGCAGGATACCGATCGCCAGCGGCACACCTGATGCGGAGAGTGCTGCCGCAATCAGGCAAGCGCCGAAGCAGCCGACGTCCCAGCCGCCCTCCGTCACCATCTGGAAACGGAAGGGACACGGTGAGGACTTAGCCATGTTGTAGGTCGCGGTCCCGAGCGCCGGGATGAGCAGCGGAAACATCAGCGCACCGAGCGCGTTGGCCGTGACGGCGAGCCAGGGCAAGTGAAGGCTTGCAGCGCGCAGCAGCACCAGCAGCGCAGCCGCCAGGCCAGCGATAGCCACTGCGCGGCGGCCATGCCCGGCATCGATATGTCGCCCGAGCAGCAGGCTGCAGGCCGCGCCCACGAGCCCTGCGAGCGCCATCGCGCCGCCATATGCGGTCATGCTTTCCCCCAGCGAAACGAAAAGCGCAATCTGCCAGACGAAGATGAAGCAACCATCGAACCAGCCGTCGATGGCCATGAGAATCGTGCCGAGCGAGGCTGCCCGGAGCGCACCGGGCGCCAGCCGCTTGACAGTGACATCGGCGACGCCGAGCAGCGGAATGGCAGCCGCTGCCTGAACGAGACCGACCCCGGCGAACATCCAGCGCGGACCGAGCGTTACCAGCGCCCACGCGCCGAGCAGAGGAGCAACGATGCCAACCACAGCGACAAGCGCCTCGCGCGCGCTGATCTGGTGCCCACGGTGCTCCGCGTCACCGATTGCCGCGAAGTAGGCATGGTAGGAGGGCCAGTAGAAGATGTCGCCGATCGCGGAGACGATGCAGAGCGCAAAGAGCGCGCCGTCGATCCCCTGCACTTCGGCGAGCAGCGGGTACTGCAGCGCGATGCCCAATGTACCCGTGATCAGAAGCGGCCGTAGACCCCAACGCGTGGCGAGGGGCAACAGCAGCGGCCGGAGCACGAAGCGCCCGGCCACGATCGCGGCTTGGGCCAGCAGCGCCGCCGGCGCCGACACACCTGCGTGGAGCAGGAACACCATGAAGAAGATACCGCCGGCGCCTTGTGCGAGCGCCTGGATGCCTGAATGCAGATTGACGCGATTGATCGCGCCATTTCCCAAAAATGCCATGAGAATCGACCGGGGAATGTGGAAGGGAAGAGGCCGGCTGGGAAGCCGACCGAGCGGCGCGTCTTACGCGATGACTATGATCCCGGCCATCGAGGACATTCCTCTGTCGATACGCCACCTATAGTTGATACCGGCTTGGGGTGCAAGCTGTTGCCCGGAATCTGCGGGTACTTGTGGCCGCAGCGGCGCCCTGCCCTGCTACACGGTCACCAGCATCTTGCCGGAATTGGCGAGCGGCGTCGTCAGCCCCGACAGCATTGTGCGGATATGGCCTAAGTTCTGGTAGCGGCCATTGACGGAGATGCGCGGCAGCGCGTGAAGATGCTCGGCATGCTCGGCGCGCAGCACGCCGTGCCGGGTGGTCACCGCAGAGATGAAGCCGGCCGCCTTGGCGAGCCTCACCTCGCGCTTGCAGACGGCCGTCGCATAACCATAGGGATAAGCAAGGTGCCGCGGCGTTTCGCCGAGCTCGAAATTGAGGATCTCAGCGGATTCGGCCATTTCGCCGTAGGCCTTCTCTTCCGACAGCCGCTTGAGGTTGTAGTGATTCACCGTGTGGGCGCCGATGGTGGCCAGCGGGTGGCCGGCAACGGTGCGCACCTCCTCCCAGGTCATCAGCGTGTCGCGGCGCGGCTGCTCGTAATCGACCCCCACCGACGCCGCAAGCCCGCGCACGATATCGCGTTGCTCTTCCTCCCTCACCTTCTGTGTGAGGTAGTCAAAGAGGAAGCCATTCGACTCGCATTTCCGAGATGGGGTCGAGCAGTCGAGCCGTACCCGCCCATCCGCCGTCGGCAGGTAAATATAGTCACGAGCGGCCACGATGTCCTCGACCAGCTCCCACCAGAGATCGGAGGTGCCGTTGATCAACGAAGGCGCGACGTAGATCGTAATCGGCGTCTCGTGCTTCTCGAGAACCGGCAACGCCTCGGTGAGGTTGTCACGATAGGCATCGTCCGCGGTGATCGTCGCAAACTTCTCCGTATGCTTCCTGGCGACGATCCGGTCGATCGCCTCGTCGATCGACACGAACACATAGCCGCTGCGCTTCATATCCGCGATTACAATGTCGAGGAAATGCGGCGCGATATTGAGGTGCCGATTGACGCCGTTCGGCTTTTGCGGGTGCGCGGTGACGCGATGCAGCATCAGGATCGCGCCGATGCCGGAGGCGAATGGCCGCGCCAGCGGAGCAAGGCCCGAGAATCTGGCCAAGATGAGCGCCAGCTTCCGGAGCGCTTCCCCCCTGTCGATCATTCCTTCACCTTTTGCCCGTAAGGTCTTGCAGCGTAAGTGGATTGCGCTGCTGCAGCGGCTAGGCGCCCCGAAAGCTACGCGTGAAGGATTGAAGTATGGTTGATACGGCCGCTCCACTTCAAAGCGTGCCGGAACTGCGTCAGCAACTGATCACCAGGCAGAGTGAACCGGAAGTCAGCGTCGGGTCGATAACCGAAGCGGGGCTCGCCGCTTATGCCGATCTCGCCCGCCGGGGCGTCTTCTCCCCGTCGCAGAGCCCGACCTGGATTACAGGCTGGGTGAAGAACCTCCGTCCGGAGGTCATCGTCGCGACGCTCACCCGTGATGGCCAGCCGGCATTTTCGGTCGCGCTCGAAATCGTCAGGAGGGGACCGTTGCGCGTCGCGGCGTTCATGAGCGGACGTCATGCCAACGGCAACATGCCGCCTGTAAGCGCGGCCTTCGCGAACGCCGCGACCTCTGCCGACATCTATGCGGTCGTCGCCGCGATCGGAAAGGCGCGGCCGGATATCGACGTCATTGCGTTGGAGCGTCTGGCAGCAGGGATCGGCGGGGTGCGCAATCCGCTCCTGCTTCTGCCGCATATTCAGAGCCCCAACCTGTCGCTTGCCGTGGACCTGACGGGCGGCTTCGAGGCGCTGCTTGGCCGTGCCAGCGGTAAGCGCAAGCGCAAGAAACACCGTTCGCAGATGCGCAAGTTCGAAGCGGCAGGCGGCTTCCGACGCATTGAAGCAAAGACCGAAGCGGAAGCAAACGTGCTGCTCGACGCCTTCTTCGCCATGAAGGAGGTCCGCTTTCGCAAGGCAGGCATTGCCAATGTTTTCGCAGAGCCGGAAGTGCAGGCATTCTTCCGCACCATCTTTGCTGAAGCGCTGAAGGAGCCGAAACCGCCTTTCATGCTCCACGGGCTCGAGGTCTGCGGCAAGATCCGCGCGGTTACAGGCTCCAGCCGCTGCGCGGACCGGCTCATCTGCGAGTTCGGCGCGATAGCGGACGATGACATGGCATTCGCCAGCCCAGGAGAATTCCTGTTCTTCGACAATATCGAAGAGGCCTGCAGGGATGGGTTGTCCGTCTACGACTTCAGCGTCGGCGACGAGCCCTACAAACGGCTGTGGTGCGACCTCGAGATCCACCAGTTCAATGCGCTGGTGCCGCTGTCGGTCAAGGGCCGGGCATATGCGGCCGCGATGCGCGGGGCGACGCGGCTGAAGACCTTTGTCAAAAGCAACCGTCTGACCTGGAAATTGGTGAAGACGTTCAGGAAGAAGACCGCAGCGCGGGCGGAAACTGCGGACGACTGAAGTTGGCTGAGATCAGCGTCCGGCCGTCATCCGCCGGGGTGTGTAGTGCCGCGTGCGTTTCAAAGAAGCGCTGATGGGCCGTCGCTCAAGCTGCGTTGCGGCCAGACAATGGTGGGCGCGGCGGCACGTAACCAACCGGCGTGACCAGCGTCACGCCCTCATAGCCGTTCGCCTCGAGCCGCTTGGCGGCTTCAGTCACGGTGCTGTCGTCGGTTTCGAGCACGCTCACCAGGATCTCCGTCCCTGACCCGACCAGCCGTCCAATGGATTCGGGATCGGCGGGACCGCATTCGACGACGACCACGTCATAGGCGGTCGTCAGCGAATCCATGATGATCGGCAAGCGGTCTGCGGCGCGCATGGCGCGGACCGGGTCTGCGGTGCCCACCGGGATCACGTGGCAATCCGAATAGAGGTCGGCGTGGATCACGTCGGCGAACTGCGCCTCCGAGGCAAGCAGGTTGGTGACACCGGGATAGGCGCCGCTTTCCAGCATCGGCTGAGACGCCGCTCCGGAGGCGGTGAGATCGAGGAGCAAAACGCGCAGGCCTGCATCGGCTACTTCGCGCGCCACGAGCACCGCCGTCGCCGCCGCTTCGTCACCCTCCGGCGAGACGAAGATCGCACGCGCCGCACCGCGGGCGATCAGCCTGTCGGCCGCGGACTCGACGCTGATCTCGCCCATGCCTGGCGCAGCGGCCGGTGCGGCGGGCTCCGGCTCGACCGGCTCTGCCTTCGCAACTGGCGAAACGACATCCGTTACGATTTCGGGCTGTCGTGATGCTTCTGCCGACGCGGGCTGCTCCTCACGCACGGCCGGCATCTCGACCTCTGGCACCGGCTCGAATCGCGAGCCGGCGGCAGGGCGCATGGCGCGACCGCTAAAGAGCTCTTGCAGCAGCGTGATGATTGCCATGACGAGCAAGGAGCCGACGAATGCCGCGCTGACGATCGGAATGATCTTCGGGAAATAGGGTTCGGCCGGAACGACGGCGCGCGAGAAGATTCGGGCGTCCGCCGGCAGGTAGCTGCGATCCTTGCGCGAAGAAGCCTCACGGTAGCGGGTCAGGTAGGATTCGAGCAGCTCGCGCTGCGCTGCCGCCTCGCGCTCCAGAGCGCGCAGCTCGACTTCGTCGCCGCCCGCCTGCGCAGACGCCGCCTTCTGCGTATTGAGATCCGTCATCAGCTGTTTTTCGCGGTACTGCGCAGTTTGTGCCTGCGTCTCGAGGCTCTTCAGGATCTTCTGAGCCTCGGCACGGATCTGGGCATCGAGGTCAGCGAGTTGCGAGCGCAGCGCGCGGATGCGCGGATGATTATCGAGCAGCGTGGTGGAAAGGTCGGCGATATCAGCCTTCAGCTGAACCTGGCGTTCACGCAGCCGCTGGATCAGCTCGGACGACAGCACTTCCGGCAGCGCGTCGAGCGAGGCACCGCTCTTCAATGCCGCACGCAGGCTTTCCGCAGTCGCCTCTGCGGAGGCGCGGCTGGCGCGCACCCGCGACAATTCACTGGAGATCTCCGAGAGCTGCTGCGTCGCCAGCACCGAATTATTCTGGCCGATCAGAAGGTCCGATTGCGCACGAAAATTGGCTACCTTGGCTTCGGCGTCCTTGACCCGCTTCGTGAGGTCGGCGATCTCCGGCGCAAGCCACTCCGTTGCGTCGGCGTTCGACTGCAGCTTGGCGTCGCGCTGCACGGCGAGATAGGTGTCCGCGACTGCGTTCGGGATCTTCGCGGCGAGCTCCTGATTCTCAGAAGACATCTCGATGACGATCACGCGCGACTTCTCGACGCGATAGACCTTCAGCTTCTCGCGAAAGCGCTTCAGCACCCGCTCTTCGGGCGGGATCTCGTTGGGATCGTTCATCAGCCCGACGATCACCATGACGCGGCTGAACAGCGACATGTCCGCCGCCTCGTCGAATTCCGGAAGCTTAGACAAGTCAAGCCTTTGCGCGACTTGCTTCAGGATGTCGGTCGAGGTGATCACCTCGACCTGCGAGGTCACCCCCTCCTCGTCGAGGACGGATTTGTCGGCGTCGGTGCCCGCATTGGGCCGGGTGAATACCGACTCACGCGTCTCGATAAGAATGCGCGTCTCGCCCTTGTAAAGCGGGGTGGCGAGCCAGGCGATGGCAAAGGCCGCGCCGGTGGCGATCAATGCTACGGCGAGAATACGGCGCCAATTGCTCGCGAGGCTCCCGAAGAGCCTGCGCAGATCAACGTCGACGTCGCTGGCAGTCGCATAGCCACCCGACATGCATTCGTACTCCTACACGGTCCGACCCCATCGTAAACCCGTATGGTAACTCAGCAGTTAAGGAGCCCGGAGGCACTGCTCGATTTGGCTTCGGCCAGGTAACGCGGGCTCTCGGGTCACGCATCGGCCGACGCAACTCCCGCTTGCGGCCGCTTTACCGGCCATTAACCCTAACAGGATGATAACGGGCCATCCGCGAGGCGCCGGGCCACACCCGGCTTCGAGCTTGAAAGTCCTGTCGAGTGATGAAGCGCCTTTTTCTGCTGCTCAATGCTATCCTGGTTGCCGCGCTGCTTGCCGGCTGTTCCGGTTATCGCCCGGCGCCCGCCGCATTCAATCAAGCGCTCAACCAGCCTTACCGGCTGGGAGCCGGCGACCGCGTGCGCGTGACGGTGTTCGAGCAGGAAAGCCTCACCAACACCTATAGTGTCGACCAGTCCGGCTATCTCGCCTTCCCTCTGATCGGCGCCGTGCCGGCGCGCGGCTACACCATGCAGCAGCTCGAAGGCGCGATCGCCGGGAAGCTGCGCAACGGGTATCTCCGCGATCCGGATGTGACAGTGGAGATGGATCGCTACCGGCCCATCTTCGTCATGGGCGAGGTCGGCGCGGCCGGCCAGTATTCCTATGTTCCAGGCATGACCGTGCAGAAGGCGATCGCGGCAGCGGGCGGCTTCTCGCCCCGCGCCTATCAGGGCGATGTGGATGTCACGCGAGACATCAACGGAAAGGTAATGACCGGACGGGTAATCACCTCCGACCCGCTTCTGCCGGGCGATACGATCTACGTGCGCGAACGACTTTTCTGATCATGCGTCGCAACCTGCCGTGACGAGGAAGCTCCGTATTGTCCACTGCTTCCGTTCCCCCGTCGGCGGCATCTTCCGCCATGTGCGCGACCTTGCCGAAACGCAGGTCGCCGACGGTCATGAGGTCGGGATCGTCTGCGATTCCACGACCGGCGGCCCGTATGAGGAGAGGCTCTTCCAGGAAATGGAGGGCATGCTCAAGCTCGGCATTCGCCGCACGCCGATGCAGCGCCATATCGGCCCGGGCGACATCGCTTCCGCCTGGCGTACCTACAGGATCATCAAAAAATTGCAGCCGGACGTGCTTCACGGCCATGGCGCCAAGGGCGGCGTCTATGCACGTCTTTTCGGCTCACTGTTGCGGGTTTCAAGGTCTCGCGTGGCCCGCCTCTATTCGCCGCATGGCGGCAGCCTGCACTATGACGAGACGACATCGGTAGGGAAGATCTTCTTCGGACTCGAGCGGCTGATGAGCCGCTTCACCGACCATCTGCTGTTCGTCTCCGACTACGAGCGACGCGCCTATCGGCGCAAGGTCGGCGAGCCGCCGATCCCGAACAGCCTCGTCTATAACGGGCTCAGCGAGGCCGAGTTCGAGGTCGTGCCGCCCCAGACAGGCGCGGCGGACTTCCTCTACATAGGAATGATGCGCGACCTCAAGGGCCCGGATCTTTTCATCGATGCGCTCGCAGGCGCGGAGAAGCTTGTCGGTCGACAGCTTCGCGCCGTCATGGTGGGTGCGGGCGACGATCTTCCAAAATACAGGGAGCAGGTCGCCAGGCTCGGGCTTGCTGATCGCGTCGCCTTCTACGAACCCATGAAAGCGCGGCAGGCCTTCGCGCTCGCAGAAATCATCGTCGTGCCGTCGCGAGCCGAAGCGATGCCCTATATCGTGCTGGAAGCGCTGGCGGCAGGGATGCCGATGATCGTCAGCGCTGTCGGCGGCATCCCCGAAATTCTGGGTTCGCGTTCCCCTGCCCTGGTTCCGCCGGTCGCAAAGCAGATCGCGCTGGCAATGGCGACCGCCGCCGGCGACCTATCCCGTTATCGATCCCTGATGCCAAGCGCGGACGAGCTCAGCGCGCGTTTCAGCGCGGCAGTCATGGCCAAACACATCGAGGATGTTTATTTCGGCGTTCTCGATCGAACAAAGCGCTAAAGCAAACTTGGTGATCTGGAAATCAGGCGGTTTGCTTTAGCTTTCTGTTCCGCATTGCTTTTGTCGAAAGCCGGCGTCCAGCTTTCGGCGCGACGCCGTAAACATTCGAACGAAGGCTGCAAGGGTTTCTTAGCCGCTTTTTGCTAGAGAACGCGCGCATTTTGACGAGCGCGCGATGAACGAGATCGATCCCTCTCTTCGCTTTTCCATGGATGCGGTCCGCAGGTTCGAGGACGATTCCGGCGCCGCGAAAACGGGCAGCGTGACGTTGAACAGCGTGGCGCGCCAGGTTGCCAGCCAATATCGCCGCGATACGATGTCGCCGGTCATGGTGAGCGGCGTGCTTCGCCTCGTCGAGTTCAACCTGCTGTTCATTTCCGGCCTGGTTCTCGGCACCATCTATGTCGGCGTCACTACACATCTTATCTGGCACTACCTGGCGATCATCTTCGGCAGTTCGCTGCTCACTGTGATCCTGCTCGAGTTCACCGACTGCTATCAGATGTCGGCACTGCTCAAGCCGGTGCAGACCGCAGGCCGGCTGCTACTCGTCTGGTCGGGCGCTTTCGCGCTGCTCGCGCTTGCCGGCTTCTTCATGAAGGTCTCGTCCGACTTCTCGCGACTGTGGTTCGGAGGCTGGTTCGTCACCGGTTTCGTCCTGCTCTTCGGACTGCGCCTGATACTGTCGCGCATGATCCGGCGCTGGACGCGCAACGGCCGCATCGAGCGCCGCGCGGTGATCGTCGGCGGCGGCAAGGCCGCGGAATCGCTGATCCGCTCGATCGAGATGCAGGCCGACAACGACATCCGCATCTGCGGCATCTTCGACGACCGCGACGACCGGCGCTCGCCGCCGGTCGTGGCCGGCTATCCAAAGCTCGGCAATATCGCGGAGCTCATCGAATTCGCCCGCATCGCGCGGATCGACATGCTGATCGTCTCGCTCCCGCTCACGGCCGAAACGCGGGTGCTTTCGCTCCTTAAGAAGCTCTGGGTGCTGCCGGTCGACATCCGGCTGTCGGCTCATTCGAGCCAGTTGCGCTTCCGGCCGCGCTCCTATTCCTATCTCGGCTCGGTGCCAATGCTCGACATCTTCGACAAGCCGATCAACGATTGGGATTCGGTCGCCAAGCGCGCCTTCGACATCGTCTTCAGCCTGATCGGCATCGTCCTCTTCTCACCGGTAATGCTGGCGACTGCAATCGCCATCAAGCTCGACAGCAAGGGTCCGGTGATCTTTCGGCAAAAGCGACACGGCTTCAACAACGAGGTTGTCGAGGTCTACAAGTTCCGGTCGATGTATGTCGAGCAGTCGGATCCGACGGCAAGAAATGCAGTTACCAAGAACGATCCCCGCGTAACCCGCGTCGGGCGCTTCATCCGCAAGACGTCGATCGACGAGCTGCCGCAATTCTTCAACGCGCTGTTCGGCTCGCTCTCGCTGGTCGGCCCGCGTCCGCACTCCGTATACGCGCAGACGCAGAACCTGCTCTATACCGAGGTGGTCGACGGCTATTTTGCCCGCCACCGCGTCAAGCCCGGCGTAACCGGCTGGGCGCAGATCAACGGGTGGCGCGGTGAAATCGACACCGACGAGAAGATCAAGAAGCGCACCGAATTCGACCTCTTCTATATCGAGAACTGGTCGCTGTGGCTCGACCTCAAGATCATGTTCCTGACACCGGTCCGGCTGCTCACCTCCGGGAACGCGTATTGAGCGCAGCCGCCTCACCCGCACTCCCCGCCTCGGCGGTCAACGCCAAGCTGATTTCGCTGATCACCACCGGCGCGATCTCGCTCGGCGTGCTCCTGTCGGGCTTCGTGCTCAACGAGCCGGCGCCCTACGAGCTTTACATGGCCGGGCTGATTGCGGTCTGGGCGCTGTTCGGGCTGCGCATTTCGAAGCCGGTTCTGCCGCTGCTCGTGCTGCTCGTCGTTTTCAATATCGGCGGCATGATTGCGATGACGCAGATGGCGGATCTCGCCAATACCCCGCTCTATCTGGCTGTCTCGCTCTTCCTTGCCTTCACCGCGGTCTTCTTCGCTGCGGTCACCGAGGCGCAGCCGGATCTGTTCCATGTCATCTTCAGGGCATGGGTCCTCGCTGCGGTTTGCACGGCGGCGCTGGGCATTGCAGGCTATTTTCATGCCTTTCCGGGCGCGGAAGCGTTCACGCGCTACGATCGCGCAGCGGGCGCCTTCCAAGACCCGAACGTGTTCGGCCCCTTCCTGGTCCTTCCCACAATCTTCATGCTCTATCGGCTGATGACTGGCTCGATTGCGAACATGCCGCTCTACGCAATACCGTTGCTCATTCTTGCCGGCGGCATCTTCTTCTCCTTCTCGCGAGGCGCCTGGGGTCTCTTTGCGGCAGCGGCCATCCTGCTGATTGCCGGGCTTTTCCTGCAGACCGCGAGCGGCATGTTCAGGCTGCGCATCGTGGTGATGAGCGTCCTCGCGGTCGGACTGCTGCTTCTTGCCATTGTCGCCATCCTGCAGATTCCCGGCGTCGACCAATTCTTCCTGAGCCGCGCCCAGCTCGCCCAGGACTATGACAGCGCCCGCCTCGGCCGCTTTGCCCGCTATGTCATCGGCTTCCAGCTGGCGCTCGAGCATCCGTTCGGGATCGGCCCGCTGGTGTTCGGCACCATCTATGGCGAGGACACGCACGACATCTGGCTGAAGGCGCTGATGGATTATGGCTGGCTGGGCTTCGTGTCGTGGGCAACAATGATCGGCTGGACGCTGTCGGCAGGCTTCAGGCAGCTATTCCGCGATCGGCCATGGCAACCTTACCTGCTGTGCGTCTATGTCGTCTTCGTCGGCCACGTCTTCCTCGGCACGATCATCGATACCGACCACTGGCGGCATTTCTACATGCTGCTCGGCATGCTCTGGGGCTGCATGGCCCTCGAGTACCGTCACCAGCGGGCACTGCGGCTCGGACGAAGCTTATCTCCCAACTAGCGCTTGCGGCATGACCGTCGAGACTATCTGCTTTGCGCGGTTCGGAGCGTAGCGCAGTACTGAACTGCTCGGCTCCCGCCAAGTCGAACTCATCGCGGGGTCGTCGCCTGTCAGATCCCGGCAGCTAACGCTCGACCTGGTCAGAGCGTTGGTTTCCGCACGGCGCCGCCAGCTCGGCTCTAGAGCCGCCCCCTCGAACGAGGCTTGCCAGGGCTTCATACGGGTCACCCGGGATACCTAGAGCGCGCGCGAACGCCGGTTCAGTCTTCAGCCCCTGTCTTCGCAGCGCCATCACCCGGCGGCGCAACGGCTCACCCCACAGCATCAGCAATCTTCGCTCGGCCTCGAAATGCAGCCAGCCGTTTTGGTTTTCAATTGGTTCAGGTGATCCGAAGATCTCAACGAACCAGCCCCGGTGCACGAAGCGGATTACGGTGGGACGGCACGAGCCAACCCATTGCCACGCCTCGAAGCCTTCGGCATTTCCAAATGCTGCGTAAGCGACGCTCCAGAACTCCGCCGGATCAGAGTGTTGGCAGATCACGTCGATGTCGCTTGCCGCAAGGTCCAGGCGAAGAGGTGGCGTCCCGACGACAGTAGGACGAAAATCCGCCAGGTGTTTGATTAGCTCAGTTTCGGCGAGAACCTCTGAAAAGTCAGGTCGCTCTGGCCGGAGTTCGTCCTCGGCGGAGATTTCGTATGTGCGGATATAAGCGGAATGGTCGAGATGTCCGTCACCGCTATCGGCAAGGTGCAGAAAGTCTCTCATAACTCGCTCCGCATGCCGAAGATCGCCAAAGTCACCGGGCCAAGCTGCTTCTGCCAGCTTCAGGTCC
Organism: Mesorhizobium sp. BAC0120; assembly: GCF_033542235.1. Lineage (NCBI taxonomy): Bacteria > Pseudomonadati > Pseudomonadota > Alphaproteobacteria > Hyphomicrobiales > Phyllobacteriaceae > Mesorhizobium > Mesorhizobium sp. BAC0120. The sequence continues at coordinate 653,588 of NZ_JAWRCU010000002.1, read as the reverse complement.
TTCAGGTGCAGCCGTAGGGCCCCCGCCGCGCTGAAATCGCGCGTCGCGATGCGCGGCCCGTGAGTGCGCAGGACCGTGCTGTCGGCAAACCCCCTTTCCAGCGCCACAAGCAGTTTTGAGGCATTGACGCCGACGCTTTCGGCGAACAGCACGGCTTCGGCAACAGCTGCAATGTTGATGCCTACAACGATCTGATTTGCGAGTTTTGCCGCCTGCCCGGAGCCAACCGGGCCGAGGTGATGCAGGATGCCCATCCTCGCCAGCACACTCGACAGGCGAGGTAGGATCCGCTCGTCGGCGCCGACAAAGATCGTCAGAGCAGCCCGGGATGCTCCGTCCGTGCCACCCGACACGGGAGCATCCGCAAAGTCGATACCCAGGGGCGTCAGCCGCGCCGCCGTGGCTCGCGCGTGCTCAATACCGGTCGTGCCCATGTCGACGACGATTGTGCCGCGGCGCATGCTGGCAACAAAATCACGCTCGAACAGCACTTCGGAGACAGCGTGAGCGTCCGTCAGCATGAGAATTACGAAGTCACAGCCGTTTACGCAGGCGAGTCCATCGTCGCACCAGGTGACAGTCGCATCCAGGGCGGCCGGCCGCTTCCTGCTCCAAGCCCGCACCTGAAGCCCGGACCGAGCCAAAGTATTCGCCATCGGCAGGCCCATGGCACCAAGACCGATGAAGGCAATCGAGGAGGACATATAGCCCTTAGCCGCCCGTCAGCCGCTCAAGGAACATGGCGCGGAAGGCGTCATCGTCGACCTTTGTCGGTACGTGAGTGAGAGGCACATCGCGCCAGTCGCTGCCGCCGCCGCCATTGGTTGCGCCGATTCGACGATCCGCAACCGTCATCCCCCGCGTCAGGCTGCCGGTTAGTTCGACCTGGATCGGCAGCTTGACCGATTCCAGCACGAGTTCTGGCTGCGCAACGATCGCCACAGTCAAGGCCGAGTGGACCGCGCACGCATATTCGCCCAAGACGCGGGAATAGAAGTCCATGTAGAACGGCGTGATACGCGCAACGTATTGTGCAGCCTTGGCGTCCGACCTTTGGAGGCGCTCGAGGTGCTCTCTCCGGATCACGCACGGCTCGGTCACATCGAGACCGACCATGTCGACCCGCCAGCCGCGCTGTTGGAGCACTATCTGAGCGCCTTCCGGGTCGTGCCAGGCGTCGGCTTCGGCGACCGGGGTGACGTTCCCCCTGGCGTAGACAACCCCGCCCATCCAAACCACGCGCGGGCAAAGCTCGGGTAACCTAGGCTCGATGGCCAGGGCCAACGCCACGTTGGTCAGGGGACCTAGGGCGATGATGGTGATCTGGCCGGGATTCGCACGACAGAGATCGACGATCAACTGAGCTGCGTGCCGCGGATCGATCGCTACCTGTGTGGACTTTGGAAAGTTGGCGTTACCCACACCGTCATCGCCGTGGACATATGGCGAAAAGCTTGGCTTACCGACGAAGCCGGCCGCCGCGCCCCTGGCGAGCGGGATATCGGTGCGATCGAACAGTTCGAGCACATAGGCGGTGTTCTCGGTTGTCAGCTCCACGCTGACGTTGCCGAACACGCTTGTCATGCCGACCACCTCGAGTTCAGGTGAATTAAGAGCCAGCACGCAGCCCATGGCATCGTCGATGCCGGTGTCTGTATCCACGATGACTTTGATGGGCATCTTGCTTCCTTGGTTAGAGATAGCGTCAACGCTGACCGCGGACATACGGGCGCCCTGCGGCCGCGGGACCGTGTGAACGACCCACCAGGCCGGCCAGCAGGATGAGAGTCAGCAGATAAGGTATGGCCTGCACGACCTGGGTTGGAACTTCGAACTGGCCGAAGATCGGCACACCCTGCAGGCGCCCCTGCACGGCATCCGCACCGGCAAATAGCAAGCAGGCCAATGCTGCCCGGCCGGGCTTCCAGCCACCGAAGATCAGGGCCGCCAGGGCCATGTACCCCTGGCCGGCGCTCATGTCGCGATAGAATGCGCCGCCCTGGACGATCGAGAGGTAAGCGCCAGCCATGCCGCAGAGGCAGCCGCAAACGAAGATGGCGCAGTACCGCAGACGGAAGACCGAAACGCCAGCGCTCTCGACTGCTTCCGGCTTGTCGCCGGCCGCCACAAGGCGCAATCCGAAGCGGGTTCGGTAGATGACGAGCCAGGTGATCGCGATGGATGCGATTGCCGCGTAGCCAAGGATCGTCTGGCCGCCGATTACAGTTGCATATAGAGGGCCGACCACCGGCACCTGGGCGATCTCGGCTGATAAAGGAAGGTGGATGGCCTCGAAACGCTGGCCTTCGATGAGCTGCGGCGTCTGTCCCCCGCGCTGAAACCAGGCGATGCCAAGAAAGGCGGTCAGCCCGGAGGCTATGATATTGATCGCGAGCCCGATGACGAGCTGATTGCCGCGAAAGGCAATCGAGGCGACCCCTTGAGCGAGACCGACGATGCCGCCCGCAAGGATTGCCGCGATCAGGCCGACCCAGGCGCTTCCGGAGAGCGACGCGACGGCGGCGCCAGCGAAGGCGCCGGACAGCATCTTGCCCTCGAGGCCTATATCCACCAGGCCTGAGCGCTCCGCATAGAGTCCGGCCATGGTGGCGAAGATCAATGGGACTGCGAGCCGGAGAGTCGAGGCGGCAAGCTGGATCGGGTCCATTACGCGCTCCGCTCGGTATTGAGCAGCCCTGCGAAGAAGGCCACGAGCCTCGGGCGGAGCATATGGATCAACCCGCCGGCCAACAGGATCACCAATCCCTGGACGATCACCACGACATCGCGCGACACATTGGGGAACATGAAGGAGAGCGACGCGCCGCCCTGCTGCAAGGCACCGAACAGGACAGCAGCCGGAATGATGCCCGCGGGATGGTTCGCGCCAATCAGGGCCACGGCGATGCCGGTGAAGCCGTACCCGGCCGCGAGTTCCAGCAAGACACGGTGCTGGGCGCCCATCACTTCGTTCACACCGAGCATTCCTGCCACTGCCCCCGACAGGCAAATTGCCTGGATCTTGACGCGTGCGACGTTGACGCCGGCAAAAGCTGCGGCGTCGGAGTTCTTGCCGATTGCCCGCAACTCGTAGCCCCAGCGCGTGTGCCAGATCAGCCAAATCAGTCCGAGCGCCAGAGCGACGGCTACGAAGACCATGATCGTGAGCGGCGTTTCATTCGTTGGAATGCCAATGGCGGTGAGGATCTGATCGATCCTCGGTAAAAAGCTCGACTCCGGCATCGGGCCGCTCGAGGGAATAGCCGAGCCCGGCACTCGCAGCAGGTTGACAATGACGAAGGTCATCAGCAGCGAGGCAAGGAAGTTGAACATGATCGTGGTGATGATCAGATTGCTGCCACGCCGCGCTTCCATCACGGCCGGGATCAGGGCCCAACCGCCGCTGAACAGCCCGGATGCCGCAACGGCGACCGGCAATGCCAGCCACCAAGAGACTCCAGGCAGCGCGAGACAAGCAAGTCCGGTGCCGAGCCCCCCGATATAGGCCTGGCCCTCCGCGCCGATGTTGAACTGGCTGGCCTGCGCCGCGACGGCGAACGCGAGACCGGCGAAGATATAGTTGGTTGCGTAATAGAAGGTGTAACTGAGCCCGGCGGAGCTACCAAAGGCGCCGTTGTAGACGACGCGCAGAGCGGCCGACGGGTCTGCACCAACCGCCGCGACCAGCAACCCGCCGAGCAGCAGCGCTATAAGCAGATTGATCAGCGTGGCCGAGAGGCCGCCCAAGATCGACGATGCCCTCAGCGTCATGCCGATTCCCTTTGCTTGAGATATCCCAGCGCTTCCGCCTTCGACATGCCTGCCATCATCATCCCAACGAGCGTTTCCGAGAGTTCGGAGCGGCTGAGCTCGCCCATAGAGCGACCTTCGAACATGACGATCACCCGATCCGAGAGCGCGAAGATCTCATCGAGCTCCACCGAAACCAGCAGCAACGCGCGACCCTTGTTGCGTTGTTCGACGAGCTTGCCGTGGATGGCCTCGATGGCGCCGATGTCGACGCCGCGCGTGGGCTGCCCAACCAGCAGGATGTCCGGCTCGAGGGCGAGTTCGCGCCCGATCACCAGCTTCTGCTGGTTGCCTCCCGAGAGCACACCAATCGGGCGGTGCGGATCGGGTGGGCGAACGTCGTTGTGCCTGAGGAGGTCACGGCACCATGCCTCGATGTGCCGCCAGTTGAGCGATCGGCCGACGCCCGGCACGTCCTTGCTGCGCTGTAGGCCCAGGATGCTGTTCTCGAGCCCAGTCCATTCACCGATCACGCCGTTGCGGTGACGGTCTTCCGGTATGTTGCCAAGGCCGCCCCGGCGCAGGCCGCCTGGCGAGATCGTGCTCTTGTGGTCTATCGTCAGATGCTCGGTCCGGATCTCTCCCTCGATCACCGGAGCCAGGCCGGAGAGCGCCATCAGGAGCTCGCTCTGGCCGTTCCCGGCTACCCCGGCGATGCCGAGGATCTCGGCGCCATGGAGGTCGAAGCTCAGGCCTCGAACGCCCATCGATCCCTGGCCCTTTACGACCAGGTCCCGGACGCTGAGTTTCGGGCGTGGCGAAGGCGTAGCAGTGGGCAGTGCCACCGGGTTGATCTTGCGACCGACCATCGCTTCGGCAAGCGAGCTGCGCGTGACCGTGGCCGTTGGCACGGTGTCGACACAGCGGCCCTGCCGCAAGATCGTGACGTTGTCCGTAACCGCCAGGACTTCGCGCAGCTTGTGGGTGATCAGGACGACAGTCTTGCCCTCGGCCTTGAGGTCCTTGAAAACCGTGAAGAGGATGTCGACTTCCTGCGGCGTCAATACGCTCGTCGGTTCATCTAGGATAAGCACGCTCGCGTCGCGATAGAGCGCTTTCAGGATCTCGATTCGCTGCTGGGTCCCGACCGAGAGGTTGTGGGGAATGTGATCGAGCGGGAAGTCGAGGCCGTAGCGCGCCTGCAATGCCTCGATGCGCTTTCTTCCTCCGCCGACACCGCCTGTAAGCCAGAAGCCAGTCTCCGCGCCAAGCACGACATTCTGCATCGCCGTCAGCCGGTCGACCAGCATGAAGTGCTGATGCACCATGCCGATACCGAGGCGGATTGCATCAATCGAGCTCTTGATATGCGCCGGTCGCCCCTGAATCAGGATCGAACCGCTATCGGCCTGGTGAATGCCGAAAAGGATATTCATCAGTGTCGACTTGCCGGCGCCGTTCTCGCCGACGATTCCGTGGATGGTCCCCCGCGGCACGGCAAACGAGATGTCGTTATTGGCTACGACCCTGCCAAACCGTTTGTGGATGTTGTGGAACTCAATGGCATTCGCGCCCTGCGGCTCAGGCATGGCTTGCTCTCCGGTCCGCAGCTAAGGCAAGCAGATCGTCCAGGGCGGCGGTTGTGATCCGGCGCACCCAGTTCACATCGGCCGGATCGGCAAGACCGCTCGTCCAGCGGATCGAGCCGACCGAGAACACCTTTCCGCCGCCCGGCAGGTCGGCCAGGACCAGGTCGCCGCGAATCGCACGGGCAAGCGCCGCGTTGGCGTCGGGCAGAAATGCATCGAGCGCACCGAACTCTTCAATAGCCGGCACATAGCCTCGGGGCATGCTGACAGCTGAGGCGAGCACCGTCACCGGCCCGGGTTCGCCCAATGCCTGGTTGTGGGCATCAAGCTCAAGCCCGGCGATGCCGAATTCGGCTCGGCCAATCATGCTCAGCGTGTTGGCCAGTCTTGGAGGGAGAGCTGTGAGGTCGATACCGTCGGGGATCCTATAAGCGCCATCGCCCGAATAGCCATGCGCGGCGAATCCAACGCCGGTCAGCCGGTTCGGCGCGCGGTCCAGGTCGCGCCACAGCCCGCCTTCGGCCCCGTCCGTCTGATGACGCGTTTCGCCGGCACGCGCGGTCCATGTGCGCACGCCATGGCGCCGGCGAACTTCAATGATCGCGGGGTCGTTTGGGTCGACGCCGATCGACCAGTAAAAACCATTGCCTCCGAGATAGAGCATCGAGCCGCCACTGGCGGCATAGCTCTCGTAGGCATCGAGCGTCTGGGGACTCGCATATTCGGGATGCGACCCGGTGAGGACCGCATCATATCCGGCAAGGGCGCTGGCTCCCTGCGCATGCAACACCTCATCGGTCAGCAAGTCATAGGCGTATCCTGCCTTCTCAAGCCACCCGACGATCATCAGGTCGGCCGAATATTGGTGGGCAAAGCCTTGCAGCAAAGACACATAGTCTGCCCGCGTCGTCATATGCGGGCGTTTCAGCGTTGCGAGGCACACCCCTTCGCCGCAGGGATGCGTGTCGTAAAGCGATTTCAGCCCATGCTGCTCAGCGTAACGGTGGAGCGGAGCCGACCACGATTTGGCTTTCAGCTTGAAGACTTCCGGGTCTGCAGCCTCAAAGAAGGTGGAGTTTCCGTAGGCGCGATAGCTGAAAGTCGGCAGCACCATTGCGACGCGCGCTTCGGGACTTTTTGGTGCAACAAAGATCGGTAGTACGTCGAAGCTGCCGCGATCCGCCCAGTCCACCGTTTCCGTCTCGCTGAGCAGGATCCCATATGCTCCCGACCTGATGTCCGGGGGCAGGGCTAAGGTGAAATCCGCCGGCCAGGTTGCATCTCCGAGGTCATCGAAGTGAAATCCTGCTGCGTCTGCGTTCCTCCCGCAGGAGCGTAGGCTTAGCGTCGGCGCGTTGTGAAGCGCCAGCGAGGAATTGGCTTCGCCGAAAGTCCATGAAGCAACTACGTCGCCCCTGACGTCCAGGATGGTCGGTGCAGCGAGTCTGCCCTCGAAACGGGGAGCAAGAAGCAATTCCGTTAGCCTCCCCTCAGCATTCAGGGCAACGCTGCTGCCAGCCACAGTGCGATCGAACTCGGACCTGACGCACACCTCTGCTTGAGCGCCGGAAATCATCAAATGGACTTGCGCCCACCGCCTGATTTGCAAGCTGCATGTCGTCGCGACCGCGTTCACCAATAAGAGGCCTGAGGCGTCGCAACCGAGGACGAGCTCACCCGACTCGAACCGAAGTCGGGCCAGCGTCATATCGGCCGCCAGACCCAGTTCGACGCGCATGCTCAAGCCTCCTGCCTCGAGCGGTGGGTCGAACGAGGCGCTGGCATGGGAGCCGATCGAAATTGAGCGCACTGTGCCGCGCTGTGCCGGAATCGAAACGTCGTCGATTGTTTCGGTGTTGCGCTCCCAATCGGCCATTCTGCTTATCGGGCCGATGTGGCGGATCAGGCGGGCGACATAACGCGGGTACTCGCTCGAAACCCGTACCGGCACGGCCTCGCCGGGCCGAAAGGCCCAGCGCTCCGTATAGCCTGTAATGCGCATGCTCATGACGATCAGGGTGCCGGGCAGGCGCCGGTCTGGATATAACTCGGCACCTGGATTTTCCCTGCGATGATGTCGGCAACGATTCCATCGACCTTGGCGATTTCGTCATCGGTCAAGAGGGGCTTGTTGTTCTCGTCCAGCGACCAACCCACCCCCTTCTCGGCAAGGCCAAGCTGCTTCACACCTGGGCGCCAGGTGCCGTCCTGGGCCTCCTTGAAGGTCAAATAGATACCAAGGCCCACTTCCGCGGTTGCGGAGGTCAGAACATGGCCGGGATGCAAGCTGTTCTGGTTCAAGCCGACGCCGATCGCCAGCTTGTCGGCATCGGCGGCGGCCTGAAGAATGCCGACAGTCGTGCCTCCGGCAGCGGCGAAGATGATGTCTGCGCCGCGATCGTATTGTCCAAGCGCCAGTTCGCGGCCGCGGGTAGGGTCGTTCCAGGCCGAGGGCGTCGGGCCCGTCATGTTCTCGATGTATCGCACGCCGGGCTTGGTATAGGCAGCGCCGTGGTGGAAGGCGCACGCGAAGTCCTTGATGATCGGCACGTCCATACCGCCGACGAAGCCCACAGTGCCGGTCTTAGTCTTGAGGCCGGCAAGCGCTCCGACTACGAACGCTCCTTCGCCGTACTTGAATTCGATCGACTGCACGTTCGGCAAGTCGACCGTAGCGTCGACGATAGCGAAGTGCGCGTCCGGGAACTCTTTCGCGACCTTCTCCAGCGCAGGTGCCCAAGAGAAGCCGACGACAGCAATCGGGTTTACTCCGTTCTGCGCAAAAGTCCGCAGCGCCTGCTCGCGCTGAGCATCGTTGCTGAGTTCGAACTCCAAGAAGTTCACGCCGGTTTCCTGCTTGAATCGTTCAGCGCCGCTGAACGCGTTCTCGTTGAACGAGCGGTCGAATTTTCCGCCCAGGTCATAGAGAAGCCCAGGATCGGCGAAGGCCACACTGGTGGAAAGTGCTGCCAAGATTGCTGCCGCACTGGCGGCCAAAAGAGCTGATCGCATTTTTGTTCTCCCTCGGAGCGCCGCCTTTGACGGGTCTCACTGCACCGATTGTAATAATGTATACATTCATAAAGTCAAGGGGATCATGGTCTAGCCTGGCCATCGGCCCGGGGATCAGGGCGACAGTGAGTGAACCAAACCCTGGTCGCGGAGGGCAGACCAGAATTCATTGGGAATTTCGATGTCGACCAGGCCGGCGTTTTCCCGGGCCATCTCTGGGGTATCGGCGCCGGACACCACGCTGGCGACAATCTTGTGCCGTAGCGGAAATTGGTAGGCCGCCGCCTTAAGCGGCACTCCGAAGTCGACACACAGCTTTTCGATGCGCCTCACCTTGTCGAGCATGGCCGGAGGCGCCGGCAGGTAATTGTACTGCGGTTCAGATGCAGAGGCCCCGGTTGCAAGGATTCCGGACGCGAAGGGCGATCCGATCACAACTCCAACCCCCCGTTCTTCACAGAGCGGGAACTCATGGTCCAACGGCGCCTGGTCGAGCAGCGTGTAGGGCATGGCGACGAGGAAGAAATCCAGCTCGAACCGGCGCAGGAATTCCGGAATCGTCCCCATTATGTTGACGCCGGCGCCGATGCCGGCAATTTCGCCATAGTGGCGCAGCGTCTCGAGTGCCCGCCACCCCGAGCGCTCGAGGTCTGTGAAGTACTGCTTCACCAGATCATCCGACCCGATCTCGGCAACGTCCAAGTCATGGATCAGCAACAGGTCGATGGTGTTGAGGCCAAGGCGCATCAGGCTCTGGTCGTAGGACCGCATAATGCCGTCATAGGTGTAGTCGAAGCGATGCTCGAAAGACAGACCGCCCTTCCAGAAGGCGCCCTTGAAAATTGACGGGTCCTGCGGTCGGTGGAAGGTGCGGCCAACCTTGGTCGAGAGCACGAAGTCTTGCCGGGGCTGCTGGCGCAACATGGAACCGAAGCGCAGTTCGCTGAGGCCGCGGCCATACCAGGGCGAGGTATCGTAGTAGCGGATCCCGGCATCCCAGGCGGCTTCCAGCGTTGCCCGCGCCTGCGGCTCCGGAACGGTGCGGTAGATTTCGCCGAGCGGCACGCCGCCAAGCCCAACGGGCGAAAGTTCGAGGCTTGTGCGACCGAGCCGACGTTTCATAGCGGTGCGGCCTCGAAATGCGCGGGAGCCATCACATGACGCCCGATTTCGGCTTCGTAACCTTTCGAGTCACCAGTCGCAAGAAGTGCGATTAACCGTTCGTGATCGGAAATCGATCGGTCATACGATTCCTCAAGCCGCCTCTCCTGCATCAGGTACACCAGGATGCCGCGCGACAGCGACTCCCAGATTGGTTGAAGGATGGGGCTGTCCGCAAGCTCGATGATCGTGGAGTGGAATGCAAGGTCTGCTTGGCAGTACTCCAGCCGATCATTGTTGCGGATGGCGCGGTGCAGCGCATCCATGCATCGGCGGACGGCGTCGAGAATTGCCGGGTCACCCTTGCTCCGCCTGATCACATGGCGCCCAGCGATCCGCTCCACGACGATCCGAACCTCCATCATCTCGGCGATCTGCTCTGAACCGAGCTCCGTCACAAATGATCCCCGGTTAGGTTCCCCGCGAATGACGCCCTGAGCCTGCAGCAGGCGGAACGCTTCGCGCACGGGTATCCGACTGACGTTCAGCCGCTCACAAATGTCCTTTTCGAACACACGCTCGCCCGGAGTGAGTTCGCCAGCAGCGATCAGTAATACGATGTGATCAGCCACGTGCTGAGGAAGGTTGCGGTGCTGGAACTGGGGAGCAAGACTCATTGCGGCTCTCATTCTGAGACGGTGGGCACCGCCTCAATTAGCGCCTTCCGGTGATGGGCGAAATCCGACACCGCCTCGACGATGCGATCGAGATCGGCCTTTACCATGGGCAGGCTGAGATTGATTTGACCGCGGCGGGCGATAAACACGCCGCGTTCCATGAGGTCCAAATGCAGCAATGCCAGCAATCGCTTGTCGGCGCCATGTGTATCCTCCGGACGCCGGATGGGGCGCTGAACGAAGTGAATGTTCATGATCGAGCCCATGCCGGTGAACTGAGCGGGCACCGCGGCCCGTAGCAGGGCAGCGTTCAGCCGGGTTCGGAGCTCTTCGCCCTCTGCAAACAGCACATCGGCACGCTCGCGGGTAAACTCCTTTTCGAGGGCTGCCGCCCCCGCCGTCATCGAGAACAGATTGTTGTTGAAGGTGCCGGCATGCGGCAACGATCCGGGGCGCGTCGGATCCATCAACTCCATCAGTTCACGCCGGCCGCCGAACGCGCCCGACGAAAATCCGGCGCCGACATACTTTCCGAATGTCGTGAGATCCGGGATGACGCCTGTTATCGCTTGCACGCCACCGTAACCCATTCGGGAGGTGACGATTTCATCGAAGATCAACTGCACGCCATGCGCGTCGCACAGTGTCCGAAGCAGAGCCAGGAATTCCGGAGCTGCGGGGATGCAGCCGCCATTGCTCATCACCGGTTCGACAATCACGGCCGCAAGCGTATCTGCCCGCTCCGCGAAGATCTCCCGCACCGAAGTCTCGTCATTGTACCGGGCGATCGACCAATCGAAAGGCACGTTCATGAGACTGCCCCCGTCCGCGAACACGAAGGTGCCCCCGTGATAGGCGGCGGAGAAGGCCAGGATGCCGTTGCGCCGGGTCGCGACCTTCGCCAGCGTCAGAGCGTAGAGCGTCGCCTCGGTCCCCGAGTTGCAGAAGCGTATCGCTTCAACGCTGGGGAATCGCTCGCACATGAGCTCGGCCAGCCGTATTTCGGCCTCGCTCGGCGCTCCGTTCGAGAAGCCACGGGCCAAAACGTCTTCAATAGCCTGTATGATGACCGCATTGCGGTGGCCGTAGATGCCAGCCGTGAACTCGCCCAGCGCATCGAGATAGTGGTGTCCATCGGCGTCGGTGATCGTTGCACCGCTGCTGCTGGCCACATAGAGCGGGAAAGGATCAAAATGAAGCGCTGAACGCGTGTTCCCGCCGGGCATAGAGCGCGCGGCACGCTCGAAATGCTTCCCGCTGGTGGGGTTCCGGCGAGCATACCGCTCCTCGGCCAGCGCCAGTTCAGCGCCGATGAAATCGTTAGTTGCCCGAATTGCTGACATGCCCAGTCACTGCTGCCGATTCTCTAGTGTCATAATGTATACATTATTATGGCAGAGGATCAAGCAGGGTCGACCAAGGACTTCCGCGCACTATTAGTGGCAGTGTGCCGCGGCAGGCGCTCGTCGGCGCGTAACCCAGCTTCCGTCCTGCATGACACAACTCAAGTGACAGCGTCGCAACGCGCACGAACTAGCGCCCCTGCTCGAAGGCGGCGAGGAGCGTAAAGTCATGAAGCCAACGCGGTTCCCTGTTCCGTTCAACCCTGCAGTCGCGCGGGAACATCCGACGTGCCCCTCCATCACGGACAAACCGATCGCTGCTCAGCATAGGGTGAGGACGGTCGCACGCAGATTCCGAGCGTGGGACCCTCGCGATCGGCATCGAACCACCTCTCGGAACAAAACGGCGGCTTATCCCTTCGGCCTGTCAAGGAGATGCGCCATGGGCAAGGAACAGAACAAACCTCAGGAAGATCCGGCCGAAGGCTCGCGCGAAGTTATCGACCGCCAGCTCAAACGCGATGAAAACCACGAGAAGGAACGCTCCAAGGAGCCTCCCGGGCAGCCCGAAGACCTCGCGTCCGACGAAGAAGGCGGCGGGCCAGCCTGACGGATCGCCTCGGACCCTAAGGACTCAACAGGGTGCGTGCGACGGCTTCGTCGGTGACCAAATGGTTGACATAGCCCCCGACCAGCGTAGCCCGGATGATCCGTGCCTTGTAAAGGCCGCCTGATGCCAGGATCGACACCGGCTTCTGGCGAAGCGCTTCCAGAGAGATCGCCATGACGGATCTGTTCAACGGATGCTCGACAAGCGTGCCGTCCGCCCTCAGGAAGTAACCAAGCGTCTCGCCGACTGCGCCGAGGCGTTCCAACTCGTCAAGATTGTCCTTCACGACCCGAAGGGAGGGAATTGGCGAACGCTCGTGAAGATCTCCACAGGCGATCAGCGCTACGTCGGCAATTTCGGTCCGCGCCAGCACATCGGCAATCTCGTCATTGTGCAGCAGTGCCTCGAGGCTCTCGGGGCTGGAACAATATATGGGGGCGGTCAAATAGTGGCATTCGAGTCCGAGCGCCTTTGCCACCGACATTGCAACCTCGAAGGTGTTGGTGAGCGAAGCGCGCGTGACGCCGCCCATTAATCCCACAACCCAGGAATTCGGATTTGGGCGGGTCTCAAGCCGCCTGGTCGCAAACGAAAGCGTTCGCCCCCATCCTATCCCCACCCCGAGATCCCGCTCGGCAATGACCGAGTTAAGAAGTTCGCCGGCGGCCTCGCCTATCGTGCGTTGCTGCTCGATCGGATCGATCAGCGCAGGCACGACGACAGCACCCTTAAGGCTGTAGCGAACCTTCAGCCGCTCCTCCAGCTCGACACAGTCGGCGAGCGGCGTGCGCACCTCAATATTGACCAGCCCCGCGGTACGGACCTGGCCGATGATCTTGTTGACGCGCAGCCGGGTCGTGTCCAGCTCATCCGCAATTTCCTGCTGGGTCAGCCCGCCGACGAAATAAAGCCACGCAACACGCGCGATCTCACGATCCGAGTGGAATTCGCCTTCGACCGTGTCGAGTTTGGGTTTGTCCGGCACGTGGAAATCCGCCCGTCGATTCGTTGCTTGGCAGGTGAAATCGCGAAGCTGGATAGCAGATGGTCCGGGTGTCACTCCAGATTGGTATGGCGTGATCTCATCTGCCCCGCGTCGACAGCAAGCCGCTCACGCAGTTGCAGTATCAACATCTCGAACAGCACATAAAGCGCGCCCTCATAAAGCGAGCCCATGGGCAAGACGGAGCTTGGCGCTGTCGTATCGCGAGCCATCGTTTGAGCAGGCACTACCAGCTTGGCATCGGCGACACGGGGCGCAGCACCTTCCGGCTCGGCCGTGACGCAGAGGCTCTTCGCACCGGCGGAGCGGGCCACCCCGATCAATGCGCTGACCGTGGAGAAATCGCCAGGACCGGCAGACACGATCAGAAGATCTCCCTCGCCGATGTGCGGAGCGGTCATATCGCCGACGACATGCGCATCGAGCCCAAGGTGAAAAAGACGCATGGCGAAGCCCTTCATCTGGAGCCCTTCTCGCCCGACGCCGTAGAGGGCGATGCGACGCGCCCCGGCTATGGTGTCGAGGGCCGTCGCAATTTGCGCCTTGTCGACGGCGACCAGAACGTCATGCAGCTCGTCCAGCGCCTTGCGGTAGATATCGTCCATGCTCTCGCTCCAAACCCGGCTCAGACCGCTATGCAAGTTCCCGCCGCAAGGCCTCCGCCATGGCTCGCAATGTCAGATACGTCGAGGCCGCGCCCGGATCGATGTGTCCGACTGAACGTTCGCCAAGCTTGGAAGAGCGTCCGCGGCGAGCCGCGATACCGGCTGTCTTCTCCATGCCTTCCTTGGCACCGGCGGTTGCCGCCTCCATAACTTCCATGGATGGGGCTCCCCTCTCCGCGGCCGCGCTTGCGGCGGCGGCGGCCGGAACCCAGGCGTCAACCATGGTCTTGTCGCCGGGCGCCGCACGACCTCGGTCCTGGATGCCCTGCGAAGCGGCTGCGATCCAGCTCGCCAGCGCGCCAGCATCGAGGTTCCGCCTTCCACCCACCGCCGTGCCGGCGCGCAGGAATGCCGTCGCATAGAGCGGTCCGGACGAGGCGCCGACTGCGTCCAGGAAAGCCTTCGCCATTCGCTTGCAAGTCGCCTCGATGGTTTCCTCCTTCGGAGCTGCATCAAGCGCCTTGCCCACTGCGATCCAGCCGATCTCCATCGTGACGCCGTGATCCCCGTCGCCGATGACACCATCCAGTTCGGACAGCCAGTCCTTCTCAGCGACAATGACGCTGCCCACGCTGCGCATCATTTGACGGAAAATGGCTGGAGTGACGTCGCCTTCCGTCACGAGTTCCTTGCGCTCGGGAGCGACGCTCGCCTTCTGCGGACTGATATTCGAACCCGCGTGAGCCGGCGCCGCGTGCGAAACACCCGCGGCAGCGAACTCGCCGACCGTCAGCGCGATGGAACGGCAGGGATGCTCGAGCAGCACACGCAATTCATCGTCCAGCCGGAGCAGAGTGATCGAGGCTCCGGCCATCTCCAGCGACGTTGCATATTCCCCGACCCAGCTTCGCGCGATGCGGATTCCCTGCTCGGAAAGAATATGCTGCGTCCTGCGATGCAGCAGATAGAGCTCCATCGAAGATGTGGAGCCGAGGCCGTTCACCAGAACGGCTACTTCGTCGCCTCGGCGCAGGCCGAGATCTGCGATGATCGCCGCGACAAGATGGTCCGCAAGGCTGTCGGCGCTTTCAAGCGGGCCGCGACGCACGCCGGGCTCGCCGTGCAAACCCATCCCGATCTCCATCTCATCGGGTGGAATCTCGAAATTCGGCCTTCGGGTCTGCGGCAGGGAGCAGGCGGAAAGCGCCACCCCCATGGTGCGGGTCGAGGCGTTGGCGTGACGTGCCAGCCGAACAACCTCGCCGAGCGGCAACATGCGGTCAGCCGCTGCGCCTGCGATCTTGAAGACGAAGAAGTCGCCGGCAATACCGCGCCGTTCGCTCATGCGCTCTTTCGGTGCCGAGGCGACATCGTCAGTGACCTGGACGCTCTCCACCGAGCTGCCGGAGGCTGCCAGCTCTTCCGCCGCCATGTCGAAGTTCATCACGTCGCCGGAATAGTTTCCGTACAGGAAGATGATGCCGGCGCCGCCGTCGACGGCACGGGCGGCGTCGAGAATCTGTTCTGGAGATGGCGACGCGAACACGTTGCCGACCGCTGCCGCATCGGCGAGGCCCCGCCCGACATAGCCCGCGAAAGCCGGCTCATGCCCCGAGCCACCGCCGACCACCACCCCGACTTTGCCGGCTCTTGGCCCGTCGATGGCAACGACCGCACGACCGGTAGCGCCGGATAGGCGCAGCAAATCGGGATGAGCGCCGATCATCCCCTCGATCATCTCGGGGATGATGTTCTCCGGCGCGTTCATGATTTTCTTGGTCTTGGCAGTCACCGGTGGATCCTTGGCGAAATAGGTTGCTTGAGAGTTGGCTTACGCAGCTTGCCGGAGAAGGGCGACCGAGGCCTTCATGTCGGCAAGGACGTTCTCGTCCGTTTCCTCGAACGGATAGATGATTTCCATGAAATAGGTCTGATGAGTGAGCTTGTGGCGCTTCCAGAACTCGGCCAGCCAAGCTGGCGTGATGATGCCGTCATGGGTGAAGTTCCAATGCCGGTCGAGCAGCCCGTCGGACTGCTGAATGTGAAAGGCGCCGATATATTCACCGCAGGTTTTCATCCAGTAGTCCATGTCGGCCTGCTCGCCGAAAAGAGGCGTGAACAGCGCGTGCCCCCAGTCAACCATGAGCCGCACAGGAATCGCGGCGTGCGCGTTCAAATCCTTCATCAAACGCAAGGCGTCGGTCGCCGAAGACGGGAACTCGGTCGCGAGCGGCACCGGCTCGACGTAGAGCGTCTCCAGCCCCTTCTCCTTCGCGTACCGGGAGATGTCGAGGTAGGTCTCGACCGCTTCCTTGTAGATCGCCTCGCGCCGGCTCGGGTCGAGCGCGTCAGCCGACGAGAATGATCCGAAGGGCATGCCGGCTGCACGCACCTCCATTTCGGACGTCATATCTATCGCGTGCTTGAGGTGCTCCTTGCCGAGCGCCCGCAGTTCGGGCGTCGGAGCCAGCAGGTGGTTGTAGGTATAGGAGGCAAGACCACCGAACGTGCTCTCGATGGTGATCCCGGCACGCCGGAAAGCGACAGCATATTCACGCGCGATGGGGTCGCGCATTTCGGCCGGCCACCATGGATCAACCAGATCCCACGTGAACTGCACGACGTCAAAGCCGAGTTCGTCCTTGACGATATGGGCCATGGCGTCGCCGCCGAGCCAACGCTTTATGGCGAACGACAGGTTCAATCCAAGCTTCATTCTTCCCTCTCGGAAACTCTGGAGATCGTGCTCAGGCCGCGTCCGCCCTAAGATAACGGCGCGATATCGCATCGAAGGAGATCGCCAGCACCACGATCACTCCGCTGACGATGCCCTGCCAGTAAGGCGAGACCCCGAACAGCACGATGATGTTCTCGATGATGCCGATGATCGCTGCGCCGAAGATGGCGCCGAGAGGCGTTCCGACGCCGCCTGTGGTGGCGACGCCACCGATGACGGCCGCGGCAATCGGAGCCAGCACCCAAGTCTCGCCGATCGACGGCTGTGCCGTGCCGAGCCTGGCCACCATCAACACGCCCGCGAGCGCCGACATCACACCGGCGAAGACGAACACCAGCGTTCGGATACCATCGACCTTGATGCCCAGCATGCGTGCGGCTGCGGCGTTGTTCCCGATGGCATACATGTAGCGGCCGAATGGCGTCTTGACGGTGAGGAAGGACACCAGCGCCAACACCACGAGCATTATGAT
The DNA here is from genome assembly GCF_033542235.1 of Mesorhizobium sp. BAC0120. Lineage (NCBI taxonomy): Bacteria > Pseudomonadati > Pseudomonadota > Alphaproteobacteria > Hyphomicrobiales > Phyllobacteriaceae > Mesorhizobium > Mesorhizobium sp. BAC0120. Next base: position 636,689 of record NZ_JAWRCU010000002.1, on the reverse strand, counting down.
GAAGGGCATCGGCACGCCGAACACGTCGCTGAGACCCAGGAACCGGATCTCCTTCGGGATGTTGGTGATCGCGACCCCGCGAGTCAGCACCAGATTGGCGCCGCCGAATATGCCGGCCGTGCCGATCGTCAGCACCAGGGAGTGCAGGCGCAGCACCGACACCAGCGCACCGTTGAGCAGGCCGCAGGCCGCACCAAGCAGTAGTGCCAGCGCCATTGCCAGCCATGGATTGAGACCGAGAGTGACCATCAGAATGCCGGCCACGACGCCACAGAGGCCTCCGATTACGCCGAGCGACAGATCGATCTCGCCCAGGATCATGAGTGAGGCCTGGCCGATGGTGACAAGCCCGACGAAAGCCAGCGAGCGCGCCACGACCGAAAGATTGTAGCTGGACAGGAAGTAGGGCGACAGCAGCGCCGATCCGACAAAAATGACGAGCAGGACGACGAAGACGCCCGCCAGCGGATTGGCGACGAACGCCTTGAACGGATTAGGCCGCATTCGACATGTTCTCCTTGCCAAACATGGCGCCGACAAGCGTTTCGGTGTTCGTGCTGACGGCATCGAACGAGCCGGTCACCTTGCCGGAATACATTGTGATGATGCGCGTTGCGCATTTGCGCAGCTCGTCCATCTCGGAGGAAACGAGGATGATGCCGACACCCTGTTCGGCGAGGCTCTTCATGATCCGGTAGATTTCCGCCTTTGTGCGCACATCAATGCCCTTCGTTGGCTCGTCGAAGATGAGCACACGGGGCTGGCGTGCCATGGCGCGGCCGATTAAGGCCTTCTGCTGATTGCCGCCGGAAAGATAGACGATCCGCGTGTTCATGCTCGCCGTCTTGATGTCGTAGGCGCGGATGATGTCGCTGACCTGGGCACGTTCCTTCCGGGTCGAGATGCCGAATATCGAGGTCGTCTGGCCGTAGAGCGACATGCCGATATTGTCCCGCACGGACATCAGCGGAAAAATCCCATGATGCTTCCGCTCCTCGGACAGGTACATCATGCCGTTGCGGATGGAGGCCGTCGTGTCGCCAAGCTTCCATGGCGCGCCTTCCAGCTCGACCGTGCCGGCGCTGGCTTTGAGGTAGCCGAAGATCGTCTGCATTACTTCCGAGCGCCCCGCACCGACCAGCCCGGCGAATCCAAGGATCTCACCCCGCCTCAGGTCGAAATCCACATGGTTGAAATGGAACCCGGATAGTCCGCGCACTTTGAGCATCGGTTCGCCGGCGCCCGGCGGAACGACCTCCGGCTGGAACGTGTCGCCGAGATGGATGGCCTCGCCCGACATTGCCCTGATGAGGCCATCGGCATGGGTATCCGCAAGGCGGCCAGCCTGCACCTTCTCGCCGTTGCGCAGGACCGTGTAGTCGTCACCGATCGCGAACACCTCGTCGATTTTGTGCGAGATGAAGATGATGGCATGATCGCGGTCGCGGAAGCCCGAAATGACACGGAACACGCGGTCGACCTCGGTGCGCGTCAGCGACGAGGTCGGCTCGTCGAGGATCAGCACTTTCATGTCCCGGTTCGTCGACGCACGCGCGATCTGAAGCAGTTGCTGGTCGGAAACCGAGATGGTACGCACCAGGTCGGCGGGCGACGCGGCTATGCCGAACCGCGCCAGGATTTCCGTCGCCTCGCTCTCGAGCCGGCGCCGATTGAAATAGCTCCCGCCATGGCCCGAGCGGTCGTAGGGGAGAAACAGATTCTCCGCGACCGACATATGCGGGAACAGCGTCAGCTCCTGCGGAACATAAGCGATTTTGCGAAAAAGGCTCGGGTCCTCGGCGGGATCCCTCCCGTTGATGAGGACTCGCCCGCGCGACGGCGTGTAGGCGCCCGTCAGCAGCTTGACCAGCGTGGACTTGCCGGCCCCGTTCTCGCCGGCGAAGACATGCACGCGCCCCAGCTCGACGGAAATATCGACATTATTCAGCGCAGTGACGCCGGGAAAGTCCCGACCAAGTCCCTTGGTCTCGAGAAAGGCCATGGTTGCATCGTATCCAGCTGTTGTGCGCTCGTCCGGTTCTGCTGAACGAAACGGCCATTACGCTACCCTTCACGGGCACCGGGCCTGACAGAATAGCGGGGCCGCGGTCGGCCGCGGCCCCTGCGATCTCACTGGGTGACGTTGTCCTTGGTCAGGACAGCGATGCCGGTGTCGATGTACTTGGGCGTCTCGACGCCAGTCGCTTTCTGCCACATGGTCATCACTGACCAGTAGCCCTGCATTTCCGGCTTCGTCGACGAGGAGCTGTCGGCTACGTCGTCCTTGATCAGCTGGAGCATCTCCGGCAGGTTGTCGAGGCCGACGAGCTTAACCTGTCCGGTCTTGCCTGCCTCTTTGATTGCCTGGCCGATGCCGATCGGGCCGGCGGCGTCGCAAGCGACCCAACCCTTCAGGTTCGGATTGGCCTGCATGATCGCGGCGGCCTGCTTCTGCGCAGTCTCGATGTCATCATTGTCGATGCCAGTCGCAACCACCTTGATGTTCGGATGCTCGGCAAACACCTTCTGGTGGCACTCGGCCCGGATAGCGTGGTTCGGTGCGGTCGGCACGCCCATCATGATGGCGACTTCGCCGCCCTCTTCTCCGAGCAGTTCGACGAGGCGACGCGACGCGATTGACGCCTGCTCGCAGAAATCGTTGCCGATGCTGGTCAGCTCCATGCCTTCCGGCGGGACAGAGTCGAAAATCGTGACCGGAATCTCCTGGCCGATCGCCTCCTCGAGCGGGGCACGATTGCCGCTCGGGTCGAGCAGATCGATCGCGATGCCGTCCGGCCGCGTCGCAATGGAGCTTTCGAGGATCTGGTTCTGCTGAACGACGTCAGCCTGCTGCGGCGCGCTGTATTCGACCACGACCTTGGCGCCCGTCTGCGCCTCGATCGCCTTAGCGGCTGCCTGGGCGCCGTCATTCACCTTGTCGAACCACGGATGCACGACCTTCGGGATAATGACAAATCGATAGCTGTCTTTCTTTGTCGTGCCGGGCGCAGCGTCCTGCGCGAACGCCGACGTCGACGCGAGCAAAAGGCCGGCCATGGCCAGCCGGAACAAGGTCTTCATGAGTCCTCCCAAGGTTGGGGTGCGAGCTTCCAGATGGCGGCGCCGTCCAATTTCGGTCCGGCAACGCTGCCCGAGCCATACATATGTATTTTTTGATTTACAAGAGCTTTGGAGGGACTGAAGTCGTTGCACTCCAAGGAACTCGTCCGGCACATGCCCTGACGGTTTGGCATTGCGGTGGTGCGCGCCGGCCCCGCTGAATGGGGCGAGACGACCGAGTTGGCGGCCCCGTCGGATTACGACACCGGGATCGCTACGACCCGATATCGACCACTGGGACATCTACGGTGCGCGTGGTGCCGTTTCGGCTAACCGTCAGGCTGAGCTTGCCGCCAACGCCTGCCTGTTCGAGCTTGCCCGTGAGGTCGGGCAGCCGGTGCACGGGCTCGCCATCTGCCGCAATGATGACGTCGCCGATGGTCCCGCTCGCCGCGTCGAAACCCCTCAGCCCGGCGCGCTCCGCAGGCGAGCCAGGGGCCACCGCGGCGATCACGACACCCGTCAATCCGAGCTGGGCCGTGGTGGCTTCGTCCGCCGCCATGATGCCGATGCCAGGCGTTGGAACGCGGCCGTCGCGGATCAGCGCCGGAACGACGCGGTTCACGGTATCGACCGGGATGGCGAAGCCGATGCCGGCATTCGTGCCCGACGGCGAGAGGATGGCCGTGGTGACGCCGATCAGCCTTCCCGCCGAATCGAGCAGCGGACCGCCGGAATTGCCGGGGTTGATGGCCGCGTCGGTCTGGATGACATCGGCGATCTCGCGGCCGCTGCTCGTCGGCAGGCGGCGTTTCAGGGCGCTGATGATGCCGGTCGTGAGCGACTGGTCGAGCCCGAAAGGATTGCCGATGGCGTAGGCCGCCTGGCCGACCCGCAGGTCGCCAGAACTGCCGAGCGGCACGGGCGGGGGAAGGTTGACTGCCCGGCCGAGTTGGACCACGGCGAGATCGTAGTTCGGCGTCCGTCCAGTCAGCTGTGCTGGAACAATCTCGCCCGACGACAGCCTGACGACGAGCGAATCCGCGTTCTCGACCACGTGGTTGTTGGTGACGATATGGCCGGCCCTGTCCCACACGAAGCCGGTGCCCGATTTCACCTCGCCACCCGGATTGCCGGGCCGGGCACCCGGCGGCAGCGCCACAACCTGCACGACCGAAGGCGAGATTTCCTCGAACACATGAATGGTCGATCGCTCGAATTCGCTGAGGTCGGCGCGAGGGACGACCGGGCGTGGCTCCCTCGCTGCGAACAGCACCCGGTCGACATAGGGCTGCGCCAGAAACGCCACGAGCAGCACCGCGACGATGCCTAGTAGGATTCGTGTCGCGCGGTCCTTCATGCCGGGAGTTCCAAGCCCATGGCATTCCTCCTTAGCGGAGCCGGCCTGCTTTCGGCCGTTGACGGCCGGGATTGCGATGGCCCAAAACAGGCAAACATCAAGCTTCGCACTGTATCTGGGCTCCAATCGCTGTTCAGTCTCTGTCTCCTGGCCGGTGCTGACGCATCTCGGCCGACCGTTTCGGTGGCCTTGTCCGAGTGAGTTCCCGGGCCGCCCTGTGGATAAGTTCGGAGCACCACGAGACGGTCCTTGGGCATTTCCGAGGGACTTTTCCTCACTGGTCGCTGCCTATCAACGCCGATTATCGGCTTTCGTTCTTGTCGCGCCGTTTTGGCCCTTGCGCTGGCAAGGTAGAGAATATAGGGCTCTCCGCGGTTCGGAGCGTAGCGCAGCCCGGTAGCGCACTTGACTGGGGGTCAAGGGGTCGTGGGTTCGAATCCCGCCGCTCCGACCATTGAAATGTTTGACTGCATCTCCGAAACCACCAAAAATAAGAGTGGGTAACGCTGCGGGTAAAACGCCCGCCGAAGCGGGCGTAGTCTTCTCAAGTTGAGAGGTTGATCAGAAGGGACGCCCGATCGCGACCCGTGGCATGATCAGCACATCAAGCGGCAGAATGCGAGATCAGTTGAGTTTGACGCTGCACCTCAGCGCGATTGGGTCATCATAATATCCTGCACGCCCAGATCAGTTTCAGGAGGCGCGGCAGGCTCGGCAGAGTGTTGAAGGCGTAGTAGGTCTGACGGCTTGCTCCGCCATAGATTTCCTTATGCCGGGCGAGCGTCCGCACCGGGTAAATCAATCGATTGACGAAGAAATTGGCGTAGGCAAACTGGAACGCTTCTCGAACCAGCCAATGTTCGGTGAATTCCGGTGCCTCGATGCCGTGGAAGGGTGAGAGGCCGAGATAAAGGGTGCGGACGCCTTCCGCCTGAAAGCGTTCGATAGCAGTCCGCATAAGGTAGTAGCCGGCGAGCTTGTCGGTCTGGGGTGACCACCGCCGCGTCGACGACAGATAGCCTGCGATCTCGCCGCCTTCATAGACAGGATCGAAGAACGCAAACGCCTTCGGATCTCCGTCCCGATCGAGAATGAAAAACTTGCGTACGCCCAGTTCATCAGCCAGCACTACCGGGCGAACGAGAAACCGCAATTCGTGACGCTTGGTCGTCCGGGTTCTGCGCCAGCTTTCCGAGATTGACCGCAGGCGTGCGGCGTTGAGGCTTGCAAGCGGTTCTTCGCGCACGACGTGGCCGCTCGCGAAGAACCTGTGGACCGCCGTCCGGAAGTTTCGCCGGTGCGGCCCGGCGAAACTAAATGTGGTCAAGTCGACCAAGGTCTCGCAACCCAACTCATTGATGAAAAACCCGCGCGCCGATAAGATCTGGGCGACGGCGTGCGAGACCTGCCAGAAACTGACATCCTTCTCCGTCGCGAGGAATCCGTCGATGACTTTGTCCCGATGCTCCGGCGGCCCAATGGGATCGGATAGGACGAAGGCGGTGCGGCCTACCATCTTATAGCTGAGGAAGCCCCGCGCGTCGCCGAAGTAGGAGAGGTCCGGCTGAAAGGCGACGGAATAGGCCAGCGCAAAATTACCATGCTGCGCGAGCAACGCGCGGCGTGCTGCTTTCGATATCTCGTGCATTTCAGTACGCAAGCATCCGCCGGGACCGACCAGACGAAGAACGTTTCGACCGCATGGCGCGTTTCGCCGGGCGACGTTTGCAGTCAATGTGAACGATGCGCTCGACCGCGTCGTCTACCGTGGCGTCAGGCCTCATGGCGCCTATGAGCGAGAGCTTTGATATGTGCCCCAACATTTCGGGCATGCCATCCTTTGCAAGCAGGAGTTGCTATGGTCTAGGCCCTTTGAAGTAGCTGGCCGCTGCAGCAATATCTGCAAACATTTCGCTTCCGCCTGCGCTGCGGGCTTCCACCGGCGGCGTCGTCGCCATCACGGCCACGCCTAGCGTCAGCGCGCCAAGGCCGAGGCGGCGCGAGAAGCAGTGGCATTCCGGGTGCGGGTGGAAGCGTTCCGCATCCTTCTCCGATGGGCCGCGCCGCTCCTGGCCGGAGATGGCGCAGGTCATCGGGAAATGTATATCTAGCTTTCAGCCTGTAGCGGACAGGCCCTCACCTTCAGTTCAGTAGTTCCCTGAAGAGTGAGGGAGGCGTTTTTTGACCGAGCTAGTCGTCGTCCGGTCGCTGAATGCCGAGGCCGGGAACCACCAGCCCTCATGCTCGACATAGCCTTTGCGGTGGGCGCGATAGCCGCGATGCCCGTTGTAATACGGGATGCCGCCGCGCATCTGGATGTCTGCAGGTGCGCTGCCTACCACCGGCGGCGTAGGGTTCTTGTCCAACTGCTCATACTGGACAGCTATAAGATCGTTTTGTGCCGTTGCGGGCTGCGGCATCGAAAGGGGGGCCGCACCGAGCGGCAGTGTGGATGCAACCGCAAACGACGCGGCCAGCGTCACCCCAACGAGACCTGACGAAAGTTTCATTGCCGTTCTCCGCTCAAATCAGATTATGCGTCGGTCCGAGGGAGCGAACGTGCTCCAAAACTCGCCGGTTCCGTCACTTCTCGATCACGTCTGGGTGCACCTGAATTGAAAGGATCGTGATCGCCGTGTGGCTGCGAACCGATGTCGGACAGGCGCGGATCGAGGGAAACTGGCCGAGAACCAGCCGGAAACAGCGCGACGGATCTTCGGCGTATTGCAGGTCGGCGTCTTGTTGATCTTCGCTGATCTGCCAGAAGCATGCAACTGAGGCCGGCTACCTGTCGAGCGCAGGCACTCCATACGCGCCGACTGCAGTGAAGCGGATGCTGAGCACCGACAAACGCAAGAACGTAGCGAGTATGGTAGCCACCAAACCGGTGCGGGGCGAGGACCCGAAAGAAGCTACACTGACCGCCGACCGCACGCTGGTTGGCAGCCGCTGGTGACGAAGGCCCCTACCGGCGGGGGTTTCCCGACGGCCGGGCCGGCGTTCCGCAAAACATCCAATCTACACACTCACTGGACACTCGAACTCCGGATAAGGTTCGAATCCCGCCGCTCCGACCATTTTCGAAAACTCATTCCGCGCAGGTCAGGCCGGCCTACCAGTTCACCCTGAAGCCGATGGAGCCGCTCACGACGTGGCTGTCGCCGAAGTCCTCCAGGCTGGTCCTCGCCAGCGCCTCGCCGTAGAGCGCGTATTTACCGTCGGCGAAGCTGAGCGAGCCGCCGAGGCCGACCCCACCCCACAGCGCCTCGTTCTCGCTGACGAGATCGACCCCCGACACGTCGACCCGCGAGCCGTCGAGGAAGTCGTAGTAGAGATTGGCGATGCCGTAGATATGCGCCCGGCTCGTTTGCCCGGCTGCGTCCGTCCATGCGTCCTCGTAGTCCGCCGACACGCCGAGCCGGCCGAGCAGGCTGTCGCCGTCCTCGAGCGATACGGCCGCGCCGAACGGGTCGGTGAAGTCGTCGACGTCGACCGCGGCATAGGCAAGCTGCGCCTGCGGCGTCAGCGACCAGCGCTCGCTGACCGGCATGCGCTGGCCAGTCTCGAGGGAGAGCGCATAGCCCAGCCCGTCATTGCCGGAGGCCAGCGTCTTGGTCAGCGTGTCGGAGTAGATGTCGCTGTCGAACCAGGTCACCCTGGCCTGGCCGTCGACATAGAAGCCAGTGCTGTCGTACCAGGTGAGCGTGCCGGCAAGCCCGTAGCCGGTCGAATCGATCGAGCCGTCGCCGAAGGGCGAGCCGATGTCGGACGAGATGCGGCCGTAGTGGACGGCGACGCCGCCGACCAGCATTCCGGTCTGCTGCTCGAAGAGTGGCATGTCGAACCCGGTCTCGAGCTTCCAGGTGGAGACGTCGTAGTCGGTGCTGGTCGTCGAGGTCATGGGGTCGAAGCTGCCCTGCGCGCCTTCGATCGTGCCCCACACGCCGAAGCCCGGCGCGGTCGTCACCTCTTCGGAGAGCCCGTCGGCGCCTTGCGCTTCGACGGTCCACGACCGGTTGCCGAGGCGCTGCTGCAAGGTGCCCGGCTCGTTGAAGCTCTGCAGCACCCCGGCATAGGCCTCGTAGAGCGGCGCGCCCGGCTGGTAGACCGGCTGGTCGGAAGCGGTCAGGGCGGAGCGCAGGTACCAGTCGCCGTCGGCCGGCGTGCTGATACCGTTCTTTTGGAGCGTATAGGAATAGGCGCCGGCGATCACGACCGGCCTGCCCTGGAAGACATGGTCGCCGATGAGCGTGAAGGTTCCATTCGAGGCGCCGCCGACATCGATGACCTTGATGCCTTCCACCGTCTGCGCGCCGCCGCCCCCGAGGTTGACAACACGAACGTCGGTGCTGCCCGAGGTGTTGCCGGTCACGACGAGCCGGTCCGACGGCGAGGCATCGCTGCCAAGCGCGGCTTCGATCTCGAGCGTGCCGCCGCCTCCCGTATAGTTCCCCTTGACGGTCAGCGTGCCGATCGAGTTGCCGGGCGCTATCACGCCGCCGGCGAAATTCTCGGTGTCGCCCACTACCGTGCCGGTACCCTGCAGCCGGCCGCCGAGCACCGTGATCCTGCCGGTCAGGCTGCCGTTGACGGCGATCGTGCCGGCTTTGATCGAGGTCGTGCCGGCATTGACCACACCCTCCACTATCATCTTGCCGCCACTGACGGTCATTCTGTCGGTGGTCGCGGTGCCCTGCAGATCGACCGTGCCGGAGTTCATGTTGATTTCGGCCATGCCGGTGATGGCGTTCGGCGCGGCGAAGGTGAAGCTGCCCGCTCCCAGCGCGAAGTTGAGGGTGGCGCCGCCCTTGCCGGTGACGTCGCCGTCGATCGCGCCGCCCGTCACATTGACCGTGTCGGGACCGGCCGACAGCAGGATGTCGCCGGTGATCGTGCCGGCCTGCTGGTTGAAGGTGTTCGGACCGAACGAGGTCCTGAGGTCGATCGCGGTCCCACCGATGCCGGTGATGGTGCCGCTGTTGGTGATGGTCACCGGGCCGGCAGTCCGCGCGACAACGCCCGTCCTGCCGGAGATCGCGCCGGCATTCTCCAGGCTCGCGGCGCGGCCGGTCGTAGAAATAAGCGCGACCCCCACTGTGCTCCCCTCCACGGCGCCTCTGCTGCCCACGCTCACGGTCGTCGTCGAGCCGGCAGCCGCGCAATCGTTGAGGGCATTGATGCCCGTGTCGCCGCCGGCCACCGTGCCGGTGGTTGTGATCGACAGCCTGCCAGAACCGTAATGTTTGGCGTAGATGCCTTGGGTTCCGCCGCTTACATCCGCAGCCTCAATGGTCAAGCCGGCGCCGTTGTTGCTTCTGGCGTAGATGCCGAGCCCGTTTGTCCCCGTTACTGTGCCGGTATCGGTGATCGACAGCGCGCCGCTGCCGTAGTGGTGGGCCTCGATGCCGGTCGACCCGCCAGCCACATCCGCCGCGGCGATGGTGAGATCTGTCGTCCCCGCGACGCTGGTGGCGAAGATGCCATTGCCCAGCGTCCCTTTCACCGTACCGGAGGCTGCGATCGAAACTGAGCCGCTGCCGTATTGGCGGGCGCTGATGCCGGTCGAGCCGCCACCCACATCCGCCGCCTCGATCGTCAGGGCGGCGCCGACACCGAGCGCGAAAATGCCGTAGCGACCCGTCCCCGTCACCGCGCCGGAGGCAGCGATCGAAAACGCGCCGCTGCCGTATTGGCGGGCATTGATGCCGTCGCCGCCGCCGCTGACATCAGCGGCCGCGATCGTCAGGTCGCTACCGGCGTTGTGCGCAAGGATGCCGTAGCTGCCCGCCCCCGTTACCGTCCCGGTACTGGTAATCGACAGCACGCCGCCGCCGTAGTGGCGGGCGACGATACCACCATCGCCGCCGTTCACATCCGCCGAGGCGATGGTCAGGTCGATCGCGTCGACGCCGGCATAGGCCAAAATGCCGTTCTGGCTGGTTCCCGCCACGGTGCCTGTCGTGGTGATCGACAGCGCGCCGCTGCCCAATTGGCGAGCATAGATGCCGTCATTGCTGCCACTCACATCCGTCGCCTCGATCGTCAGACGGGTGCCGTGGTTATTGAGCGCAAAAATGCCGTCGCCATTCGTCCCCTCGACCGCACCGGAAGCGGTGATCGACAGCGCGCGGCTGCCGTAGTGGCGGGATTCGATGCCGTTCGAGCCGCCAGTCACATCCGCCGCTGCGATTGTCAGGTCTGTCGTGCCCGCGACGGTGGTGGCGAAGATGCCGTTGCCCAGCGTGCCTTTCACGGTGCCCGACGCAGTGATGGACAGTGCGCCGCTGCCCGATTGGCGGGCTTGGATGCCGGTCGACCCGCCATCAACATCCGCGGCCACAATCGTCAGGTCAGTGCCGGTGTTGAGCGCAGAGATGCCGTAGCGCCCCCTCCCCGTCACCTCGCCTGTGGCGGTGATCGACAGCGCGCCGCTGCCATACTGGCGGGCGTTGATGCCGTCGCTGCCGCCGCTGACATAGGCCGCCTCGATCGTCAGGTCGGTGCCTTTGTTGAACGCATAGATGCCGTAGCTGCTCCCTGCGATCACCGTGCCGGTGCTCGTGATCGACAGCGCCCCGATGCCGTAGTGGATGCCTTGGATGCCATAGGCCCCGCCGCTGACGTCCACCGCCTCGATCGTCAGGCCGGCGGCGGCGGAGCCGGTATAGGCGAAGATGCCGTTGCTGAAGGGGTTGGTCCCCGTGACGGTACCGGTGGCGGTGATCGACAGGAGTCCGCTGCCATAGTGGCGGGCGAAGATGCCGTCGACCCCCCCGCTCACATTCGCCACCTCGAGCCTCGTGTCGGAGCCGTTGAGGTTGCTCGCATAGATGCCGAAGCGGTTTGTCCCCGTCACCGTGCCGGTGCTGGTGATCGACAGCGCGCCGCCACTCCCGAAGAGTTGGGCGTTGATGCCGTCGAGGGCGCCCGTGATCGTCGATCGATAGTGGTCGGTGAAGATCAGCCCGCCAGCGGCACTGAGATCAAGAGCATGGCCGGCTGCGGTGTCGATGCTGAAGGAGTTATCCGTGGTCACCGTCAGCGGAGTGCCGGTCAGCATCTGCGTGGTCGTCGTGACGCCGCTGCAGAGGTAAGGTCCTCCCAAAGGGCCGCAGTCCGCATAGGCGCGGCGAACATAGCCGCGATAACCGCCCAGAAGAGCGCTGGTCGCGAGCGCCGTGCCGAGCACCAGGCGCTGACGGAGGTCGAGGGCCGGCCGGCTCACCGCTTGCTCCTTCATCGTGGCTCCCCGCCCTATGAATGCTTCCGCCTTAAATAATAGCTATCGGTCAGCCGCGTCCGATCTCAAACCTGCGGTTCCGCCAGGCGATAGATCCGTCGATTGCGTCTGGCTGCCGGCGCGTGGCTCACCACGCTCGCCGCCTCGGGCGATCCCGGGCTCACCGCCATCGGACAGGCGAAGCCGGGAACCACCGCAAGGTCGTAGAGCTCGGATACCGGACCGTCGATGCGGAACCAGTCGACGCAGCTTCGCGTCTCGAGGTCGATCACCTGGACCCCGCACCAGGGCTCGGAATCGGCGGCCGCCAGGCGCTGGTCCAGCGCCAGCCCCTCGAAGCGCTTGTAGCGCGGCTTGGAAAGCCCGACGAAGGCATAGCGGCCATGGAAGGCCAGCCCGCGCAGGAAGCCGGGGCAGAAGACAACCGGCTCGAACCTGCCCTTGCCGCCGCCTTTCGGCAATTCCACGAAGCCGAGCTCGCCGGTGCCGGCATTGAGCAGCCACAGCGCGCCGCGGTGAAGGCGCGGCGAATGCGGCATGGAAAGCCCGTCGCAGACGATCTCCCCGGTCCTGACGTCGACGACCACGCCGCCATCGGCGCGCCGGTCGCGCCAGCCGTCGATCGTGTCGGAGCGGCTCACCGCCGTCACATAGGCCGGCTCGCCGTCTTTCATGGCAAGGCCGTTCAGATGGCAGCGGTCCTCGTCCACCAGCGCCGAGATGAAGGGCGGTCGCCACTGCTCTTCGAAGCTGTAGCGGGCGGACAAGGTGGCGAGGCAGTTGTAGCGGGTGTTGACGAATACGGGGCGGCCGGCTGCGTCGACGCCGACGTCATGCGCGTCGAGCTCCCCGGTGATGTGCACCGTGCGCGGCACGTAGCAGGCATCGAAGATCCGGTTGGCGCGCTGGTCGGGCTCGAGCGTGTTGACGAAGCGGATCAGGTGGAAGCCGGCTGCCAGCACCAGCGATCCGTCCGGGCCATGGGCAAGTCCCATCGGCCGCAGGATGCTCGTCTGATGGACATTGAGCCCGCCGGTCGCGGGATTGCGGCCGATGAAATAGAGGAGGTTGGACTGATAGGAAGTGACGGCGAGTGCGATATCGAGCGCCCGCAGCTTCGCTACGAGGCCGGCCGACATGGAATAGCTTGTCTCCGGAACGTCGCTCTCCGCCGCAGCGTCGTCCCCCTGTCCGGGACTGGTCACGGCTTCGCGGCTATCGCTCCCACCCATTGCCGCCACCCAGCATGAAAACCCGATTCGGAAGTTTCATCCAGTAGTGCGGTCGTGTGCAGACGGGCAACCGATGCCGGCCAGGCAGACAGAACAAATTAATTTTTGACGCGCTCTGTGGCGGCGAGGCAACATCTCGCGCAAACCAGCGGCGCTGAGACCAATATCCGCTTGAAGTCAAAGAGAGCTATGCGCCGACGCTTTCATAAAACAGGCAGTTGGAACGAATTCAGTTGCCGGGTGTTCAACCGAGACCACGGCGGATCGGTTTGATGATTGCGGTAAGCCTGACTGCAGCTTCTTCGTTCCTGATCCCGGCCGCCACAGCGGCCGGTGACAGAGACTCCATTGGCGTCCGGTGAACCCCGCCCCGAAGGTCATACCCCCGCTCGACGCCAAGGCGGAACCGACGCCGGCAAGCCCCGAGGCCGAGGATTTCTATCGCGAAGCTATCAGCCAGCTCGTTGCATCCGCGATCCCGTTCATGTTGGCAGGCACCTACGCCGTCAGCGCCTACACCGGAATCAGGCGGCAAACGAAGGATATCGATATCTTCTGCAGGGCAGGCGATTACCCGCGCATCCTTTCCCACTTCAAGAAGCTCGGTTACCGGATTTCCATCGAGGATGACCGTTGGCTGGGCAAAGTCTTCAAGGGAAGAAGCTTCTTCGACGTCGTCTTCGCCTCGTCAAATGGCATGCCGATCGACGATGGCTGGTTCGAACACGCCCGCCAGACTCTCGTCTTCGGCACACCGGTCCTCGTTGTCGGTCCGACCGAACTCGTCTGGTCCAAGTGCTTCATTCAAACCAGGTACCGCTACGACGGCGCGGACGTGGCGCATGTCGTCCTCAAAGCGCACGATCAGATCGATTGGCGAAGATTGCTCGGCTATTTCGGCGGACACTGGGAGGTATTGCTTTCTCATATCGTGAATTTCCGCTGGATCTATCCCTCGGAACGCAACGCCATACCGGACTGGCTTTTGGACGAGTTGCTTGAACGGCTGGCGGCGCAGCGCCGGCAGCCGCCACCCGCGACCAAGATATGCCGCGGGCGCGCAGTCTCCCGGACAGACTATAAGGTCGACGTGCAAGAATGGGGATTTCAAGAAGTCGACCGCAACTCGCACCGGAACGGGCTTGCCAGTTCGGAGCCGGACAGCGATGGGTGACGCGCCCCAGCTTCTCAAAGTCGCTGCGCTCGGCGACCTTCATGTGAAGGAAGACGCGTCGTCCTCCTATCGCGATCTCTTCAGCGAAGTGTCACGTCTGGCAGACGTTCTGGTGCTCGCCGGCGACCTTACCGATCTTGGCAAGCCACGCGAAGCGGAGATGCTGCTGGACGACTTGCGCGCATGCTCCATCCCGATAGTCGCCGTGCTCGGCAACCACGACTACCAAAGCGATTCCGCCGAGCAGATATCCGAACTGTTGCGCCAGTCCGGCGTCCACTTGCTTGATGGACAGTCGGTCGAAATCGACGGAGTCGGATTTGTCGGAGTGAAGGGTTTCGTAGGAGGATTCGGGCGGCGCATGCTGAGTTCGTTCGGCGAACCAGCCATCAAGACAATGGTCGCGGAAAGTGTGAGCGAGGCAATGCGCCTGGAGAACGCGATGCGGCATACCGGCAGCGAGCGGACGCTGGTCGTCCTGCACTATGCTCCGGTCGCGGACACGATCGCCGGCGAGCCGCTCGAGATCTTTCCGTTCCTGGGGTCATCCCGCCTGGCCGAGACGATCGATCGGTTCAAGGTCAGCGCCGTCGTTCACGGCCATGCCCATCGCGGCGTCTACGAGGGGCGCACTCCCGGCGGCGCCCCGGTGTATAATGTGGCAATGCATATCGACAAGCCGACCGGGAGGCCCTACGCGCTGCTCGAAATTTGAGCTGCCGCAAGCCGGTCGGACTTTGCCTACCCGGGCGCTCCGCCAGCCTGGCCGTGGCGAACTCGCATCACTCAGACGACGAGAAAGTCCGAGGCTGTGAGCACCGGCTTGTTGGTGAGTGTGGCGATCTGAATGGCACCGCCGCCTGCGCTCCCGTTCGGGTCGTAGAACAGTGCGCCCTTCGTCTGGTCATAGACGACGTAGTCGTTGGCGTCCTGAGCGGCGCCTCCTAGCCGGAAGAAAGCATCGCTCAAGGCATGCGCGGCGCCACCGCCAAGCTTCGTAAATATGCTACTCGCCAGCCAGATCATGTCGTCGTTGCCGCTCGTACTGCCGAAATCGACGATCGTGTCCTTGTTGGATGGGCTCGGCGCGCTGTCGAAGACGAAGATATCGTTGCCGGCGCCGCCATTGAGCCTGTCTGATCCGGGTCCGCCGATCAGGACATCATTGCCTGCCCCCCCGAACAGAACATCGTTGCCCGCACCGCCGTTCAGATTGTTGCCGACCGAGTTGCCTGTGAGCGTGTCGTTACCATTGCCGCCGTGGGCGTTCTCTATGACGACGCCCGGACCGATGGTAACCGTGCTTTTGGTTGACGTGTAGCCGCCACTCGAGTTCCGGAACTGGATCGGCTCGCTCAACGCGCTGAAAGTGCCCGGGTTGAGGTTGATCGTCGCGTTCTCGGCGCCGTTGTAGACGATGGTGTCGATCCCGCCGGTGTCCTGGATCGCCTGCCAGTATTTGACGCCGTCATTGAACGTATAAGTGTCGTTGCCGGTACTATGCGCACTGCGGCCGTACAGCGCCTCGATCGCGACGAGGTCGTCGTACATAGGCGTCGTCGGGTAGAAGCTTGCCCAGTTGTCACCCTGCGCCGACCAAGGTGACGCCGTGTAGCTCATAATAGAGTAGAAGTAATTGTCCTGGGCGGCCGGCATATGATCGGCGCCGGCAGTTCCAATGCTCGGGTCGTCAAATGTGTGCTTCAGCCCAAGCGCGTGCCCGATCTCGTGCAGTATCGCAAGGAAGTCGTACGAGCCTTTGGCAATCGTCGGGAGCTTGCCGGGATTGAAATTCGACCAGTCGAACCAAACATCGCCCGCGGAAGGATCATCGTAGGGGAAATAAGCGTGAGCGGCTGAGCCCGGACTGCTGTGAGTAGTGTAGCCGAAGCGGAGGTCGCCTGCGACGGTGGCGCTGTCGGTTACTTCGCGGAACGTGAGGTTGGCGAAACTCGACCAAGCGCCCAGAGCGGCCCTGACAGCGGCTTCTTCCCCTGCCGTCAGTTCATAGGCCTGTTCAGGCTCCTTGTCGGAGGAGTAGCTCGAATCCCCATTGTATCCGTAATATTCGGAGTAACCTCTGTGGAAAAAACTGAAATCGAGCGTTACGCCGGCACCGAGCGCGCCGCCCCATTTTTCGCCATCCGCGACGTATTTGCCGATACCAAGCGCTGCTGTGTCGAGGTTCGAAGTTACGCCAACCGAGTTATGCGTCGGTGTCGTCACGGCTGTTCCTTTCTTGCTTGATATCAAGTTCGATAAGTCCGCAGATTTCCGAGGAAATTCCGACAGCCACCCCAGCCAAATCCGAGGTTTCTATGAGATCACGGCAAAGTTAAGGCACGATGGCCAACAAGAAAATCCAATGTTCAGGATCGGAATACCGGCGCCGTATCTACTTGCGGGACTGGCGTTGCCCAAGCAAGAGCGGCCGTTTCTTGTTAATTTACCTAACCTGATCCAATAACCGCTTGCATTCGAGCAAGTCGAACAAAGCCTCCTGCAACAGAGCGCGATTGTCGCGCGACAGCTTGCCCGCGTCTGGTTGCACCGGCCCGTCATCATCGGACTTGCCGAAACCGAAGAAACGGCGGGAAGGCTTCACCTTCGGCTCGCCGACCAGCATCTCTTCGTCGGGCACGCGCGATGGCTGAGGTTGCGCGTTCGCGGCTTCGGCCTGCTTGCGCTGCGCAATCGCCTCGATAGCGGCAAGATTGCCGCTACCGATCGCCACGAGGAACTGATTGCCGTTCTCCCGCAGCAGCTTCTGGACGCCCTTGATGGTGTAGCCCTGGTCGTAGAGCATGTGGCGAATGCCCTTGATCAGCTCGATGTCCTGAGGCCGGTAGTACCGCCGGCCACCGCCACGCTTCATTGGCTTGATCTGGGAAAAACGAGTTTCCCAGAAGCGCAGGACATGCTGCGGAAGATCGAGGTCGTCGGCAACTTCGCTGATCGTACGGAACGCGTCGGGACTCTTTTCCATAGGACAGTCTCCCCATCGCTAAGCCCCCGCCCAGGCTCGGCCGAATCGCACTACATCTCAGCGGTTTACTGGGAAATATTCAATCCCCGAAACAGCGCTGGACTTTGACCTTCGTGAAATATTGGCAATTTCCGAAATCAAACCAATCAGGCTTTTGCGACTTTGGCCTTGCTGCTCTGATGCGCCCGCAGGATACGCCCCTTGAGAACATTGGATGCCTTGAAGGTCATCACACGGCGCGGGAGGATAGGAACTTCCTCGCCGGTCTTCGGGTTGCGGCCGATCCGCTCGTTCTTGTCGCGGACATGGAACGTGGCGAAGGACGACAGCTTGACGGTCTCGCCGCGCACGATCGCGTCACAGATCTCATCGAGGACGGCCTCGACAAGCTCGGCGGATTCCGTGCGTGAAAGCCCAACTTTCCGGTACACGGCCTCCGCAAGGTCGGCACGAGTCAACGTCTTTCCTCCCATGTGACCGTAACCGTCCCCTCAGGCGCATTGTTTCTGGAGCCTTGAGACGTTAAGAAATTGCCCCGATGAGGTCAAGGACAGAACCTCAAGCAAATGCAGTTAGATAGAACCGTTTTGCGGCACTAAGCTTCAGCGCTTCACGGGCCAAAGCAGGCATTCACGATTAGCCCACGAGCGCCTGCTCACAATCCTTTTGTCCCACGTCCCGATCGAAAAGTCTGGCGCGCTTTTGCGAAGCCTGCTGGGCTCACCAGCGCAGCAGCAGCGCGCCCCAGGTGAATCCGCCGCCCATTGCTTCCAGCAAGACGAGATCGCCCTGCCTGATGCGGCCGTCGGCAACGGCGACGGACAGCGCCAGTGGCACGGAAGCCGCCGAGGTGTTGCCATGCAGATCGACGGTCGTCACCACCTTCTTCTCGGCGATGCCGAGCTTCTTTGCGGAAGCGTCGATAATGCGCTTGTTCGCCTGGTGAGGCACAAACCAGTCGAGGTCCTTGGCCGAGATCCCGGCATCGGCGAATACCGCCTCAACCACGTCCGTGATCATGCCCACCGCATGTTTGAAGACCTCACGGCCCTCCATGCGCAGATGCCCGACCGTGCCGGTCGTCGAAGGCCCGCCGTCGACATAGAGCTTTTCCATGTGGCAGCCGTCCGAGCGCAGACTTGCCGCAAGCAAGCCGCGGTCGGCGATGGACCCCTTGCCTTCCACGGCTTCGATGACCAGGGCGCCGGCCCCGTCACCGAACAGAACACAGGTCGATCGGTCCGACCAGTCGAGAATCCTCGAGAAGGTTTCTGCCCCGATCACCAGGGCGCGCCTTGCCGCGCCGCCGCGAAGGTAGAGGTCAGCGGTGTTCAGCGCATAGACAAAGCCCGAGCAGACTGCCTGCAGGTCGAAGGCGAAGCCGCTGCGCAGGCCAAGCCGCTGCTGGATCTCGACGGCAGTTGCCGGAAATGTGTGGTTGGGAGTCGAGGTGGCGAGCACGATGAGATCGATATCACCGGCGTCGAGCCCGGCCGACTGCAGCGCGGCTCGCGCGGCCGCTTCACCGAGCGAGGCAGTGGTCTCGCCGCTGCCGGCGATATGGCGCTGCCTGATCCCCGTGCGCTGGACGATCCACTCGTCGGAGGTCTCGACGACGCCCTCGAAGTCGGTGTTCTTCATGATGCGCGGGGGCAAGGCAGAGCCAATACCGCGCACGACTGATCTGATCACGATTAACCTCTTGTTTCGACCCTATTGCGCGGCGTTGCGCGCCGGATCGGCCGGTTTCTGCGCCGGTGCGGGCTGGCGCGAGTGGAAGCTGTCTAAATCGGCCTTGATGCGGGGGAGCAGCCTGTTGCGGACCATGTCGTAGCCGAGCTCGATGGCGGCTGCAAAGCCTTCATCGTCGGTGCCGCCGTGGCTTTTCACAACGATGCCGTTCAGCCCCAGGAACACGCCGCCATTCGATTTGCGGACGTCCATCTTTTCGCGCAGCCTGGCGAATGCCCCCTGCGCAAAGACGTAGCCGATGCGCGCCATCAGCGTTCTGCTCATGGCAGCTCTCAGATATTCGGCAAGTTGCCGGGCAGTCCCCTCCGCGGTTTTCAACGCGATATTGCCCGCGAAGCCCTCTGTCACCACCACGTCGACCGTGCCTTTGCCGATGTCGTCGCCCTCGACGAAGCCGCGGTACTCCAGCGATGCCAGCCCGACCTCGCGCAGCACCCGGCCGGCTTCCTTGACCTCCTCCTGGCCCTTGACCTCCTCGACGCCGACGTTGAGCAGTCCGACGGTCGGCCGCTCCAAGTCGAATAAAGCGCGCGCCATCGCCGCGCCCAGGATGGAGAAGTCGATCAGCTGATGCGCGTCGGCTCCGATCGTAGCGCCGACGTCGAGCACCACGCTCTCGCCGCGCAGCGTCGGCCAGATCGCTGCGATGGCCGGCCGCTCTATGGTCGCGATCGTGCGCAAGCAGAATTTCGCCATCGCCATCAACGCGCCGGTATTTCCGGCCGAGATGCAGACATCGGCCTCGCCGAGCTTCACCGCTTCGATCGCCTTCCACATCGACGACTTCCAGCGGCCATGTCGCAAAGCCTGACTGGGCTTGTCGTCCATGCGAACGGCAATCTCGCAGTGGGTGAAGCTCGACGCCTTCGCAACGCGTTCATGTTGCGAAAGAAGCGGCGCCACCTGCTCCTCGCGGCCGAAGATCAGGAACCGCACGTCCGGACGGCGCTCGATGACCTTGTTCAAGGCGGGAATCACCACCTTGGGCCCGTGGTCGCCACCCATGGCGTCGATAGAAATCCGTATCACGCGGGAATTGTCTCACTGTCTCCCGAACAATCGGGGTTTGGCAGAAGCGGGGCGAAAATAGCGTTTTTGGTAGGCCGTACAACTGGAATTGACGAATGCACGCGTGTTTTCAGGATTTCTCCCGCAGCGACTTGAGCTTTTCGTGCATCGGTCCGAAGTTGTCGGCGGGCCGGGCCTCCGCTTCCGCAGGCTCGATCGCCGCCCCTTCCTTGCGCGGATAAGGGTCGATCGCAAGCGCGAAGAACTCCTCGGCAAGTGCGCCCACGTCGATCGTATCGCCCGCAAACGTCTCAGGGCTGTCCGGCCCTTCGGCGTCGAGATGGATTTCCCCATCGGAGTGGAAGCCCAGTCGGCCGAGCTTGGAGCCCTCAGGAAAGTAGATCTGCGACACCTCTTCGGAGATCGTCACGGCGATCGGCTCGAGCGTCACCACGCATTCCTGCCTGATCTCGCCTTCAACCTTTCCCGAAATCCTGACGCCGTTGCGCTTCCAGGGCGCAACAAGCAGATCAGCCTGCCAGGATTCGACCGAAAGCAGGCCATGATCGGCTGCAAGCGCCTCGCGCTGCCCCTCATCGGCAGTGAGGACAACCGGCATGCCCTTTTGCGGCAGACGTGCGACATTTGCGAGGAAAGAAACCGGGCTCGTGGATTGCTTTGTCATCGCAATTCCTCCCTTTCGGTTGTGTCGGGCAACGGAAAAGTGACCTGCCCCGAAAGGATGTCCGTCAGACTTTGCTCAGCCAGGGCGCTCTGGACCTTGACCACATGGCGGCTCAACTCCGCGGACTCCCTCCACAATGTTTCGCCGGGCCTGACGTTGCGCGCAAGGGCTGCGGCAAGCAATTCGGCATCTCCGCGATCGATAGCCTCGCCATAGGACGCCACGCGCCCGTAGAACATGCGCGCGAACTTCTTCATCCGCTTCGGCACGCTGAGGTCGCCGACACCGAGCTCACGGATCGAATGGTCGAGCTCTGCGAAGAACCGGTCAGTGAGGCCTTGGGCCAGCTCACGGGCTCCGGTCTCACCCCGCAAGCGGTGCAGGACCAGGAACAGATGCAGCGAGATCATCTCGTAACGGCCGAGCGGCGTGTCGGGCACGTTCCAGTCGGCATAGAGCACCGGCTGCCGCGCCGCTGCCACGATTCGGTCATACACGCCCCCTGTTATCCGTTCTTTGGCGGCTCGTTCGCTGCCGAAGATTCGTTTGAACATAATGGGGAATCCTTCCAGGGGACGCCGTCTGCCCAGGTTGCATCGTCGGGGAAGCTGGTTTACCGGTTTTGCGCCCCGCGGCAAGCCGTCGGTGCGGCGGAATGACAGGGAGTTGTTATTGAGCGTGCTGAATTTCAAGGCGAACCGTTCCGCGAGAGCCGGAGTGACGGTTTCGGTGCTTGCCGCGGCATTTGCATTTGCGGGCTGCAAATCGGATGTGCTGTCGACCAGCGAGACACTTACTCAGGGCTACGTCATCGACCAGCAGCAGATCGACCAGGTACCGGTCGGCTCGAGCCGCGAGCAGGTGCAGCTCGCGCTCGGCACACCTTCCACGACGGCAACCTTCGACAACGAGGTCTTCTACTACATCTCGCAGAAGCGGGTTCGAACCGTCGCTTTCCAGAACCCGAGACTGGTCGACCAGCGCGTGCTCGCGGTCTATTTCGGAGATGACGGCCGCGTCAGCCGCGTCGCCAACTACGGCATGCAGGACGGCAAGCTGTTCGACTTCGTCTCGCGCACCACGCCGACCGGCGGTCGCGACCACAACTTCCTGAGCCAGCTGCTCACAGGTGTCGGCAAGGTGCCGGCCGGCCTTCTCGGAGGCAATACGGGCATGCCTGGCGGCGGCCCGTGATAGCCGGCCGCTCTCTACCTGTCCCAGCATAGCTTCCAATCAAAAACCCCGCCGGATCGCTCCGGCGGGGTTTTTGATTGTGTATGCGCCGTTTTCTATGAGAGCGGCGTGCGTTCAAGGTGGATCGCCACGCCGCTCTATCTCATTGTCTGCGCATCGGATTTATCCGAAAACCGCTGCGCACGTTTCGGTCCGATGCTCTAGGCCGAGTGCGCGAGCACCGCGAGCAGCAGGAGCGCAACGATGTTGGTGATCTTGATCGCAGGATTCACGGCCGGGCCGGCGGTATCCTTGTAGGGATCGCCGACGGTGTCGCCGGTCACGGATGCCTTGTGCGCTTCCGAGCCCTTCAGGTGCTTGATGCCGTCCTTGTCGGTGAAGCCGTCCTCGAAGGACTTCTTGGCGTTGTCCCATGCGCCGCCACCCGAGGTCATCGAAATGGCCACGAACAGGCCGTTGACGATCACGCCGAGCAGCGAAGCGCCAAGCGCGGCAAAGGCCGAAGCCTTGGAGCCGGAGATCAGGTAGACGCCAAAATAGACGACCAACGGCGCCAATACCGGCAGCAGCGACGGAATGACCATCTCCCGGATGGCGGCACGGGTCAAAATGTCCACCGCCCTCGCATAGTCCGGCTTGTCGGTTCCCTGCATGATGCCCGGCTTTTCCCGGAACTGCTTGCGCACCTCCTCGACGATCGAGCCGGCCGCGCGTCCGACCGCCGTCATGGCGATACCGCCGAACAGATACGGGATCAGGCCGCCGAACAGCAGGCCGGCCACGACATAGGGATTGGACAGATCGAACGAAACCACGCCCAGGTCGGAGAAGTAGGGGTATTGCGCGGCATTGGCCGCGAAATATTGCAGGTCGTTCGAATAGGCCGCAAAGAGCACGAGGGCGCCGAGGCCTGCAGAGCCGATAGCGTAGCCCTTGGTGACGGCCTTTGTCGTATTGCCCACCGCGTCCAGCGCGTCGGTCGAGTGGCGCACTTCCTTTGGCAGGCCCGACATCTCCGCGATACCGCCGGCATTGTCGGTGACCGGGCCAAAGGCGTCGAGCGCGACGATCATGCCGGCAAGGCCGAGCATGGTGGTCACCGCGATCGCCGTGCCGAACAGGCCGGCGAGCTGGTAGGTCGCGATGATGCCGCCGACAATAACGATCGCCGGAAGGGCGGTCGCCTCCAGTGAGACGGCGAGGCCCTGGATGACGTTGGTGCCATGGCCCGTCACCGACGCCTGCGCGATCGAAACGACCGGACGCTTGCCCGTGCCGGTGTAATACTCGGTGATGATGACGATCAGGCCCGTCACCAGCAGGCCGATCAGGCCGCAGATGAACAGGTTGGTGCCCGTCACGACGATATTGCCGGCCGTGCCGATGTCGCCCCAGCCGATCGTGAGCGACGTTGCCGCGCCCAGGCCGATGATGGAGAGCAGCCCGGTCACGATCAGGCCCTTGTAGAGCGCACCCATGATCGAGCCGTTCGAGCCGAGCTTCACGAAGAAGGTGCCTATGATCGAGGTGATGATGCAGGCGCCGCAGATCGCGAGCGGATAGAGCATCACCGTGCCGAGCACAGCGGACGAGCCGAAGAAGATCGCACTCAGGACCATGGTGGCGACGACGGTCACCGCGTAGGTCTCGAAGAGGTCGGCAGCCATGCCGGCGCAATCGCCGACATTGTCGCCGACATTATCCGCAATCGTGGCCGGATTGCGCGGATCGTCCTCGGGAATGCCTGCTTCCACCTTGCCGACGAGATCGCCGCCGACATCCGCGCCCTTGGTGAAAATACCGCCGCCGAGACGGGCGAAGATCGAGATCAGCGACGCACCGAAGCCGAGCGCCACGAGCGAGTCGATGACCTGGCGATCGGCCGGCTGGTGGCCGAGCGGGCCGATCAGCACCCAGTAGTAGACGGATACGCCGAGCAGCGCGAGGCCGGCGACCAGGAGACCGGTGATCGCACCAGATTTGAAGGCGATGTCGAGGCCCGCAGCCAGGCTGTTGGAAGCTGCCTGGGCGGTGCGGACATTGGCGCGCACGGAGATATGCATGCCGATGAAGCCAGCGGCTCCCGACAGCACCGCGCCGATCAGGAAGCCGATCGCGGCAGAGCCGGAAAGCAGCCACCAGGCGAGCAGGAACACGACGATGCCGACGATCGCGATGGTGGTGTACTGGCGTGCCAGATAAGCCTGCGCACCCTCCCGAATTGCGGCGGAGATCTCCTGCATGCGCGCGCTGCCCTGGTCGGCAGCAAGCACCGACCGCGTCGCCCAAATGGCGTAAAGGACAGAGAGCACGCCGCAGAGAATGACGACATAAAGCATGGTCATTTGCGGATTTTCCTCGATGTGGCCCGCAAGAACCCCTCCCCGGGCCTGACTGGACGAAGCCGGCGAGCGGCTTTCAGTGTGGCTTATGCGAAACACCTCGGCCAAGGTCAATATTCTGTTGGTCTTTTCAGGCGGTTTTCCTTGCCGAGTTTCGGCACGCGGCGGTGCCAAATCGATTTATATTCATGCCGCGGATGGCCGGCTTCGGGCACCCCAGTTTGGGGCGCTAGGCAGCTGACGTTAGGTCATCAAGGCCATCCTGCCGATACCGGAGATATCGGTTTCTGCACAGGCAGGGAGCCGAAAGCCAATTCGGCTGCGCGGATCGTCACACTTCAGTTCAGCTTGGCCGAAGAGTTCAATCGAAGCTCCGCCGCACGCATGAGATCGGCTGCGACCGCCCGATCCTCGTTCGGGTCAAGCGCACGTCCGTCCCACCCGACCAGCAAAATGTCGGTGCCGCCTGCATGCACGTCGACGTTGCCCAATTTGTAGGTTCTCATGATCTCGGGCAACACCGCAAGGAGATTGGCAGGCTGGTATTTTCTCGCCTGCCTGCCGACCCACACCACTTGGCCAAGGCGCTCGATGGCGGACACGTGGACCATCTCCGCAATCGGGTGGGCATGGCGGTCCCGGCAAACTTCCTGCCATGGGAACACGCCGGTGACAGGGAGATTTGCGATCGAACGGAAAGCCTTCGGATAGATCCAGTAAGGGAGTGTCCTCGATTCGTGCTGGGTAGCCTGCGCCCAGCTGGGCGACAGCCTCTTCCATTGATGTTTAACGTCAACTGGAAAGTCGCGATAGTAATGGAGAAGGCGTTTGATCATCCAATCGAGAGAAATGTCATCCAGCGACTCCGGAA
Organism: Mesorhizobium sp. BAC0120; assembly: GCF_033542235.1. Lineage (NCBI taxonomy): Bacteria > Pseudomonadati > Pseudomonadota > Alphaproteobacteria > Hyphomicrobiales > Phyllobacteriaceae > Mesorhizobium > Mesorhizobium sp. BAC0120. Next base: position 611,785 of record NZ_JAWRCU010000002.1, on the reverse strand, counting down.
ATTTGGCCTCGCGCTGCTCTTCCGGAATGTAGCTGCCGCCGACATCGCCGTGGCTTCCCACGAACCAGACCTGCTCGGTCGTGGTCGAGAACTGCTTGAACGGAGGCTTGCGCCAGATCGTCGCCTGGAACGGCTTGCGATGCTCGTCGATCGCGATGGCGTGCAGATTGAGGTTCGTGATCGAAGAAAGCTCGACATTGTGGAATGCATACCGATCCCGGTTGGCGCGCCAGAAGGGTTCGAGTGGCACGCCGAGCGCCCCGACCGTATCGAACACAGCCACGCATTCGACACGGAACTTGTCACGCCAATGTACATAGGGGGTAAGTTCCGTCCAGACGGCAGGAAGCCGGGCATTCGGCGAGGTCCGGTAATATGACCAGGCCTTCAGCTCCAGTTGCTCGGAGCAGTACCTGCGCTGGAGCAGTCCAGTCGCATTCAGATATCCAACGAGGGAACGCGCTGTATAGGCCCCCCGCGAGAAGCCCAACACGAATACCTGGTCGCCCTCCTCGTAATAATAAGACAAGAATCTGTAGGCGTTCCTGACATTGGCACCCAGCCCTTCGCCGAATATGCCGCCGCGCAGCCTGTCAAAGGCGCTCGTGCCGACGCCGCGTTCGTAGAACACGATATTCTCCCGGCCATCGGATGCGAAGCCATGGACGAGCTTTCGGCCCGCCTCGGTTGCCTTTGCCGGCTCGACCCGGGTGGTTTGCTGCTGCCCGAGGGATTTGGCGATCAAATCTCTCAGCCGAACAATATTCGTATCAGTGGGGCCGATATCGGCGTCGTTCCAAGTCCCGTCCAATAGGAGAATGATGCGCTTGGACACAGCCGTTCATCCTCGCAAGAAATGGGCAGCCGTGCAGACTGAATATCAGAGCATCAGTAACGTCAATATTCTTTCGGACTATTGCTGCACTGACCTTCAACTCGGAACGAGTCAGTATCAGGCGCTTCGGCCCCCAAACCCGGAGCCCCAGCGAGTTCGCCTATCGAAGCCGAGGTGGAGCTGGCCGAACCGACGAACGCTGCATGATGTCAGGATAGCCGTAGCAGACTATGCGCCGCATCGGCGCTCACGAAGCGTCCTTGCCGCGCCCCTCGCCGCGCAGCCGCCGCGCGACGCGGTCGAGCACCGCGTTGACGAGCTTCGGCTCTTCCTCTTCGTAGAAAGCCTTCGCGATGTCGACATATTCGGAAACGATGACGGCCACGGGCACATCGTCGCGCGCCATGATCTCGTAAACGCCTGCCCGCAGGATGGCACGAAGCGTCGAATCGAGCCGCGACAGCGGCCAGTCGTCCGTGAGCGCCTGGTGGATAGCCGGGTCAACGGTCTTCTGGTTCTCGACCACGCCCGACAGGATCGCGCGGAACCATTGCGGGTCCGCCTCGCGGTAAAGCGCACCGTCCACCTCCTTGCCGAGGCGGAAAGATTCGTATTCGGCAGCGGTCTCAAGCAGGCCGGAGCCAGCGACATCCATCTGATAGAGCGCCTGCACGGCGGCGAGGCGGGCCGCGCCGCGCTTATTTGCCTGCTTCACGCCGGGCTGGCCGCTGCCGGGCTGATGCGCCATCGCCTTCATGCCCCCAATCGCTCGCGCAGCGCGATCATGGCAAGTGCGGCACGCGCTGCAAAGCCCCCTTTGTCGCCTTCGCTCCTGCGGGCACGAACCCAGGCCTGCTCCTCGTTCTCGGTGGTGAGAATACCGTTGCCGATCGCAAGGGATTCTTCGACGGAGAGGTTCATCAGCGCGCGCGCAGATTCATTGGCCACGATGTCGAAATGAAAGGTCTCCCCGCGGATCACGGTGCCCAGCGCGACGAAGCCATCATAATCCGTGCCCCCATCTTCCGCCGCATCCAGGGCGAAGGAGATCGCCGCCGGAATCTCCAGGGCGCCCGGCACCGTCACCACGTCATAGGAGGCTCCGGCCTCGTCGAGCGCGGCCTTGGCGCCTTCGAGAAGCGCGTCGGCGAGGTGATCGTAGAAACGCGCCTCGACGATCAGAAGTTTGAGGTTGCGAGCGTCGGCCATGTTTGTCTCCGGGGGGGTTGCCGGTCACTTAGGCCGAAGCGGTTGGGTGCGCAAGCGGGAGATAGGACGCCGCATGGGATCTTCACCGGCAGCACCCCACACGCAGACGTGATCGATCGAACACGGGCCCCAGGAATAAACGCAAGCATCGCCCGATCTCCTAGCCGCACGCCGCATTGCGGCTCTGAGCAAGGAGAACGGATGTGACCCACCATGACGACGAAGAAAATGGAATGACGCGCCGACATGCGCTCGAATGCATGATATGGGCGGGAACCGGGGTGCTGTGGACGGTCTCAGGCGGCATACCGAAATCCCTGAGCCTGCTCGACCGCGCTGAGGCTGCCGAGGTGGCGCAGCAGGGGTTCACTTTCCTGCAGATTTCCGACAGCCATGTCGGATTCGACAAACCGGCGAACCCGCATGCAATCGATACGCTGAAGGAGGCGATCGGGAAGGTGGCAGCGCTTCCCGCCAAGCCTTCATTCATGATCCACACCGGCGATATCACCCATCTGTCGAAAGCCGAGCAGTTCGACAACGCCACCGAGATCATCGGCAGCACCGGGCTTGACGTGCACTACGTTCCCGGCGAGCACGACGTGATCGACGAAAATCTGGGCAAGGCCTATCTGGAGCGCTACGGGAAGGGCACCAAAGGCGCCGGCTGGTACTCGTTCGACCAGAATGGCGTGCACTTCGTCGGTCTCGTCAACGTCATGAATCTCAAGGCCGGCGGGCTCGGCAATCTCGGCGCAGAGCAGCTTGCCTGGCTCACTGACGACTTGAAGGACCTTTCCAACTCGACACCGATCGTCGTGTTCGCGCATGTGCCTCTCTGGACCATCTATCCGGAATGGGGCTGGGGCACCGACGACAGTGCGCAGGTGCTTTCGATGCTGAAGCGCTTCGGCTCGGTCACGGTGCTCAATGGGCATATCCACCAGATCATGCAGAAAGTGGAAGGCAACATGGTCTTCCATACCGCGCGATCGACCGCCTTCCCCCAGCCGGCTCCGGGGACGGCGCCTGCGCCCGGGCCGATGCTCGTGCCGGCCGAGAAGCTGCGCAGCTATCTCGGCATCACCAACGTGTCCTTCGCCGTGGGCCAGAACGACCTGGCGCTCATAGACACCACGTTGGCCGACAAATGATGCGCAGCGAGGAGATCAGTCATGAGACGATGCAATGGATGCGCACGCCTGGCGCTTGTCGTCGCCGCCCTGAGCGCGGCTACGGCAATTGGGACGGCAGGTGCACTTGCCAGCGGGCAACTGGTCCAGATCGGCAATTTCGCCTTTTCGCCGGAGAATGTCACCGTTGCTGTCGGCACCACCGTCACATTCCGGAATAACGACGACATGGTCCATACCATTGTCGCGGAGGACGGGAGTTTCCGCTCGAAGGCGCTCGACACTGGTGACGAATATTCCTTCACCTTCGACAAGCCGGGCGACTACGCGTTTGTGTGTGGTCTTCATCCGTTCATGCATGGCAAGATAACGGTCACCCAGTGAACGCGGTGTCCGGCACGGCGTGGCGGAACGCGTTTCGGCGTTCCGCCAGGTTCGAGAAACGACGCGATGTGAGCAGCGAGGCGGCAAGCGAGCGCTTCAAGGAAGTCGTGCTTCCGCATCTTGCGGACGCGATGGCGCTGGCACGCTGGCTGACGGGGAACCAGCATGACGCCGAAGACGTCGTCCAGGACGCCTGTGTTCGGGCGCTTGCGGGAATTGACGGCTATTCGGGACGGGGAGCACGGGCCTGGCTGTTGGCCATCGTGCGCAATTCGTGCTTTGCCTGGCTCGCCAAGAACCGGCCGAAGAGTCTCGTCCTGGTCGGCGACCTCGCCGCAGTCGATGAGATCGGACAATCGGACGATGCCGAACCGGCGCTCACGCCCGAGGCCGAGCTGATCAGGAAGGCAGATGCAATGCTCGTGCGGAGGGCGCTCGAGACCTTGCCCATTCCGTTTCGCGAGGTCCTTGTGCTGCGCGATATCAACGAATTGAGTTACAAGGAGATAGCGGCAATGCTTGCAGTGCCTATCGGCACGGTGATGTCCAGGCTCTCGCGCGGGAGGGGCCTTCTCGCTATCGCAATCGAGCGAGCACGCTAATGGACCGAGGTTCTGACCCCAGGCAACCCGACCAGGATCGCCTCCTACTCAACGCACTGGCGGACGGAGAGCTCGACGCCGCGACGACTCTGTCCCTGGAGGAACGCCTCCAGCGCGATCCTCTTCTCAGGGCCGAGTACGACGGGATCGGCGCGGCAAAGGCTGCCATCCAGCGCCTTGGGCAGCCTGCCGTCAGCGACGAATTCCGCGAGCGCATCGCTGCACTCGCGGCGCCGCGGCCGGCAAGGCTGCACGCTACGCGGGACAGGCCTTGGCTTGTCCCGGGCGGATGGCGGAGCCTGGCGGCCTCGATCCTGATCACGGCGATCGCGGCAAGTGGCGCCACCTACATGCTGGTTACCCCGCCGGCTCCCGCTTCACCAGAGGTCGCCATTGCCGAGAACCACATGCGCAGCCTCCTTGCCGCCAACCCGGTGGATATCGCTTCGTCCGACCGGCACACGGTGAAGCCATGGCTCGACGTGAAGCTCGGCGTATCCCCCCCGGCCATAGATCTTGCCGATCAAGGATTTGCACTGGTCGGCGGGCGTGTCGACGTGGTTGACGGCCACGCAGTGCCGACGCTGGTCTATCGCCACAACGAGCATCTGATCAGTTTGATCGCCGTGCCGATTGCCGGCGACTACATCCGCCTTGAACCGCAGAACCTCGATGCCGGCGGCTATCACATGGTCAAATGGAGTGACGGGGGGTTTTCCTACTGGGCAGCCTCGGATGTGGAAGTGGACAAGCTCAACGAATTCGTGAAGCTCTATCGATCGAAATCGTAGAGCCAGCCAAATTCTGTGTCTATTTCAGCTCATCGCAAGGTCGGCGGCTCGCTTGCGTCAAGCCTGTCTGCCCAGCCCTGCACGGCTTGATGATCGATGACGCGGCCGGCATCCACGTCGGCCATTGCTTCGAGCGTAAGCTTCCGCCGCTTCTCCACCCTCTACACAAGTGGCAGCGGTGCATGCACCTTGGTCTCCATAAGACGATCCATTCTTTAATCAGAACCAATCATGATGATGGAATCTAGCTCAACTAGATCGACGACGCCTCCGCCAGCCGCGCGGCATAGCGCGCCATGGTATCGACCTCGAGATTGACGCGATCGCCGGCCTTGCGCTCGCCCCAGGTCGTCACTGCGAGCGAATGGTGGATGAGCAATACGTCGAAGCGCGTCCCCTCTACCTTGTTGACCGTAAGCGAGGTCCCGTCGAGTGCGACGGAGCCTTTCGGCGCAATGAATCTCGCGAATTCGCGCGGCGCCTCGAGCGTGAAGCGGACGGCATCCCCCTCCTCTTCCCGCGCGACGATCTCAGCCATGCCGTCAACATGTCCGGAGACGATGTGTCCGCCGAGCTCGTCACCGATCTTGAGTGCTCGTTCAAGATTGATGCGCGTGCCCGCTCGCCAGTCTGCGGCGGTGGTGAGCCGCAGCGCTTCCTCCCATGCCTCGACCTCGAACCAGCGCGAATTGGAGCCGCCGTCCGGCAGAGTGACCACCGTGAGGCAGACGCCTGCGCAGGAAATCGAGGCACCGATTGCGATTGTCTTCGGATCATAGGCCGTCTCGATCCTCAACCGCACCCCTTCATCGAGCGGTTTGACCGACGAGACGGTGCCGATGTCCGTGACGATGCCGGTGAACATCAGAGCGGCCTTTCATATTCGATTAGTCGGTCGGAGCCGAAAGATTCTTCACCGACCTGATTGAAATCCGGTGGAACGCTATCTTCGGCAATGGGCGCGGCAACGCCGCTCTCGCCCACTACCGTTTCGGCCGCGAACAGGGCGATTCGGTCGACGAGCCCGGCTTCCAGAAAGCGCCGCGCGGTTTCTGCGCCGCCCTCCAGAAGCACGCTCTTCACGCCGCGAACGCCGAGATGCCGCAGGATTTCGCGCGGCTCGAACCGCCCCTTATAGTCGGAGGTGATCGTTTCGACCGTGGCTCCACGGTCGCGCAAGCGCCCAACGGCCCGCGCTTGCGCCTTGGCGCTGGCAAGAACCAGCACCCGGCTGCAATCCCGCTCGGAAAACATGCGCGCCGCCAGCGGCGTACGCGCGAGCGGATCAACGACCACGCGCAGCGGCGAGCGCTGCGCGAGCCCGTCGAGACGGACGGTGAGCAGCGGGTCATCCTCGACCACCGTCTGGACACCCACCATGACCGCATCGTGCTCGACTCGCATGATCTGCACCGCGCGCCGCGCGATCGGACCGGTGATCGAGACTTGGCCGGCGCCAACGCGGCCGATCCGGCCATCCGCCGAGACGGCAAGCTTCAGCGTCACGAAGGGACGACCTTTTGCCCTGAGCGTGAGGAAGCCCGCCATGGCCCTCTTGGCCGCAACCTCCTCGCAGCCGACATCCACCTCGATGCCGGCGCGCTTCAGGATCGCGACGCCGCGACCCGCGACCCGGATGTCGGGATCGAGAGTTGCGATCACGACCCGTCGTGCGCCTGCTGCGACGATAGCGTCGGCACATGGCGGCGCCTTGCCGATATGCGAGCAGGGCTCGAGCGTGGCATAGATTGTAGCGCCGCGGGCCCCCTCACCCGCCTCGCCGAGCGCCTGCAGTTCGGCGTGCGGCCTGCCGCCCAAGGCCGTGACGCCGCGGCCGACAATCGTCGGCACGCCGTCTACCTCGCGCACCACCAGCGAGCCGACGGACGGGTTCTCGGCGGTAAGGCCCAAATGCTGCCGTGACAGGCGAATCGCCGCCGCCATGAAACGACGGTCCAGCGCTTCCTGCCGCGCTGATGCCGACCGTTCCAGCATGCTCAGCCTGGCTCCTCTTCGCCCTTCAGCTCGCCGAGGACATCCTGGAAATCCTTGGCCTCGCGGAAATTGCGATAGACCGAAGCGAAGCGGACGTAGGCGACATCGTCGAGCGACTTCAGCGCTTCCATGACAAGCTTGCCGATGTCGCCGGAAGTGACCTCGGTCTCCCCGGAGCTCTCCAATTGCCTGACAATTCCCGACACGGCGCGTTCGATGCGCTCGGGGTCGACATTGCGCTTCCTCGTCGCGATCTCGATCGAACGGCTCAGCTTGTCACGGTCGAACGGCACCTTGCGGCCCGATTTCTTGATGACTACGAGATCGCGCAGCTGCACACGCTCGAATGTCGTGAAACGGCCGCCGCAGACCGGGCAGACGCGCCGCCTCCGGATCGCCGCGCCATCCTCGGCCGGCCTGGAATCTTTGACCTGCGTATCTTCCGACTGGCAATAGGGGCAGCGCATCTTGGGCGAATCTCAAACGGTAGCGGGTGATATCAGTCGAACGGTGGGAAAATAAGTACGATAGCGCCTGACATCACGGGTCAGAATCGGGAGTTGGAGGATACTGGCTTGGGCACCGATGAAGAAGTCCGGCAAAACGCCGGTCTTGGTGCCACCGGATGACCTATAGCGATCAAAGACCTTCGCGGCCAGGAACAGCGCAGCACGTGGAAATTCGACGAGTTCCAAGCCCGCTCCATCGACAAACTGATCAAGCTCTTCGATACGGCCGTAGCGGGTAGAGAGTTCGGCGTAAATGACTGCATTGATGAGCAGGGCCCCTTCCATCGACGCATCGTCCAGCGCGGCGATTGACCAGCTCGACCAAGAGGAATCTCCGGTGACAATGTCCAAGAGGACGTTGGTATCAACGAAGGTCAATCATCACCACGCGTCAGCGCCATGATCTCGTCGGTGCTCAGGCCGGGACCGGCATGGCCGAGAAATTTCAAAAAACGACTGGGTGGTCGCTTTTCATCTGTTCTTTTCAAAACAACTTCACCGCCAGGGCCACTCTTGAATTCCACCTTGCTGCCGGGTTTCAGGCCGAGCCGATCCCGCACGGCCTTGGGGATCGTTACCTGACCCTTGGAGGTAACGGTGGTGCTCATCTCATCCTCGGTAAGAATTCATTCTTGGATAGGTATTACCGAGGGCCGGCAAAATCAAGCTCAGCGGGCAGCTCTTGTGATGCCTTCGCGGGTCAGCCGAGATACGGATAGATCGGGAAGCGCTCCGTGAGCGCGATCACCTTCTCCTTCACCGCCGCCTCGACGGCGGCGTTGCCTTCGTCGGAATTGGCCACTTTCAGCCCATCCAGCACTTCGGCGATCAGCTTGCCGATCTCGCGAAACTCGGCCTGGCCGAAGCCGCGCGTGGTGCCGGCCGGCGTGCCGAGACGGACCCCGGAAGTGACGAAAGGCTTCTCGGGATCGAAGGGAATGCCGTTCTTGTTGCAAGTGATGTTGGCGCGGCCGAGCGCCGCCTCGGCGCGCTTGCCGGTGGCGTTCTTGGGACGCAGGTCGACCAGCATCAGGTGATTGTCGGTGCCGCCGGAAACGATGTCGAGGCCCGTCTCCTGGAGGCTCGCTGCGAGTGCCTTGGCATTGGTCACTACGTCATTCGCATAGGTGCGGAACTCCGGCTTCAAAGCTTCGCCCAAAGCCACCGCCTTGGCCGCTATCACATGCATCAACGGACCGCCCTGCAGCCCGGGGAAGACCGCAGAGTTGATCTTCTTGGCGATGTCTTCGTCGTTGGTCAGGACCATGCCCCCGCGCGGTCCGCGCAGCGACTTGTGGGTGGTCGTCGTCACCACATGCGCATAGGGCAGCGGCGAAGGGTGTGCGCCCCCGGCGACCAGCCCGGCAATATGGGCCATGTCCACCATCAGATAGGCGCCAACCGAATCCGCGATCTGGCGGAATCGCTCCCAGTCCCAGATGCGCGAATAGGCCGTGCCGCCGGCAATGATCAGCTTGGGATTGTGGACATGCGCCAGCCGCTCGATCTCGTCCATGTCGAGGAGATGATCATCCCGGCGCACGCCGTAGGACACGACATGAAACCACTTGCCGGACATGTTGACCGGCGAGCCATGCGTAAGGTGCCCACCCGAATTGAGGTCCAGCCCCATGAAGGTATCGCCGGGCTGCAAGAGCGCCAGGAACACGGCTTGGTTCATCTGGCTGCCGGAATTCGGCTGGACGTTGGCGAAATTGCAGGAGAACAGCTTCTTCGCCCGTTCGATGGCCAGGTTCTCGGCAATATCCACGAACTCGCAGCCCCCGTAATAGCGCTTGCCCGGATAACCCTCGGCATATTTGTTGGTCATGATCGAGCCCTGCGCCTCGAGCACGGCGCGCGAGACGATGTTCTCGGAGGCGATCAGTTCGATCTCATGGCGCTGGCGGCCGAGTTCCTTGCTGATGGCGCCGAAGATCTCAGGATCGGATTCGGCGAGCGCCGCTGTAAAGAACGGCCCAAAGCTGGTCTGAGCTGCCGGTGCAGTTGCCATAGTCGCACAATCCTCGGGTTCGGGGGTGATGGCCGCGCATTAACACACTTGGCCGGCGCTCGCCATGTTTGCGGCGCGACATTTTGGCCGCCTCTTGCGGCAGGCGCTATTTCGGACCATCTCGCGAACAGTTGAAACAGCCTTGCCACGGTCTGCACGCCAATACTGCTGTAACGTGCCGCCCATGACATGGATGAACATCAAGATGTCGCCTGGTATCGCGATCATGGATCTCTGGATCGCTTTCGCCGTCACCTGGGCTGTCGCGGCGCTGTGGGCGGCCAGGGCCGAGAAGAGCGCCGGGCTCAGCGTGGAAGCACCCTATCGCATCACCATGCTGGCTGGGGCAGCGCTGCTGGCCGTACCGGCGCATCGCTACCAGGGCTGGATGAGACTGTGGCAGGTCAATGCGGCCGAGGCCTGGGCGTGCGTCGGACTGATGGCTGCCGGCCTGGCGCTCGCCTGGTGGGCGCGGCTCCACCTCGGTCGTCTGTGGTCCGGCAAGATCACGAAAAAGGCCGAGCATCGGATCGTTGAAACCGGCCCCTACGCCATCGTGCGACATCCGATCTACACCGGCCTCGTGGTGGCGATCCTCGCAACGATGCTTGCAAAAGGCACACTGCCCGGCATCGCCGGAGCTGCACTGATCACCACAGGCATTTATATGAAGGCCCGCCTGGAGGAGCGCTTCCTGCGTGCAGAACTCGGCGCGGATGCGTATGACGCTTATAGCCGACGCGTTCCGATGCTCATCCCGTTTACCTGACGTGATTGTGGTGCATGGAGCCCGACCGAATGCTTGCCTATGGCTTTGATTTCTTGCAGTAAATAACTGTTCTCTAGAGCTTTCTTGCTTTGGGCTGGCGCTGCGCTGGCGTCGAACGCAAAACGCGCCAACCAAAAAGGCCGCCCGGAGGCGGCCTTCTAAATCACAACACGCTGGCTGATCAGAGCGCCGTCGACGAGATCTGCAGCTCGTCGACGCCATCGCGTCCGTAGATGTCGTCGCGGAACTGCACCACGCCATCGCCGGTCGACCAGGCCGAGACGTAGGTGAAGTAGACGGGCACCGGGTTGACGAGTTGGATCGGCGTGTTCTCGCCGCTCTTGATCGCCTGCTCGAAATGCTGCCGGTTCCAGCCCGGAGTGTCACGCAGCAGCCAGACCACCAGATCGCGCACGTTCTGAACACGCACGCAGCCCGACGACTCGAAACGCATCAGCTTGTTGAACAAGCCCTGCGAGGGCGTGTCGTGCATATAGACCCCGTCCGGGCTCGGGAAGTTGATCTTCACCGAAGCCATGGCGTTGATGGCGCCTGGATCCTGGCGGAAGCGAAACTTGGCCGCGTCCTCGGTGTTCCAGTCGATCGTCTGAGGATCGATCTCGTTGCCGTCCGGGCCGAGGATGTGAATATTGTTTTCCACCAGATATTTGGGGTTCTTGCGCATCAGCGGAATGATGTCCTTGCGGACGATCGACACGGGGGCGTTCCAGTACGGGTTGACGACGACCTCGTTGATCTTGGAATTCACGATCGGCGTCTGCCGGTCGATCTTGCCCACAATTGCGGTGTGGCGCGAAACGACGCGGTTGTTCTCGACCGCCTCGATCTGCGCAGCCGGGATGTTGACCATCACATAACGGTCGCCGAGGAAGCCCGACATGGAGCGCAGCCGAACGAGGTTGGTTTCGAGCTGACCAAGCCGCACCTGCGCGCTGATGTTCAGCGCGGCATAGGTGTATTTGCCCATCACGCCGTCTGCCGGCAGGCCGTGACGGGTCTGGAAGCGCTTCACCGCCGCGTCGACATAGGTGTCGTAGGCTTGCGAAACGCCGGCCCGAGCCGACAAATCCCCGGAAATGATCAGCCGCTTGCGCAGCACCTCGACGTCGGGATCGACGACGCCCAGCTTAAGCTTCTTCGTCGACGGAACGACCGGCCAGCCGCCCTGCGCAACGATCTGCTGATATTGGCCGATCGCCTGCTCGATATAGGTGACGGTCTGTGGCGAAAAGATCGGCAGCCTCGAGGCGATCTTGTTGCTCTGGCTCGCCTGTGCGTCGAAATCGTCGCTCCAGTTGCCGCGTCCCTGCGATTTCAGCAGCTGGCCGATCGCGTCCAGCCCTTGTGCCTCCTGCGCCAGCGCGGCGCTTGCGATGAGGTCGAGGGCGATCAGGCTCGCTCCGGTAAGAAAAATGCGACGGCTCGTGTTCATCGGCAATCCAGGTAACGCGGTTCTCGGTCAGAGTTGGAGACTTCGGCCGAGAACCTACATGGCCCGGACTTAACAATTCGCCAACCATGAGGTCGGCCCAAGTTCTCCAACCGCTCAAAACATCGTTCGGACCATTTACAGGACCGAGCGTAGTCTCACGCAGTTCATCCGAGATCGGGTAAGTCATCCGAATATGGCCGCAAAGTGGCCAATCCGGCATAGCGAGTTGCAATCGCCGCCAAAACGATGAAACCGGCGACGCAGTGTCACCGGTTTCACACACCGAGCCAATGTCACAAGATCCGCCGCTGCGACAAATCCAGGTTGGAGCCGTGCGTTAGAGGACGAATTACATCCGATACGCGATCGTGTCGTTCCAGAAGCGATCGAGGCGTTGCAGGGCGCGGTTCATCTGCCGGAACTCTTCCTGGTTGATGCCGCCGACCTGCTCGATCGAGCCGACATGACGCTCATAGAGACCGCCGACAACTTCGGCGATCGCCTGCCCCTTTGGCGTCAGGCTGACGCGCACCGAGCGGCGGTCGATGCGAGAACGCTGGTGATTGATGAAGCCGAGGTCGACGAGCTTCTTGAGGTTATAGGAAACGTTCGAGCCCAGATAGTAGCCGCGCGAGCGCAGTTCGCCGGCAGTCAGCTCCGAATTTCCGATGTTGAAGAGCAGCAGAGCCTGGATCGCATTGATGTCGCTGCGGCCGTTGCGGTCGAATTCATCCTTGATAACGTCAAGCAGACGCCGATGCAGACGTTCGACAAGCTGCAGGGATTCCAAGTAGAGTGAACGAATCGCTTCGCGGCGATCGTCGTTTGCTACAGCGGGCTTGGCCGCGTGACGCGAATTGATCATTGTGTTTGCCTCTCGTTTGTCGCCCGGTGATTGTTTTTGTCTGTCACCTTGGCAGTGACCTTAGCGAACACAACTAAAATTCGACTTAAACGCCAAGCTTAACAGTGCCTTACGAAGAGGCGCTTTCAGCGAGGCTTAAGGATTGGTTACCGCTCGGCGCGCTTTTGAAAGTAAATCACCAGGCGGAACACGGCGTAGAGAAGAACCACCAGCGCGTGCGAGAGGATGACCAGCCATCGCTCGCCGAACAGTTCCGGAAAGCCCAGATACATGACCGCTTCGGTCGCCGCGCAAATCACCCAGATCACCGGCCCCCAGGACGTCAGCATCCAAAGCCCGATCGCGGCAAAGGGGAAAAATGCTGCGAGCACGACCGATGCCACGCGCCAAGGGACCGGCATCAGGTCGAACCGCCACAGCGGGCCGTCGTAGAGCCCGATCAACCGTATCCAGTAGAGCACGCCGAAGAGAAGACAGTAGACGGCGATCACGCGATGGAACCAGTAGAAGCTGACCTCGGCGGTCGAGGGCACATAGGTCCGTTCGTGGAGCTCGGTGTGGGTCAAAGCGCGAGCTCCCGTCTGTCGAGCGGCGCGAAGTAGCGGTCGATATCGGCGGCCTCGATATCTTCCAGCGTCGGCGGATCCCAGCGCGGCGCGCCATCCTTGTCGACGATCGCTGCGCGGATGCCTTCGTAGAAATCGTGGCCCGCGAGCATGCGATTGAGGATGCGGAACTCCATGCGCATGCACTCCGCCATCGATTTCCCAGCTCCGAGGGTGATCTCCTTGAATGCGACATGGAGGCTCGTCGGCGAACGTGTCCTCATGGTCGACAGCGTCTTTGCCGCGAATTCGTCTTTCGATGCAGCGGCCTTGAGGCTCCCAACGATCTCTTGCAGCGAGGAGCGGCCGAAATGATGGGCGATCGCCTGCAGCTTCGCCTCGTCCGTCTCCCGCCTGGCCGGCGAAAACACCTCACGTAACGCGAGATCAGGCTGGCCCGTTTCGGCGAGCCGCTCGATCAGGCCCAGCTGGTATTCGGCTTTCATCGTGTAGTTGGCAAGGCCGGACCACAATGCATCGCCGTAGCGGATGCGGTTTCCCGTCAGGCCGAGATACATGCCGAAAGAGCCGCCGAGATCGGGGAGCAGGCGGCTGCCGCCGACATCCGGAAAGAAGCCTATCCCCACCTCAGGCATGGCGAACACCGCATTTTCGGTAAGCACGCGGTGCGAGCCGTGGAAGGAGATGCCGACGCCGCCGCCCATGACGATGCCGTCGATCAGCGCGACATAGGGCTTGGGATAGGCATCGATCATAGCGTTGAGGCGGTACTCGTCGGCGAAGAAATCCAGGGGCGGGTTGTTGCGGTCCGCATTGTAGACCAGCATGAGGTCGCCACCGGCCGAGAACGCCCTCCCCTCCGCCTTGATGAGAACCAGCGCGATGCCGGCGTCGGTGCGCCAGGCTTCGAGCGCTGCCGTCAGCGCCTTGATCATGCGGTGCGTCAGCGCATTGAGGGCCGCGGGCCGGGTAAGCGTGACGACGCCTGCCAGGCCAATCCGCTCGAAGCGGATCTCGTCGCCGCCGCCGAAATCCATGCGTTCGATTCCCTGTTTGCAAGTAAGAGCTAATTCGGCTAGCGCGCCCGCGTCAATTGCGCATGGGCGACGAGGGTTGGTCCGCCCGTGGCCGCATGATAAAAAGCCGATATCGGAGACAGATCGATGAACAAGCACATGGGCAGGATGCCTGCCGGCGCCCGCAGCGTCGACGAGATCACCGGCGGCCGCAGGCTGCGGCGCATGCGCAAGGCCGACTGGTCGCGCCGGCTCGTGCAGGAGAACCGGCTCAGCGTCGACGACCTGATCTGGCCCATCTTCGTGATCGACGGCGAGAACCGCCGCGAGCCTATCCCGGCGATGCCGGGCGTCTTCCGCCTGACCATCGATCTTGCAGTGAAAGAAGCCGAGCGCGCGGCCAAGCTCGGAATTCCGGCGCTTGCCACCTTCCCCAATGTCGATATGTCGCTGCGCGATGAGACCGGCTCGCACATACTTGACCCGGAAAATGTCATCAACCGGGCGACACGTGCCATCAAGGCCGCCGTGCCTCAGATCGGTGTCATCACCGACGGCGCGCTCGACCCTTTCACCAGCCACGGTCATGACGGAATCCTCCGCGACGGGATCATCGTGAACGACGAGACGGTCGAGCAGGTAGCGGCGGCGGCCGTCGTTCAGGCTGCAGCCGGCGCCGACATCATCGCGCCCTCGGACATGATGGACGGTCGTATCGGCGCGATCCGCGACGCGCTGGACGCCAACGGCTTCCAGGACGTGGCCATCATGTCCTATGCGACCAAGTTCGCATCGGCCTTCTACGGCCCGTATAGGGAGGCGGTCGGCACGGCCGGCCTGCTCAAGGGCGACAAGAAGACCTACTACATCGACCACGCCAATTCCGAAGAGGCGGTGCGCGAGGCCGACCAGGACATCGCGGAAGGCGCAGACATGATCATGGTCAAGCCCGGGCTGCCCTATCTCGACATCATCCGGCGACTGAAGGACGAGTTCAGGATACCGACCTTCGCCTACCAGGTGTCGGGCGAGTATTCGATGATCAAGGCCGCGGCAGCCAACGGCTGGATCGACGGCGAGAAGGCGATGCTCGAGTCGCTGCTCGCCCTCAAAAGGGCAGGCTGCGACGGAATACTTACATATTTCGCGCCGGAAGTAGCGGAGATGCTGGCGCGCTAAGCAGGTTCTGCAAAGGTGCCCACCGTTTAGCGACACGAACCTGCGACAAACAAAGCGAATAAGCAGGCATTAACGGGCCAAAGCCCGAATGCCTGCTTCGGAGGTTTTGATCCAGGAGGGTACCGATGCGCCCGGGAAGCGGTGTTTTCCTTTTGGCGTTTCTCAACGCGCTCGCCATCATGGCCGGCCTCGATGCCGCATTCGCTCAGGCACGCAGCGGCGGCTGCACCATCGCGCAGGTCGGCGGGACCGGCCGCCAGGTCGTGCAGTGCAGCAGCGGCCTTTCGGTCACCGTCGAAAGCGGAGCGAGGTTCACGATGCTCGACCGCAACCGCGACGGCAACGCCGATACCGTGCGGCTCTCCCGCGGGGCAGTACTGCTCGATGTAGAACGGCCCGTGGAACGTATCGAGGTGATCGCTCCGCAGGCGATCGCGTCGGTGCGCGGCACCAATTGGGCGGTCGACGCGCAGGCCACCCGCACGTCCGTCTTCGTCGTCAGAGGCACCGTCGATGTGCGCCGCAGAAGCGGCGCCGCCCGCGTCTCGCTCCACGCGGGCGACGGCGTCGATGTGGATGCAGGCGCCGGCCCACTTACCGTCAAGCGCTGGCCGGCGGCGCGCGTTGCCGCCCTGCTCGCGCGCTTCGGCCAGTAGCGTGAGAGATGGTCGGCGTCCGTTGGTTCCGGTTGCTGGCCGCCCCCCTCCTGGCAGGCTTGTGGGGTGCAGTTCTGGGAGCAGCGCATCTGCAAGGCCAAGCTCCGATTCTCGACCGTGTCGAAGCCGCCCTGACTGACCTGAGGACAGTGGCACGGGGCCAGACGCCGGCGCCGGACCTGATCACCATCGTCGCGATCGACGACGCCTTGATTGATCAGGCGAAGGCCTATCCCCTGCCTCGCGCCACGCTCGCGCGGATCGTCGAAAGGATCGCAGCCCTTGGCCCTCGGGCGATCGCGCTGGATCTGCTGCTCGTCGAGGCGGGACCGGACGATGGCGATCGGCTGTTAGCCGAAGCACTGGCCAAACGTCCCACAGTGATTGCGGCAGCCGCAATCTTCATCAAGGGCGGCCGAGCCGAGGCGGATGCCAGCGGCCCCCTCGCCCGTGTCCCCGTCGCCGATCATTTCCTGCTGCCCCTGCCGATCTTCGCGCAAGCGGCACAGACGGGCATAGTCAACGTCGCCACAGACCCGGACGGCGTGCCGCGCTCGGCTCCGCTGCTCTTTCGGACCCCCGACCGGATCGAGGAATCGCTGGCGCTGCGCGTCGCGGCCGTAGCGACGGGCAGCGATCCGGTCATTGAGCCCGGCCTGGTGACGGTCGACGGCAAGTCTCTCCACACCGACCTTGGCCAGGACTTGCCGCTCGGCTTTTACGGCCCGCGCGGCACGATCCGAACATTGAGCGCTGCCGACGTGCTCAACGGCCCGATCGAGGCGCGGAGCATCGAGGGGCGCATCGTGGTGATTGGGGCGACAGTGACCGCGGGCGGCGATGTATTGCCGACGCCGTTCGACCCGGTGCTGCCCGGGGTCGAGGTTATCTCCACAGCTATTTCGAATTTGATGGCAGGGGACGGCCCGATCCGGGATCTCAATGTGCGCCTTACGGACGCCGCGATCGCAGTCGTACTTCCGGCTGTCCTCGTCACACTTCTGGCGTGGCGGCGCAACGTGATCGGTCTTGCGGCCATCGCAGGCGTCTTGATCGCCTGGGCGATCCTCAACATGCTGGCATTCGAGCACGGCATTTGGATGAGCGCTGCGCTTCCCCTTGCCGCAGCTGCGCCGCCTGCGATCCTCTTCGGCGCTGGGCAGATCTGGCTCCAGAGACGGCGGGCCTATCATTTTGCGCGGCAGGCAACGGTATTGCAGCGCGTACAGGCTCCCGGAATGGCGCATCTGCTGGCTCAGGATCCGGAGTTCCTGAAGGAGCCGGTTCGTCAGAACGCCGCGGTGGTTTTCGTCGATCTTTCGAGTTTCACAGGGCTCAGCGAGTCGCTCGGAGCTGCAGGCACGCGCGAGCTGCTGGATGACTTCTACGACCGTGTGGACGCGGAAGCCACCGCTTGCGGCGGTGCCATCACGAGCTTCACCGGTGACGGCGCCATGATCCTGTTCGGCCTGCCGGCGCCATCGGAAGATGATGCGGCCGCGGCGGCGCAATGCGCGATCGGCCTTTGCAGTGGCATGCGCGACTGGCTCGGCTCGCTCCCCGCCTCGATCGCACCGCGTATCGGTTTCAAAATCGGCGCCCATTACGGGATTGTCGTCGTCTCAAGACTGGGCCATGGCCGCACGCAGCAGATCGCCGCGACCGGCGATACGGTCAACGTCGCGAGTCGCCTGATGGAGGTTGCTGCCCGCTTCGGCGCCGAACTTGCCGTAAGCGACCATCTGTTGCGGGCAGCGGGCCGAGCCGCATTTGAGCCTGCCGTGCTTACCGGCCCGGTCGAGACCCGGCTGCGCGGCCGCACGCAGCCGCTTCAAGTGTGGACCAATAAGACAGGGCAGTAAGGGAATAGGGCAATATGGCAATAGGAAATGCATCCTACTGCCCTACTGCCCTACTGCCCTACTGCCTCAATGCGCCGTTTGCGAATGCTGGCCGCCATGCTGGGAGATGCCGTTCAGGGCCTCCCCTGCCTTGCCTGCCTCGCCGTTGGCGACCAAGTCGCCGAGCGAAACGATGCCGACCAGCTGCTTGTCGCGGTTGAGCACTGGCAGCCGCCGAACCTGGATGTTGCCCATGTTCTGAAGGACGTGGTCGATCTCTTCGTCCTCGAAGCAGTATTTGACCTCGGTGGTCATCACATCACGGATCTTGGCGTCTGGACCCCTGCCTTCCGCTACACCGCGCACGGCGATATCGCGGTCGGTGATCATGCCGATCAGCCGATTGTTCTCGGCCACAGGCAAGACACCGGCGTCGAGGCTGGCCATGGCCTGGGCGGCCTCCCTGAGCGTATGGTCGGGATCGGCGATCTTGACGCTGCGCGTCATGCAATTGCCAATTTTCATAGCTCGCTCCCTTGGTTTGAGGCACCCCGCCAAACGGTGTTGCAGGAAGAATGAGCGCCTCCCGGAAACGTTCCGTCGATTTGACTCAGCGGCGCCTTGATGGATGTCGACCCAGGCAGGAGCGCGGGACGAATATCGATTTCGGCGACCGTCTGCTTGCATTGCCCAACCATTCATGCGTGAGAATGTCGATGAGCGGGGGACTTTGACATGACACGTCGACCGATCGTCATCATCGAGGCGCCCACCAATCTCGGCCTCATGCCGCCGGCGCCTGGTCAGGAGCCTGGAACGCGGCATGCCCCCGACGTATTGCGGGAATTGGGGCTCCACGACCAGCTGAACGTGCGAGAGGTCGTTCGCGTGGAGCCGGGTCCGTATTCGAAGGACGAAGGGCGTTCGATCAACATCCGAAATGTCGAGGCGATCGCCGAACATGCTCTGCGCCTCTCCGACGCGATTGAAACCGCCATAATGGCGGGAGGGCTTCCGTTGGTACTTGGCGGAGATTGCAGTCTCCTGATCGGCTCCATGCTGTGCATGCGGCGGCTCGGCGAACCGGCGCTTCTCTTCATCGACGGCCATTCCGATTTCTTTCTGCCGGAACAATCATCGACGGGCGGCGCAGCCGGCATGGATCTCGCCCTGGCGACGGGCTGGGGTCCCCCCGAACTGACGGACCTCGAGGCCCGGCGTCCCTATGTTCCGGCCGGCCACGTGGCTGCGCTCGGGAACCGCGATTTCAATCGCCGCCGCGAAGCAGATATTCCGGATATCGCGGATGCCGGCTTTTACTATCGCTCGCTCGTCGACATGCGGCACGAGGGTATAGAACGAGCCACGGGAAAAGCGGTGGCCGCCATAACCTCGAACAGTCGGCGCTGCTGGATTCACCTGGACGTCGACGCGATCGACTCGGCCCTGATGCCGGCTGTGGATTCGCCGCAGGCAGACGGATTTTCCTGGACCGAGATCGAGAAGCTATTACGCGCCGCGCAGCCGTATGACGCTGCGGGCATGCAAGTAACGATTTACGACCCCGAGCGAGATCCCGGGCATACGGCGGGCAAAGCCCTGGTCGATCTGCTGGTCTCGGTCCTCGGCTAAGGGACTCAAGCGGCTGTGCCTTCATCGATTCCGACCGAAGCAGGCTTTGGCGGAGCGAGCAATTCGATGAGATCTCCAAGGTCCCGGCGCAGCGTTTGAAAGATGAACGGCAGCACCGCCGCAGCAGGCGGCACTTGCGGCTCTCGATCCAAGGCGAGCTGCAGCTTCATGATGGCCGCGTCCAGCTCGCCGAGGTCCGGCACGTGGTTTGAGGACAGAAGCGCTTCAGAAAGCGCTTCGAGTGCCGCGCGAAAAGCGTCTCCGACCTCGCTCAGCGGAGGACCCAGACCACGCCAATCCAGGTCACCGGTCGACGTGGCGCGACCGACGAACGCGATGTCGCTGCGCAGTCGGCGCATCGTCCTCACCAGCCTGTCCTGCGCGGGCTCGCTATTCCCGAGGAGCGGAAACTCGCGCCGTACCTCCCGCGCTGCAGTCGCGATTCTGCCCAGTTCGGCAAGCGTTCTGTCGTTGATGCGATCGATTGCCACGCGCCTCATCGGGTCCGGCATCTGCAGGTGAAGCATCAAAGCTTGTGCCAGAAGCTTGAGCATCTCGGCGGACCGTTCAAGGCAAATGTGTCTTGCTCGCGACGGCAGGACAAGGATCGAGACGATGATGCCGATGACCGTACCAAGAGCGATCTCGACCACACGGTATATTGCCGAAGTCACGGGAGAGGCGCTGCTCGGCGTGGCCAGCAAGACGATTGCGGCCGTCAAGGGTGCTATCCGGAAGCTTGGGCGGAGTGCTGCGAGAAACGCCAATGGCGCCACCGTCACAACGAGAAGAAGGGCCGGATGAGCGCCTGAAAGCTTGCCCACCAGCGAGGCAGCAACGCCGACCACGGCACCAGCCAATGTCCCGAGCAGCCGGTCCACACCGGCGGCAATCGTTCCGCCCAGGCTCAACTGGACGATCATCAATGCCGTGATGACGGCCCACAGGCTTTGCGGAAGCGATAGCGCCTCCGCGACCATGAAGGAAAGCGCTGCTGCGGCGACGACTCGCACGACAAGGCGCAATTCCGATCGATAGTTTGAGGCCAGGTTCGGCATGCAGCGGATGTAGCACCTAGAGCAGGATGGATCAGAGTGGAGTCACTCATCCCGCTGCCGCATGACCTTGAAAGCTCAAGCAGCCGAGCGCGGCTCCGCAGCCTGGCCGGCGCGCCTATAGCATATCAGCATGATGCCCGAGCCGAGCTTCTGGCTTCTTTCGAGGGCAAGTGGCAGCTTGGTGCCGGCAGGAAACAGACGCTTTCCGCGACCGAGCACTGTCGGATAGACCATCAGCCTGAACTCGTCGACGAGCTCATGCTCGATCAGCGCATGGACCAGGACAGCGCTGCCATAGACGAGAATGTCTCCGCCCTCTCCCGCTTTCAGCTTGGCGACCTGCTGCGGTCCGTCGCCGCGCAGAATGGTCGTTCTGTTCCACTCGGCACGCTCCAGCGAGTTCGAGACCACGAATTTCGGCATGCTGTTGATGCGCTCTGCAAACCCGGTATCGTCTTTGACGTGAGGCCACACGCCAGCAAAGGCGTCGTAGGTAGCGCGGCCAAGCAAAACAGCGCTGCTGTCGAACAATTCACCTATCTTGAACCTGTCGCCATCCGGCCCTCGCTCGAATGGACCCGTCCAGTCCCCAAGCCCAGAGCCTTCCATGCCGACGGGGTCCTCGATGACGCCGTCGAGCGAGATGTATTCCGTTACGATCAGGTTGCGGGACATGTTCATTCCTCCCTTCCGATGCCTTGCTCAGGTTCGTGCAGGTCGGCCGAACTCAGTCGCGGCGTTCGTTCTGCGGAAAATCGAAAGGTGGCGCTGCAGCGGGATTCTCGCGCGCTTTTTCGAAGGCCTTTGCTCCGCAGTCCACGGAATCCCCCAGTAGTCTCTGTAGATCTCCTCGAACAGGTAATTGACAGGATGCATATTAGCCTCCATCGTTTTGAATCGATCCAAAGTCCGGGTCAAAAAATGAGCGCACTGAATCGATCGAGAAGTAGATTCCATTTGCTGCGCCGGCGACGCGAAACAGGCCTACCTGATCTTGCGCAGTCGCATTCCTGACCAGGCGGGCGAGCTTTGACGCTGCCGCCGAGCGACCTCGCCTGAAGAGTCGCGATCAGCGCAGTTTCCAGAACATGCATAGCGATGCTCCATGCTTTGGCTCGATCCAATCAAATCCGATACCAGAGGCATTGGATCGATTCAAAGCTAGCTCTCGCAGTGCGAATGTCAAGCAAAATTTTGAATCGATCCAACATTCGTGCTACCTCTCTGACATCGTTCAACGCAGAGAAAGCTCTTGCAGAGAAAGTCAATCAAACTGGCAGATGTGGCCAAAGCCGCCGGCGTTTCGCATGGGACGGCGTCCAATGTCTTCAGCAGGCCGGAGGTCGTGCGTCCGGAGGTCCGGGAGCGGGTGCTGGCAGAAGCGCAAAAGCTTGGCTATGCCGGTCCCGATCCGCGAGGCAGACTGCTTCGCGCCGGCAAGGTCAACGCGATAGGCGTGGCAACGGCCGAGCCCCTCTCCTATTTCTTCAATGATCCTTTCGCGCGCGTGGTCATGTCCGGCATCACACAGGCCTGCGATGCGACCGGCGCCGGGATCTCCCTCGTATCGGCTGCCAACAACGAGCAGCTTGCCTGGAATATCCAAAGCGCGGTCGTGGACGGCTTCATCGTCTTTTGCCTTGAAGGCGGATCGCGCCTTGTCGAACTGACCAGAGAGCGCAGGCTGCCCTTCGTGGCGCTGGATTTCGGCTATGACGACGAGACCATCAACGCGATCGGAGTCGACGATTTTTCCGGTGCCGGCATGGCAGCGCGGCACCTCGCCGAACTCGGGCATCGCCGGTTCGGGGTGCTCGCATTGCCGTTCGACGATTCCGGGTCGGGTCCGGCCTCGGTCGAGCGGGCGCTGACCGCTGCCTATGCCGGCACGCGTGATCGGCTGCGCGGCTATCTCGACGTGCTCGCCGGCTTCGGCGTCGATACGTCAGCCGTTCCTATCTACGAAACGGACAACGACGAAGTGACGACCAGGGCAGGCCTCGAATATCTCTTCGCTTTTCCCAACCCGCCGACGGCGGTGCTGGCGATGTCCGACAAAGTTGCGCTGATCGCGATCGACTGGTTCCGCGAGCGGGGGATTGCGGTGCCTGACACAGTCTCAATCGTCGGTTTCGATGGCGTGCCCGAAGGCGGGATTTCCAAACCGCCGCTTACGACAATTGCGCAGCCGATGGAGGAGATGGGCCGGCGCGCGGTGCAGACGATCCTCGAATTCGACGGCACCATCCGGCGCGAGACGATGGAGCTCAGACTCATTGGGAGAGCATCGACCGCCCCGCCTCTCCATTGACAAACGCATGCCTCCGGCTGGGCGCAAGCGCGCTTGCGAAGACCGCCGCCGAAGCGTCCACCACCCAGATGCATGTCGAACAGGTGGGCGCGCGCCTGGCCGGGAGCAATCGGGGGGAAAATAGCCGCAATTGCGCGGTTCAGGGCGGCAATTGCGGCGGCAGTTTGGTTCGGTATCGAAAATTTAGCCTTGCTAAAGCCAATATTTTAGGATTTTTGCGAGTTCGGTGCCGATGTTCGCACCCTCTGCGACCGCGTCCAAAGCGTCATCCCCGATCGGGCTGCGAGCCTTCCGGCCCTCGAAACGGTCATCCTTTGTGACTATGTCGACATGCGAAGTTGGGAGATACCCGCCTTGTTGCGCGGTGTATCCCAACAGCAACGAATCCACCGGTTGGCGACGTAAGCCGGATACCGTGATTTGAAATAGATCGATCTATGTTACCATATAAGATCAAAAGAAGGGTGTAAGGGTGGGAAAGCTGTGATTCGGGTCGACGCTTTCATGTCGACTCTTCTAAGCAGATGGAGTCGCGGCGCGGAGAGACCTCCGCTGCTCACTCCTGTATCCTCGATGCGCGGATTCTGGGGCCTGATGCGGGCCTACTGGTTCTCCGATCGCTGGCAGGAAGCATGGGGGCTGACGGCCGTTCTCGGCGTCCTCACCGCATTGTCCGCCAAGTCCAGCGTCTGGTTTGCCGAAGCATCCGGCGATCTGATCAACTCGATAGCGCTCTTTCACGATCCCCAGAACGCTACGCCCCTGGCCTCCCTGCTGACGAGCGCCGGCTGGCTCGTTGCTATCGTGTTGCTCAAGGACGCCGGCTTTACCGGCATCCGTCACTTCTTCTCGACCACGTTGCATCGGAAGTGGCGCATGTGGCTCGACAGCCGCTTCAACAAGGCGCTCCTCGACGCCAATCACACGCATTTTCACGTCCAGAACGGCGCAAGCGCGCCCGACAACATCGATCAGCGTGTCCAGGAATCCATCAAAGGCATGACGGGCGGCGCGATCGGCCTCGCCATGGGTGTTGCCGGCGTCGTGCTCTCGCTTCTCTTCGTCGGCCAGAAACTGCTCGAGAACTCGACCGACGTGAGCGGGCTGGAATTCCTCGGCAGCTACGGCAGCGCGGTGCTCGCGCTGGCGGTGGTCGCGGCCTATGTCCCGCTGAACACGCTTATCGCCGTGAAACTGGGCGCCTTTCTGCAAAGGCTGACGGTAAAGATGCAGCAGGCTGAAGGCAGCTACCGTGGCGAGTTGACGACATTCCTGCGCCGCAGCTTCCATGTTGCCGCAGCGCGCAGCGAGAACGTGCAGAGGTCAATGCACGCACGGCTCTATTCCGATATCGACACGACCTGGGCGAGCCTGAACAAGATCAATGCGGGCTACATGTCCTTTGAGCTGGTCTACAATTTCCTGGCTGCGCGGATCGTAGCCTATACGCCGAGCCTGCTCCCTTTCATCAATAATAAGATCAGCCTGAAATATTACGTCACCGGCGCCGAGTTGGTCGCTTCGCTGATTAGCCAGTGCTCTTGGTTCATCCATGTCATGCCGGAGATCGCGACCTTGAAGGCCAATGCTCGCCGCGTCACCGATCTCGCCCAGGCGATCGAGGACGTGCAACGGCCCCGCGATTTCTACCGGCGCATGGGTCGGTCGGATTTTCGCTATACGACTCAGAACGCCGCCTTCGGTCTTGCCATCCGCAATCTCGAGCTCACGCATCAGGGCACCAATGCCCTGCCCTTCCTGAGCGCGGCCAATCTCAGATTCCGCCCCGGCGAATGGACTTTCATGAAGGGCGACTCGGGTTCCGGCAAGACGTCTCTGCTCAAGGCGATAAACGGCCTGTGGCCGTACGGCCAGGGCAGCATCATCTTCCCCGAAGGCGTCAAATCCTTCTACGCCGCGCAGGAAGTCAAGCTGCCGCGCATCACGCTGAAGGAACTCGTCTGCCTGCCCGGCTCTGCGGACCACCATTCTGATGCGCGTGTCGCAGCAATGCTGCATAAAGCCGGGCTCGGCGAATTCATCGAGCACCTCCACGACGAGAACCGCCAAGGAAAGAGTTGGGACGATGTTCTTTCGGGCGGGCAAAAGCAGAAGCTGGTGCTCGCACAGATCCTCCTGCAGCAGCCGAACCTGCTGTTTCTCGACGAGGCCACCAGTGCTCTCGATCCGCAGGCGGCGATCGCGTTCTACCAGGCAATCAAGGACAATTTGCCGGACGCCACAGTGATCAGCGTGACGCACGAAGCCATTCCGCCCAAATCGGCCGCGGGCGCCGAGTTTTACGACTGCATCCTGAGCATTGTCGACGGTGTGGCCTCGAAGAGGCCGCTCGTCAGCGTGCCGTTCGACCAAAAGCGCGCAGGCCGCAAGTGGCCGCTCTTGCCGGTCGCCCCCGCCTGATCGCCAATCGGGCGACGGTCAGCTCGTTCGCGAGAGAGCTAACGCAGCTGCCGGCCCGGCAAGCCATTCCCTCACGACTCTGGCGTCCTCGGCGCCGAACTCGTGGCCGGAGCTGACGGTCCGAGCGTCAACCACCGCCCCATGGCTTCGCAGCAGTGCCACGAGCTCAGGGGCGAAGGGCGCATAGGTAACGTCGCTCGCGCCTGCGACGACCAGGATCCGCGATTTCGACAGATCACATGACGGCGGATGATCGAGCACCGGCATGGCGCGCAAGAGAGCGGCACGCCGGATGAAGCCCGGGTGCATGAGCATCACGCTCGAAACGAGATTGGCGCCGTTCGAATAGCCGAGGAACACGGCCCGCTTGAGATCGAGGTCATGTATTTCCGCCGCTCTGACGACGAAGTCGGCGAAGGCATCCGCCTCGGTCCTGATGCTCTCCTGCTCGAAGCGGGTCGGCGTGATCCGCGTGAACCAGCGTATGTTGCCGTCCTGGATGATGCGGCCTCGAACGCCGAGCAGCGTCGCGCGAGGCATGATTTCCCTTCCAAGTGGAATCATGCTCGTCTCGTCCGGGCCCGAGCCGTGCAGGAGAACCAGGACCTCGCCACTCTGATGCTCGGGGCGGTGCAGTCGGTAGAGAAAAGGCAGACCGTGGTGCAGCCCATCGATTTCCGGCTTTCCTTGTGAAGTCATCGTCCTATCCGGTTGATCCCAATTCCATTCAGCAGCTGCATTTTGGTGTCCTGATTTCGAAGTTCGCTCCGTTTTCGATCGGAACAACAAATCAGCAGAATGGTTCTAGCTTCGGTGGCGGCAAGACTCCACCGAGATGGCCTCGCCGCCGGTCAGGCGAGTCGATTCAAGCTGAGCTTTGCACCGGCCCGACCTTGGCATCGGCCCGCGCGAGGTTCACCATGGCCGAGGCAGCACTTCGCAGCTTCATGATCAACTTCGGGCCACAGCATCCCGCCGCGCATGGCGTCTTACGTCTGGTGCTCGAGCTTGACGGCGAGGTGGTCGAACGCGTCGACCCGCATATCGGGCTGTTGCACCGCGGCACCGAGAAACTCATCGAATTCAAGAATTATATGCAGGCGCTGCCCTATTTCGACCGGCTCGACTACGTCGCGCCGATGAATCAGGAGCATGCGTTCTGTCTTGCGGCGGAAAAGCTGCTTCAGATTTCGGTGCCGAAGCGCGGTCAACTCATTCGCGTTCTATACTGCGAGATCGGCCGGCTGCTCTCGCATCTCCTCAATGTCACCACTCAGGCGATGGATGTCGGCGCTCTCACTCCACCGCTCTGGGGCTTCGAGGAACGCGAGAAGCTGATGGTTTTTTACGAGCGTGCGTCTGGCGCCCGCCTGCACGCCAACTATTTCCGGGTCGGAGGCGTGCACCAAGACCTCCCAGACGACCTTCTCGACGACATCTGGGATTTCTGCGATCCCTTCCTGAAGACTTGCGACGACATCGAAGGCCTGCTCACCGACAACCGCATCTTCAAATTGCGAAATGCCGATATCGGCGTGATCTCCCTTGACGACGCCTGGGCCTGGGGCTTGTCAGGCGTCATGGTTCGGGGTTCGGGCGCGGCCTGGGATCTGCGCAAGGCGCAACCCTACGAGTGCTATGCCGAAATGGATTTCGACATACCCGTGGGCAAGCACGGCGACTGCTATGACCGCTATCTCATACGCATGGAGGAGATGCGACAGTCGGTACGCATCATGAAACAATGCCTCGAGAAACTGCGCTCGCCGGACGGCCAAGGGCCGTATGCCATCCAGAACTACAAAATCACGCCGCCGCGGCGCCCGGTCATGAAACGGTCAATGGAGGCGACCATCCAGCACTTCAAGCTCTATACGGAGGGACACCACGTGCCGGCCGGCGAGGTCTATGCCGCAGTCGAGGCGCCGAAGGGCGAATTCGGCGTCTATCTCGTCTCAAATGGGAGCAACACGCCCTACCGCTGCAAGATCCGAGCACCCTCCTTCGCCCACCTGCAGGCGATGGATCACATGTCCAGGGGTCACATGCTCGCCGACATTTCGGCAATCATAGGTTCGCTCGACATCGTTTTCGGAGAGATCGACCGATAAGCCGGCGCCGCGAAACTGTCCCCGGCGCTTCATTCGCCGGCCTCAGACATATTTCCGCCAGTCGTGCTCCTCCTTGAAACCGAGCACCTCGCGGGCCTTGCGGTTGGAGAGCGGCGCCTCGCGCTCGCCCATGGGGCGCTGGATCGGGGTGCCGGGCGCCCAGCGCTTCAGGAATTGCTCGGTCGGCTCATTCGCGGTGATCGTATCGTTGACGGCATTGAATACCTGGTAGCCCAGCCCGTCCTTCTCCAGGCACAGATGAACGATCTGCCCGAGGTCGCGCGCATCGATATAGCTCCACGCGTTGCGCTTGCGCGACGGCGGATTGGCCAGGAAGCCGGGGAACAGATCGTATTCGTGCGGCTCGATCACGTTGCCGATGCGCAGCGCGTAGATGTCGGCGCCGTAGCGCATTGCAAATGCGCGGGCAGTCTTTTCATTGACGACCTTGGAGAGCCCGTAGCTATCCATCGGGTCGACGTCATAGTCCTCCTCGAGGGGGAATTGATGAAAATCCTTGTCGCCTTCGGCAAA
The DNA here is from genome assembly GCF_033542235.1 of Mesorhizobium sp. BAC0120. Classification (NCBI taxonomy): domain Bacteria; kingdom Pseudomonadati; phylum Pseudomonadota; class Alphaproteobacteria; order Hyphomicrobiales; family Phyllobacteriaceae; genus Mesorhizobium; species Mesorhizobium sp. BAC0120. The sequence goes on along the minus strand of NZ_JAWRCU010000002.1, from coordinate 583,901 downwards.
GCAGACACCATAGGTCGTCTCGCTCGAGGCGATCACAACTTTGCGGATTCCGAGCTTCATCGCCGCTTCGATGACGTTGTAGGTACTGACCACGTTGACGCTGTAGGTCGTGTTGTCAGGGGCGATCAGCACGCGCGGTATTGCGGCAAAATGAACGACGGCGTCGACCTTGGCGGGTCCCTGCCCGGTGTCGTAGCCCTCGAACCCGAAATGCATCGACAGCGCGTTGAAAACCTGTCCGCTGTCGGTCACGTCGGTGATCAGGGTGTTGACGCCTGGGCAGTCGAGCGGTTTCAAATCGAGGTTGAGGATCTCATGGCCCTTGCCCTTCAGCCATGGCACGACATGCCGGCCGGCCTTGCCGGAGCCGCCGGTGAAGACAATGCGTTTTGCCATGGCTTTTCCTCCGGAATTGTTCGCGACCGCTAGTGCTAGCGGACTTCCACCCTATGCGGCAAGCTATAGCATCGACCGAAAGGGGCCCATCATCAGATCGGCTGATACGCCGTGACGCAGCGCGCCCATGATGTGCAAGCGATATCGGAGGTCAGAACCTATTCCGGCGCAAGGCAGCAGCGAAATGTTCATGAACTCTGACCACCTCTTCGTTCTCGCCGCCGGGCTCTGCGGCGCGGCCGGCGTCGGGCTTTCAGCCGCCGCGGCCCATGGAGGCGGCGCTTTCACCGGCACCGCAGCCTCGTTCCTGCTCGCGCACGCGCCTGCTTTTCTTGGAATCGGATTGGTCAGCGGCAGCCGCATGCTGCGCATCGCCGGTTTCATTCTTCTGATCGGCGTCGTGCTCTTCTCGGGCGACCTCATCGCCCTGGATTTCCTCGGCACGCGGCTCTTTCCGCTTGCGGCACCGGTGGGCGGCACTCTGCTGATCGCCGGCTGGCTGCTTATTGCTGCTTCGGCGCTGTCGGGGAGAAAATCTTGAATATCAAATGGCGAGCGCCCCCTTCACCACCTTCGGCGGTCCCTCTGCCCGCTTCGCAGGGGAGGATCCGAGGTCGCGCCCAGCAGCGCCGATAGTCCTCACCCGCTTACGGGAGCCGTGGGGCATCCGCAATCGCCGATCGCAGGAGGTGCTCAGGCCTCCGCCTGCGCCTGCCCCATCCGGTTCCAGGCATCGAGCCCGGCAATCTTGTAGGCCTCCGCCAGCGTCGGATAGTTGAAGGTGTTGTTGACGAAGAAATCCACGGTACCGCCGAGGTTGATCACCGCCTGGCCGATATGGATCAGCTCGGTTGCGCCCTCCCCGGCGATATGAGCGCCGAGCAGGCGGCGGTTTTCCAGCGCGAAGATCAGCTTCAGAAAACCGGAGTCGACACCCATGATATGACCGCGTGAGGTTTCTCGGAAGCGCGCCACGCCGATCTCGTAGGGCACGCCGCTCTCGCGCACCTCCTCCTCCGACTGGCCAACGGTCGAGATCTCCGGCACTGCATAAATGCCATAGGGAAATGTCTCGGGGGGCGGCGGCAGCTTCACGCCGAACGCGTGGCAGGCTGCAACACGGCCCTGCTCCATCGATGTCGAGGCAAGGCTCGGAAAGCCGATCACGTCGCCGGTCGCGTAAATGTTCGGCACGCTGGTCTGGAAGGTTTCGGGATCGACCTTGATGCGGCCTCGTGCGTCGGCTTCGATGCCAACAGTCTCGAGACCGAGGCTGCCGACGTTGCCGGTGCGGCCGGCGGCGTAGAGCACAATTTCGGTGCGGATCACACGGCCGTCGGCGAGCGTGATCTGCGCGTAGTCTTCATGCGCCGCGACTTCCTTGACACTCACGCCCAGCCTGATCGTCATGCCGCGATCGCGCATCTGGTGGATGAAGTCATCGACGATCTCCCGGTCGACGAAATCGAGGATCGTGTCGCGCTGCTCGATGAGCGTCACCGGAACGTCGAGCGCGGAGAAGATCGTCGCATATTCCACGCCGATGACACCGCCGCCGATCACGGTCAGCGTGCGCGGCAGGTGGTCGAGTTCCAGCATCTCGTCGCTGTCGAAGATCCTCTTGTCGTCGAAGGGCACGCTGGTCGGCCGATGCGGGCGGGTTCCAACCGAGATCAGCGCATGGTCGAAGCCCACTTCGCTGACGGCGCCGGTTTCCGCGGTTACCGTTACGATATTGGCGTCCTTGAAGGCGGCCAGTCCGCGCATCGATCGAACGCCATTGCGCATGAATTGGTGCTGCAGCACCTCGACTTCATGGTCGAGCGTCTTCCTCAAGCGCTGGATCAGGTCCTCGATCGAGATGTCCTGCTTGACGCGGTAGCCGCGGCCATAGAAGCCGCGTTCACGCCAGCCGGAGAGATTGAGCACGGTCTCACGCAGCGTCTTCGACGGGATAGTGCCGGTGTGCACGGAGACACCGCCAAGTCTCCGGCCCTTGTCGATGACAAGCACGGACTTGCCTAGCTTCGCGGCCTGGATTGCGGCACGCCGACCGGAAGGCCCGCTGCCGATTACCAGCATGTCGTAGTGATCCATGATTCCCCTCGTCCCGCCTGCCGCAATCCTGCAAGTAGCGCGTTCCCCGATCGAAACTCAACTGAGCGCTCGCATTTCAGGTTTGGGCGCCAGCGTGATGTTCTTGAATTCCCGGCGCCGATCACCATTTGCATGGAGCCGCCGGAGGTTAGCTGCGGCATGTGAAGGAACGACGATGGAATCGCGGGTGCTCGACGGCGAGATCATCAACAGCCGTCTCGACGACTACAGGCTCTACGAGGGCGTGCGCACGCGGCGCGTCTTCGCGTTCCTGATCGACTATCTGATCGTGCTGCTGCTTCTGATCCCGTTCGGCATCCTGGTCTTCTTCCTCGGATTGCTGACGCTCGGCTTGGGCTGGATGCTGTTCTCGGTGCTCTTCCCTGCGGTGGCGCTCACCTATGTGTGGAACACGCTTGGTGGGCCGAAGCAGGCCACGACCGGCATGCAGGCCATGTCCATCCGGCTGGAGCGGTTCGAGGGCGGTCGCATAGACGGGCTTTTTGCGGTCGTGCACACGGTGCTGTTCTGGGCCGGCAACGTGATCCTCACGCCGCTGATCCTGCTTGCAAGCCTGATCCTCGACCGCAAGCGCACTGTGCATGACCTCCTGCTGGGCACGGTTGTTGTGCGCAGCGACCGTTAGGCTTAGCGCCACCGCCGTTAGGCTTATCCCAGGATCAAAAAAAATTGGCCCGGGCCACAGGAGCCTGACCGCATTCCCTGTTGACGTTTTGTCCGCCACGTCCAAGGTATTGCGATCATGGAACCTTCCTTCAGGCATCTATGACGCAGCACCCGACACAGTCGCCGCAGTTCTTCCTCACGGCGCCGTCACCATGCCCCTACATAGAAGGGCAGTTCGAACGCAAGGTCTTCACCCATCTGGTCGGCGACAAGGCTCCCGAGCTCAATGACCTCCTGACCCAGGGCGGGTTCCGGCGTTCGCAGAACATCGCCTACCGTCCGGCCTGCGAGACCTGCCGGGCCTGCATCTCGGTCCGCATCATCACCGACGAGTTCAAGCCGTCGCGCAACATGCGGCGCGTCATCGAGCACAATTCCGACCTGATCGGGACCATGCACGAAGCCGAGCCTTCGACCGAGCAGTATTCGCTCTTCCGCTCCTATCTCGATTCCCGCCACCGTCGGGGCGGCATGTCGGACATGACGGTGCTCGACTATGCCATGATGGTCGAGGACACGCATGTCGATACCAGGGTCATCGAATATCGCCGGCGTGGACCGGACTCCTTCATCACCGGCAAGGGCCATGGCGAGTTGCTCGCCGTCGCGCTGACCGACAAGATGGCTGACGGCCTCTCCATGGTCTATTCCTATTTCAGCCCGGATCATGCCGAACGATCGCTCGGCACCTACATGATCCTCGACCACATCGCACGGGCCAAAGCCATGGGGCTGCCCCATGTCTATCTAGGCTACTGGGTCAACGGCTCGCGCAAGATGAACTATAAAATTCGCTTCCAGCCGCAGGAGCATCTCGGCCCAAAGGGCTGGGAACGCTTCGAAGAGCCAAAGAAGTAAGACAAATCCGGCCCGTTCCACACGCTGCCGTTGATTTCCTGACGGGGGCGAAGCGTTGCATTCCACCGACCACAACTATCGAAAGGGCTTGATCCTAACGGCGATCGGCGGTCTGGTGCTCAGCGTCGATATCCCGTTGATCCGGCTCGCCAAGGGTGAGCCGTGGTCGATCCTCATGGTGAGGACCGGCACGACCTTCCTCGCAGCTATCGTGATCTGGGCTGTCTGGCGGCTGATCAGCCGCAACGCGCCGAAGCTCATTCCCGGCCGCAAAGGGCTTGTCGTGTCGGCGCTTTACGGCCTCGGCTCGATCGCCTTCATCACCGCCGTCTACAACACTTCGACCGCCAATCTGGTCTTTATCCTCGCCTTCAACACAATGTTCTCGGCGCTGCTTTCCTGGATTTTCCTGAAGGAGCGACCGCGCCCTGCAACGCTTCTCGCCATGGCCGTCATGATCCTCGGCATCTTGATCATCGTGGGCGATTCCATCGGCAACGGCACTGTGTTTGGCGACCTGATGGCGCTCGCTTCCGCCTTCGCGATCGCAGCAGCGATTACCATTTCGCGGTCGAGCAAGGAGGATATGGGCTTCACGTCTCTGATCGGCGTCGTCTTGCCCTTCATCGTCGCCGCCTTCCTGGTCGGCCAGACCGGGTACCGGATCGATGCACCGTGGTGGATCATCTTCAACGGCGCGGTGGTCATGCCCCTCTCCTTCTTCTGCCTCGCCTCAGGGCCGCGCTACATCTCCGGCGGCGAGGTGGCGATGTTCTATCTTCTCGAAACAGTACTCGCGCCGGTGTGGGTCTGGGCGATCTTCTTGGAAGTGCCCTCCCGCAACAGCCTGATCGGCGGTCTGATCCTGATCACCGCGCTTGTCGCGCATTCGCTCTGGCAGCTCTTTTCGACCCGGCGGCGACAAGGCTCGCCGGTTGCCCAGGCCGCGTAATCGCAGCCTTGATCTTACAGATCTCACCCGGTTTGGGATTTCCTCGGCCCTTCGCTGCCGAGCACTTCGATCCGGGCGGGTTCGCGTCCTGATATTTCTGCCGGGGCGCGTTCGTCGGCCAGCTCAACCTCGCGCAGCCACTCCCGCCAGATCGCCACCAGGAGAGCCATCAGCACAGGGCCGATGAAAAGCCCGAGGAAGCCCATGGTCTTCACGCCGCCGATGAGGCCGAAAAAAGTCGGCAGGAAGGGCAGCTTGATCGGCCCGCCGACAAGCTTGGGTCTCAGCGTCTTGTCGACGATGAACAATTCGATCGAGCCCCATGCGAACAGGCCCACGCCTGCGATCCACGAGCCGCTGGCGACCAGGTAGATCGAAACCAACGTGAAGGCCAAGGGCGCTCCACCGGGGACCAGCGCCATGATGCCGGTGATCGCGCCGAGCGTCACGGGCGAAGGCACGCCGGCGATCCAGTATGCGATGCCTAGCACGACACCCTCGCCGATCGCGATCGCCGTCATGCCAGTCACAGTCGAGCTGATCGTCGCTGGTACCACGCGCGAGATCCGCTCCCAGCGGGCCGGCAGGATGCGCTCGCCAAGCCGATCGACCTGGGCTGCGAAGGACTCGCCGTCGCGATACGCGAAGAACAGCGCGATCAGCATGAACAGCAGCGTGAGCAGCAGATTGAAGATGCTGCCGCCGGCCACCAGCACCCCGCGATAGATGTTGCCTATGTTGGCGCCGCTGACCACCTGGATCAGCTCGCCCAAGCCGCCGGGATGGTTGATGTTCTTCGTCCATAGTTCGTTGAGCCACGTGCCGATAACGGGCATGGTGGCGATCCATTGCGGTGTGGGCGCGCCGTCGCGGTTGGCCCTGAAGGCCCAACTCACCCAATCACGGACCTCGCCGGTTGCGTAGCTGCCCGCGAGTGTGATCGGCACCACCAGGAAGGCGATGATGAAGATGATCGCCAACGCCGCCGCGACTGTCCGGTTGCCGCCGACACCATCAAGCAGCCTCCTGTAGAGCGGCCAGGTCGCGAAGGCGATGACAAGCGCCGCCAGCACCGGGAACACGAAACCGTGGAAGAAATAGACGCCGGCGGCGAGGATCAGGATCAGCAGCCATCGCGCCGCCGAGAGGGGCTGGACAACGGCCGAACGCACGGGCGCGGACGTTCCGAACAGGCGCCGCTCGCGCACGGGTTTCCCGGCTTCTGGCTCTCTCAACTACTCGGCCTCCTTCGCGCGGCGGATCACAGTGGCGCGCCCTGCCCCCAAACAAGACATTGTCGGCAAACATGGTGCAGGAGCAAGCCATTTTGAATGGCAAATCGCCCGACGCAAGGAAAGCTGGAAATGCGCGGTTGCCTAACTTTCCGGCCCAGCGCCGAGTCCCAAGGCCTGCCGCATCAGCAATTCCCGCACGGGTCCCTGCTGCGCGAGGGACAGCGCCTTGGCGTAGGAAGCCCGCGCTTCGTCGAGGCGGCTCAGCCGCCGGCAAAGCTCGGCGCGCGCGGCATAGGCGGGATGGTAGTCGGCAAGATCGCCGCGTGCCAGGATCGCATCGATCAGCGCGAGTCCTGCCTCGGCCCCGTCGCACTCGGCCATCGCCGCCGCACGGTTCAGCTCGGCGACCGGCGAGGGATCGGCACGCAGCAGGAGGTTGTAGAGCGAGACGATCTTGCGCCAGTCGGTCCGGTCGATGCTGTCTGCATGCGCATGTTCGGCGGCGATTGCGGCCTGGATGGCATAGGAGCCGACCTCGCCGCCCGCGAATGCCCGCCTCACCAGCGCCAGTCCCTCTTCGATGAGGCCGCGGTCCCAATGCGAGCGGTCCTGGTCCTGGAGAAGAACGATGGCGCCCGAAGCCGTGGCGCGCGCCGCGTGACGCGATTCCTGCAGGAGCATCAGCGCAAGCAACCCGAGCGCTTCAGGATCGGGCAGCAACTGGACCAACAGCCGGCCAAGCCGGATGGCCTCGGCCGAAAGATCGGCACGGGTGACGGATGCGCCCGACGAAGCGAGATAGCCCTCGTTGAAAACGAGATAGACCGCGCGCAGGACATATTCGAGCCGCCCGGAGAGTTCGTCGCTGGCCGGCGTCTCGTACGGTATGTTCTCGTCGCGGATCCTGGCCTTGGCCCTGACGATGCGTTGGGCAACAGTCGGCGCGGAGACCAGAAAGGCAGCGGCGATCTCCTCGGTCCTCAGCCCGCATACCTCGCGCAGCGTCATGGCGACCTGCGCGTCCGGCGACAGGGCGGGATGGCAGCACGTGAAGATCAGCCGGAGCTGGTCGTCCTCTATCAGCTTGTCATCCCATTCCGGCGGCTCGGCCGCTTCGGATTCGAATTGCATTGCCAGATCCTTCAAGGAGGCGTCGTGGCGCGCCTTGCGGCGCAGCCGGTCGATGGCGCGGAAACGACCAGCCGAGACCAGCCAGGCAAAGGGCTTCTTCGGAATGCCGTCACGCGGCCATTGCGCGGCAGCGGCAGCAAATGCGTCGGCAAGCGCCTCCTCGGCGCGATCGAAATCGCCAAGCAGGCGGATCAGCGTGGCCAGCACGCGACGCGCGTCACTCCGATAGATCGCTTCCAGCTTGCCGCTGGTGACGGCACCCGTCTCGTTCAAACTTGCTTGTCTCCGATCTCCATGCGCTCAAGCTCCCTTACCGGGCGAACTTCAATCGTGCCGAGGCGGGCCATGGGGATGTTGCCGGCGAGCCGGATCGCCTCATTGAGGTCGCGCGCCTCGATGACGATCAAGCCGGAAAGATGCTCCTTCGTCTCGGCGAAGGGTCCGTCGGTCGCCGAAAGCTTGTTGTCCCGAACCCTGACCGATACCGCCGCCTCAGGCAGTTGCAGCGCATTCGCGTATACGAAGTTGCCGCCTCGGCGCAGCGCTTCGTCGCTGTCGAGCGCTTCATTGACGAACAGGCCGCGTTCATAGTCGGACATTGGCGCGAAAATCGATTCATCGAGATAGACCAGGCAGACATATTTCATGGCGATCAATCCTTCGGGATTTCGTAGACCGGGCGTAGTTCGATGCTGCCATATTTCGCCATGGGGATAGCCGATGCAATGCGCATCGCCTCGTCACGGCCGGCCGCCTCGACCAGGATGAATCCGCAGAGATGCTCCTTGGTCTCTGCAAAAGGCCCGTCGCTGCTCGACATCCTGTTGTCGCGTACCCTGAGCGTGATCGCGGTCTCCGTCGATTGCAGAGCGTTGGCGTGGATGAAGTGGCCGCTGCGCTGAAGTTCCCTGTCATAGGCGAGCGAGTCACGGTTGAGCGTCCGCTGCTCCTCCTCGGACATCCGGTCGAAGGCCGCCGGCTCGCAATAGACCAGGCAAATATACTGCATCACGCTCTCCTCCAAATTGGTTCATCGCCGAATAGTCGCTTGCAGGAAGGATAATTCGACACTGCCAGAGAAAAATCCTGTGCAGGCCGAAAAAATCTCGATCGGTTGTCGAAATACGGTTCCTCCTCGCGACTGTTTGGCAAGGAAGTGGTCGTCCGTGACGGCAGCTTCCTCAACCAGGCGCCCGCCGGGCGGAGCGCCCTGCCCCGGAGAAAAGCCATGCACGCGCTAGAGGTCGCACTCATCGCCAATCTGGCGTCCAAGACACAAAGGGAACCAACGCCTCGGCGCAAGGAGCTCGTTCCATATGAACCGGTCTCACGCCGGTCGATCTTCGTTGCCGCAATCGCCGCCATAGCACTGTCCTTTTCACTGGCTGTGCTGACTTCAGACCCCGTCGCTACTGCGAACCGGACGGCCGCCATGGCCGATCTCGCAAACGACAGCGACTGAACCGGCTGCCCATCTCGAAGATCACGAACCGCCTTCATGCCAGCCACCAACGAGGAACGCCTGTCCGGCGATGAGCGTTGACGCAGCATGTACTTTATGGCGCTCGCAACTGACTATGATGGAACCATCGCCCATGACGGCGTCGTCCGCGAGGAGACGGTCGCCGCCCTGCAGAGCCTCAAGGACACCGGGCGCAAGCTCATCCTTGTCACGGGGCGCGAGCTCGCCGACCTCAAGCGAGCTTTTCCGGCCACGGAGCTCTTCGACAAGATCGTAGCTGAGAACGGAGCGCTTCTCTATACGCCATCCAGTGAGGAAGAGCGTACGCTCGCGCCGCCGCCGTCACTCGAATTCATCCGTCGCCTGAAGGCGCGCGGCGTCGAGCCGATCTCCGCAGGCCGTTCGATCGTCGGGACCTGGGAGCCGCACCAGTCGACCGTCCTCGAGATCATCCAGAAGCTCGGCCTGGAGCTGGAGATTATTTTCAACAAGGGCGCGGTGATGGTGCTGCCGACCGGCGTCAACAAGGCGAGCGGACTGGCCGCAGCGCTCGCAGATCTCAAGCTTTCTCCCTACAACGTGGTCGGCGTCGGCGACGCCGAGAACGACCACGCATTCCTCAAAGCCTGCGGATTGAGCGTGGCGGTCGACAATGCCATTCCAGCCGTGAAAGAGACGGCGGACCTTGTCACAAAGAGTGCTCGTGGAGCAGGCGTCGAGGAACTGGTCACCAACCTGACCGAACGCGACCAGGAACTCGCGAGCGACCATGGCGGCATTGTCATCGGGTACAAAAAGAACGATCGCCCGGTCGAGCTGAGGCCACAAGACATCGTGCTGATTGCAGGCAAATCCGGCCTCGGCAAATCATCGCTTGCGATTGCGCTCACCGAACGCTTCGTCGAGAACAAATTCCAGTTCTGCGTGCTAGATCCCGAGGGCGATTTCGAGGGACTGGAGGGCGCAGTCACGCTCGGCAATGCCGACACGCCGCCGCAGGAAGCGCAGGTGGTGGACCTGCTCGACAAGCCGGAGAACAACGTCGTCGTCAGTGCTCTCGCCTTGAAGCTCGAGGAACGGCCAGACTTCTTCGCCAAGATCATAACTGCGCTGACCCGTCTGCGCGCGAGGACAGCGCGGCCGCATTGGCTGATCATCGACGAGGCGCACCACCTGCTCCCCACGTCGCGCGACAGCCAATCGCTGGCGCTCGCAAAGGATTTGCAGGGCACGATAATGGTGACCGTTCATCCGGATGCCATCGCCAAGGATGCGCTTGCATCCGTCACAACGGTGCTGGCTTTCGGAGAGGAGGGCAACGGCATCATCAAGGTCTTCTGCAAACAGGCTGGTATCAAACGGCCGGACAAGGTGCAGAAGCTGACCGAGAAGGACGTCCTTTTCTGGCGGCCGCAGTCGGACAAGCCGCCGCAGCCAATCGCAGCCGAGAAGCGGCGCCAGTCGCACAAGCGGCACTCGCGCAAATATGCCGAGGGCGAGCTTCCCGAAGAGGCGAGCTTCTATTTCCGCGGCCCCGAAAACAAACTGAAGCTCAGGGCGCAGAACCTCATGATCTTCCTTCAGATCGCCGAAGGCGTCGACGACCGCACCTGGCTGCACCACCTCGAATCCGGAGACTATTCGCGCTGGTTCCGCAAGCAGCTCAAGGACAAGAAGCTGGCCAAGGAGGCCGCATCCATCGAAGAAAACAAATCGCTATCCGCACAGGAGAGCCGCAAGCTGCTGTCGGACGCCGTGCGCCGCCGCTACACCGCGCCCGCTACGGCGAGCGAGTAAAGCCTGTCAGCTCCTGCCCCGGCATCGGGACTTCAACAAAGCCTGACGCATGATCTTCCGCCGCGGCAGGAAAACCCATACCGTACCGACACCGGAGGGGATCCGATGCCGAGTCACGAGAGCCTGCTCAACGCCTTTCTGACAATCCTGGTCACCATAGATCCGCCCGGCCTGGCGCCGCTCTTCCTCGCGTTGACCCGCGGCATGAACCGCGAGGAGCGGACACAAGTCTCGGTCCGGGCAAGCACCATCGGTTTCGGCGTGCTGGCGCTTTTTGCGGTGGCAGGCGCGGCGATCCTCACCGTGCTCGGCATAACGCTGCCGGCGTTTCGCGTGGCCGGCGGCCTGCTGCTCTTCTTTATCGCCTTCGAGATGGTGTTCGAGCGCCGCCAGGACAGGAAAGAGAAGAGCGCGGGCGTAGCGATAACCAAGGACTTCATCCACGACATCGCCGCCTTCCCGCTCGCCATTCCGCTGATTGCGGGCCCTGGCGCGATCTCGGCGACCGTGCTTTTGTCAGGCTCCTTCCAGGGCCTCGCCGCCAAGAGCGCATTGGTCGGCATCATCCTGGTCTGCCTCATCCTGACCTATCTGGTTTTCGTGCTCTCCGAGCGCATCGACCGCTTCCTCGGCCACACAGGCCGCTCGATCCTCACCCGCCTGCTCGGCGTGCTGCTCGCAGCGCTCGCGGTACAGTTCGTCGCCGATGGAATTCACGCGCTGGTCATGGCGGGCGCTGCCGTGCCGGCGGCGTTGACGCCATGAACGATCAAGCTCCGCGGCCCGGCGCAGGCCCGCTCACCCTCAGCGCCGAACCCGTGATCTTTGTTACCGACATAGAAGCATCCTGCGACTTCTACGCTGCGAAGCTCGGCTTCTCCATCGCCTTCACCTACGGCAATCCGCCATTCTTCGGGCAGGTCCAACGAGACGGCGCGAAGCTCAACCTCCGGCGAGTCAAGGCACCAGTTATCGAACCGCAACTGCGCGACACCGAGGACCTATTATCTGCTGTTATTACACTCGACGACGCCAAGCCGCTGTTTCTTGAATACCAAAGAAGCGGCGCCGAATTCCATCAGGCGCTCAGAACCGAGCCATGGGGCGCCCGCACATTCGTCGTGCGCGACCTCGATGGTAACCTGATCCTCTTCGCAGGGAATGGCGGCTAGCGCCTGCTGTTTTTAGGCTGGCGCTGCCCCTCACCCTTACCCTCTCCCCGTAAGAACGGAGAGAGGGGGTGGCAACGTCTCAGAATCCCCTCTCCCCGTTGTTCACGGGAAGAGGGTAAGGGTAAGGGTGAGGGGCAGCGCCGGCGCCTGGCGATTGCAGAACGCTCTGGCTTCGAGAGGATGTCACCGGGTGCCAACATCGTCCCACGTTTCTGATTAGAAAGCTTCTTCCAGCGACCTCTATCTCGCGCCAAAGCCGATCAGAACGGGATCTCGTCGTCCAGCTCGCGCGAGAAGCCACCGCCTCCGCCGTTGCGGTTGTTGTTGCCGCCGCGATCATTCGGTCCCGACTGGCCGAAATCTGAGGAGCGTCCGCCACCGGAATAGCCGACCTGCGCGTCGCCGCCCTGACCGCGGGTGTCGAGCATCTGCAGCTCGCCGCGGAACTTCTGCAGCACGACTTCCGTCGTGTAGCGATCCTGGCCGTTCTGGTCCTGCCATTTGCGGGTCTGCAGCTGGCCTTCGATATAAACCTTCGCGCCCTTCTTCAGGTACTGCTCGGCAACCTTGGCGAGATTGTCGTTGAAGATCACGACACTGTGCCACTCGGTCCTGTCCTTGCGCTCGCCGGAGTTCTTGTCGCGCCAGGTCTCCGTGGTGGCGACCCTGAGATTGACGACCGGATCGCCCGAGTTCAGCCGCCTGATCTCGGGATCCGCCCCGAGATTACCGATCAGAATGACCTTGTTCACGCTACCCGCCATGATACTTCTCCGCGCTCGTCCGAAACCGTCGTCAAGTCGAAGGGCGAACTGTAGCCGATCGGCACACTCCTTGCCGCGCCCTCGTGGATTTTCTCTGCCCTGTCCACAGTTAGTTTGTTCTTATTTTGTTCTAAGCCATCGCTTGGTGACATGCAAGCGTCATTTAGGCATTTGCGGCTGAATTTCACGCCTTCTGCTCATCTACGCTCGCCGCAGGCAGTGCATGACGCCGCGCTCGCTCGATGGCTCATGTTGGTGGGCGGCCTCGCTCCCGCGCTCTCAACGCAATGAAGATGCCGGACGACATCGAACTTCGCGCATGGCTACGGGGTCATTTCCGGCTATGCTGCAGTGATGAAACGCAGCTGGCCGACGCTACCCCGATCCGTACTGCTGGCCTGCCTCGTCGGAGTGGCGAGTGGAACAGCATCTGCCGATCAGAAGCCAGCTGCATCCTCAAAGCTGCCGGGCGTCGACGCCAAATCCCGTATCGTCCGCTCCGCGCAACCCCTAGCCGAGCCGGAGCCGGAGACGGTCCAGTCACGCCCGCCGTCAGCCCCCGGCCAATGGGACGTCACAGTGTCCGGGACCGTCACGACAGACATTACTACCGGCGGCCTGCCCGTCCCGCGGCATTGATCCAAGTCGCTTCCGCTGTAGGCAAAAGAATGTCTGGCAAAAGAATGGCCCTGCCGCTTTGTCTAGCGCGCAGGGCCTTTCGGGATTTTGATCCTTAATGTTCCGGTCGTATCCGACCGGTTTTCTTCGGATACCTACCGGCTTACGCCGCGATCCGACTCTTAGTCTCTTCGATGTGGATGATAACGACTGGCTAGTCTGCCGAGCGCTCAGGCACTAAAACCGGCCGCGGCCCCGCCTTTATGCAGAGCCGATGCAGACTGGTCCGGTGGATTCATGCTCCACTCCTTGTCTGGTTGCTCCAATGCCTGTTTCGACCACCGCGATGCCCACGACATCTCGTGAGCGGCATTACGCCTCGCGGGCGATCGAAAAGACAGTTATAATTTTGGCACTCTGGCAATAGCCGTCAACCCATAACCGGTTCACGAATGTGAAATGTGATCGCCGCAGGCGATTTACCTGCAGCAGGCGAAGCTTCGCGCCCGCTGAGGATCAGCTGGAGCTCTGTGTCGACGCGTTCTCCGCCTGACGCTCCTGCTGACACGACGTTGTCAGGGGAGAGTGTTTCCGTTGCGTTCTTCTCTCGACATATTGCGGCGACCCACTACATTTGGGCGACCGACAGGCCCTGGCCCCGCCACGCGCCGATTCGCTTAGCTCCTATTTTCGCATTATGGATGGTCATGGCCGACCACAAGTTCATCTCCATTCGCGGCGCCCGCGAACACAATCTGAAGAATGTCGATCTCGACCTGCCGCGTGACTCGCTGATCGTCATGACGGGCCTGTCGGGGTCCGGCAAGTCGTCGCTCGCTTTCGACACCATCTATGCGGAGGGCCAGCGGCGCTATGTCGAGAGCCTGTCGGCTTATGCGCGGCAGTTCCTCGAAATGATGCAGAAGCCGGATGTCGACCAGATCGACGGCCTCTCGCCTGCGATCTCTATTGAGCAGAAGACGACTTCGCGCAACCCGCGCTCGACGGTAGGCACGGTCACCGAGATATACGATTATATGCGCCTGCTCTGGGCGCGAGTCGGCATTCCCTATTCGCCTGCGACCGGCCTGCCGATCGAGAGCCAGACGGTGTCCCAGATGGTCGACCGCGTGCTGGCGCTGGAAGAGGGCACTCGACTCTATATCATGGCGCCCATCGTGCGCGGCCGGAAAGGCGAATACCGCAAGGAGCTTGCCGAGCTGCAGAAGAAGGGCTTCCAACGCGTCAAGATCGACGGCGTCTTCCACGAAATCGCCGACGTGCCGGCGCTGGACAAGAAGTACAAGCACGACATCGACGTCGTCGTGGACCGCATTGTGGTGCGGCCGGATCTTGCTGCCCGCCTCGCCGACTCCCTGGAAACCTCGCTTAAGCTCGCCGACGGGCTTGCCGTGGCCGAATTCGCCGACCGCCCGCTGCCACCGGAAGCTACGGCGGAGGAATCCGCCTATAAGTCGAAGAACGACACGCACGAGCGTATCGTCTTCTCCGAAAAATTCGCCTGCCCGGTCTCCGGCTTCACCATTCCGGAGATCGAGCCACGGCTCTTCTCCTTCAACAATCCGTTCGGCGCCTGCCCGACCTGCGACGGGCTCGGCAGCCAGCGCGCCATCGACCCGGACCTCGTCGTGCCCGACGAGAACGTCACGCTGCGCGACGGCGCCATCGCGCCCTGGGCAAAATCGACCTCTCCCTATTACAACCAGACGCTCGATGCGCTGGGCAAGGAATACGGCTTCAAGCTCGGCGACAAGTTCTCCAGCCTGTCGGAGGCGGCCCAGCAAGCGATCTTGCGCGGCACGGGCGAGCGCGAGGTCACCTTCCACTATGACGACGGGCTGCGCTCCTACAAGACCACCAAGACCTTCGAGGGTGTGGTCCCGAACCTGGAGCGCCGCTGGAAGGAGACGGAGTCGGCCTGGATGCGCGAGGAGATCGAGCGCTTCATGTCCTCGACCCCCTGCCCGGCTTGCAACGGCTACCGCCTGAAGCCGGAAGCGCTCGCGGTCAAGATTGCCGGCAAGCACATCGGCGAGGCGACGGGGTTGTCGATCCGCAAAGCCGACCAGTGGTTCACCGAACTGCCGCAGGCGCTGAACGCCAAGCAGAACGAGATCGCCAGCCGTATCCTCAAGGAGATCCGTGAGCGGCTGCGCTTCCTCAACGATGTCGGCCTCGACTACCTGACCCTGTCGCGCAATTCCGGCACGCTCTCGGGCGGCGAGAGCCAGCGTATCCGGCTCGCCTCACAGATCGGCTCGGGGCTGACCGGCGTGCTCTATGTGCTCGATGAGCCTTCGATCGGCCTCCACCAGCGCGACAATGAGCGCCTGCTCGATACGCTGAAGCACCTGCGCGATCTCGGCAACACGGTCATCGTGGTCGAGCATGACGAGGACGCTATCCTGCACGCAGACTATGTCGTCGATATCGGCCCAGCGGCCGGCATCCATGGCGGCAAGGTCATCGCCGAAGGTACGCCCCGGCAGATCATGGCGAACCCGAACTCGATCACCGGCAAATATCTGTCGGGCGAGTTCGAGATCCCGATGCCGGCAAGGCGCCGCGAGATGAAGAAGAACCGCCGCATCAAGGTGGTCGGCGCGCGCGGCAACAATCTGAAGAAGGTGACGGCCGAGATTCCGCTCGGCACCTTTACTTGCGTCACCGGCGTGTCCGGCGGCGGCAAGTCGACCTTCCTCATCGAGACCCTGTTCAAGGCGGCCTCGCGCCGCATCATGGGCTCGCGCGAGCACCCGGCCGATCATGACCGGATCGAGGGGCTGGAGTTCCTCGACAAGGTGATCGACATCGATCAGTCGCCGATCGGCCGCACGCCGCGCTCCAACCCCGCGACCTACACCGGCGCCTTCACGCCGATCCGCGACTGGTTCGCGGGCCTGCCGGAGGCGAAGGCACGCGGCTACCAGCCCGGCCGGTTCTCCTTCAATGTCAAGGGCGGCCGCTGCGAAGCCTGCCAGGGCGACGGCGTCATAAAGATCGAGATGCACTTCCTTCCGGATGTCTACGTCACCTGCGACGTCTGCCACGGCAAGCGCTACAACCGCGAAACGCTGGAGGTGCTGTTCAAGGGCAAGTCGATCGCCGACGTCCTGGAGATGACGGTCGAGGAAGGCGTCGAGTTCTTCGCAGCAGTGCCTGCCGTGCGCGACAAGCTGCAGACGCTCGCCAAGGTCGGCCTCGGCTACATCCATGTCGGCCAGCAGGCGACCACGCTGTCAGGCGGCGAGGCGCAGCGCATCAAGCTTGCCAAGGAGCTGTCGCGCAAGGCGACCGGCAAGACGCTCTACATACTGGACGAGCCGACGACCGGCTTGCATTTCCATGACGTGGCAAAGCTTCTTGAAGTGCTGCATGAGCTGGTCGACCAGGGCAACACAGTGGTCGTCATCGAGCATAATCTGGAGGTCATCAAGACCGCAGATTGGATCCTCGACCTCGGCCCCGAAGGCGGCGACGGCGGCGGCGAGCTGGTGGCAGCCGGACCGCCCGAGGACATCATGGCCGAGCCCCGGAGCTATACCGGGCAGTTCCTGAGGGAGTTGCTGGAGCGCCGGCCGAGAGGGAAGAGAGAAGCGGCGGAATAAACGAGCCGAAACAACCGGCGCCGGTGCCACCACCGACTCTTAAATGAGGTCGCTCGGAATTCGGGCGGAGTGAGATCACCGGAGGGTATCCGAGGACGGGACCGTTGTCTTCATTCGATGGACGGCCTTTCTCGTTCTCCAAAGCGATAGGAGGAGAACATGCAAGACACGGGTGTCTTGAAGGTTCTATTCATCGCCGGATTCGGTCCAATCGTTCGCGATGCTGCAAGCCGGAAGCTTTATGCCGAAGATCTCGGAATCGCTTTCAGAGAGGAATCCGACGGCTATCTCCACACGGAAGCGCTTCAGGGCGCCAGAAGTTTTGCCCTTTGGCCCCTTTCACAAGCCGCGCGATCCTGTTTCGGCAGCACCTCCTGGCCTGACGAGATTCCGGCACCTCAGGCATGGATCGAGTTTGAGGTGGACAGCGTCGAAACGGCTACAGCGGCACTCGAGGAGCGGGGCTACCGGATGCTCGTCAGGAACAAGAAGGAACCGTGGGGCCAGACGGTCAGTCGACTCCTGTCCTCGGAAGGCCTTCTTGCCGGCGTGACCTTCACCCCCTCGATGCGGGAAGGTTGATGGCCGTTTCCCGTGCATAGCCAGGAATTAAGGGTAGCGCGTCGATGTCCACCTCCGGCATAATCACCGTCGAGAGCCGTTTCGGCGTCAAGGAAACCATCGATCGATTGGCTAAGGCCGTTCAGGGCGCTGGGCTTCTCGTCTTCGCCCGCATCGATCACCAGGCTGGCGCACGAGATGCCGGCATGGTGCTGAGGCCGACAGAGCTCTTGATCTTCGGCAATCCGAAAGGCGGTACGCCGCTGATGCAGGACCGGCAGATTTGCGGTATCGACCTGCCGGTCAAGGCGCTGGCCTGGGAGGATGAAGACGGCAAGGTGTGGCTCTCTTACAATGATCCGCATTGGATCGCCGAGCGTCACGGCCTCGAAGAAAAGAGCGATCAGGCCGTCAAGGCGATCGCCGTCGGCATGGAGAAGGTCATCACGGCTGCCGCGGGAAGTCGGCACTGAAGGACACCTCTAGGCCGGCTCGCCCTTTTGCTTTTCTCCGCACACTCGGATCAGGCCAGCTCGAGCTCTTGCAAAGCCTTCTCCTCATCCTCATGCGAGAGTGCCAGGAGTATCTTCAGATCGTCATCTTCCCGGCGCACGACATAGCTAGTTCGGAAGGTCGCTTCGGCGGCTTTTTTGCCCTCTGGCGCGAAGCGCAGCCGCCATTTCGCTTCCACCAGAAGGTGATTTGGCGCAAGCGGCGTCGTGCCGATGACCTTGATCGCCGACTGAGCCAGCCCCAGCCTGCTCATCGCCTCAGCCTTGGTCTTGAGTGCCCGCTTGTATTCCGCGTCAACGTGGAACACCTCCACGGTCGAGGGGGCGGCTTCGATATAGGTCGAAAAATACGCGATACTGACGGCCTCCGCATCTCCAGCCAAGGATGCCGCAGCATACGCATCGAAGAACGTTTGGATGCGCTTATCATCGACAGATGTCATGGTTGAAAGGCCTCGGATTGAAGAATGAACCGAGCTCTCGTCGCTTGGCTCGATGCCTTGTCATCTAAACTGCATTGACCAATTCTGTTCCCACGTTTTCCCCCCGTCTGACGAGAACGACTGTTCCCACAGGGGGCCAGCGCCGGCGTTCTTGAGCCATACGAAACGCACCTTTATTGGTGTCCCGTTCCAACGATCGTCGGCGATGAACTCGCCTCTATCTCCCTCGAATCTGCCCACTACCGGAGCGCCAATTTCCGAGGGGGAGCGCAGGTCAAGCCACCATATGCGCCAAAGGCCGGTGTCACTCTCGAACGCGCGCAAGGCCGCTGCCCGGTACGCGCCATTAGGGTCGTCGATAAAGTTGTCTTCGATGTTACCGTGTCCGGCCATAATCGGCCGCGTCGAGCTTGTGCCGTCGAATTCATACCAGTCGTTCGCCCCGGCAAGCCTGGTTGTCAGCTTGCGATGCCGGACATTCCAGTCCCGGTGCAGAAAATCGAAGTCATGTTCGACCGTCATCAGAAGTCCTTCTAGTCAATCGAGCTGGAGCGAGAGCCGTCCGTTTGTGGTTTGCGCCCCGTTTCCAGGCTCATGCTGGTGCCCGGACGACAATCCCATTGGTCTTCACCATCATGCCCGCCATTTCCTTGAGGAGCTTCGCCCACCCCGGCAGTGAGCTTGGCGATCGTAGTTCTACAAATGGATATCTACCTTCCCCATTTGTTTAGGTCCATTTCAAAGTCATGACGCTTATGATAAGCGGAGCTTAATGTTTGATCTCGCCCGCCTCAGGCTCCTGCGTGAGCTGTCCCACAGAGGAACGATGACTGCTGTGGCAGCCGCAAGCCGGCTGACCCCTTCGGCAGTGTCGCAGCAACTTGCCACGCTCGAGAGCGAAGCGGGCGTTGCGCTAATCGAGCCAACCGGCAGGCGGGTCAAACTCACGGCTGCTGGCATGCGCCTTGCTGCGCACGCCGAAACGATTTTGAACGCGGTCGAGGCGGCCCAACTTGATATGGGCGGCGTCTCGACGCAGCCACGCGGAACATTGAAAATCGGTTGTTTCGGTACGTTCGCAAAAGCACACGTATTGCCGGCGCTGGTTCGGATTCGGAAGTGTCACCCCGATTTGCATGTGGTGGTACACGAACTCGAGCCAGAAGACGCAGTCGACGCTGTTCGCATTGGGCGGTGCGATGCCGCCATCATCTACTCACATAGCCTCGTGCCGAGGCCGGTCGACCCGAGCTTCGTCTCGCATAAGCTGCGCGAGGAACCTGTGCTGCTCGCGTTGCCCGCCAGCCTCCATTCCATGCCAGCGATCGTCGATTTGACAGAACTGGCCGATCGCGACTGGATTGGTGGTTCACGCGGACCGGGTGGCTATGATTTGACCAGCCGCGCTTGTGCTCTCGCCGGGTACGCTCCCCGCATTACACATTCCATCGACGACTACGACCTTTTGCTGCGTATGGTGTCCGCAGGCATAGGGATGAGCTTCGTTCCAGCCATGGCCCTGGAGCTATACCCCGATACCGGTGTTACCGTTCGCACCGCTTCCGGGCCTGCCTTGCGGCGCCGGATCGACATCATCACCCGACCTGCCATTGCCTCGTCCCCGACGTTCGTTTCATTTCTTGCCGAGTTTCAGCTACCTTCGTCGGATGGGAAATAGAGGCCGGACATTTGTGCCCTGAGCACTTCGACGCCAGCGGTTGACCAAGCGGCGCCTAGCAGGAAACTAGCAATTGCGTCCGCTAGATTGCCGGATCGAGATCGAGCTGGCCGTCGTCCACCTCCATTTGTAGTGGACGTTGAACCAGGACATCACGCCGCCGTCACACCACAATCGATTCATCGATCACTGGACGTGCTCCTGTCAGGAGAAAGAGCCCGGAAGGGCATTTCGGGTGACGCCCTCGGCCTCCCGATGATACCTTCGCCGCTCCGAGACAGGCATGAGGAGAGCTATCAGATATGGCGGGAAGGGGAAAAATCCGCGCCGGCATGGGCGGGTGGACTTTCGAGCCTTGGGACAGCTCCTTCTATCCGGAGGACCTGCCGAAGGCCAGGCAGTTGCAATATGCGAGCCAGCAAGTCCCGACCATAGAGGTCAACGGAACCTTCTATTCGACAATGCGGCCCGCGACCTTTGCCAAATGGGCAAAAGAAGCACCGGACGGGTTCGTCTACTCGCTCAAGGGACACCGCTTCGTGACCAATCGAAAGGTGCTCGCCGAAGCCGGGGATGGCATTAGCCACTTCCTCGGGTCAGGCATCGTCGAGCTCGGCGAAAAGCTCGGCCCGATCCTGTGGCAGCTCGCACCGTTCAAGAAGTTCGATCAAGAGGACATCGAAGCCTTCCTCAAGCTGCTGCCGGACAAGCAGGACGGCGTGAAGCTGCGTCACGTGCTCGAGGTCCGGCACGATTCCTTTGCGGTACCCGAATTCGTCGCGCTGCTTCGGAAATACCAAGTCCCGGTCGTTTACGCCGACCACGCCACCTATCGGGCGATCGCCGATGTTGCTGGGGATTTCGTCTACGCAAGGCTTCAGGCCGGCAAGGATGATAACCTGGACTGCTACACCCCAAAGGCGCTGGATGAATGGGCCAGCCGCGTGAAGATCTGGGCCGAAGGCAAGGTGCCGGCTGACCTGCCGCGTGCCGATCCGTCGAGCGAGGCCGAGGTCAAGCCGCGCGACGTCTTCGTCTATTTCATCACGGAGGGTAAGGTCCGCGCTCCATTTGGCGCTATGGCGCTGATGAAGCGGGTGGATGGTTGAGGAGCCCTCTTCCGCTCCTATGCGATTTTCAGTGTCTCGCTTTCAGCAGCCGCTCAATTTCTTCGAGTTTCATATAGGTGGCGCGCAGGCCCGTGTTCATCGCGTCCAGGCCCTGAATCATGAAGTTGAGCGTATTCTGCAACCCATCGGGCATGTTGCCGGCCGCCGGAGCATTGTTGTTTTGCGCCAGCCGAAACATCATGCCTGCAATTTCCGTCGGTCTCATTGTCGTTCCTCCTTGAATTGCTCCGATCGCCACGACCAAAGCAGCTCAGGGTCTCACAATCTTGTTTCAGGACAGCGCTGCTTGACCTCGCTGCACTTCACCCGAATGTAACAGCTCCTTCATTCTCATCGGTTTGATGACATTGCCGCGCATCTTTCAGGCTCGAGGCCAGAAGCGCAGAGTTGCTTGTGGCCTGCTATCCGAACTTGCCCGTGCGCGGGAAGCCTTTCGGGACGAGGCGACCAGCCGCGGCCCGGGCGCTGATCCATTCGGTCAGCTCCTCGCGCGACTTGACGAAGGTGCGGTCGGCCGAATCCTGCCAGGAGAGGCCCGCCGACATCTCGAACGTCTTGATGTCGAGCAGCCTGCCATCCTTGTACTTCTGCAGCCGCACGCCCTTGCCACGCGTCATCTCCGGCACTTCGGCAAGCGGGAAGACTACCATCTTGCGGTTGTCGCCGACCACGGCCACGTGATCGCCGGCGACGAACACGCAGCGCACCGCCTCGTCCGGCGCTCGCACGTTCATGACCTGCTTGCCCTTCCTCGTGTTGGCGACCACCTCGGCTTCCGGCACGATGAAGCCATTGCCGTCATGTGAGGCGAGCAGCAGCTTGCGGCCCGGCGCGTGGACAAACGCGGTGACGATGTCCTGATCGTTCTCCATGTCGACCATGATGCGGATCGGCTCGCCATGGCCTCGCCCACCCGGGAGCCGGTCGGCGCCGATGGTGTAGAACTTGCCGCCGGTGGTGAAGACCAGGATCTTGTCCGTCGTCTGAGCGTGGAAAGCGAGCTTCAGGCCGTCGCCCTCCTTGAAGGCCAGCACCGAGAAATCGGTGAGATGGCCCTTCATGGCGCGCAGCCAGCCCTTTTCCGACACAACGACTGTGACCGGCTCCTTTTCCACCATCGCGTGGTGGATGTCGGCATCGTCGTGCTCCGGAGCATCGGCGAAGGCCGTGCGCCGCCGGCCGAGCTCGGTATCGGGGCCGAACTTCTTGCGAACCTGCTCGACCTCCCACCGGATGGTCTTCCACTGCTTCGCGTTCGACGCGAGCAGCCCCTCGATCTGCTTCTTCTCCTCGGTGAGGCCGTCGAACTCCTTGCGGATCTCGATTTCCTCCAGCTTGCGCAGGGCGCGCAGCCGCATGTTGAGGATGGCTTCCGCCTGGTTGTCGGTGAGCGAAAAGCGCTCCATCATCACCTTTTTCGGCTCATCCTCCTCGCGGATGATTTTGATCACCTCGTCGATATTGAGATAGGCGATCAGGTAGCCGGCAAGAATCTCGAGCCGTCGCTCGATCTCGGCAAGCCGGTGCCGAGAGCGGCGAACAAGCACTTCCTTGCGGTGTTCGAGCCATTCCTGGAGCGCGCTCTTGAGCGACAGGATGTTGGGCACCTTGCCGCGCGACAGCACGTTCATGTTGAGCGAGATGCGGCTCTCCAGGTCGGTCAGCTTGAAGAGCGATTCCATCATCAACGCAGGATCGACGGTGCGGCTCTTCGGCGTCAGCACGATGCGGACGTCCTCGGCGCTCTCGTCGCGCACGTCTTCCAGCAGCGGCAGCTTGCGGGCGACCACCAGCTCGGCGATCTTCTCGATCAGCCGCGATTTCTGGACCTGGTAGGGAATCTCTGTGACTACAGCGACCCAGGTGCCACGACCCTGGTCTTCCTTCTCCCAGCGCGCCCGAACGCGGAAGCTGCCGCGCCCGGTGCGGTAGGCTTCGAGGATCGTTTCACGGCTGTCGACGACGACACCCCCCGTCGGAAAGTCGGGGCCCTGCACAAGCCCATCCTCGTCGTCCTTGCTCATCAGCGCCTCGACAGGCGCCTTGGGATCGTCGATCAGCAGAAGCGCCGCCGTGCAAAGCTCGGCCGCGTTGTGCGGCGGGATCGAGGTCGCCATGCCGACCGCGATGCCGGAAGAGCCGTTGGCAAGCAGGTTCGGGAAGGCGCCGGGCAGGACAGCGGGCTCCTCGTCCTCCTCATTGTAGGTCGGGCGGAAGTCGACCGCATCCTCGGTGATGCCTTCGAGCAGATCGGTCGCCACCTCGGTCATGCGCGCTTCGGTGTAGCGCATGGCAGCCGGCGCATCTCCGTCGATATTGCCGAAATTGCCCTGGCCGTCGACCAGCGGGTAACGCGAGGAGAAATCCTGCGCGAGACGCACCAGCGCGTCATAGATCGCCTGGTCGCCATGCGGATGGAATTTGCCCATCACCTCGCCGACGATGCGGGCGCATTTGGCGAAGCCCTGATCGGGGTTGAGCCTCAACAGTCGCATCGCATGCATGATACGGCGATGCACCGGCTTCAGACCGTCGCGCACGTCGGGCAGCGCCCGGTGCATGATGGTCGAAAGCGCGTAAGCGAGGTAGCGCTCTTCCAGCGCCTTCTTCAGATCGACGGGTTCGATATTGTCGCCGTTGTCGAATTCCGGCGGTTTCTGGCCTTTTCCCATGATTTCCGACTAGCCGAGCTGCTGATTCGCGGCAAGTGGCGGCTGTCGGCATTGACAATGCCGCGAATCGAGCAAATCCGCTGCCATTGCCTTTTCCGGGTTTTTGCCCATTGTTCAAGGCGAGCGTCATCTTCAGGTCCAGTTTGCGGGATCAGGAGAAGGTGCAACGGATTGCAACCAGTCTCAGGGAACATGTTCATGAAACCATACCGTTACGCATTTCGGCACCTGGCCGCGACAACGGTCATCGTGCTTCTGCCGGTCGCCTCGGCACATGCGCTCGACGCCAACGCCTTCGGCACACGTCTGAAGGGGTTGGTTGCCGAGCAAGGAGCGGACATCAACTGGACGAGCCTTACCGAGAGCGGCTCCCAGATCGTGCTGGAGGGCGTGACGATCGGTGCCCAGGGCAAGCCTGACAAGGTCAACCTCGGCGACGTCACACTGAACGACGTCACCGAGGAGAATGGCGGCTACAGGGTCGGCACGCTGACGCTTCCCAACTATTCGACCACTGAAGAAGGCGTGACGGTCGACATCAGTGGAGCGACGATCAACGGGCTCGTCCTGCCCGCCGAGAACTCGAACGACGTCATGGCCTCACTGATGCTGTACAGCGACGCCAAGCTCGCCAATGTCTCGGTCAAGAAAGGCGACAAATCGCTCGCCTCTCTGGAAAACCTTCATGTCGAGATCACCCCGATCGCCGACGGAAAGCCCCTGGAATTTTCGGCCGCCGCCGAGAAGTTCTCGGCTGATCTCTCCCAGACGGAAGACGCACAGACGAAGGCCGTGATCGATGCCCTGGGCTATCAGTCGATCGCCGGCTCGCTCACAATGGCAGGCTCCTGGCAACCGAAGGACGGCCATATCGCGCTCTCAAAGTACAATCTGTCCGTCGAGAATGCCGGCACCTTGGGCATGACCTTCGATCTCGGCGGCTACACGCCGGACTTCATCAAGTCCATCAAGGACCTGCAGAAGCAGATCGCGGCGCAGCCGGCGGGGGCCGACAATTCTGCGCAAGGGCTTGCGGTGCTCGGGCTGATGCAGCAGCTCACCTTCGGCTCGGCCTCGATCCGTTGGGACGACGACTCTCTGACGAAGAAGGCGCTTGACTTCATTGCCTCGCAGCAGGGCCAGAAGGCTGAGGACATCGCCAACCAGGCGAAGGCGATCGTGCCCTTTGCGATGATGCAGCTCAACAATCCCGAGCTCACCAAGCAGGTGACCGAGGCCGTGAACAAATATCTGACCGATCCGAAGAGCATCGAGATCAAGGCAAAGCCGGGCAGCGAGGTGCCGTTTGCCGTTATCATGGCCGGTGCAATGTCGGGGCAGCCTCAGGAGCTCACAAAGACGCTCGCCGTATCGGTCAGCGCCAACGAAGATTGAGCCCTGCCGTTGGCATGGGAAAAATGTCAAAAGGCCCGGCGCAAGCGCCGGGCCTTTTTTCAAACCGTCATGCCAAGTGGCACCCCAGATCCGCAGCCGCAATCGCTGCGATTTCAGCCAGCCGAAAGCTTCAGTCCTTCTTCTGCGTCACGACCCTGAGATGCAGGTCACGAAGTTGCTGGGGGGTAGCTTCCGAGGGCGCGCCCATCAGTAGATCCTGCGCCTGCTGGTTCATCGGGAACATGGTGATCTCGCGCAGGTTCTTTGCGCCGCAAAGCAGCATCACGATGCGGTCGATGCCCGGCGCCATGCCGCCATGCGGGGGCGCCCCATACTGGAAGGCCCTATAAAGCCCGCCGAAACGCTCCTCGACCAGCTCGCGCGAGAGCCCGACGATCTCGAAGGCTTTTACCATGGTCTCCGGCAGGTGGTTGCGGATACCCCCTGAGGCGATCTCGAAGCCGTTGCAGACCAGATCATATTGATACGCCTTGATCGACAGCGGATCCTGGTCGATCAGCGCCTCCATCCCGCCTTGCGGCATCGAGAAGGGATTGTGCGCGAAATCGATCTTCTTCTCGTCCTCGTTCCATTCGAAGAACGGGAAATCGACGATCCAGCAGAGCTCGAAACGGTCGCGGTCGAGGAGGTTCAGTTCCTCGCCGACGCGCGTGCGCGCCGCGCCGGCAAAACTCGCGAACTTCTTCGGGTCGCCGGCGACGAAGAACGCGGCATCGCCGTCTGCAAGTCCGAGTTGGGTCCGGATCGCCTCCGTGCGTTCCTCGCCGATATTCTTTGCGATCGGACCGGCGCCCTCGAGCTTCTCGCCTTCCTTGCGCCAGAAGATGTAGCCCAGCCCGGGCTGCCCCTCGCTCTGTGCCCACACGTTCATGCGATCGCAGAAGGCCCTGGAGCCGCCGGTCTTTGCCGGGATCGCCCAGACTTCCGCCTTGGGATCGCCGGCCAGGATGCCGGCGAAAACCTTGAAACCGGAACCACGAAAATGTTCCGACACGTCCTGCATGACGATCGGGTTCCTGAGGTCGGGCTTATCGGAGCCGTATTTACGCATCGCTTCCTCGAAGGGAATGCGCGGAAAGCTCTGCGTCACCGGTTTGCCGTTGGCGAAGGTCTCGAACACGCCGCGCATGACCGGTTCCATCGTGCCCAGCACGTCGTCCTGTTCGACGAAACTCATTTCGAGATCGAGCTGATAGAATTCGCCCGGCAGCCGGTCGGCCCGGGGATCCTCATCGCGGAAACAGGGCGCGATCTGGAAGTAGCGGTCGAAGCCCGCCACCATGATGAGCTGCTTATAGATCTGCGGGGCCTGCGGCAGCGCGTAGAACTTGCCTTCGTGAATACGGCTCGGCACCAGGAAGTCGCGCGCGCCTTCCGGCGAGGATGCTGTCAGGATCGGCGTCGAATATTCCGTGAAGCCCGCCTCCGTCATGCGCCGGCGCATCTCTGCGATGACCCTGGCACGCATCACGATGTTCCGGTGCAGCGTCTCGCGGCGGAGATCCAGGAAGCGGTATTTGAGGCGGATATCCTCGGGATAATCCGGCTCGCCGAACACCGGCAGCGGCAATTCCTTGGCGACCGACAACACCTCGATCTCGCGCGCGAATACCTCGATCTCGCCGGTCGGCAGGTTGGCGTTGACAGTTTCGGGGGCGCGCGCCTTCACCTCGCCGTCGACGCGGATCACCCATTCGCCGCGCACGGTCTCCGCCGTCTTGAAGGCCGGCGAATCGGGATCGGCGACGATCTGGGTGAGCCCGTAATGGTCGCGCAGGTCGATGAAGAGCAGTCCGCCATGATCGCGGACGCGGTGCACCCAGCCGGAAAGGCGGACGGCCTGGCCGACGTCGGTCTTCCTCAATTGAGCGCAGGTATGGCTGCGGTAACGATGCATGAAATCTGTCCGTCTGTCGGGTGGTTTGTCCGGCGCTCAATGGGGACATGCCCATGGCGGCCGAAAAATTCGCGCGAAAAGCGCATGCAAGGTGCGGTTTGTCAAGGAGAAGACGGAATCAGCCACAAACTCGATTGGCCTAGCTGCTATGCCCAGTGGCGCATCGCCATGCCTCGGGCATGCAACTATACAGTGATTCACCGCTCGGTGCCCAAAGTCCATGTCCACCCTCCGTCCGCTCATCCCGTTGCTGATCACCGCCGGCCTGCTGCTCGGCGGCAACGGCCTGCAGGGAACGCTGATCGCCATGCGCGGATCGCTGGAAGGCTTCCAAGCCTCGACGATCGGCTTCATCGGCACCTTCTACTTCCTCGGCTTCCTGCTTGGCTGCCTTACGATCAGCCGGATGATGCGCGCCGTCGGCCATGTTCGTTCCTTCGCGGCATTGGCGGCGATCGCGGCGGCAGGCACTCTGCTTCTCGTCCTGGTGATAGACCCGGTGATGTGGTCGGCAGTCCGCTTCGCGACTGGCTTCTGTTTTTCGGGCCTGTTCACCGTCATGGAGAGCTGGTTGAACTCCGGCGCCTCGAATGCCGACCGGGCGCGGGTTCTGGCGCTCTACCGGATTATCGACATCGGCTCCGTCACCGGAGCGCAATTCATGATCCCGGTCCTGGGCGCGGACGGTTTCACGATCTTCGCCATCATGTCGATGATGATCACGCTCTCGCTGGTCCCGGTCTCGATTGCGGACCGCTCGAACCCGACGCCGCCCGAAGAGGTCAAGCTCGATCTTGCCAAGGTCTGGCGCATCTCTCCGCTGGGCTCGATCGGCTGCATCGCCGTCGGCATCACCAACAGCGCTTTCCGTACGCTCTCGCCCGTCTATGCCGAGCAGATCGGGCTGTCGGTTGCAGACGTCGCAACCTTCGTCTCAGTCAGCATATTCGGCGGGGCAGTCATCCAATACCCGCTCGGCTATCTGTCGGATCGCTGGGACCGCCGCACCGTCCTGCTTGTCTCCACAGCAGGATCATTGGGTGCAGCTCTGGCGCTCGTCTTCCTCGCCGGCTCCGAGCCCCTTGCCAACTTCATCCTGGTCTTCATCTTCGGCTCGTTCGCAATGCCGCTCTATTCGCTCTCGGCAGCACATGCCAACGATCGCGCCGGCAAAGGCGAATTTGTCCTGGTAAATGCTGCCCTGATGCTCTTCTATTCGATCGGCGCCATCGGCGGCCCAGTTACCGCATCCTGGTTCATGCAGCATTTCGGACCGCAGTCGCTGTTCCTCTTCAGCGCCGGAGTCTATCTCATATTCATCGTCATCATCGTCTACCGGATGGGCACGCGGTCGAGCGTTCCTGACGCCAAACGAGGCCGTTTCACCGCCCTTTTGCGCACCTCGACGGTATTTGCCAAGCTTGCCCGTGCCGGCGAATCGGAGGACTCCTCCGGCAAAAGCTGAGTGTGCCCGCGCTTGACGAACAGCCTCTCGCCTGAAAAGGACAGAAGTTCCTTACGCACCTAAAGATTGTTCATGCATCTCATCACCAAGCAGGACGACCTCAATTCGGTCATCGCCAGGTTCGAAGCCGCAGAGTTTGTCACCGTCGACACCGAGTTCATCCGAGAGACAACCTACTGGCCTGAACTCTGCCTGATCCAGATCGCCACGCCGGGCACTTCGGCGCTGATCGACCCCCTTTCGCCCGAGATCGAGCTCGAGCCGTTCTTCCGGCTGATGGCCAATGAGAAGATCGTGAAGGTCTTTCATGCGGCGCGCCAGGACATCGAGATCATCTTCAATCGCGGCGGTCTCATCCCTCACCCGGTCTTCGACACGCAGGTCGCAGCCATGGTCTGCGGCTTCGGCGACAGCGTCTCCTACGATCAGCTCGTCCAGAAGATCACGGGCGCGCATATCGACAAATCCTCGCGTTTCACCGACTGGCGCAACCGCCCCCTGACGGACAAGCAGCTCGAATACGCGCTCGCGGACGTCACCTACCTGATGGAGGTCTATCGTCATCTGAAGGCCGAGCTCGAGCGCGAGGACCGCGCCCATTGGCTCAACGAAGAAATGGAAATCCTCACCTCGCGCGAGACCTATGACCCGCATCCGGAGGATGCCTGGAAGCGGCTCAAGATGCGCATTCGCAAGCCGCAGGAATTGGCCGTGCTGAAGGCAGTTGCGGCCTGGCGCGAACGTGAGGCGCGCGAGCGCAACGTCCCGCGTGGCCGCGTCGTCAAGGACGAGGCAGTCTACGAGATAGCGCAGCAGCAGCCGCACGACGCAGCAGCGCTGGCGCGGCTGCGCACAACCCCGAGGGGGTGGGAACGCTCGGCGGCCGCCACTGCGCTCCTGGCGGTGGTCAACGAGGCGCTTTCGGTGCCGAAAGAACAATTGCCGAAGCTGCCGCGCCCGCCGCAAGCGGCCGAGGGCTCGAATGCTGCCGCGGAGCTTCTGAAGGTGCTTCTAAGGCTTATCGCCGAAAAGGAAGGCGTCGCCACGAAGGTACTCGCCTCCGGCGACGACATCGACAAAATAGCCAATGAAGGCGAAAAGGCTGATGTTGCCGCGCTTCGCGGCTGGCGGCGCGAGGTCTTCGGCGAGCAGGCGCTGAAGCTCGTGCGCGGCGAGATCGCCATCAAGTTCGAAAAACGAAAGATCGTGGTGTTTGAGACGGGTGAAGGGGAATAGGGCAATAAGGCAATAGGGCAATAGGGGCTGGCTTGCTCAATAGCTTGCGGATAGCCGAAGCAACTTGCTCCTGCTTTCAATGGCGATCGCGAGATCCCCTACTGCCGTATTGCCTTATTGCCCTATTGCCCTTCCTCCACCACCAGCCTCAGCTCCCTGCCGCTGACCTTGGCGAGCTGTGCAATTCGGCCGGCCGGGCGCTCGCCGTCGAGTGCGCGGAGCTCCCGTGGAATCACAAGATCGAGGCCGCCATTTTCGCGGCGCTGCCAGCGCAGTTTCGGGATCACGCCCGGCATCGCGGCCGATAGCAGGTAGACGACCCGCATCATGGCGCCAAGCAGGCGGGCGCGCTCGACATAGCGCGGCGGGGCCAGCGCCTTGAGGTCGGTAGCAAGCGTCTCATCGAACACGCCTTCATGGCGATAGAGGTTCGTAAGCGCAATGAAGGCTCGGCCCGGGTGGTCGATGCCGATGAAGGAAGCGTGCGCGATGATGTTGAGCGACTGCGTGCCCCGATAATCGGGGTGCGCTCGCCAGCCAATGTCGGCAAGCAGGCAGGCAGCACGCCGGTAGCGCACTTCCTCCTCGGTCTCTTCGATGCCGAAGGCGGAGAAGGTCGCGCCGGTCCAATCCGCCAGCTCGCGCGCATGCGTCACCGAGCGGGCGCGCAGCCACGCCAGCTCCTCCGCCGCCGAGAGCAGCGGGTCGGTCCGCTGCTCTTCCGGGGACAGCAGCGAGTAGAGGAAGCCTTCGCGCACGCCGAGCGCCGACACGACGATCTTCGACGGCTTCATAGCGGCAATGATTTCCTGCAGCACGATCGCACCATAAGGCAGGAGTGCGCGGCGGCTTCTCGACACGCGCTCGATGCCGGGAATCTTGTCCATCTCGCCGCGCCCGATCTGGCGCAGGAAATTGGCCGAGGTATCCGGAGCCATTTCGTAGTGGTGCATGACCGCGAGCGGATAGTTCGTCGCGGTCATGTGCAGCCGGGCGAGGTTTCGCCAGGTGCCGCCGACGGCGTAGAAGGCCCGCCCCTGCCCTGTCGAAAGGAGCTTGGCGCGCCGGAGCTGCTCGCGCACATATTTCTGGGCGGCCACGAGCGAGCCCTTGGATTGATCCTGCAGGCGCAGGCCGCCGAGAGGCAGGGTGATGCCGTCGCCGATTGAAATGCCGTCGACATCGATCAGTTCGAGGCTGCCGCCGCCAAGGTCGCCGGCGATGCCGTTCGCCGGATGGAAGCCCGAGATCACGCCGAGGGCGGAATAATGGGCTTCCTCTCGGCCAGAGAGAACACGGATTTCCGTGCCGAGGATCGCCTCGGCTCTGTGGATGAAATCCATGCCGTTCTCGGCCTCGCGCGCTGCCGCAGTCGCGATGACGTAAAGCTGCTCGGAGCCCGCCTGCTCGGAAAGGGCACGGAAGCGGCGGAACTCGCCAACGGCGCGCGTCACTGCCTCGGGATCGAGCTTGCCGGTGGAAACGATACCGCGACCGAGCCCCGCCAGCATCTTCTCGTTGAACAGGATCGTCGGCGAGCGCGCTATCCCCTCATAGATGACAAGTCGAATCGAGTTCGACCCGATGTCGATGACGGACAGCGGTCGGCGGTCCTGCAGCCGGCCCTGTGAATGGGAGATCATTTGGCGGGAGCTAGGTTCGCTTTTCTACTGCGCTTGAACTGGGCGATCCGCTTCGGCGCGTGCGACTTGAGGGCACCGCCGCGACCTGACAGGCTGGGATTCGTCATGAAATATTCCTGCGCGTTGAACGGCTCCTCCCCCTCCTCGAGCGTTTTGCGCCGCGAGGTTCCGTCAGCCAATACTTCGAAACTTTGCTGATTGTCCATGACATTGCCCAGCATGATCTGGCCCAGGACCTGCTCATGTACGGTAGGGTTGGTGATCGGCACCATGCATTCGACGCGCCGATCGAGGTTGCGCGGCATCATGTCGGCCGAGCTGATATAGACGATCGCCTCGTCGGAAGGCAGCCCGTAACCATTGCCGAAGCAGTAGATGCGGCTGTGCTCCAGGAAGCGGCCGACAATCGACTTGACGCGGATATTCTCGGAAAGGCCCGGCACCTGCGGGCGCAGGCAGCATATGCCGCGCACGACCAGGTCGATCTCGACCCCGGCTCGACTGGCCTCGTAGAGCGCATCGATGATGATCGGGTCGACCAGCGCGTTCATCTTCATCCAGATCTGCGCGCGCCGACCCTGCCGCGCGTGCTCGACCTCGTCGGCGATATGGCCCAGGATCCGATCGCGCAGCGTGTAGGGCGAGAGCGCAATCCGCATCTCCTTCGCCGGCTCCGCATAGCCTGTGATGAAGTTGAATATCTGCGCCACATCGCGTGCGATATGCGGATCGACCGTGAAGAAGGACAGGTCGGTATAGATGCGCGCCGTGATCGGATGGTAGTTGCCGGTGCCGAGATGGACGTAGTTGCGCAGCTTGCCGTCCTCGCGGCGCACGACCAACGACATCTTGGCGTGCGTTTTCAGCTCGACGAAACCGAACACGACTTGCACGCCGGCACGCTCGAGATCGCGCGCCCAGCGTATGTTGGCCTCCTCGTCGAAGCGCGCCTTGAGCTCCACCAGCGCCGTCACCGACTTGCCGGCCTCCGCCGCGTCGATCAGAGCACGCACGATCGGACTGTCGTTTGAGGTACGGTAGAGCGTCTGCTTGATCGCCATGACCTCCGGGTCCAGCGATGCCTGGCGCAGGAACTGCACCACGACATCGAAGGATTCGTAGGGATGATGGACAATGATATCCTTCTCGCGGATTGCCGCGAAGCAATCGCCGCGATGTTCGCGGATGCGCTCGGGAAAGCGCGGGTTATAGGGCTTGAACTTCAGGTCGTCGCGCGGGATTGCGACGATCTCCGATATCTGGCTCACGGCAAGCGGCCCATCGAGCACGCTGATGCGGTTTGCCGGAACGCCGAGCTCGGTGGCAACGAAGTCGCGCAGCTCCTCCGGCATGCTCGAATCGAACTCGATACGGATCACCGAACCGCGACGGCGGCGCTTGAGCGCCGTCTCGAAGAAGCGGACGAGATCCTCCGCCTCTTCCTCCACCTCGATATCGCTGTCGCGGATCAGACGGAACGTGCCGGCGCCCTTCACCTCGTAGCCGGGAAATAGCTTTTCGATGAACAGGCTCACCGTTTCTTCCAGGGTGATGAAGCGGACGAGACCCTTGCGATCCGGCAAGCGAATGAAGCGCTTCAGCGTCTGCGGCAAGCGCAGCAGAGCCGTCATTTCGTGCTTGTCCTTGAGGTGTCTCAGTTGGAGACCCATCGAGAAGCCGAGATTGGGGATGAATGGAAAAGGATGGGCCGGATCGATCGACAGCGGGGTCAGCACCGGGAAATGCGTCTCGAGAAAGTGATCCTCCAGCCACATCCTGTCGTCGCGTGACAGTGTGCCCGCTGGAACCATTTCAATCCCCTCTTTCTTGAGGAGTTCCATCAGGCTGCTGAGGCTCGCCTGCTGATCCTCCTGGAGACGGCTTACCTCGAGGAGAAGCTGCTCCAGCTGCTGCTGGGGCGTGCGACCGTCCGGGCTCCTGTCGACGATGCCTTCGCGGACCTGGCCGGCAAGACCGGCAACGCGCACCATGAAGAACTCGTCCAGATTGTCGGCGGAGATCGAAAGGAAGCGGACGCGCTCCAGGAGCGGATGATTGGGATTCTGCGATTCCTCGAGCACGCGGCGATTGAACTGCAGCCACGAGAACTCGCGGTTGACGAAGCGGTCGGGGTTGCCGTCCGAGCCTGGTTCCGGCGTGGCGGCCTGGGTGACGAATTCCTTCTGGACAGGCGCTAGCTCGTTCATCTTTATCAACCCTTCGCCGCCGCTCCGCCGCGGGCGGCGTCCCCTAGCCTATCTCGTGACAGGCAAATGCAACAGTTTGATTTCACCATCTTGCAAACATGCGGCATATGCTCCAAACGCAAACCCATGCTTTTGGCCGCCGAAACAAGCGGTGTAGGAGACTTGACATGGCTGGCGGAACCGTACCCCATTTCCAGAACGATGCGGGCCATCCCGTCATCGAAATCGGCGTGAAAGAATTCATGTGCGTGGGCGCCAACCCGCCTTTCGATCATCCGCATGTCTTCCTCGACATGGGCAGCGACAATGAGAAGGTCTGCCCTTATTGCTCCACCCTTTATCGCTACTCGCCCGGGCTGAAGGCCGGCGAGACCCGCCCCGACGGCTGCCTCTACGTCACGCCGGCAGCAGCTTGAATCACTGACATATGGCGCGAAGGGCCTCCCGCCAGGTCATCGTCGCCGGCGGCGGGATCGCGGGGCTGACGGCCGCTCTCGCCTTCGCCAGGCGCGGCATTGCCGTCCAGCTCTATGAGCGCGCCCCACGGCTCGACGAGGTGGGCGCCGGCCTGCAACTTTCGCCGAACGCTACCCGGCTGCTCGGTGAGCTCGACGTGCTCGACGCGCTGCTATCGGTGGCCGTGCGCCCCGACGACGTGACGCTCGTGGATGCCCGCAGCCTTGCCGTGCTGGCCCGCGTAAAGCTCGGCGACTTCGCCGAGCGGCGCTGGGGCGCACCCTATCTCGTCGTCCACCGAGCCGATCTGCAAAATGCGCTGCTTGCCCGCGCCTCAGGTGAACCGGGCATCACATTCAGCGCCGGCGCTTCCGTCAGCCACTTCGCGGTCAACGCGAGAGGCGTCACCGCCTCGATCGACCGCGAGGGCAAGATGGCGGAAGAGCATGGGTTGCTTCTGGTCGCTGCGGACGGAGTCTGGTCGAAGCTTCGCAGCCTCGCCGGGGCGAAAGGCAGGAGCCGGTTCTCCGGCAGCATTGCCTGGCGCGCGACGATGCCTGCACAGGGTGAGGCAGGCCAGATTCTTGGCAGGATTACCGACGCAAGATCCGTCAGCGTCTTTGTCCATCCGGCGTTCCACCTGATCGTTTATCCGCTGCGCGGTGGTGAAACACTCAACCTCGTCGCCGTCACAAGAGGCCGGCCGCTCGATCATGGCTGGTCAGGACAGGCCGACGCCGCGCTGCTGGGTCAAGCGGTCGACGGCTCCGCGAAGGAAATCCGCAGGCTGATCGAGGCGATCAAGGGCTGGACGGTCTGGCCGATCCATACCGTCAGTTTCGAAGACTGGACACTCGGCAGCTCGTTCGCGCTGATCGGCGACGCCGCGCACGCCATGACGCCGTTCGCCGCGCAAGGCGCGGCCATGGCAATCGAGGATGCGGTGACGCTGGCCGACACGGTAGCGGCTGCCTCGGCCGACGCCACTGGCGCGCTTGCGACATGGGCCGCGGAGCGGCGCGCGCGCGTCTCGAAGGTTGTCCGCCGCGGCGGACTGAACCGCTTCGCCTGGCACGCCGTGGGGCCGGTCGCGCTCGCCCGCAACCTGTTCCTGAAGTCGCGGTCGCCAGAACAACTCGCCACCGATCTCGACTGGCTCTATGGCTGGCGGATGAGCGGTCGCGACGACGTCCAATAGCAGAGCGGACACATCTGCGCCCACGATAGTGCGGGCGACCTCGCTCGAAGGCCGCCCGCGCAGATGCGGTCAGGCGGGAAGCGGACGTGCCTGCCGATTGCGAACCCACAGCAACGCTGTAAGCGTAATCGCCGCCATGGCGGCCGCATAGCCGATCAATGGCCAGGCTGTTTCGCCGTTCAGCGCCACGACAAAACAGGTACCGACGACGCTGGCAATGATGCTCTGGACGCAGAAATGCAGGGCGACTGCGCTTCCGGCAATGTCCCCAAACTCCTGCAATGCACCGTTGGCCGTAACCGAGGTCGTGCACACAATTCCGACCGCCATCAGCCATACCGGCAGAATGAAGGACCAGAACGATGGCGGCAGGCAGAGTTGGCCCAGTGTCAGTAAACCGGCGCCAAGAATCAGTATTGTCATGCCGCGGATGGCGGTGTCGGCGATTCCCCGCCGCCTCACGACGCTCTTGGTGAAGCGTGTCGTGACGATCATCACAAGCGCAACCGTGCCGAATGCTACGCTGAACGCGAGTTCCGACAGCCCAGCCCCGTCGATCAGAACTCGCGGAGCGGTGGAGAAGAACACGAAGAATGTGCCCATGGCCGTGCCGAAGCCGAGCGTGTAGGCCCAGAAGGCGGGGCTTTTCAGCACGGGACCGAATACGGCTTCACGCGGCGCCCCTCCGAGGCGACGTGTCTCGTGCCAGTTGGGTAGCGCCCATACGAGCATCACCACGGCGAGTATGCCCAGAAGCACGAAAATGGCCCGCCAGCCGAACGACCCGGCAACCAGCGCGCCCGCCACGGGACCAAGCGCCGGCACGAATGCCAGTATTGCGTTCATCAGGCTGTAGATCACTGCACTTTCCGGCCTTTCGGCGTAGACGTCTCGTATTGTCGCAAAAACGGCCACCAGAATTGCCGATGCCCCAGTCGCCTGGACCAGCCGGAACGCGACGAAGGGGTAAGCCGCCGAGGTGGCGGCCAGCGCGAGTGACGCAGCAGCGAAAAGCAGCGCACCACCGATCAGCACCGGGCGGCGACCGAGACGATCGGACAAGGGTCCGAATACCGTCTGCCCGATGCCGAGCATGATCATGTAGAAAGTCAGGGTCATCTGGATGACCGCTGGCGTGGTCCCGAGAATCCCGGGCATCGCAGGAACGACCGGCAGATAAATGTCCATGCCGAGCGAGGCGAGAATGTCGAAGGGAGCCAGCAGCATCAAAGCGACCGGCAGGCTGTAGGCCCACAGCCGTGGGTTCTGAGTAGGCATCACGAAGCATCCGCTCAAATGAATGAGATTTGGCGGGCGGCCTGCGCTGTATTGGACCGGAAGAGGAACCGGGCAGACTGCCGCAACAACGAAGAGGGGTTGTTGCGGCCTATCTGTCTGCTTGCTTAGATTCCATGTTTCGCGCCTGTGTAAGTCGGCCAATCGGGCTGAAGAAGGTGCACTTACCAGCGATGCAGCGCCCTATCAACCGGCTCGTCTGTTCGTGTTGAATGGCGGCTGCCCAGGAATGGCCGAAGTCTGGCTTTCGCCATCAGTTATAGATCATCAGCGAATAGCCTAGCGTCGCGGGCAGCGGGTTCCACCATCCTGTCCGGAGCCCCGCTTCGCGCAGCGCTGCGGCGGTCCAGGTGTTGCAACCGAGCAAGGCATTGAACGAGCCGATCGCCTCGAAGAAGGTATCGCTCTCTCCGTAGCCCGTGCCCGGCAGGCGAACCGGCGCACCATCCGCCTCTGCAAAGGTCCCCCTGACGAAGGAGAGCAGGCGGGTGAGTCCATCCTCGGATATCGTGTAGGCTGAGACAAAAGGTTGAGCCTCGTCGATCGCCCCGGTCACCTGGACATGCATGACGGAGCTGTCGAGCATAAAGGATTTCAGCAGCGGTCCAAGGTGGATGTCCGTCAGCTCCGGCGTCGCGACATAGAACGCCTTGCCGCCCCAGCCGAACAGCACCCAGCGCGCATTGGAATTGTCGACCGGCAGGGATGCTTCGCGCAGGAACTCGAATTCCGCATCGGAGAGTGCTTCGGCCGGAACGGCAATGTCGGTGTGGATCGGGCTCGAAAGCACGAGAATGCGCCGCCCTTCAGGCCCGCTGCCCGCGGCCTCTTCGAACAGCGGTCGCGGCAGCACCGTGCCGAGGATCAGCGCGGCGAGCACTGAACCGACAACGGCAACGAACCAACGGAGCCCCCTCCTCATACTCCCGCTGCCCCCGACAGCGTACGCTCGTCAGCGCGGCTTTCAAGACGACGGCCGCCATGTCAGTGGACGGCCATCCTGACACTGAGATGCCCTTAATGCAGGATCTGGCTGAGGAACAGCTTCGTGCGCTCGTGCTGGGGATGATCGAAGAACTCGTTCGGCGTGTTCTGTTCAACGATCTGGCCCTGGTCCATGAAGATCACGCGGTTGGCGACCTTGCGCGCGAAGCCCATCTCATGCGTTACGCAGAGCATGGTCATGCCCTCCTCGGCCAGGCTTACCATCGTCTCCAGCACTTCCTTGATCATCTCCGGATCGAGCGCCGAGGTTGGCTCGTCGAACAGCATGATCTTGGGGTTCATGCAGAGAGAGCGGGCAATCGCCACGCGCTGCTGCTGGCCGCCAGACAATTGTCCAGGATATTTATGCGCCTGCTCGGGGATCTTCACACGGCGCAGGAAGTGCATGGCCGTCTCCTCGGCCTGCTTCTTCGGAATCTTTCGCACCCAGATCGGCGCCAGCGTGCAGTTCTCCAGGATGGTCAGATGCGGGAAGAGGTTGAAGTGCTGGAACACCATGCCGACCTCGCGGCGGACCTCGTCGATCTTCCTGAGATCGTTGGTGAGTTCCTTGCCGTCGACGACCACCTTGCCCTTCTGGTGCTCCTCCAGGCGGTTGATGCAACGAATCATGGTCGACTTGCCCGAGCCAGACGGCCCGCAGACCACGATCCGCTCGCCCCGCATGACCCTCAGATTGATGTCGCGCAGCACGTGGAACTCGCCGAACCATTTGTGCATCCCGACGATGTCAATGGCGACGTCCGTATCGGAGATGTGCATCTTCTTGAGATCGACCTTGATCTCTTCCGCGCTGACGATGTTCTCGGTACTCATATAAATCCGGTTCCCTGGTTATCGTTTGTGGCCGGTGTCGAGCCGGCGTTCCATATAGATGGAATAGCGCGACATGCCGAAGCAGAATAGCCAAAACACGAAACCGGCAAAGACGAGGCCGCTGATCGGCGTCTGTGGCGAGGCCCAGTTCGTGTCGGAGAAGGCCTGGCGTACGATGCCAAGCAGGTCGAACATGCCGATGATGCCGACGAGGCTGGTGTCCTTGAACATGCCGATAAATGTGTTGACGATGCCGGGTATGACGAGCTTGAGCGCCTGCGGGAGGATGATCAGCCCCGTCTTCTGCCAATAGCTCAGCCCGAGGGAATCGGCGCCCTCGTACTGCCCCTTGGGTATCGCCTGCAGCCCGCCGCGCACCACCTCCGCCATATAGGCCGACGCGAACAACGCAACGCCGATCAAGGCTCTCATGAGCTTGTCGAAGGTAACGCCGGGCGGCAGGAACAGCGGCAGCATGACGCTCGCCATGAAGAGCACGGTCACCAGCGGCACGCCGCGTATGGTCTCGATGAAGATCACGGAGATCATCTTGACGATCGGCATGTTCGAGCGTCGGCCAAGCGCCAGCAGGATGCCGAGTGGGAGCGAAACTGCGATCCCTACGAAGGAAAGCACCAGTGTGACGAGCAGACCGCCCCAGAGTGGCGTCTCGACGTGCTCGAGGCCGAACCAGCCGCCGACCAAAAGGAAGAAGGCGACCACCGGGAAGACGCCGAAGAACAGGATCGCATTGGTGCCTTTATACGGGAACCTCGGGATCATCAGCGGCACGAGCAGAATGACGAACAGTATGCCGGTAAGCACCACACGCCAGCGCTCCGCGAACGGATAGCTGCCGAACATGAACTGT
Source organism: Mesorhizobium sp. BAC0120 (assembly GCF_033542235.1). NCBI lineage: Bacteria > Pseudomonadati > Pseudomonadota > Alphaproteobacteria > Hyphomicrobiales > Phyllobacteriaceae > Mesorhizobium > Mesorhizobium sp. BAC0120. Next base: position 544,601 of record NZ_JAWRCU010000002.1, on the reverse strand, counting down.
TGGAACTTTGCCCCGACGAAGGCCCAGCAGGCCCCCGACCAGCCGTCAGGCTGCGCGCCGCCCTGTGCCACAGTCGAGCAAGCATTGCGGTCGACCCCGACCCATTGCGCATCGATGAAGGCCCAGCGGACCAGCGGCGGCACGATCAGGAAGACCAGGATGACGCCAACGATCGTCAGAATGATATCGGGGATCGAGGCAAAGAGATTCTTCTGCAGCCAGGCGACAAGCCCGGCCTCGCTGCGCGGGGGCTTTTCGGCCAGCGCCATCTCGACACGGACGAAGGTGAGGTCGTGCTCCTGCATTCCCCTTACCTCTCCACCAGCGCCATCCTGGTATTGAACCAGTTCATGAACCCTGACGTCGCGAGGCTCAGGCCGAGATAGATGACCATCCAGATGACGACGACCTCGATGGACTGGCCCGTCTGGTTGAGGATGGTGCCTCCGATCGCCACGAGGTCGGGATAGCCGATGGCCACGGCCAGGGACGAGTTTTTCGTGAGGTTGAGATACTGGCTGGTGAGCGGCGGGATGATGATGCGCAGTGCCTGCGGCACGACGACCAGGCGGAGGATCGCGCCCGCCCTCAGCCCGAGCGCCGCAGCCGCTTCCGTCTGGCCCTTGCTCACGCCAAGCACGCCGGCGCGCACGATCTCGGCAATGAAGGAAGCCGTGTAGAAGGACAGCGCCAGATAGAGTGCGAGAAATTCCGGCGTGACCTTGAAGCCGCCAGCCATGTTGAAGGTCGCCTGCTTCGGGTATTCGATCTCGAGCGGCATTCCCGCCGCGAAGAAGGCAAGCAGCGGGAGGCCGACAATAAGGCCCACCGACGTCCAGAACGCGGGGAACTGCTGCCCTGTCGCCATCTGCCGCTGACGGGCACGATGGGCGACGAACGAGCTCATGGCTATCGCGAGCAGGAAGCCAAGCGGGATCAGCCCGGCCCCCTCGCCCCATACCAGCCTCGGCAGAAAGAAGCCGCGGCTGTTCAGGTAGGAGCCGAACGGGAGATGATAGCTGTCACGCGGCAGCGGCAGCACCGCCAGAACGCCCAAATACCAGAAGAAGATGACGAGCAGCGGCGGGATGTTGCGAAATACCTCGACGTAAACGGTCGATATCTTACGGATGAGCCAGTTCCGGGAGAGACGGCCGATGCCCACGAGGAAGCCGACAATCGAGGCGGTAACCACGCCAGCGACGGCGACCATCACCGTGTTCAGCAGCCCGACAAGGAGCGCGCGGCTGAAAGTAGAGTCGGACGAATATGAGATCAGGCTTTGGCTGATGTCGAACCCGGCCCTGCCTCTGAGAAAAGCGAAACCCGACGCGATCTTGGCGCGCTGCAGGTTTTCAACGGTGTTGTCGACGACCCACCAGACGAAGGCGACGAGGGCGATGAAAAGGAGTAGCTGGTAGATGACCCCGCGGATCCTTGGATCATTGATGTACGAGGCCCAGGCGGGCTCGGCATGCCGGATCGTTTCCTGAGACGCCATCAGACTCCCTTCCAGCTGATGCTCCGGGAGGCGGCAGCCCGCCTCCCGGCCTCTCGTCGATCAGCGGATCGGAGGAGCGTATTGCAGCCCCCCCTTCGACCATTGCGCATTGATGCCGCGCGCGATCTTCAGCGGTGAGCCCTGCCCGACATTGCGCTCGAAGATCTCTCCGTAATTGCCGACGGCCTTCACGATCCTGACGACCCAATCATTGGTCAGGCCAAGGTCGGTGCCGATCTTGGTGTCGGCTTCTTCGCCGAGCACGCGCTTCACCTCGGGATTATCCGACTTCTTCATCTCCTCGACATTGGCCTGGGTGATACCGAGTTCCTCGGCGTTGAGCAGTGCAAAGTGCACCCACTTGACGATGTCGAACCACTGGTCGTCGCCCTGGCGAACGGCCGGACCGAGCGGCTCCTTGGAGATGATCTCGGGCAGCACGACATGATCGTCCGGGGCGGCGAGCGTGAGCCTCGTGGCGTAGAGGCCCGACTGGTCGGTCGTAAGCACATCGCAACGGCCCGAGTCGTAGGCCGAATTGGTTTCCTCGAGCTTCTCGAAGACGACCGGGTTGTACTCCATCTTGTTCGCCTTGAAGTAATCGGCAAGATTAAGCTCAGTCGTCGTGCCGCTCTGCACGCAGACCGATGCGCCCGAGAGCTGCAACGCGGAATTCACGCCCGGCAGCTTCTTGGCGTTGATCATGAAGCCCTGGCCGTCAAAGTAGTTGATGCCGGTGAAGTTGAAGCCGAGCGCCGTGTCGCGGCTGATCGTCCAGGTCGTGTTTCGGATCAGGACATCGATCTCGCCGGACTGCAGTGCGGTGAAGCGGTCCTTGGCCGACAGCGGCGTGAACTTGACCTTGGTCCCGTCGCCAAAGACCGCAGCGGCAACCGCGCGGCAGTAGTCGACGTCGAAGCCGGTCCATTCGCCCTTGTCGTTGGGCGCGGCAAAGCCAGGCAGTCCGGTATTGACGCCGCATTGCAGGAATCCCTTCTTCTTGACGTCGTCGAGCGTGCCCGCCGAGGCTGCCGACACAGCCGAGCCGACCGCCGCAGCCGCAAGCAGACCGATCAAAATTTTCTTCATACCCGAAACCCTTTTCTGTTGTTCAGGACCACCGACCGAGCCCGTTTTCGGAAAGAGCGTCTGTCCCCCGTCCCACCCGGGGGCTGGCGCCTCGCAGACGCGAGCGCCCTTCTCGTTCACGAATTGCATCGAAGGGCATTATTTGTTGCTGGTCAAGTACGAAAGACTTAACTGGACCATAGCCAGCAACGATCTCGTCGCCTCATGGTTTGAGGGAATCGGCGGCTGCTGATCGGGCAGCTAGGTCCTGGATTTTCTCGCTATAGTCGCCGCCGGTACGGGAAGGACTTTTCCCGCAACGAAGCGAAAGACCGCGCCGCGGCTGGCCAGCCACCGCGCAATCACGATCGAGAAGAATATCCCGACGAGGAAGCCCGTCGCCACATCGGAAGGGTAATGCGCTCCCGCCGCGATGCGGGTGGCGGCGAAGAACAGACCGAGTTCGATCGTGACAAGCCGCCAGCGCGGGTACCAGATCATCACTATACCAACGATCGCGCCGACCGTGGTCGAGTGCCCTGACGGGAAGCTCGCATGGAGATAGCCAAAGGTGAACGGGTCGAAATGGAAGGGGCCGACCTCGTCGATCAGCCGCGGCCGTGCGCGGCCGAAAATCACCTTGACGATATTGACGAAAATCCCGGAGAGCGCGACCGCCGAGAAGACATAGGCTGCCTGACCGAACAGGAATGAGAGGCGCGCCTTGCCGCGCATTCCCTGGCGTGACCAGTCGAGCAGGCCGACTGCCAGAAAGATCAACGCGGCCGGCACCAGAAACCACTGCGATTTGCCGACGTTGGTAATGTAGGCCATGAAGGCGATAATGGCGTCCTGCGAGCCGTGCACGTAACGGATCGCTGCAGCATCGGTCAGGCTCGCGATCAGTGCGAGGCAAAGCCCGACTGCGAGCCAGCGGCTCATCTCGGGAGTCCAGATCGGGTCGACCGAATGAGAGCGGCCGCGCATCAGTCGCTGTCGTGCACCGACCAAGGCGGTCGCGAGACGCCTATGCGGCCGCATCCGGCCCGGCTCCATCTCCACTCTCTTGTCCATCATTCATACGTGGCGACGGCCCTTACGCCAATCAACTGCTTGTACCAATCGACAACCCGCTTCGGGCCGTTGCGCCCGCCATCCCGCATGACTATGCGTATCGCCTTTCTTCGGCAGGCAGGTTCGCATGGCTAAGGACGAAACGGCAAAGCACTCGGGCATCAATACCCGGCTCATTCATTCCGGCAACGATCCACACGGCTATTTCGGCTTTGTCAATCCGCCTGTCGTGCATGCCTCGACCGTGCTCTTTTCCGAAGCGCGCCTCATGGCCAGCCGACGCGAGGGGAGCCAGAAATATACCTACGGAATGCGCACCCCTACGACCGACGCGCTCACTTCGGCGATCAACGAGCTGGAAGGCTCGGCCGGCACCATCATCGTGCCGTCGGGGCTCGCCGCCGTCGCCGTGCCGCTGCTGGCCTTCCTTTCGGCTGGCGACCATGCGCTGATCGTCGATTCCCTCTACAACCCCACCCGCAGGTTCTGCGACACCATGCTCAAGCGGTTCGGCGTCGAAATCGAATATTACGACCCGGAGATCGGCGCCGGCATAGCGGCTTCAATGAAGCCGAACACCAAGGTCGTCTTCACCGAATCGCCCGGCTCCAACACCTTCGAGATACAGGACATCCCGGCAATTGCCGAGGTCGCGCATGCCGCCGGTGCAATCGTCATGATGGATAACACCTGGGCTACGCCGCTTTATTTCAAGGCGCTGCACTATGGCGTCGACGTCACCATTCATGCCGCAACCAAATATCCCGCCGGACATTCCGACGTGCTGCTCGGCACCGTATCCGCCAATGCGGCCCATTGGCCGCAACTCATGAGCTCCTCGGAGGCGCTCGGCATGTGCGCAGGCCCGGACGACGTCTACCAGGTGCTGCGCGGGCTGCGCACAATGGGCGTGAGGCTTGAGCATCACCAGAAAAATGCCCTGGAGATCGCGCGCTGGCTGGAGGGCAAGCACGGCGTCGCCCGTGTGCTGCACCCGGCGCTCCCGAGCCATCCCGGCCACGCCATCTGGAAGCGCGACTTCTGCGGTTCCTCCGGGCTTTTCTCGATCGTGCTTTCCGGCGGCGGGGAGCAGGAACAGCTGGCGTTTCTAGATGCGCTGAAGGTCTTCGGGCTCGGCTATTCCTGGGGTGGTTACGAGAGCCTCGCTGTTCCCGTCTTCATCGGCGACCGCGTGATCGCCAAGGGCCCTTACGAAGGCCCGCTGATCCGATTGCAGATCGGCTTGGAGGACGTCGAAGACCTCAAGGCCGACCTCGAGCGAGGCTTGGCAGCGGTCGCCGCACTCTCCTGACTGCGCACACAAAAGATTACCCTCCCTCACCCGCTGCCATCTCATGCGAAATGGGGAGGATCGATCAGCCTTTCGTGCAAACAAAATCCCGAAGTGATGACCAAATGGTGGAGGTATCCGCAATAGATACCCCAGACCCATGCGATTCTTTGACTCCGTGCAACTCTTGATACCGAGCCGGTCCGCCCTAAAACGTACCGAGTGAGTGCATTAATACATTTATCATTTGGTTCTTGTGCAACAAGGGGTCTTTCAAGCGAAAGTTGCGCCTGTAAGAGAGCTTACAGCACCGTGAATACAAGGTAATTGTTCTTTAGCGCAGGGGTATGCGTCATGAACTTCAAGGGTCTGATCAGGCGTGAAGACAGCGTAGACGAAAAAATCGACCTGGCTTTCGAGGAGCTACAGATCGAAATGGGCGAAGCCTTCGACGAGAACCTCGGCCTGGAGGGCCCGGAGCCGGCGAACGACGACACAGCCAACGATGACGTGGCCGATGCGGTGGAAGCGCCGGAAAACTCCGCCGCCAATGAAAACGAAATGCAGCCGCAAGAGGATCTTGCCGACGCGAGCCTGCCTGAACCTGTCGAGGAGGCCGCGGACAACGCGCGCCGGCTGACCTCGCATACGCAGAGCCGGCTGGCGGCGCTGAGCTCCTTCGACCAGCTCTATCATGAGGCGCACGAGCACCTGCAGGAGATCGGCACGAAGCTGGCCGAGGTGACGATCTCGCACAATCTGACGCGGGAATTCTTCAATATTCTCCATGCCGACATCCACCGGGCAAACGAGCTGGAGCTGGCGAATGCCAGCTTGATCAGTGAGCAGCGGAAGCTCGCGGAGCAGCTCTACGACGCAGAACGCAAAGAGCAGGAGCGCGAAAACGCGATCGAAACCTTGAGGCAGCGTGAGACGGCCCTGCTCCAGGACAAGGAGGCGCTGCGCGAGATGGTCGCCGCCGCCAAGCTGGAACTGGTCGAGGCGAACAATGCGATCGCCCGCAGCGAGGCCGAGCTCGGCGACCTCGTGAAGATGCTTTCAGCGCGTGCGCTCGAAGCCGAAAGGCGCGCGCGCGAGAACGACCTCCTGCGCGAGAAGCAGGTGAGCCTGTCGATCGATCTCGACAAAACGATGAAGCGGGAAGCCGAGGCAAGGCGCAAGCTGGACGAGATATCTACAATCCATGCCAGCGAGGCCGCCCGCCATGCGGAAATGATCGCGACGCTCGCCAAGAGCGAGAAAGAGGTGCTCAGACTTCAGAAGGCGCTCGAGGCCGCACAGGTGAGGCAAGCCGAAATGGCGGAGACCGCCCGCAGCACGGAAGCGGACAGGGAAGCCGAGGTCGAGCGTAATCTCGCCGAGATGCGAGGCCTGCGATCGGAGATCCAGAACCTCCAACACCGGCTGGAGACAGCCGCAGGCGAGCAGAACGAGGCCGCGAGCGAGAATGCCAGGCTCAAGACCCAGCTCAGCGACGCGCTGGCGGAGAAACATGTTGCCGACCAAAGGCTCGCCGCGCTCATGCAGGAAACCGAGAACGACAAGATGAACCTCTCGGCGGCAAGCGCGAACATCTCCCAGCTGTCGCTGCAGCATGCCTCCGAGCAGATCCAGCTCGATATCCATAGGCAGGAATGCGAGGACCTGCGCGCCGAGATCGCAGCCCTCAACACCCGGATCAAGGAGCTTCTGCCCTACGAGCGGCTTTACAGGGTCATGAAATCCAAGGAGCAAGAACAAGACGGCACGGCGGAGGCCGCCAGCGTGAGCACGGATACCTCGCGCCGCAAATCACCCTCGCGCCGGATCAGGCCGCAAAGCCGCGCCGTCTCAGCGGCAATTGCCGGTAAATGAGCGACGGCCGCTAAGGCCGGAAGGTCGGCGGCGCGGGATAGCGGATCGTTTGATTTTTCCCGTTTGCCCTGCCCGTGATTGCCGGAAATGATCTGCGGAACGGCAACCGATCTATAGGTGCAGCGAGTTGTTCTATGTTAGCCGCGCCGGCCGATGCGCCAATAGCGGCCAGGCAATCAGCCGCGGATCGGAGGAGAGTTTCGCCATGGCCGCAAAAACCACTTCTACCACACGCGGCAACCTCATCCTCGCTGCCGGCGCGATTGTGGCACTCGGTGCTATGGTGGCCGGCTGCCAAACCAACTACGCCTTGATGTACGATCAGGAGGCGCATGCGCAACGGGTCGCGGCATGGTGCCGTGCCTATTCAGGAGTCACGCCGGCGTCGCCGCTAGGACAGGATTGCATCAGGCGGGCCTGGGTCGGAGTGCCACCTGGCAAGTGTGTCTACGGCTGCATCGACCAATTCACGGCGTTCTACCCGAAAGCCTACCATCGTGTGCACCATCCCGCCAAGCGAGGGCCGATCTATAAATGAACTCCTTTGGTAGAATTCCCGCACGCAGCACGGGATAGGCCCTGTGCAATTGGCGCAGATTGTCCCGGCCCTGTTCGGGTCTGCGGTTGAAACCAGCGCTGAAAGGCCCGCGGCAGTCGACATTGCCGCTGCCACGACCCAACACGACGCGGCCGCGTGGCGTGCGCTGGCAATTAAAGTAACCTGGCGCTGGGAATCGCAGATCTAGGCCGCGTTCGCAACCGGCGAGCGGCTCCGTCGCGACCTCGGCACTTGACATCCTGCAGCCAGAAGGAGCGATCAGACGGTACGGCAACTGCCGGCTGCCGCAAGGCGGTGCGTGTGGACGGGCCGCACGCCGCGTCAGGGTTCACTTTCGAACCCGGGAAGCTGGCGAGCGGCCTTCGAGAAAAAGGCGTTACTCGATGACGCGGGCTTCCCCGACGTCAGCGGCAGAAGGATCGAGGCCGTAGGCCTTGAGCGCCTCCGCGATGGCACCGTCCTTGCGGTAAGCTTCCAGCGACGCGTCGACGGCCTTCACGAAATCCTCGTTGCTCTTGTCCAGGAGGAAGGCGGTCTGCGACGGATTCATGGTCGCATCGATGCGCGGATCCTGCTTGAGGACGCGCACCTTGTAGTCCTGCCCTTCGTTCTGGACGACCGCAGAGCCGAAGCCGTCGAGCGCCGCCTCGATACGGCCGGCGTGGAGGTCCTGAGCGAGATTTAGCGAGGACGGGTAGGTCTTGGAGCCGTCGTAAAGCTTCTCCATGTCCTGAACCCAAAGGTAACCTTCCACGGTGCCTAGTTTCTTGCCGAGCAGGCCATCCACCGTGTCGACGCCGTCGGCCGAGGTGACAGACAGTTGGTCGAGATAGACCGGCGTGGACAGGGCAACGACCTTCTCGCGCGCGGCGGTACGGTAGAAACCGCCAAGCCCGATGTCCGCACGCCGGGACTGAACCGCGGAAACAGCGCCCGGATATGTGAAGATCTCATAAGTGATCTCCAGGCAGTTTTCCTTGGCGAAGCGCTTCACGAGTTCGCCGTCGATACCGGCAATACCGCCATCCTTCTCCAGCGAGTAAGGGGCAGTGTTGGTGAGCGCGACAGTGAGCTTGCCCGCCGTGACGGTCTCAAACTTATGCTGCGGCGTGCAGTCCTGTGCGGAAGCTGCGCAGATGCCGAGGCCCGTTGCGATCGTCGCAGCGACGGTAAACTTGACCCATTCTTTCACTATGCTCTCCTCTGAATTTCAATGGGTGGTTTGCCGGTCAGCCGAGATGGCTGCCCAGCCTACGTTCGGTGTACGAGACCAGCCATCCGAAGGGGACAGTGATGGCGAGATAGAACAAGCCCGCCAGGATCAGCACATCGAGGTAGAGGTAGGTGGCCGCGCCTACGCGATAGGCGCGAGCCAGAAGCTCGGGAATGGCGATGGTGTAAGTGAGAGCCGTCGCCTGGAAGATGATGATGGCGAAGCCCATCAGCGCGGGCACCGCGAAAAGGATCCCCTGCGGGATGACCACGAAGCGCAGAACATCCTGATGGGTCATGCCGAGCGCCCAGCCCGCCTCGATCTCGCGATGCGGAACCGCATTCAGGCCGGCGCGGAGAATCTCGCTCGTGTAGGCGCCGGTGGTCAGTGCCAGAGCGATCGCTCCGGAGGTGAAGGCGCTGACTGTCAGGCCGGAAGCGGGCAGCCCGTAATACACCATCTGCAGCACGACCAGCGCCGGCGCGCCACGCCCGATCTCGACCAGCGCCACTGCAATGTGACGGACAAGCCGGTTCTTGCTGGAGGAAATGAGCGCCAGAATCAGGCCGATAGGCATTCCGAACAGCAGGGCCAGCCCGGCCAATTGGACGCTGACGAGCAGTCCCTTGAATAGCTGGGGTGACCATTCCAGCCAGTTGATTAGCATCTCGGTCATTTCGCCTGCCCCCGGGCGCGCAATCGCTCGTCCATCACACGCGCCATCACGGCGACCGGGATCGAGAGCAGGATGTAAAGAAGGGCCGCAAGGATGAACGGTGTAAAATTGCCGCTCCCGCCCTGGGCTTGTTGCGACGCATACATCATGACGTCCCTGACGCCGATCGTGGATGCCACGGTCGTGTCCTTGAGCAGGCCGACGAGAAATGTCGCCATGGGCGGGAGGCAAACTCGGAGGACCTGCGGCGCGAGCACGTAGCGGAGAGCGTCGATGCGTGTCATGCCGAGGGCCATCGACGCTTCCTGCTGTCCGCTCGAAAGCGCCAGGAAGCCGCCTCTGTAGATTTCGGCGAGATAGGCCGTCGAAACCAGTCCCATGCCCAGGATCGCGGCCTGCAGCGAGCTCAGCACGATCACGCCGTTGCCCAGACCGAAGAAGATGATGAACAGCCAGACGATCGGCGGGATGCCACGGACAACGTCGATGTAGATGCGCGCCGGAATCCGCAGCAGATGCGAGCGGGAACGCCGCATGAGACTCAGCGGCACGGCGGCGGCGGCTCCGATCGCAAAGGCGCCGAGCGTCACCATCAGCGTGGCCGGGATGCCTTTGAGCAATGAAACCAGCAGGTCGATCATTTGCGGTCCACGACGGCGCGGAAGAACTGCTGCGTGCGGGGCGAGGCAGGATTGAGGATCACGGAGTCAGGCGGACCCTGCTCGATGATCTCACCATTGGCCATGACGATCACGCGGTCGGCGACGTCGGCGGCAAAGGCGATCTCGTGCGTGACGATGATCATCGTCATGCCTTCCTCGGCAAGCTCGCGCATCACGGCTAGCACCTCGAGCCCGAGTTCCGGGTCCAAGGCGCTCGTGGGTTCGTCGAAGAGCATCACCTTGGGATCGAGTGCCAGGGCGCGAGCGATCGCGATGCGCTGCTGCTGCCCGCCGGAAAGGCGAGCCGGATAGGAATGCGCCTTGTCCGAGAGATGCACGCGCTCGAGCAGCTGGGCAGTGCGCGCGTCCGCCTGTTCTTTTGTGCGTCCCAAAACCCGCATCTGCGGCAGAGAGATGTTGCGCTGCACGGTCATATGCGGGAACAGGTTGAAGGACTGGAAGACCATTCCGGTCGAGCGCCGGAGCTTCAGAAGTTCTCCGGCTGCGAGGCTGCGGCCGACGGCGAAGCTGAAAGCGCCGACCTCCAGCGTGCCGGATGACGGCTGTTCGAGCATGTTGATCGCACGCAGCAGTGTGCTTTTGCCAGCACCGCTGGGGCCGACGATCGCAACCACTTCGCCGCGCCTGATGTCGAGCGAGACGTTCTTCACGGCATGATGGCCGCCATATGTCACGTGGATGTCCTTGATGCGGACGATGTTCTCTGCCTCGGGCATGGTTTCACTGTCCCTGCACTAGCGGGTTGTCTCGGGTGTCCCGCTGGTCACGCCGCCGCATGCGCGGCGGGGATGTTTCTTTCCGGGGTCGGAGCGAGTTGCCGGGCTTCCGGCATCAATGTCGGGGCACCCTGGAGCACCCAGTCCGATACGGTCAGGCCGATCACCGGCGAGAGCTGGATCCCATAGCCGCCCGCGCCGGCGGCCGTGATCACGCGCGGCTCGGACGGATCGATTGGTCCGACATGGGGGCGGTGGTCGGCGGTCACGGGATAGAGGCCCGCCCAACCACGGCCAAGCCTGGCACCCGGCAAATCGGGCACGCGCTTCAGCAGCATCTCTGCCAGCCAGACCTTGGACTCTTCCTCGCACTGCTCGTTGTAGTTGTCGGGATCCTCGGGTTGCGGAGAAGCAACCTTGTGGATCTCCGCGATGAGCTCACGCGCCTTCTCATGTCGGAAGTTGAGCCCGGTGCCCTGACCGTTCACCAGGTCCATGACCATCGGCATCGTATAGGGCAGCGGCTCGTCCAGATGGATCGCCAGCGCCTCATGGCGCTCCGGAAGGATGTGCAGCGTCTGCCCGAACATCTCGGCCACGCGCGGCGCCCAGGCGCCGGCCGCATTCACGACGAAGTCGCATTCGATCGGCCCCTTGCTGGTCTCCAGCCGGTAGCCACCGGCTGTCCGCGCGACGCCGAGCAGCTTACGGAACTGGAAAACCTCCGAGCCGAGCTTCTTTACCTCTTGGGCCAGCAGCGTGCACATCTCGTGTGGATCTAGGAAGCCGTCGTCCGGACCAAAGATGCCGCCTTCGAGTTCATCCGAGCTCATGTGCGGCACGAGCTGCTGAAGCTCGTTTGCCTGGTAGACCCGGGACCTGAAGCCTGCTTCGCGCTGGATCTCCGCCGAGCGTGCGAACAGTTCCATCTGCTCTGCGGTCCGTGCGAGGCGCAGATAGCCTATATGGTTGAAGCCGAGCCCGAGGCGCTCCTCCCACTGACGGACGCGCCGCACCGAATGCATGCGCAGCTGGATTTCAAACGGGTCCGTCAGCTGCGTACCGACGACCCCGACCGATCGGCCGCTGGAGCCAGACGCAACGGATTGCGCGTCGATCACGCTGACACGAGCACCCTGCTCGGCGAGTGCGTGCGCGGAACACATCCCGAGCGTGCCTGCTCCGATGACGACGACGTGAGGAGAAGCTGTCATTTGACTTCCGTATGTTGCTTCATTGCCCATCGCGGAATGCTCCGGCGATGGATGCGCTGTCATTGCTGCGCCGCGACTTCCGCCAGCGCTCCGTCGATTGCCGCGAGGATCTCGCGCGCATCTTCGTGCGTCATGGAGGTGGACAGCGCGAAAAGTCCGTAGCTTGCCGAGAGCACGCCGCGGTCGATAAGGCTCTTGTGGAAGAGGTCGAGCTTCCTGCGCTCGGACGCACCCGGATAAACCGATCGGTAGTCGCTGATCGGCAGCGCCGTGAAATGTACCTTGAAGAGCGAGCCGAGCCCGACGCATTGTCCGTCGAGGCCATGGCGAGCGAGCGAGGCCGTGATGCCCTCGCGCAGCAGGGCTCCGATCGCGTCAAGATGCGCGAAGCTGGCCGGCGTCAAGGCGCGCATGGCCGCAAGGCCGGCTCGCATCGTCACCGGGTTCGCGGTGAAGGTGCCGCCATGCGGCAGCGCAGGCTTTCCGCGCGTCGGATCGAACACCGCCATCACATCGGCCCTGCCCCCGACCGCGCCAACCGGAAAACCGCCGCCGATGATCTTGCCCAGCGCCGTCAGGTCTGGCGTGATGCCCCACAGGCCCTGCGCGCCCGAATAGCCGAGACGGAAGGAGATGACCTCGTCGAAGATCACGAGCGAGCCGGCGGCATGGGCTATCTTGACCATCGCATCGAGGTAATCCTTCCGTGCGGGAACAAGCCCGGCACGGTTCGGCATCGGGTCGATCAGAATGCCCGCTATCGTGTCGCCATACGCGCCGAAGACAGCCTGCAGGGCAGCGATATCGTTGAAGGGCACGGCAATGACGTCGTCGAGAACGCCGCGCGGCGTGCCTTTCGCGTAGGGCGTCGAAGCTGGCATGTCGCCCCAATTGGCGGGCGAACTGTCAAGGCTGACCTCCGCGAAATCGTACGAGCCATGATAGGCGCCTTCGATCTTTACGATCTTCGACCGTTCGGTGAACGCCCTAGCCGCCTTGATCGCCATCATCACGCCTTCCGTGCCGGAGTTGGCGAACCGGATCTGCTCGACCGACGGAAGGCGCTCGCACAACAGTTCGGCGAGATCGAGCTCACTCTCGGTGGGCGCTCCGAAAGCCGAACCGTGGGGCATCTGGTCCACCACCGCCGCCGTGACATCGGGGTGGCCGTAGCCGTGGATCATCGCCGTGAAATTGTTGATGCAGTCGTAGTAGACGTTGCCATCGACATCCCACACACGGCAGCCCTCGCCGCGCTGGGCGTAGATCGGGAACGGGTCGATGAAGACCGTCGTCCGGGTGTTTCCGCCCGGCATGACCTTTCGGGCCCGCTCGAACAGCGCGCGGGACTTCGGCATTGAATCTGGATAGTGACGCATGATCTCACAATCGATTGAGGAATACAGGCTTGGACGGGCCGCGACGGAAGTCGCGACCATCTCCGGATCACTTGGTCATTATCGTGTGGCTCTGCTCGCGCAGGTACTGTGGCAGGAACCAGGAGCCGAGACCGCCCTTGCCGCTGACGCCTGTGCCCTTCCACCCGCAGAATGGCTGCGCGCCCGGCCATGCGCCTGTCGTCGCCCCGCTTGCTCTATTGGCATAGAGGACGCCTGCCTCGGCGTTATCGAGGAAGTACTGCAATTCGCTCTCGTCGTTGGTGAAGATGCCGGCCGACAGGCCATAGGCAATGTCGTTGCCTTCCGCGATCGCCGACTCGAGATTGTCGTACCCGCGGATCACGACGAAAGGCATGAAGAGTTCGTCGCGGGTAAGGCGACCGGGCGCGTCGAGCTCGACGACAGTCGGCAGAACGTAATTATCCGCGAACCCCTGCCCGAGAGCGCGTCCGCCGAAATGGATCTTGCCCTTGCCCTCGACTTCTGAAATCGCGTCCTTGAAGCGAGCGACCGTCGCGTCACCATAGACCGGGCCCATGAAGGTCTCGGCCCTGCGCGGATCGCCCACGACCAGCTTGCCCGTAAATGCCACCAGCTTCTCGATGAATTCAGCTTTCACCTTCTCGTCTACATAGACGACGGAGCATGCCGAGCACTTCTGTCCCTGCAGGCCGAAGGCCGAGCGCGCCACGCCCTGCGCCGCACGGTCGAGATCCGCCTTGCTCGTCACGTAGGCCGGGTTCTTTCCACCCATTTCGGCGATGACCGGCTTCATGTGCGGCAGCGTCGCCATGTGCCGGAATATGCTCATGCCCGTCTCGTGCGAACCCGTGAAGGCAACGCCGTCGATCCCGTCATGGGTTGCCAGCAGGCGACCGACCCCGCCGTCACCAAGAACGATGTTGAAGACACCTTCAGGAAGGCCTGCCTTCCGGAGAGTTTCGGCGATCAGCAGTCCGGTGAGCGCGCAGCCCGGCGACGGCTTGTAGACCACCGCATTGCCCGTCAGCAGCGCACCGGAGACCATGCCGATCGACAGAGCCAGCGGGAAATTGAAGGGAGCGATGACCGCGAACAGCCCGTAGGGCTTCATGAAGCTTGTGGCGGTCTCGTTCTCGACCAGTTCGTTCATCGGCCGTATGTAGCCGTTGTTCGTCCTCAATTCGGATGCATAGTATTCGACCATGTCGAGGCATTCGTCGGCTTCACCGAGGGCCTCGATGCGCGACTTCCCGATCTCGTAAAGGGCGGCCAGACCCAGGTCGTATTTCCGCTCCGCCAACGCCTCACGCCAGCGTGCAGCGAATGCAAGGCGCTCCTCCAGCGTCGAGCGGTTCCATCGCTTTGCAGCGGTCCGGCCAGCCTTGATGGCGGAATCGATGTCGGACGCAGTCGAGACCGGGAACTTGCCGAGGGAAATGCTGCTGTCGATCGGGCTGCGGATTTCCACACGCGCGCCGTTTGCGAAGGGCGTCGACCACTCGAGACCCAGGCTGCTCTTCTCGAAGGCAGGGATCAGCGCGTCGATGTGAGCGTGCACCGGAGAGAAGTCCACTCCGATGTTCGAATAAGTCACACGTGGGAGTTCAGCCATCTTTAACCCTCCGAAAAACGGTACTGGTTCCGATAATCAGTATCCTGCTTGCGAGTCAATCCAGAATTCCGTAAATCGAGACTAATGCCACATTTCGGAATGAACACGTGGGTGAAGCCCCGCATGTCTGCGTCGAGCCGGTTGCTCGCAGCAGAACAGCTGGCCGAAGGAACGGCGGGATAACGGGAGGCCGACCTTGCCCCTGGTATTTGTTTTGAACGATAACGTTTTCAGCAGTCGCAATTGTCAGGCGGATGGGTGCCCGTGAACAGGAAGTCGAAGAAGCCGAGCACCAAGGACAGTCCGCTCGAGCGCTACATCTCGATCATGGAAACGGTGGCGCCGTTCGAGGACGGCCTGACGGCGACAGAACTGGAAACGACGCTGGGATTGCCCAAGACCACGATCAACAGGCTGCTGCATGCCCTGATCGAAAGCGGAATGATCAACGCAGACAGCGGTCGCAACCGGTCATACCGCCTTGGCGACCGCCTGCTTCAGCTGCTTCAGATGTCCCCGGACAGCGGCTGGCTCGCAACGCTCGCCCAGCGACCGCTCCAGGATCTGGCGGATCGGACCGGGCAGTCCGCCTTCCTCTCGAAGTTCGATGGCGTCGAAGTGCGCTCCGTCACGTGCGTCGCGCCCGACAGCCCGATACGGACCTATGTCATGCCGGGAATGACGATGCCTGTGAACGCCACCGCCTCGGCCAAGGCGATACTTGCATTTCATCCGCCGGAGACTGTGAAAAAGATATTGGCGACGGAGCTGCGCAGCTACACCGACAGGACAAAGACCAAGCTCTCGGAGCTGATCAGGGAACTCGCCGAGGTGCGCCAGCGTGGTTACGCCACCGACCTGGCGGAGCATGTTCCGGGTCTCGGCTCGGTCGCTTTCCCGATCAATCCGACCAGCGGCGAGGTTGTATATGCGGTGGGACTGACCGGCCCCTACGGGCAGATCATCGACCAGAACTTCGATCAGCATTGCGAGGCGCTCGCAGAGGCTGCCCGGCGGATGGCAAAGCTGGCCCAGATGGGCTCGACCAAAGAATCCGCTGCCGCCGCCAAGGGCTCCGCAAGCGATTCGCGACAGGCGGGCGCCTGAACGCCTGGTCTTAGCCCATTCGGCTCCGGAACCGCGCCAAGCAGGTCGGCGAATCATTCGAACTGCTTGTCTCGTTGTCAGGACCTTCTCGCGGCGGATCATCCTTGGAAAGGATCTGCGATCAAGCGCGGGATCGGCTCGTCTGCGTGCCCTGCATCCTGGCGAGAGCAGGTCACATCAGAGACATCGCTGGGCGAGTCAGCTACCCTCAGCCGAAAAAACAATGGTCGGAGTGGCAGGATTCGAACCTGCGACCCCCTGATCCCAAATCAGGTGCGCTACCAGGCTGCGCTACACTCCGACGAAGCGCGACACCTAGTTTCTCAAAGCCTTGAAGGCAAGTGCGAAAAATAGCCAGGACCGAAACGTCGCAGAATCAGTGTCTCCCCTGCCTCGCGCGTGGCATCGTGAAATTTGATGTCGGTTCATCGACGATACCGGGTTGAAGCGAGGCTCTGGCTCTCAGCTGGTTTTCGTTCTTACCGCCCATCAAGCCGTCTGCTGAACTGCGGAAGGCAACACCGGCGGGGTCACTCTCGCAGCTAGCGGCTGGAGGGGACGAGGCTGCCATTGATCTAGATCAACACCATTGCGGCTGGACACTGTCATCGATGGCCAAGCTCAATGGGGTTCATCATGTCCACCGATACTGTGCTCGTCGTCGCTGCCGTCCTGGTTGTCTTTGGCATCTTCGTGGCAACACTCGCCTACGCCGACGCAAGTTCGCGCTTCCGCTAGCTCGGGCGCCTTAGTCTCCGCCTCGATAATAGCGCGGCGAGTTGGCCGCTCGACCTTTTGCGAAGCCGGTCGCAAGAGGCGCGCTCAACAGCGCGCCTCTTGCATACCGGGGCAGTGCCGCCGGCGCCAATGGCCCGTCTGCAGCCCTCAGGTGGCGGCAAGTAGACATCGCCGTTGCGCGAGGCCCCTGCCCTGACCTATTTGAGCACCCTTTCGCCACAAGACATTTTTGATTAAACGGTGCGCAACGAAGCGCAGACCCGAGGTTCCGAGCATGTCCGCACGCATTTTCAGCCCAGCCAGGACCGCCATGCAGTCCGGCACGGCCAAGACCGGCAATTGGGTCCTCGAATTCGAGCCCGAGCAGCGGCGCAAGATCGATCCACTGATGGGCTACACTTCTTCGGGCGACATGAAGAGCCAGATCAGGCTGGTGTTCGAGACGCGCGAGGAAGCGATCGCCTATGCTGAAAAGAACGGCATTGCCTACCGCGTCGAAATGCCGAAGGAACCCAAGCGCAGGCAGATTTCCTACGCGGAGAATTTCCGCTATGACCGCAAAACGCCTTGGACGCATTAGGGCTGTAAAGATTCCCTAGGCGCGGTGAACCACGGTCCCGTAGCTCAGCTGGATAGAGCACCGGCCTTCTAAGCCGATGGTCGCAGGTTCGAATCCTGCCGGGATCGCCACTTTTCAATTTATTTGACGAGGCATGATCCTCTTCACCTACGACCTCGCCTGCATCGCCTGACGACCGAGGGACACGTTCGAGAATGCAAGTCGTCGGGACGGCAGGCTTGCTCCAAGTCCCGGCACGGCAATCGGCCTGCGGATCTGCAGGAACAAGGCTCTACGCGTCCTTGGGCAGCACCGACCGAACTCTGGCAACGAAGATATGGTAATCCTGCATGAAGGTGCGCAGGAACTCGGCGGTGCTTGCGTCGGTGACTTCGCCATCGTCCGTGATCAGCCCCGGAGTGAACTGGATGTAGGCTTCGGGCGCGTTCATCTGGGGCGAATTGCAGAAACTCAACACGCTGCGCAAATTCTGCTGGGCAATTGCGGTGCCGATCGCGCCGGGCGATGTCCCGATGACCGCCGAGGGCTTGCGCGCGAAGGAATTGGTGCCGTAGGGCCGGCTCGCCCAATCGATCGCGTTCTTCAGGGCACCTGGTATGGATCGGTTGTATTCGGGCGTGATGAACAACACGGCATCGACGGCCGCGATGGCGGCCTTGAATGCCTTGGCAACCGGGGGATAGTCGGGGTCATAGTCGTAGCTGTAGAGCGGCAGATCCCTGAAGGAAATCTCCGACATTTCTAGTTCGGCAGGTGCCAGCTTTACCAGGGCCTTGGCGAGCTTGCGGTTGATGGAGGCCGTGGCGAGGCTGCCGATCAGATAGCCAACTTTGTGCGTGGTCATGAGGTTCTCCTGTTCCGTCGGACGTTGTCCGATCGGGCACGACCCGGCATCCCTCGACATCGTTTCTCGGTGTTTCGCCTCTCGAAACCGAATGTCAGCCGAATTGTGCCGCTGCAGCATTGGCAGCAAACTTCACGATACGTTGATCGGAAGGAAACCGTCTTACCGTCGCTGCGGATGCTCCTAGGTAACATCCCAGTCGTTCCAGGCTGCGGAGGGTCGAGCACGAAGGAGCCCGCCATGGTTGGGAACGCTCACGCCGACGGCGCTTCCGTTGTCCTGACGGGCATGACCAAGCTGCTGCCCGACATCGAAGCGCTTTACAAGGATATCCACGCCCACCCTGAATTGTCGATGCAGGAGACCCGCACGGCGGGGATTGCCGCCGACAGGCTCCGGAAAGCGGGCTACGAAGTCACAACCGGCGTTGGAAAGACGGGCGTGGTCGGACTGATCCAGAACGGCGCGGGGCCGACGGTCATGCTGCGCGCCGACATGGATGCCCTGCCGATCGCTGAAAATACCGGCCTTGCCTATGCGAGCAAGGTGACGGCGACGGACGCCGAGGGGAAGGTCGTCCCGGTGGGGCACATGTGCGGCCATGACATGCACGTAGCGTGGCTCGTCGCGGCTACGACCCTGCTGTCGCAGGCGCGCAATGCCTGGAAGGGTACCCTGATGGCGGTCTTCCAGCCGGGTGAGGAAACGGCCCAAGGGGCCCAGGCCATGATCGATGACGGCCTGCTCCAACGCTTCCCCATGCCGGACGTGGTGCTTGGACAGCACGTCATGGTCGGTCCCGCGGGCACCGTCGCCGGAAGCGCCGGACCAATCACTTCTGCGGCGGACAGCCTCCAGATCCGTCTGTTCGGGCGCGGCGCGCATGGGTCGATGCCGCAGGCCAGTATCGATCCCGTGGTGATGGCGGCATCGGTCGTCCTGCGGCTCCAGACCATTATCTCCCGCGAAGTTGCGGCTACGGATGCCGCGGTGCTCACGGTCGGCGTGCTGCAGGCCGGCACCAAGGAGAACGTCATCCCCGACGACGCCGTCATCAAGCTCAATGTGCGGACTTTCGACCCGGGCGTGCGCAAGCATGTGCTCGACGCCATCGAGAGAATCGTCAATGCCGAGGCCGAGGCCTCGGGCGCTCCCCGCAAGCCAGAGATCACGCCGCTCGACCGCTATCCCTTGAACGTGAACGACGAGACGGCGAGCAACCGTATCGCGGAGGCATTTCGCGGCTACTTTTCGGCCGACCGCGTGAAGCACACCGGCCCCGCGCCGGCGAGCGAAGACTTCGGCTGCTTCGGCACAGCCTGGCAGGTGCCATCTGTGTTCTGGTTCGTGGGCGGCAATGATCCCGAGACTTATGCAAAAGCCAAAGCGGCCGGCAAGCTGAACGAATTGCCGGTCAATCACAGCCCGCAATTCGCGCCCATTCTGCATCCCACTTTGGAGACAGGCGTCGAGACGCTCGTCGTCGGCGCCCTGGCATGGCTGGGCACAAGCTGACCTAGTCTGCCTGGACTGTCCGAAAATGCGGAAGCTCGACACCAGCGCATCGAATTTTCAGGGCGAGCGGCCCCGTCACTGGAGAAGATCGAAGGATCCGTGCCGGTAGACCTGACCACCCTTCATCACAAAATCCACTTTCGCGGTGACGGCGATATCCTCGAACGGGTCTCCCGGCATTGCGACAATGTCGGCCAGCTTGCCCGGCGCCAGCATGCCGATATCATCGCGTTGCAACAACTCGGCCGCCACGGCGGTGCCTGCCTTCAACGCCCGCGCCGGGCTGAGGCCAGCCGCAGTCATCGCCTGAAACTCGAGAATTCCATCGCTGAAGGGAAACATGCCGCAATCCGTTCCATACGCAATCTTCGCATTGCTTCGTGCCATGCGCCTCTGCGCATCCTCGATCGCGGCAACGTCACGGCGGAATTTCCAGACCGCATGTTGGGGAAGCTTTCCTGCCAGCAGGAGCGCCTTGTCCTCGCGGGTCATTTGCATGGTGGGAACGAGAAACGCGTCTGCCTTCTCCGCCATCGCAATGCCTTCGTCATCGATCAGGTAGCAATGCTCCAGGCTGCGCGCGCCGGCACGCAGCGCCTGTTTGCATCCTTCCGCGGCGCCGGTATGCACCGCCAAAGGGAGGCCCAGCTGTTGTGACGTCTCTCCGAGAGCCAGCATCTCGTCTTCGAACCATGTCACTCTCGCCGGATCATCACCGGCGCTCATATAGCCGCCGGTGTTCAGCGTTTTGATCCAATCGCCGCCGAACGCGTGCTCCATCCGTACCAGCTCGCGAATTTTGGCCGGCGAATCCGCGACCCTGGACAATCCCATATGGCAGCGGCAGGGGAACATGCCCTGCATATCGCCGTGCCCTGCGGTTGCGCTGATCATATGGGCCGCAACGATCAGGCGCGGCCCACGCGCCAGACCGTGGTCGATGGCGTCGCGCAAATTAAGGGTCGGCCATTCCGGGTCGAGCGCGCCCATGTCCCGAAGAGTAGTGAAGCCGAAGCGCATGTACTGCTGGGCGTAATGGAGTCCTGCGAGTGCTTTGACAGGGGAACACTGAAGTGTCTGCCGGGCCAGATTCAGTCCGTCCACGCAAAGGTGAACATGGGTGTCGATGAAACCTGGAGACACCGTGCGGTCGCTCAGATCAAGGACCTTCGCATCGCCTGGCCGGCCGACCGAGCCGGAAACTTCGGTTATGGTGCCATCTTCGACCAAAACTTCCATCGGACCGAGCGATGCGTCGCTGACACCGTCGAACAGGTTTCCGCAGATAATGACGGTCTTGGGCATGGGAGCCTCCTAACCTAGCTCGCCGCCGCCCCCCTTCTGGTTCGTGCGTCTCGCCCGCCACGATGCCCGGCGGGCATCAGCCGCGGCCGATTGCGCAAGCGAAGCACGACGCACCTCCCGCAAGCCCCTATGGACTGAGAAACTCGCTGATTTTGCTTACGGCAGGAACTGTGCTGTCGAGGCCGACAATCAAGACACATCTGCTTGAAACTCGATCCGGGCAAAGCGCTTGTGCAGGCCTCTGTCCGGGGATCGAGGCCGGTTGCATTTCGCGCCTGTAAGGCAGGCGTACGTGAACCGAGGTCGAGGCAACGACCGGCACCGGCTATGCTGCCAGCTAGTCCTTGCACCCAACCGTCCAGCATCAACGCCGACCGGGCCAGCCTTCGCTGCTACGTGATAACTCGCAGCCGAATTATGTGGGCTTCGGGCGCTGTCTCTGGTGCGCAACAGGGTTCGGTTATAAGGGGGTATGCGGAATTGCAAATCCGTTCCTGACGGCGGCGGTCCAAAGCGAGAACAGGATTGAAAGTTCTCAACGAAAACGCAACAGGATCAATGGCAGTGGCCGTCCTGCCGGGATCGCCTGTCGCTCGCAAAAAATGCCGAGGCAGGAACGCTCGAGCCGGTGGGTGACCGGGGGAGAGAGATGGAAGTCGCGCATATCATTGTCGGGCAGCTTGCCGACCCTTTTCGGATGGGGCTCCTAATTGCGCTGCTTTTCATGGCAGCCAGGCCATCCGGCGGCGGCCATCACCGGTGGCTGCCGATCGCGCTTGGCCTCGTCTTTGTCGCGGTGCTTATCCCGACCGCCATGGCCTCTAACGCTGCCGACCCGGTCTCCGCACAGATCGGAGTCGGGCTCCTCTCCAACGGCATAATCGTCGGGATCATGCTCTTTGCCGAGGCCGTTTTCGAGCGGCTTCGTAGGTAGGGGCGGCGTCCGGCCCTGCACTGCCGGCTACAGGTCCAACTCCCCCTGCCCCTCATCCAGCGAACTCACCACTTCGGCGGCAAGCGCTCGCGTGATGCGCGTCTTCTCTTCCAAGGCAGCCTTGTCGAGCCGTTCGACGACGCTGATCGCAGTGGCGAGCGAGCGCTCGATGCGGCGCACGAGGAATTGCACGACATGCGGATCGACCTCGACCTGACGGTCGGCGAACAGCTTGGCGATCACACCTGCGAGAACGACATCGTCGGGTTCGCGGATCTCGACGGTTGCCGCCGCCTTCAGCCGCGATGAGAGATCCGGCAGACCAACGCCCCAGGCCTGAGGGAATCGCCGCGCGGTGAGCAGCATGTGCGTGCCTGCCGAACGGACGGCGTTGATGGCATGGAACAGGCCGGTCTCGTCTAGCCCGCCGGCGTCCGCATCGTCGATGAAGAGCGTCCTTCCCTTGCTGGCAGACTCCACCGCATCGCCTATCGTCCGACGATCGAGCACGAGTGCGCCCGACATCTCCCGCCAGATCGCGCCGAGATGCGATTTCCCCGAGCCCGTCGGTCCGGCAAGCACCACCACGGGCGAGGGCCAATCGGGCCAGCGATCGATGAGCGCGACGGCCGCCTTGTTGGCCTCCGACACGACAAGGTGATCGCGGGAACGGCCTTCGCGATGGACAAGATCGAGCGGAAGCTGGCGCGGCCTATTTTCTGGTGGCATTGGTCTTTACAGTCCGCCTCTGCGGCCTTTCGGCAGCCACTGGCAGTTCCTCGGGCTCACCAGTGTAGAGCGGCGATTCCAGATAGCGGCTGAGCGCAAAGCGCACCAGCACTGCGATCGCCGCGGCAGATGGGACTGCAACCAGCAGGCCGACGAAGCCGAACAGCGCGCCGAAGGCGAATAGCGCGAACATCAGCCAGACAGGATGCAGCCCCACGCTCTTTCCGACCAGGCGCGGCTGCAGGATGTTGCCTTCGATGAACTGGCCGATGAGGAAGACCAGCAGAACCGCGCCGATCATCCAGTAGTCCGGCCAGAACTGTACGATCGCCACCCCGATCGACAGGACCAGCCCGACCAGGGAGCCAATGTAGGGGATGAAGCTGATCAGGCCGGCGAAAAGGCCGATCAATATGCCGAAATTCAGACCGACGAGCGTGAGCCCGGCTGCGTACATGATGCCAAGCACCAGACAGAGGGTACCCTGCCCACGTACGAAACCGGCTGTCGCCGTGTTGATGTCGGTCGCGATCGCCCGCACCGTCGCCACATGCTCGCGCGGCACCCAGCTGTCGACCTTGGCGACCATGCGGTCCCAGTCGAGCAGCATGTAGAAGGCGACGACCGGCGTCACGACGAAGAGGCTCGCGATATTGAAGAGGGCGAGACCTGAGCTCCAGATGGACTCGGCAATAGTGGTCGCGAAGCTGAAGCCCTGGCTGATGAGCGAGCTCAGCCCGGTGCGCAGCGCGCCGAGGTTCACGCCGAAGGTCTGTTCCAGCCAGCGCGGATCGAAGCTGGTGATCACCTCCTGCAGCCTGGAGAGATACTGCGGCAGTCGGCCGATGAAGTCAGAAAGCTGAGAAGCCAGGATCGGAACGATGATGATCAGCGCGATTGCGAGGACAACGATGAAAGCGACCAGAATCAGGATCGCCGCCATGAAGCGCGACAGCCCGAACTGCTGCAGGCGATCGGCTACGGGATCGAGGAAATAGGCGAGCGCCATGCCTGCGACGAACGGCAGCAGGATGCCGCTGAAGATATAGAGGAATAGCGCAAGGACGATGGCTGTGACCGTCCAAAAACGAATCTGTCCGCGAAGCCGCGCCGTCAGCGCAGCATTCGCAGTTGCATCATCCGCTTCGGGCCGCGCCTTCGCCATTACCGGTCATATGTCTCAGCCAGGGCACGAGATAGGCTCCGGCGGAAGCAGCGGTCAAGACCCCGCACAGCAAGATCAGGACCTCGCGGACCAGCCCCAGGTTGACGCCCAAGGCGAGCTCTCCCAGCACGATCGCAGCAAGCACGATCTGCACGGCCGTGTTCGCCTTGGAGACGAAGAGCGGCTTCACGGCAACGGGCTTGGCCATGATGGTGGAGAGCAGCACGGCGCAGACGATCAGCGCATCGCGCGTCACCGCGGCCACCACGAGCCAGAGCGGCAATTCGCCCATGAAGCCCAGCACCACGAAGACGCTGACAAGCAGCACCTTGTCGGCCATCGGGTCGAGATAGGCGCCGAGCTCGGAGCGCTGGTTGAACTGGCGGGCGATGAAGCCGTCAACGCCGTCCGAGATACCGGCAGTGAGGAAACCCGCAAACGCCCAGTCCACGCGCCCGGAAAGAAGCGCCCATACGACGCCCGGCACTAGCAGAAAACGCAGGATCGTGATCAGATTGGCAGCGGTCAATCGGCGTTTCCAGGTCGGGCGTTACTCTGTGGACGTTTCTTCCCGCTAAATGGGCTGGCCGGCGCTCTTTGGCAACATACCAGCGCGAACGCGCGGACTGTCCACCGTTCAATGCTGGCCACCGCCGACAGTTTACATTGCCGCAAAAGCGGCATCCCTTCCACCCAAGTCGCGCCGCCTGCAAAAAGTAAACCGTCCCCGGGAGCCGCCGTCTTGCCGCACCTTCCGGTTCATGCAAAGAGCCTAGGCAACAGGCGCGGCCAGACGGAAGAGCCATGGGCGGAAAAAAGAAGAAGCGCGAGAGCAAGAACGGGCTCACCTATGCCGAGGCCGGCGTCGACATCGATGCTGGCAATGCTCTGGTCGACAAGATCAAGCCGCTGGTGCGTCAGACCCGTCGGCCGGGCGCCGACAGCGAGATCGGCGGCTTTGGCGGACTGTTCGACCTCAAGGCTGCCGGCTTTGCCGACCCGGTGCTGGTTGCCGCCAATGATGGAGTCGGAACCAAGCTCAGGGTCGCCATCGAATCGGGCAGGCACGACACGGTCGGCGTCGACCTCGTCGCCATGTGCGTCAACGACCTCGTCGTGCAAGGCGCCGAGCCGCTCTTCTTTCTAGACTATTTCGCGACCGGCAAGCTGGACCCCGACCAGGGCGCCGCGATCGTTTCCGGCATCGTCAAGGGATGCAAGCTGGCCGGATGCGCGCTGATCGGCGGCGAGACGGCGGAAATGCCGGGAATGTATCGCGACGGCGACTACGACCTCGCAGGCTTCGCGGTCGGCGCTGCCGAACGCGGGCAGTTGCTGCCGACCGATGACGTCGTCGAAGGCGACGTGCTGCTCGGCCTTGCCTCGTCCGGCGTTCACTCGAACGGTTTCTCGCTGGTCCGCAAGATCGTTCAGCTGTCCGGGCTGAAATGGAGCGATCCTGCGCCCTTCGCCGACGACGCGACGCTTGCCGAGGCGCTGCTCGAGCCGACGCGAATCTATGTGAAATCGATCCTCAAGGCGATCCGCGGCACGCATGGCGTGAAGGCTTTGGCCCACATCACCGGCGGTGGCTTCCCCGACAATATCCCGCGCGTCATCCCCAAGGATTTCGCGGCCGAACTCGACCTTTCCTCGATCGACGTCCCGCCCGTCTTCTCATGGCTTGCAGCAACGGGCGGCGTGCGGGAGGAGGAGATGATGCGCACTTTCAACTGCGGCGTCGGCATGGTGGCGGTTGTTTCGGGCGGCCAGGCGGCGCAGGTCGCCGCCATCCTTCAGGAGGCGGGCGAGACGGTGACGCCCATCGGCCGTATCGTGCCGCGCCGCGACGCCGGCGTCATCTATCGCGGGACCATCGCGCTATGAGCATGGCAAAGAAGACCGTCATCCTGATCTCAGGCCGCGGCTCGAACATGGCTGCGCTGATCGAGGCCGCGGCCGAGCCCGCCTTTCCGGCCGAGATCGCCGGCGTGATCTCCGATCAACCCGACGCGCCGGGCCTGATCATCGCGAACCAGCGCAAGATCCCCGCGCGCATCATCCCGCGCGCCGATTTTGCAAGCAAGGAAGCGCATGATGCTGCCATCGACGCCGCCATCCAGGCGCTCGGTGCCGAGATCGTCGCGCTTGCCGGCTATATGCGGCTGCTGACGCCCGGCTTCGTCAACACATGGCAGGGCCGGATGATCAACATCCACCCTGCCCTGCTCCCTGCCTTCACCGGGCTCGACACGCACCGCCGCGTGATCGAGGCGGGTGTGCGGCTCTCCGGCTGCACGGTGCATTTCGTGACGCCGGAGGTCGATTCCGGGCCGATCATCGCGCAGGCTGCCGTGCCGGTCCTGTCGTCGGACACGGAAGGCTCGCTGGCAGCCCGCGTGCTCAAGGCAGAGCACCAGCTCTATCCGCTCGCATTGCGGCTCGTCGCGGATGGCCGCGTACGCATGGAAGGCAGCCGCGCTGTCTTCGACCTTGGGGAAGGCTTCGAGCGCAGTTCGGCCCCGCTCATCGCTCCGGAGATCAGCCCCGCAGTGCCCAATCTCGAAGACCTGGCGCGGTTCACGCCATAGCTGCCGCACCCTGGTCGATCACGCCAGCGAATTCCGGGCATCGACGGTTCTTAGTCAGAATCCAAGGTCGTTCCGTTCGCCGGACCACCGCTCATCTTGGACGTGGCATTTCACTGTCGCCTCGACCTGCGCGACGGATTGCATGCCAACAATATGGGATGCAACGGCAATCAGAAGCCAAGTACCATCCCTTCGTATTCCAGCTGAAGCCGGCTGCGTCGTAGTCCTGATCACGATGCACTCGGAGGAGATGCAGCAATGAACCATACCATTCGCAAATGGACAATCGGCATTGGCCTGGCCTTTCTTTTGACCGACATGACGTCGACAACCGTCCCGGAATTGTCGGTTGTCGCCGACGCTCAGGCAGTCGTCGGCAGGCCGGCAACTCCCGGCAGTGCCGCGGGGGTCGCACGGCGCACAACGCGGCGGGTCATTCGGCGATCCACGACATATGTGAACGCATTACCGAAGGGCTGCGTCAGAACGAGCGTCAATGGAGTGACCGTGTGGCGCTGCGGCCCGACATACTACCAGCCCTATCAGGGGCGCTATGTAGTGGTGTACATCAATTGACCATCAGCCACCTGCCATCCTGACGGGGTCCAAGCGTCACGGGTGGATCGGTGGTAGAAAGAACCCGTGGAGAAATGTCCGTGGGCAAACGATGAAAAACCTGCTCCTCCTCCGCCATGGCAAATCGAGCTGGGACGATACCTCGCTTGCGGACTTCGACAGGCCGCTCGCGCCGCGCGGGGTAAAGGCAGCCAAGCGCGTGGGCCGAGAGCTCGCTGCCCGTGACTGGCTGCCGGAGCAAGCCCTGGTCTCGCCGGCGGCACGCTCGCGCGAGACCTGGGAGCTGGTCGCGGCGGAACTGCCGGATGCGCCCTCCGCCGATTTTCCGAGAAAGCTTTATGACGCGTCGTCCGAAGACCTGCTTGCCCAGATAAGGCGAGTGCCCGGAAAAGTGGAAACGCTCCTCCTGCTCGGCCACAATCCGGCTCTCGAGGAGCTCGCCCGGCAGCTTGCCAGCGACAATTCAGACGATAGCGCCCTCGCCCGGCTTCGCGAGAAGTTTCCGACCGCTGCGCTGGCGCGCTTCAAATTCGAGGCCAATTGGAAGGAACTCGGCCCGGGAGCCGCTCGCCTCACGCATTGCCTGCGCGCCAGGGATTTGGGGTAGCTTCCCGTCCCCCAGCACTTACCCGAAATTACCCACACTCACTCGCGCGTGCCAGCAGCAGCTCGCGCTCGCGAACATTGCGGGTCATCGCAGCGGCGCGCTCGAATTCGACACGAGCTTCGTCCAGCCGCCCGAGCTTGAATAGGAAATCGCCACGTACGCTGGGCAGCAGATGATAGTTCTTCAATGCAGGCTCCCCGGTGAGCCCGTCGACCAGCCTCAGCCCCTCTGCCGGGCCGAATGCCATGGCCATTGCGACAGCCCGGTTAAGCTCGATGATCGGGGATGGCGCGACCACCGCAAGAACTGAATAATAGGCCGAAATCCGTTTCCAGTCGGTCTCCTCGGCAGTGGTGGCGCGTGCGTGGCAGGCCGCAATGGAAGCCTGCAGCACATAAGGTCCCGGCACACCGCCGATCGCCTCGGCCCTGTCCAATGCGGCAAGCCCCCGGCGGATCAGCATCTGGTCCCAAACGGTGCGGTTCTGGTCGAGCAACAGGATTGGCTCCCCGCCCGGCCCCACTCGGGCGCGCGAGCGCGAGGCCTGGATCTCCATCAGGGCGATGAGGCCATGCACCTCGGCTTCTTTCGGCGCAAGCTCGGCAAGGATTCGGCCGAGCCTCAACGCCTCATCGCAGAGCTGCGGCCGCATCCAGTCGTCGCCGACGGTCGCCGAATAGCCCTCGTTGAAGATCAGGTAGATGACCTCCAGCACCGAAGCGAGCCGCTCCGCGAGCTCAGGGCCGCGCGGCACCTCGAACGGCACCTTTGCTTCGGCCAGCGTCCGCTTGGCGCGCACGATGCGCTGCGCGACCGTCGGCTCCGGAACGAGGAAAGCGCGCGCGATTTCCTCGGTGGACAGCCCGCCAAGCAGCTTCAGCGTCAAAGCCGTGCGCGCCTCCGGCGAGAGCACGGGATGGCAGGAGATGAAAACCAGCCTGAGCAGATCGTCGCCGATCTCGTCGTCGAGCGCCTCGTTTAATTCCGCAGTCGGGTCGCGCTCGGCCTCGAGCTCACGGCCGATCTCCTGATGCTTGCGATCGAGCATCTTGTTGCGGCGAAGATGGTCGAAGGCGCGCCGCTTGGCCGTTGCCATCAGCCAGGCGGCGGGCCGGTCAGGAACCCCTTGCGCCGGCCACTGCTTCAGCGCCGCGACCAGCGCCTCCTGTGCGAACTCCTCGGCAAGCCCGACATCTCGCACAATCCGTGTCAGCGAGGCGATCAGCTTCGCCTGCTCGATGCGCCAGACGGTTTCAATCGTGCGGTGTTCACTCGGCAAGAGATGCTCTCTGAGGGGAGTAAGGGAATAGGGCAGTAGGGGAATAGGTAGGGGACAGGAGTCGCTCGTATGTAGCAGATCTCAATGCTGCTTTACCCATTCCCCTACTGCCCTACTCCCTTACTCCCCTATTCCCCTGCCCTCTTGACCCACACCTTGTTGTCATGAAAAGCGGCCCCACCGTAGGGCGCGGGCGCATCCGAGCCGGTCAGCACGTTGATGCCCTCGCCGCGTTCATGCGCGCTGTTCGGCCAGACGCCCTCGGCAATCACCACGCCGCGCTTCAGGCCGTCGAACAGCTTCGCATGCAGCACCACCTCCCCGCGGGCATTGCCGATCTCGACACGCTCGCCCTCTCCGAGGCCCAACCTCGAGGCGTCTTCGGGGTGGATCAGCAGCTGCGGCCTGATCTCCCGCTCCTTCGAGCTCGGCGTCTCGGTAAAGGTCGAGTTGAGGAAGTTTCGTGCCGGCGAAGTCGCCAGCCGGAACGGATGCTCCTCGTCCGCCACCTCGATAAGATCGACATGGTCGGGGAACTCGGGCAGACGATCGTAAGGGCCGTAGATTCCCATGCTCTTCGGCGGCCGGTTGGGTGCGATAGTGCCGGTCCAGTCCGGGCGGAAGCGGAACTTGCCGTCGGCATGACCGAAGCCGTTGAGGAAATGTGCCGTCTCGAAGTCGGGCTGCAGATCGACCCAGCGCTGCGCCTCGAGCGATGAGAATGTCAGCCCGTGCCTGGTAAGCAGCAGGTCGATGTGCTCGCGCTCGGTGAGGCCGAAGCCGGGCATCTCGGCGACGCCAAGCCGCTTCGCCAGTTCTTCGATAACGTAGTGGTTGGTGCGCGGCCCTTCCGGCGGATCGATGAGCTTCGGACCGAGAGTGACGTGCTGATTGCCGCCGCCCTTGTAGATGTCGTCATGCTCGAGGAACATCGTCGCCGGCAGCACGACATCGGCCAGCTTTGCCGTGTCGGTCATGAACTGCTCGTGCACGCAGGTGAACAGGTCGTCGCGCAGAAAGCCCCGCCTTACCAGCCGCTGCTCGGGGGCGACATTGGCGGGATTGGTGTTCTGGATCAGCATCGCCGTCACGGGGGGCCCGCCGTAGAGCGCGTCGGGACGGCCGGTCAGGATCGGGCCGATGCGCGACTGGTCGAGATGGCGGATATTCGGGTCGCGCAGGCGGCTGCCTTCCAGCGTGTCGGTCGCCAGCTTCAGGATACCGGAATTGGAGTGGAATGCGCCGCCGCCCTCATATTGCCAGCAGCCTGTCACCGCAGCGATCGACAGCGCAGCGTGCATGTTCACCGAGCCATTGCGCTGGCGTGCAAAGCCGTAGCCCAGCCGGAAAAATGTGCGCTTCGTGGTGCCGACCATACGCGCAAAGGTTTCGATTTCCTCGACCGAAAGACCGGTGATGGCCGAGGCCCATTCGGGCGTGCGCGTGGCAAGATGCGCTTCGAGCCCGGCCGGATCGTCCGTGTATTTCTGGAGATAGGCACGGTCGGCCAGATTGTCGCGGAAGAGCACGTGCATCACCGCGCAGGCCAGCGCGCCGTCGGTTCCGGGCTTGAGCACAAGGCCCAGATCGGCCTGCTTGATTGTGGCGTTCTCGTAGACGTCGACTGCAACGATCTTGGCGCCGCGTTCCTTGCGCGCCCTCACCGCATGCGTCATCACATTGACCTGAGTGACCACCGCATTGGTGCCCCAGATCACGACGCAGTCCGACTTCGCCATCTCGCGCGGGTCGGCGCCGCGCAGCGAACCCGTCCCCATCACGTAGCCGGTCCAGGCGAGATTGGTGCAGATGGAATCGAAATATCCGGAATATTTCTTGGCGTGGCGCAGCCGCTCGATCCCGTCCCGCTGCACCAGCCCCATCGTGCCGGCATAGAAATAGGGCCACACCGTCTCGCTGCCGTATCTTTCCTCGGCCGCGATGAACTTCTCGGCGACGAGGTCCAGCGCGGCCTCCCAGCTCGCCTCCTTCCATTGACCGTCGCCCTTGGAACCCGCACGCACGAGCGGCTTCAGCAGCCGATCGGGATGATGGACGCGTTCGGCGTAGCGCGCCACCTTGGCGCAGATGACGCCGGCCGTGTAGCTATTGTCCTTGGCACCGTGGACGCGGCCAATGCGGTTCGGGCCGAGTATCTCCACGTCAAGCGCGCAAGTCGAGGGACAGTCATGCGGACACGCCGAATGACCGATCTTCACTCGGGCCTGGGATTCGGCAGTGCGGACATGCGTGTTCATGGCGCGCAACCTAGCCGTTTCGCGCGGCAGCGTGTAGAGCGCGATCAATCAAAAGATTTCATGGCGACGTAAGGATGAATTATCGCCACGTCTTTCACGCGGGCAATTTTGCCGATGTCGTCAAGCATGTCGTGCTGACGCGCATCATCGAATATCTGAAACGCAAGGACGCCGCCTTCCGGGTCATCGACACCCATGCAGGCGTCGGCCTCTATGATCTGTCGTCCGAAGAGGCGGCAAGGACCGGCGAGTGGCGCGACGGCATCGGGCGGCTCGCCGGCCAGCGCTTCGCGCCGGACGTGGAGGCACTGCTTACGCCCTATCTCGACGCTGTCGGACTTGGTGGCGCGGCTGGTCGGGTCGCCGAGTATCCCGGCTCGCCGCTGATCGCCCGCCGCCTGCTGCGCGAGCAGGATCGGTTGTTTGCGATCGAGCTTCACCCGCAGGATGCGTCGGCCCTCAAGAAGCTCTTTGCCGCCGACATACAGGTACGCGTGATCGAGCTGGACGGCTGGTTGGCGCTTGGCGCGCA
Source organism: Mesorhizobium sp. BAC0120 (assembly GCF_033542235.1). Classification (NCBI taxonomy): domain Bacteria; kingdom Pseudomonadati; phylum Pseudomonadota; class Alphaproteobacteria; order Hyphomicrobiales; family Phyllobacteriaceae; genus Mesorhizobium; species Mesorhizobium sp. BAC0120. Next base: position 512,977 of record NZ_JAWRCU010000002.1, on the reverse strand, counting down.
TCTGCCGCCGAAGGAGAAGCGCGGGCTGGTGCTGGTCGACCCGCCATTTGAGGAGCCCGGTGAATTCGACCGAATCGTTGCGGCCTTCGCCAAGGCGCATCGCCGTTGGCCAGGCGGCGTTTATGCGATCTGGTATCCCATCAAGGATCGCGCTGCGGTGGCCCGTTTCCGCCGGGCACTCTCAGAGACGGGCATTCCAAAGATCCTCGATATCTCGCTGGAAACCCGCGCCCCCTCGCCCGAGCCGCAACTGGATGGCTGCGGAATTGTGGTGGTCAATCCACCCTATACGCTGGAGGGCGAGATGAAGCTGCTGCTGCCGGCGCTTTCGAAGATCCTGGCGGACGGCCCCGGGGCGAGCTTTGCGACCGTTTGGATCGCGGGTGAGTGACGGGAAGTCCCTGAGCAGGCGTCGTGGGCTAACCCACGAATGCCTGCTTAGATTCCTTTGTTTGTCGCAGCTTCTTATCGCAAAACCGTGGGACAATTTTGCGGAACCTGCTTAAACCCTGCGGCGGTTCTGCAACGCCTTCCGTGAAATCATCGACAGGCGCTTGACCGGGAAGGAGTGTCCGCGCAAAGTCCGCCTCGGAGTTGGGTGCCTACCGTTCACCGGGGAGACGTTCCATGCGCCGATTGCTTGTCTCAGCTTTGTTGGCAGCCTTTGCTGGCTTCTGGTCACATGCGGCATCGGCCTCAGACCTGATTTACGAGAGCCCGCCCGTAGGGATTTGGTCGAATCTCGTGCCTCGCTATTGCGACGACCCCTATGTCCTTTCCATGATCACGGACCGGTTTCAGACCCAGGCGTTCAACGTCCTCCATCGGCCCGATCTCAGGATCACGGATTTCAGGCACATCAGCGAGGACCGCTATTTTCCCTACAGTGAGGAATGGCCGATAGCGCGTCGCTATTGCGCCGCCAAGGTGCTGATGTCGGACGGGTACAAGCGCAAGATCTGGTATCTGGTCGAGGATGGAATGGGGATCATCGGCATCGGCGACAATGTCGAGTTCTGCGTGTCCGGCCTCGATCGCTGGCTGGTCTATAACGGCAGCTGCCGGGTCCTGCGCTGACGCCAGCCACGACACGCGTCATGCGCGCCGCCGCGCTCGCGGCGGCAATTGGTTGTGCTTTTCTGGTTTCAGGCTGCGAACAGTCTTCCGAATCCGCACCGCCGGACGCGCCAGCCACTTCTTCGACCGAGGTGCCAGTCGGCAAGGGCTTCGATTTCTACGTGCTCGCGCTCTCCTGGTCTCCGAGTTATTGCGAGGCCGAAGGCGAGGACGCAAACCAGCAGCAATGCAGGGCTCAGCGGCCCTACGCCTTCGTCGTCCACGGGCTGTGGCCGCAATTCGAACGGGGCTATCCGGAAGATTGCGTGACCAGCGATCCCAAAGTTGCGAATGAAACGATCAGAGGGCTCTACGACGTCATGCCGTCGTCCGGGCTGATCCGCCATGAATGGAAGCGGCATGGCGCCTGCGCAGGTCTTTCGCAGGACGACTATTTCAGGGTGCTTCGCGCGGCCCGCGAGAAGGTGCAGATCCCCGAACTATTCCGGCGCCTCGACGACTATCTGACGGTTGCGCCTCGCGAGGCCGAGGCGGCATTCCTCAATGCGAATGGTGGCCTGCCGGCGGAAGGCATCGCAGTCACCTGCGACAAGCGGTACCTGCGCGAGGTACGCATCTGCATGACCAAAGACCTGCAGTTCCGCCCCTGCCCCGAGATCGACCGGCGCGAGTGCCGACTTGATAAGGCGGTGATGCCGCCCGTGCGCGGCAGCTAGCCCGCTGCCTACCCCCCTGACAAAGAGATCACGCAAGATAAAAGGAATTGCGGTGCCGACAGTGCTCTACTCACCCGCCTCGCCCTATAGCGCCAAGGTCAGGATGGCGGCGGCTTATGCGGGGATTCCGCTCGAAGCGAGGATGGTAGACACCAACGCCAACCCGGCGGAGCTGCTTGAGAACAATCCGCTCGGCAAGATTCCCGTGCTCATCACCGACGACGGAGCGATTTTCGACAGTCGGGCGATCACGCAATACCTCAATCGCATCTCGGGCGACGCGCTCTTCCCCAGCAATCCGGAGGAGCGGACCGCGGCCGAAAGGCTCGAGGCTCTGGCGGACGGCATCTGCGACTGCCTGCTCGCTCACGTCTACGAGCGCCGCACTCGGCCTGAAGAAAAGGTTCATCAGCCCTGGCTCGACCGGCAATGGGAGAAAGCAGCGCGCGCGCTCGATCAACTGGCATCCTCGACGCCTGATCTTCCAAAGAAGGTGACGGCGGGACACCTGGCGCTGCGGGCCACATTAGCCTATCTCGATCTGCGCTTCCCGGGCAAATGGGAGCAAGGACGAACGGAGCTAAAGGGCTGGGCGACCCGATTCGACGAGAAGTTTCCCGAGCTCCTGCCCTATCTGCCGCACGGATGAGAGAAAGCCGGGCACGAGGCCCGGCTTCCGCAACTCAGAATACGCGTAAACTCGGGATACGCTTACTCAATCAGAACTTCATGCCGATGCCGAAGGTGACCCTGTTCTCCTTCGAGTCGATCGACTGCGTGCCGAGGCCAGTGGTAAAATCGCTCGAGCCGAAGTCTGTATAGCGGTATTCGACACGGCCGAAGACACTCTCGGTCAGCTTGATGTCCGAGCCGGCGCCGACCGTCCAACCGAGCATGGTGTTGCTGTCGGAGCCGGTGAAGTCGCTGACTTTCAGGCGCTGGGCGGCGCCGCCGGCGGTGCCGTACAGCAGAATATCGTCGGTCACCGCATAGCCAAGACGGGCGCGGAGCGAGCCGTCCCAGCTGCTCTCGGAATCGGAGATGCCGTTCGAGCCGGTCACATGCGTGTAGCCGACATCGCCCTCGATGCCATAGACGAAGGGGCCGCCCTGGAAGTTGTAACCGCCGAAGACGTTACCGACGAAACCGTCGGTGTTCATATCGCCCGTCAGAGGTGCCGAAACGGTACCTGAAAAGCCGTAGCCGAGCGAAATACCCGCATAAGGTCCTTCCCAAGTGGGCAGCGGCGGGGTTTCGACCGGTGCGGCCGGTGGCGGCTCCTGAACCACGTCGGCTGCAAAGGCAGGAGCCGCGCCGAGGAGCGCGATCAGACCGAAAGCGGCTGCGGGCCGCGAGAAACGAAACTTGGCTTGCATTCCTTACTCCTAATGCCGCGAGAACCGCCGAGATTGGGTTCCGAAGGGCGCACGGGTCGTCGGGAGGAACAAACGGCCCCTGCGCCTCGCAGTTCCGAATGTCGTATCCAAATGCGGCCGACCGGAGCCACAAATGAGGAAATAGGCTGACGCCATTAAGACGGAAAAATGATGTTGCTGCGCTGCAACAGGCGATGTCAGGACGATTCCGGAACTGCCGCTAAGCTGCCCTTTTTAAAGAGTTTTTGCGCCCTATATCTCGGCAGCAGCTGCAATATGGGAGGCATCTCTTTTCTGCCGGCGACCACATTGAGGCCTCAACTGTGAACAGGGTCTGTGGCCGGTGTTTACGTTCGGGTGAGATATGCACAGTTCTGACAAAGTCGCTCTGGTTACCGGCGGCGCGAAGCGCATCGGCGCTGCGATCGTCAAGGATCTGGCCGCCCACGGCTTTGCCGTCGCAATTCACAGCAACCGCTCTACCGCCGAGGCGGCGGCGCTCGCGGGAGCGATCGCGCGGGCCGGCGGCAAAGCAGCGGCCGTCAATGCGGACCTCACCGAAATCAGGCAGGCAGAGACCTTGATCGAGCGCGCATCCGCCGCACTCGGACCGATCCGGCTGCTGGTCAACGACGCATCTATTTTCAAGGATGATTCTGCACTCGATCCCGATTTCGCAATCTGGGAGAGGCATTTCGCCATTCACCTCAAGGCGCCGGTGCTTCTGGCATCGAAACTGGCGGCGCAATTACCGGAAGGCCAAGAAGGCCTGGTCGTCAACATCATCGACCAACGCGTCTGGAAGCTGACGCCGCAATATTTCTCCTACACGCTTTCCAAATCGGCGCTATGGACGGCAACGCGAACGCTTGCGCAGGCCCTCGCGCCGAAGGTGCGCGTCAACGCCATCGGTCCAGGACCGACCTTGGCGAGCTCGCGGCAGGACCCGTCCGATTTCGACGCCCAGATCGACGGCTTGATCATGAAACACGGTCCTGCCCTTGGTGAATTCGGCGCGACAATCCGATATCTATGGGAGGCGCGCTCGGTAACTGGCCAGATGATAGCGCTCGATGGCGGCCAGCACCTTGCCTGGCAGACGCCCGATGTGACCGGCATGAAAGAGTGACCTTCTTGAAAAGCCCGAAAAAGTTTTTGTTTCTCGTTACCTAAGGCGGGCTTCGCATCGCGCGGAAAAAGGGGACAAAACAGGTCTCGTGTGACTTTTTTGGGCGGTTCGTGACAAAAATTCACACGAGATTCCCACGGGGATTGCCGCTTTGTTCCGCCGGCGGCGTTCAACCGCTGTTGCCGCCGTCCCGGAACGCCTACTGCACGCCAACTGAGTTTGGTTGGCCGTCCTCTCCGACCATGGCGGCCAGCAACTTCGTCTCTGGTGCGCTGCACGGAGCACGCCCTTCAAGGGAGTCCCATCAAAATATGTTGGCGAAGATCGCTTTTGTTCGCAAATTCGCCTTGAAATGCCGCCGACCGAATGGCGGACAAAGGTCAGAATTTCCGGTTCGGGAAGGACGCAGTCGCGCCACGAACGGTCCTTGAGCTCGACCTGTGTGAATGACGGCTAACCGACGCCATTTCGGACGCTGATTTGGTCCGGGTACGAACACGCCTGACCGGCAGGTCCGTCCAAGGGGCACGCACATGAAGGCAGCAACACCAACCCGCACCGGGCAGCGCTCATGCTCGCCTGCCCACGACCACTATTGCTGATAGATCGGGAGTGAACATGGACAACGCACGTATCATGTGCTTGAGGCGCCTCTTCGTCAGGCTTTCTGCCGCGGCTTTGCTTGTCTGGACATGCGATATCGCCGCGGCCGCCCTTCGCGTTGAGGGACAGGTTCAAGGAGGCGGCAGACCGATTGCGCACTCCGCGGTGATACTCTGGAGCGCAACGGCGAGCGCGGCTTCGCAACTTGCCCAGGTTCGGGCCGATGCCGATGGCCGCTTCGAGATTTCCGTCGAGAAGTCGCCGAACAGCGATACGAGCCTTTACCTGGTGGCCACAGGCGGCGACCCCGTTGGCGCCAATGGCGGTGGGGACAATCCTGCGATCGGATTGATTGCTGTGCTTGGCAACACGTCACCGGCAAAGGTGACGATCAATGAGTTCACAACCGTCGCGTCGGTGTGGACGCACAACCAGTTCCTCGAGGGCACCGCGATCAAGGGCCCTGCGCTCAGCCTGCGCATCGCCGCGGGCAACGTGCCCAACTTCGTTGATCTCGAAAGCGGGCGCTGGGGACCGGCCATCGAGGACCCGCTTAACAGCAACCAGACTCCGACGATGGCAAATTTCGCGACGTTGGCGAATGTGCTTGCCGGCTGCATCACGCGGGTTGCCGCCGATGCGTGTGACAGGCTCTTCGCCGCGGCGACGCCGCCGAAAGGCGCGGCTCCAACCAATACCCTTGCAGCGGCCGAGGCAATCGCAAAGTATCCGTCGCACGAGCCGGCACGGGTGTTTGCGCTGCTCGACGCGTTCTATCCGATCCCCCAGGGCAAGACCCTCAGGGGCCACCCCGTACATGCCGTATCTGAGCTACGCGCCGAGTGCCTGGGTGCTGCCGCTCAAATTCACCGGCGGCGGCCTCAATGCGCCGGGGAAGATCATGTTCGACGGCGAGGGCAATGCCTGGACGGGCGTCAACTTCATAGTCGGCTCGCAAGCGGGCGACGCGCTCTGGGACGGCAACCTGTCGAAATTCGCGCCAAACGGAAAGCCGCTTTCTCCCGCGACGACGGGGTTCGAGGGCGGCGGCATCGAAGGCCCGGGCTTCGGAACGGCCATCGATTCAAAGGGCCGCGCCTGGGTGACGAGCACGGGCAGCAAGACGATCTCGCTCTTCGACAAGGAGGGCAAACCGCTTTCGCCGCCCGAGGGCTATAATTTCGGCGGGCAGCTCGGAGTGATGCAAGGCATCATCGTGGCGCCCAACGGCGACGTTTGGGCGCTCGACTTCGAGAAGGACCAAGTCGTCTACATGCCCGAGGGCGATCCCAGCAGAGTGAAATTCTTCTGCAGGTCCACTGACGGCAGGCCAAACAAGGACAGCCCCTGCAAACTGAACGGGGCTTTCCACCTTGCGATCGACCAGCAGGACAGAATTTGGATCACCAGCGCTTTGGGCGACACTGTTGCGCGTTTTCCCGCTAGCGATCCGGAGAAAGTCCAAGTGTTCCCCACCGGCGGTCATAGCGGCAAGGGCATGGCGATCGACAGCCAGGGCAATGCCTGGATCACCAATACTCTGGGCACCGGGCTCGACTTGGGCGTCAAGGCGAAGTTGCTGGAGTTGAAGCTGACTGGTCAGACCAGCCAATTCCATCGAGTGGTATTCGACTATTTGAACGCCAACCGCTCGCTGGGCAGCATCTCGATGTTGCGTCCTGATGGGACCCCGGCCCCCGGCTCACCGTTCCATGGCGGCGGCAGCTGGGGATCCTGGGGCGTGGTAATCGATGGCAACGATCAGGTCTGGAGCTCGAATTTCGCCGGCGGGTCGATCACCCATCTTTGCGGCGCACGGACTGAGACCTGTCCGCCGGGCATGAAGACCGGTGATCCGATCTCGCCGCCCGAGGGCTATGTCGGTGGCGGCATGCAGCCTTTGACCGACATCGCCATCGATCCGGCCGGCAACGTCTGGGTTGCCGACAACTGGCAGCGACCCGAGAGCTGTTTTGCCCCCTACGCCAGCGAAGCGCATTCGACTCAATGTGGTGGCAATGGACTGACGGTCTTCTACGGAATGGCGAAACCGGTGCGTGCCCCGCAAATCGGTCCGGCCCAGCCGATGTAGTCCACCGGGAGGCATCAACTTCCCGCCGACGCAGAACCCGGCAAGTCACAGTCTTGAGCAGGTCATGCAACGGGTCAGGGAGATGCGGACGGCCGGTCGCTCCGATTGACGGGCTATCCGGCGTATTACACGGAGGCGGCCAGGGAGGCCGCCCCCATCCGCCACGGATTTTGACCTGACAAGCTTCTGCCGCACATCACGCCGGGGCGAAAATTGGCATTACCTCATCTGTCACGTTCGCGTCCCGGTGCAGCAATGCCCGATTGGCGCTGTTAGCGGAACATCGTTTGGCGGACGACAATGACCGCAACGGGTCAAACCTGCGCACTCACCGATCGCGCAGGCACGGTGCGCGAACTGCACCGCATCGATGACCGCCCCCTCTTGAACACCACCCTTTCGCTTCCTAATTCGATTAGCACTCGAAGGCAGGGAGTGCCAAGCGGCAGGGAGAAAGACCTTCCGCGGGTGACGTTCACGCTTTCAGCCGCTTCCGCCCTGGCTTCACTAGTAACCCTTAGAAGCGAGGAGAATCATGGCAACGCTGATAGCTGATCCATTCGAAACGCTTTTCAATCTCCAGCAGGCCCTGGACACGTTCCGGCAAAGTGGTTGGCTGGGATCCAGCCTAAGCGGCACCGGCGCTTATCCGCCGGTTAATGTGTTTCGCAAAGGCGACGACTTCGTCATAATTACGGAAATCCCAGGCATTGGGAAGTCAGACCTCGATATCCAGGTCAAGAACAGTTCCGTCCGGATCGCAGGAAGCAAATCCATCGACTATGACAAGGGCAGCCTCCATCGCAGGGAGCGCTCAGCAGGGCGCTTCGATCGAGCCGTCACCCTTCCGGTTCGCATAGACGCTGACCGTGTCAAGGCGGAGTACCGGGATGGAATTCTGGCGATCTACTTACCGCGCGCCGAGCAGGACAAGCCCCGGTCGGTCAAGATCGCCTGAGCTCGCAAACTCTGGCTCACTGATGGTAACAATGGCGAAATCGCAGGAACTTTCGGTGCAGCAGAAGAAGGAGGTCACCGCGAAGGAAGAGAAGACCGTTCCGGCCCGCTACTTCATGCCCAATACTGACATCTATGAGACGGAGCAGGCGCTTACTCTCGTGATGGAGATGCCTGGCGTCGAGAAAAAGGACGTTCTCGTTCAGCTGGAGAATGACGTTTTGCGCGTCGAAGGTCACATCGACTTCGTCAAATACGAAGGCCTCGAACCAGTCTACTCCGAATACAATGTGGGACACTATGCGCGCCGATTCACCTTGTCAGACAAGATCGACCAGGACGGCATCAGCGCCGAACTGGCCGACGGCGTACTGACGCTTACCCTCAACAAGGCGAAGTCAGCTCTGCCCCGTCGCATCGCAATTTCATGAGAGATGAGCTCTGCGAGCCCCGCTTGCCAAAGACGATTTCGAAGCCGCCCGGGCCTTAGCGGGCGGCCTTCGAATTTCGCGGCGATGACGGGCCCATATTGTTGGAAAAGGCAGCGCCTCAAGGATGGAAATGGGTTGTTGGGTCTGAATCACTTGTTCAAGCCGTGGTCCCGCTGCGTCGAACAGGCTTGCATCCTGTGCCTCCATCCTCTCCAGGCCGCCGGTCACGGTCAGCATGACCACGTGATTCCTTTGATCTGGTTCGGTTCGTCGCCCGACGGCACGAGCGTCTCCCACAAGTACCTTTCCGTTCGGTAGCATGGCCTTGCGGCAATTTCGCAGGATCGTGGCGGCACGCCTATCGTCCCAATCGTGGACGACCTTCTCGATAACCTGAAGATCACCGCTCGGAACGCTCTCAAAGAAGTCGCCGGCGCGTTCGCGCCCCGCCGGGTGAAGGCGCGCGCCCTGCCCTTCTCGATGATAGCTCAGTGCGATCGCCGTTATATTTATTTCGTGCAGCCAGTTGGGGCAGTCCGTGGCTCCTCGACCAGCGTGGCGAGCTGAGGCTCGATAAATTGAAGGCCGGCGGCCTTAGGAGGCATGGATTAGCCGGGCTGAAGCCCTCGACCTGATCCATCACTTCGGGAATGACCGGAAGGGCTAGGGAAGCGAACAAGCTCAAAACTGTGAATGACTAGCGCCGAAGAGCTCGCCCGGCGGCAAGGGCGCCCGTTACGTCGGCGAATTGCGTTTGCGTGGCCGGGTATTTGCCGCTGCCGGCGTTATCTCCGGTTCGGCCTGTTCCTTAGACATCCGAGCCAGCCTCAGGCTTCGGGTCTTTGCCTCGCGAGCTGATCTCTCGGTATCGATGATCTTTTGCGCGGCACGAGCAGTCGCTTCGTTTTTCCTCTCGCCACTCGTCGGCTTCGGCTTGAAAACGTCGGTCGGGATTGGATGTCGCATAATCTACTACTCCTAACAAACGAAAAAGGCCGGGCTTCCCCGACCTTCCCCAATCGCCTCGATGGCCAGTGCCAGTACATCCGTGGTCAAGGACCGGAAGCGATATTCCTTATACGGCCTGGAGATTTTCGGCCGAGGACTTTCCACGGCGTTCATCTCGTACCAAGTCAAACGAGAGTTTCTGGCCCTCGACGATCGTGCGCATGCCAGCACGCTCGACAGCGGAGATATGAACGAATACGTCCGCGGCGCCGTCATCTGGCGCGATAAAGCCGAAGCCTTTGGTAGCGTTGAAGAACTTAACGGTTCCAATGGTCATGACGATTTCCTTTCAATCGGCATACAGGTTCGGTGTCTGGCCGAAAGCCAATCCATATCAGTCGAAATTGAGAGGAAGATCGTTAGACGCCGAAGCGCAAAAACAAGCTCAGCAAGCAAGATCGATGACCGGTATATAAGCGAAAGTCGAGGCTGGCACAAGTCAGCCGTGAAGTTCGATCAGTCTTGTTTAGAGTCGGTCTTCCGTTCCTCTGCCGGCTCAGAAGCCTTCTTTGCCTCTTTGGCCGCCTTCTTCTCCGCCCTTTTCGCAGCTTTGATGCGATCACGCTCTTTGCGCTCGAAATTGTAATTCGGGGTGCGGGGCATATCGACTCCTTTCCCTCAGCCATAGTGGGTCGGCATTCAGTGCGCAACCGCCGGTCATATGGCTCTACGCACACGCGAACCAGCCGCCCTTGCTCGAAGCCGGTAAGCAACGCGAAGCGCTTCTGTGAGCATCCGAGCCAATTGCAGTTAGTGCCTGGCCAAGGGCAACAAGGCAAATTCTCCGAGAGAGTGGAAACGGCTCGGCCAGCAACGGTGTCGCAGTGTCGCCCGGCTGCGGCGACCTGGTGCCGCCGCAGCGATGCATCAAGCGCTGCCACTGCTGCAGGGCCTTGGTCACCGGGGCCGTTGTGGTCGGCGCGACACCAGGTTGATCGGTCGAGGCTGTCGGCATCGGCTCGGACGTAGAAGTCGTACCAGGCAAGGGAGCGAGCCAGCGCTGAGCAAGGCCGCCGGAGCCCGGATCGGCCCATCCTTCAGACGAGTTGGCGCTCTAGTGTCTGCGAGCCTGGACCAAATAGGCGTCGATCATCGTCTCGCCCAGCCACTTGGCTGCTTCCAGCCGATGCAGGCCCTCGATCAGGACATGGCGCTTGCCGTCATGGCGAACCTGGATCGGCGTCTTCAGCCCATTTTCGAGAATATCCTCGGCAAGCAGCCGCACCGTTTCCGGGTGCAGCGTCTTGCGCCGCGCCGCCGGCACGTAGATGTTGTCAATTGCAACCCTGGCGCGCAGCATGAGGACTTCTCCGGGAGAGACCGCGAGTCCCTTGTGGAGCATTCAACAGCAGTCGGCAAGCCGGCAGACCCTGATCCAGTCGCCCAAGGTTCCAAAGCGTCGGCTGGTCTCTGTCGGCTCCTTTTTATTGTGCATTGCAGCAACGATGTTGCTGCGAGTGCGTTGTGCACGTTGCCGTCCAATCCCGGGCGTCACAAGCAAGGACGGCTTCATGCGAAGAATTTCCGACACGATTGCGCGGCTCGCCGCGCTGCGAGCGCAACATGGCACTTATACCGCCGACCCCGACAAACTCCAGACGCTGACAAACTTCGGCTCCAACCCCGGAACGTTGAAAGCGAAGTGCTATCTGCCGAAGGACCTTCCCACGGGCGCGCCGCTGGTCGTCATATTGCATGGGTGCACGCAGAACGCGGCCGCCTACGACCATCACTCCGGCTGGTCGCAACTCGCCGACGAAGCCGGCTTTGCGCTGCTCTATCCCGAGCAGCAACGCGCCAACAATCCGAACCTCTGTTTCAACTGGTTCCTTCCCAATGACACGAGCCGCGATTCCGGCGAGGCGCTTTCGATCCGTGAGATGGTCGAGGCGATGGTCGTCACCCACGGCCTCGATGGCAAGCGCATCTTCGTCACGGGCCTCTCGGCCGGAGGCGCAATGGCGGCGGCTATGCTCGGGACTTATCCGGAGGTATTTGCCGGAGGTGCGATCATTGCAGGATTGCCCTCCGGCAGTGCGACGACGATCCCGGCGGCGTTTGATCGTATGCGCGGCCACGGCGGCCCGTCGGAACAGGATCTGGAACGGGCCCTCCGCGGCGCATCGGATCACCGAGGTCCATGGCCTAGGATTTCGATCTGGCACGGCACCGCCGACCATACTGTTGCGCCATCCAACGCGGAGGGGATTGCGGACCAGTGGCGGCGTGTCCACGAGCTGGACGTGGCGCCCACGTACTCGGAGTCAATGGGCAGACATGCCAAGCGGGTTTGGTGTGATGTTGCGGGAGAGGCAGTGATTGAGATCAACATGATCACCGGGATGGGTCACGGTACGCCGCTTGGTAATGGCCTCGGCTCCCCGGGGCCCTACATGCTCGATGTCGGCATCTCTTCCACACAGGAGATCGCCCGCTTCTGGGGCATCTCGGCAACGGGGAAGAGCGTCTTCACGAGATCCCAGCAGGAGGTGCCCGCCAGTCAGCGGCCCCTTTCCCGCTCAGGGGTGCCACATGAGGAAAAGGCGAAAACCAAATCCCCGGAGCCAACTGGCATCCACTTGTTCCAGCATCCTCCTGCGTCGGGCGCCCCAGGTGTGAATAAGATCATCGAGGATGCTCTTCGGGCGGCGGGCTTGATGCGCTAGCCCAACGGGCAAACCGCTCACACGCTTCGGTCTCGGGCCGCACTCCGGATATCAGCAAAGCCCCAGCGGCCCAGGCAACCAAGGGAACGTCGTGCTCTCCGCGATCGTTGATTGCTTTTCAGCGAGCGGTCGCCATGCACCTCGTCCAGATTTTGCTGCCCCGCGCGGACAACGCCGGCCAGCCCTTCGCCCGGGAAGATTTCGACTGCGTAAAGGAAGAACTAGCCAGCCGCTTCAAGGGCGTCACGGCTTATCTGCAGGCGCCTGCTGAAGGTCTGTGGCGGCGGGGCGCCCAGTCCGCCAATGATGACATCGTCATATTCGAGGTGATGGTGGAGGAGATCGACCTGCCCGACTGGCGCGACCGACGCGCAGAACTCGAACGACGCTTCCGGCAGGACAAAGTGATCATCCGCTACATGCCGGTGGCGCTCGTCTAGGGGGAGCCGAAATCATGCCGTCGAGCTCGATCCGCAAAGCCGAGTACGATCCTGAGTCCAGGGTTCTTTCCGTCTGGTTCGTCGCGAGCGGCAAGCGTTACGACTACGACTCGGTGCCTCCCGAGACCTATGCGGCCTTCCGACGAGCCTTCGCGAAAGGCCGATTCTTTAACGAGCACATCCGCGATCATTTCCCGTACCGGCTGGTCGCCAACGCGTAACATGCTCTCTATGCGTCGGTGTCGGAGTTCGAGCTGCCACATTCGACTGTTCCGGAGGCGCGGAATACGCGCCCATCGCCTGTGACATCCTGCGCACATTGGCGGAGTCTTGCCGGGCGAACCTCATTCTCTTACGATCAGGTCCAAGGAAGCCTTCTATGCCAGTCACGTTGACGGTTAGGAGGGTCCGTGCGTGCGCTACGCTGGATTGGCAATCGTCAATTTCACCCTATCACCCGTGAGCGATAAGATGCGAAGCTTCAGGAGACTGGAGGCTCTCCTCAGGACCATCGGCAATCCGCGAGATGCCTATCCAACGCCCGATATTACAGGCATGACCGAATGAACTCAGAGGATTCGAACCGAACTCCGCCGGCCGGAAAGCGGCGCGGCGTCGGCGTGGCCAGCGACGACATCGCGGGCTACATGCCGGGGCACGACGTGGAGATAGACGACGAGGAAGAGGAGCTGGCCATTCCCACCGCTCCCGACGTGGCTTTCACCAAGCTCGAAGGGGAACAGGCGGCCAGCGAAACGGAGACGGTAGCCGGCCCGGAAGTCATCCAGGGCTTCGTGAAGCAGCTGCCCAACGCGCCCGGCGTCTACCGCATGATGAATGCGGCCGGCGACGTTCTCTATGTCGGCAAGGCGCGCAGCCTCAAAAAGCGCGTGACCAGCTATGCCCAGGGCCGTTTCCATACCAATCGCATCGGCCGGATGGTCCGCGAGACGGCTGCCATGGAGTTCGTCGTCACCCGCACCGAGACCGAGGCGCTGCTGCTGGAAGCGAACCTCATCAAGCGTCTGCGGCCGCGCTTCAACGTCTTGATGCGGGACGACAAATCATTCCCATACATCCTGCTCACGACCGACCACGCCTCGCCCGGTATCTTCAAGCATCGCGGTGCTCGCTCACGCAAAGGCGAGTATTTCGGCCCGTTCGCCTCCGCGCAGGCGGTCGGGCGCACGATCAATTCGCTGCAGCGCGCCTTCCTGCTCAGAACCTGCACGGACTCGGTCTTCGAGAGCCGGACGCGGCCCTGCCTGCTCTACCAGATCAAGCGCTGCTCCGGTCCTTGCACCGGCGAAATAGGCCCGGACGACTATGCAGGCCTGGTCGACGAGGCGCGCAATTTCCTCACGGGCAGCAGCCAGAAGGTAAAGGCCGAGATGTCGAGCGCAATGCAGCACGCGGCCGAAGACCTCGATTTCGAGCGCGCCGCCATCTTCCGCGACCGACTCGCGGCATTGTCGCATGTGCAGACACATCAGGGCATCAACACGCAGGCTGTCGACGAGGCAGACGTCTTCGCCGTTCATCAGGAGGGTGGCCAGACCTGCATACAGGTCTTCTTCTTCCGGACCGGCCAGAACTGGGGCAACCGCGCCTACTTCCCGAAGGCCGATCCAGCTCTGGAAGCTGGCGAGGTGTTGAGCTCGTTCCTCGCGCAGTTCTATGACGACAAGCCGGTGCCGCGCGCGGTCTTGCTTTCGCATGCGGTCGAGGAGCAGGAACTGTTGACCGCGGCACTGTCCACAAAGGCGGGGCGCCGCATCGCAATCTCGGTACCGCAGCGCGGCGAGAAGAAGGATCTGACCGACCATGCGCTGCAGAACGCACGCGAGGCGCTTGGCCGGCGGCTCGCCGAAACCTCGACGCAAGCCAGGCTCTTCGCCGGCTTCGCCGAGACCTTCGGCCTGCAACGCGTGCCGCGTCGTATCGAGATCTACGACAATTCGCACATCATGGGCACGAATGCCGTCGGCGCAATGGTGGTCGCCGGCCCCGAAGGCTTCGTCAAGAACCAGTACCGCAAGTTCAACATCCGCTCGACCGAGATCACGCCGGGCGATGATTTCGGCATGATGCGAGAGGTGATGGAGCGCCGCTTCTCGCGGCTGATCAAGGAGCACGAGAGACCCGACACCGAGGCCGGCGCCCCGGCCGAGGACGAGGATATTTCGAACGGCGCTTTCCCGGCCTGGCCGGACGTGATCCTGATCGACGGGGGTCAAGGCCAGATGTCGGCGGTGCGCTCGATCCTGGACGGTCTCGGCGTGACCAAGGACGTGACGGCGATCGGCGTCGCCAAGGGCGTCGACCGCGAGGCCGGACGCGAGCGGTTCTTCGTCTCCGGTCGCGAGCCGTTCTCGCTTCCCGTGCGCGACCCGGTGCTCTATTTCGTGCAGAGAATGCGCGACGAGGCGCACCGCTTCGCGATCGGCTCACACCGGGCGCGCCGCAAGAAGGAGATGACGAAAAATCCGCTCGACGAGATCGAAGGTATCGGGCCAAGCCGCAAGCGCGCGCTTCTGCTTCACTTCGGCACCGCCAAGGCCGTGAGCCGCGCCGCACTCGAGGACCTGATGGCGGTCGAGGGCATATCCGCATCGACGGCGAAACAGGTCTATAATCACTTTCACGAAAAGTGATGCCCTGCACCTCATGATTTTGCCGCTGTGCCAAACAGCTGTAGTTGACCGCCAAGGCCGGCATCTGGTTTGACAAGCGGTCGCCATCCGATTGAATCCAAAATGGCCAAACGCGCGCTTAACCTGCCCAACATCCTGACCTATGGACGAATTCTTGCTGTTCCTCTGGTCGTTCTGTGTTTTTTCGTCGACGGCAGGCTTCAGTCGAGCGACTTCGCGCGCTGGTCGGCGCTCGTGATATTCATCGCGGCGAGCGTCACGGACTATTTTGACGGCTATTTCGCGCGTGCCTGGCAGCAGCAGTCAAACATCGGCCGCATGCTCGATCCGATAGCCGACAAGCTGCTGGTCTCAACCTGCCTGCTCCTGCTCGCGGCAGACACGGACCGCACAATTGCAGGCTGGACGTTGTGGGCGGCGATCATCATCCTTTGCCGCGAGATACTGGTCTCCGGGCTGCGCGAATATCTGGCCGAGCTGAAGGTGAGCGTGCCGGTGACGTGGCTGGCCAAATGGAAAACCACGCTGCAGATGATCGCGATTGCCGTCCTGCTCGCCGGTCCTGCGCTGGACAAGATCATCTCCTACGCGACCGAAACGGGCATCACGCTGCTTTGGATCTCGGCGATCGTTACGCTATATACGGGTTATGATTATTTCCGCGCCGGACTGAAGCACATCATGGATGACTGAATGGCTGCGACAAAACTCATCTATTTCGCATGGGTGCGCGAGCGGATCGGGACGCCGGAGGAAGCCGTCGAGCTGCCGGAAAACGTGACCACCGTGAAGGAGCTGCTGGCTTTCCTCAAGTCACGCGGCGACGGCTATGAAGCAGCTTTCCTCCACCCGGAGGTCATCCGGGTTGCGATCAACCAGGAACATGTCCATCACGACACCGCCATCGTCGGCGCCCGCGAGATCGCGCTTTTCCCGCCGATGACGGGGGGCTAGCCGGCCATGACGGCGCATGTCCGCCCGAGCGTGCGCATACAGGCCGGAGACTTCGACACCGGCGCCGAGATCGCACGGCTTTGCGCCGGGCGCAAGGATGTTGGGGCTGTGGTTACGTTCAGCGGGCTTTGCCGCGATGAAGGCGCAAGCCTGGCAGCGCTCGAGCTCGAGCACTATCCGGGCATGGCCGAAGCCGAGATTTCCCGCATTGCCGAGGAGGCGCTGACGCGTTGGCCCTTGACGGGTCTTACCGTGATTCACCGCTTCGGCCACATCCAGCCAGGCGAGAATATCGTGCTGGTGGTCACAGCCTCCAGCCATCGCCAGGCGGCTTTCGAAGCAGCTTCGTTTTTGATGGATTATCTGAAGTCGCGAGCGCCCTTCTGGAAGAAGGAGCACCGCCGCGACGGCAGCGAAGCAGGCTGGGTCGAGGCAAAGGCCGCCGACGAAGAGGCGGCGGCGCGCTGGAAAACGCCTTAATTTCGGCAGCGTTCAGCCACGCAAGTTCCGCAATCCTCCTGTTCTCTGCCCGCCCTCAACGCGGAGCAGGGAGAGAAATATGATACTCTCCGAGTTGGAAGAATTCATCATCTTCGGCTTCTTGCCCCTGATGATCGGCATTTTCAGCGGCACCTCCAGTTCACGGACGGCCGAGCGGACCGTGACGGGCAAGATCACTATTCCGCGCTCGCCCCCGCTTCCGGATGATGCTGTCGTAACCGTCGAGCTCGTCGAGCAACAGCGGGGACAAACGGTGCTGCCGGCGCTGGCGCGCGAGACGATCCGGTGGCGCGGATTGACCACGCTGAAGTTTGCGATCCGCTTCGATCCGTCGCTTATTGAGCCGATGGCCTGTCACGCGGTTCAGGCACGCATCACAGCCGGTGGAACGGTCTGGTTCGAAACCGGCTATCCCCAGCCGGCTGCTCCGCTGTCGGGCGATCCGATAGATCTGGCGCTCGCCCCGGCCTCGCGACCGTGTTGATCTGAAGAAAAAAGCCGGGGCTTGACCCCGGCTTTCTCAGCGACAAATTGTGCGAACGTTGCCGGCGAGATGCGCTCAGCCGACGATCTCGGTCTCCGAGAACCAGTAGCGGATTTCCTGAGCCGCCGTCTCCGGTCCGTCCGAGCCGTGTACCGAATTTTCGCCGATCGAGAGTGCATGAACCTTGCGGATCGTGCCTTCGTCCGCATTGGCCGGATTGGTGGCGCCCATCACCTCGCGGTTCTTGGCAATGGCGTTCTCGCCTTCTAGCACCTGAACGATCGTGGGGCCGGACGACATGAATTCGACCAGCTCGCCGAAGAAGGGACGCTCACGATGCACGGCATAGAAGCCCTCGGCCTCGCGCCGGCTCATCCAGACCCGCTTCGAGGCGACGACGCGCAGGCCGGCATCCTCCAGCATCTTGGTGATCGCGCCAGTCAGGTTGCGCCGCGTCGCATCCGGCTTGATCATCGAAAAGGTGCGTTCGATCGCCATGTCTCATCCTTGGTTGAATGGGCTTCTGAAAGGTGGCGGTCCTATACAGGCCGGCTGGCTCATTGCCAAGGGAGCACGGTAAGGTGAGAGGCGGCAGTGCGACGCAGCTGGCGCGTGCAGCCATTAGGTCAAGCACGAGGTGGCCGAAAATTCCGGGGTTCCCGGTCTGCCGCAAGCTGCTTTGAACATGGTGTTCGCCGCCGCCCTCGACTGATCTATGATGGCTATCTGGCGTCTTTTTTCGGGGGCAAGAATGAATTACCGATTGGACCATATCGCGCTCCTGGTTCGCGACCTGGACGAGAGCGTGGCTTTTCTGACTGGGGTACTCGGCCTCGCCGAGATGCCAAACCCAATGGGCGGCACCACGATCCGCTGGATCGAGATCGGCGACGGCAGGCGGTTCCACGTGCAAGCCGGCGACATCGGCCGCGTGCATGTCGAGAAGCAGACGCACTTCGCCCTCACCGCCTCCGACTTCGACGCCGTGCTCACCCGCTTGCGCCGCGACGGCATCCCCTTTAGCGACATGAAGGGCACGGCAGGCGCCATCAACACCCGGCCTGATGGCATGCGCGCGATCTTTCTCCAGGACCCTAACGGCTACTGGTTCGAGATCAACGATCAGAAATAAGAGGCTTGGGCCCCGAATTCGGTTCGTCCAGTGACCGCCGCCAGGCGGCCTGAGGATCTGAGCGGCCACGAAATCGAGGAAGAGGATGAAGCAGCATTTCCAGATGTTCGCCGCCTACAACAAATGGGCGAACGGCCGCATTTACGATGCAGCGGCAGAACTGTCGGCGGACGAGTTCGAGCGGGACATGGGCGCCTTCTTCAGGTCCATGCTGGGCACGCTCAACCATCTGCTCGTCGCCGATCGCGTCTGGATGAAACGCTTCACCGGCGAAGGCGATGCGCCGGCCGCACTCGACGCCATCCTGTTTCGCGATTTCGCAAAGCTGCGCGCTGCACGCGAGGCCGAGGACCAACGCATTCTTAAGTGGGTTGGGTCGCTCAAGGAAAAGGACATTTCGGGACGGTTTACCTACACCCGGCTTTCCGACATGAGCACCCATTCGCAGCGGCTCGCGCCCGCTCTCGACCATGTCTTCAACCATCAGGCGCACCACCGCGGCCAAGCTCACATGATTTTGACTGCACTCGGCAGGCCTTCGGTCGTGCTCGACCTCGTGGCGTTCCAGCGCACGGAGGATGGGCGGGCGTTTGGTTGACTTCTCCCCCTACCCTTGCCATCCCGCAGCCTCTCGGCCATTAACCCCGCGCCATGCTCATTATCAACGACCTTTCGCTGCGCATTGCCGGGCGGCTGCTGCTCGATCATGCTTCGCTCACCTTGCCTTCGGGCTCGAAGGCGGGGCTGGTCGGCCGCAACGGGACCGGCAAGACCACATTGTTCAAGGCCATCAGCGGCGAGATCGCAGCCGAGACGGGCTCGATCGGCCTGCCGAAGAACGTCCGGATCGGCCAGGTTGCCCAGGAAGCGCCCGGGACCGAGGAGCCGCTGATCGAGATCGTGCTCAAAGCGGATACGGAACGGCAGGCGCTGCTCACCGAGGAGATGACGGCGACAGACGCCCACCGCATCGCCGAGATCCACATGCGGCTCGCCGACATCGACGCGCATTCGGCGGAAGCACGAGCAGCGACCATTCTTGCCGGCCTAGGCTTCGACACCGAGGCGCAGAAGCGGCCGGCCTCGTCCTTTTCGGGCGGCTGGCGCATGCGCGTGGCGCTGGCTTCGGTGCTGTTCGCCCAACCTGACCTGCTCCTGCTCGACGAGCCGACCAATTATCTCGACCTTGAAGGCACGCTGTGGCTGGAGAACTATGTCGCGCGCTATCCGCACACCGTGCTCCTCATCTCCCACGACCGCGACCTGCTCAATCGAGCGGTGAACTCGATCGTGCATCTCGACCAGCAGAAGCTCACCTTCTGGCGGGGCGGCTACGACCAGTTCGAGCGACAGCGCTCGGAGCAGCTCGCGCTGCAGGAGAAGAACAGGATCAAGCAGGAAGCGGCGCGCAAGCACATGGAAGCCTTCGTCGAGCGCTTCCGCTACAAGGCTTCGAAGGCGCGCCAGGCCCAGTCGCGCATCAAGGCGCTGGAGCGCATGAAGCCGATTGCGGCCGTGGTCGAAGGTACGGTCAGGCCGTTCAGCTTCCCGGAGCCGGCAAAAACCGTCGCCTCGCCGATCATCGCGCTGCATGGCGGAGCGGTGGGATACCAGCCCGGCAAGCCGGTGCTCAGGCAGCTGACGCTTCGGATCGACAATGACGACCGCATCGCCCTGCTCGGCGCAAACGGTAACGGCAAATCGACCTTTGCCAAGCTACTGGCGGGCCGGCTCAAGCTGGAACAGGGCACAATGACGGTCGCGCCTCAGCTCAAGGTGGCGATCTTCGCGCAGCACCAGCTCGATGATCTGAGGCCCGAGGAAAACGCCTACGAGCATGTGCGCCGGCTGATGCCGGACGCGCCCGAGGCAAAGGTGCGCTCGCGCGTCGCGCAGTTCGGGCTTGCGACCGAGAAGATGAACACGGCGGCCAAAGACCTGTCCGGCGGGGAGAAGGCGCGGCTGTTGATGGGACTTGCAGCCTTCGAAGGGCCGAACCTTTTCATCCTGGACGAGCCGACCAACCATCTCGACATCGACTCGCGCGAATCGCTGATCGAAGCGCTGAACGACTTCCCCGGCGCCGTGATCGTGGTCTCGCACGACCGGCACCTCATCGAAGCGACGGCAGATCGCCTCTGGCTGGTAAAGGACGGAATGGTGCAGCCTTATGAGGGCGACCTCTCTGATTATCGGCAGGAGATCGTCGGCAATGCGGCCGACCGTAAGGAGCGGCGCGAGGCGGAGAAGGCATCCAAGGCGGAGCGGCGGCGCGAAGCTGCACAGCGGCGAGCCGCACTCGAGCCCCTTGCCAAAGAGATCAAGGCGACCGAGGCGCTGATCGATCGGCTCCGCAAGCGCATCGACACGATCGAGGATGAGCTTGCCAATCCAGCTCTCTACGAAAAGGATCCGATCGGCGCCACACGGCTTGCCAAGGAGCGCGCGGAACTCGGCGGCACGCTCGCCGGCCATGAGGATCGCTGGCTGAGGCTGTCGGAAGAATACGAGGCCGGGATCGAAGGGTAAGGCCCCCCACCCGAGCGCCGGCCCGAGCAGGAACCAGGAATGCGACGGCCGCCTGATGTGCCTGCTTGTCGCCGCCGGTCTCAGGCGTCGGCCTCACGCCTTCCGCTCCCAGCGGCGATCCGGAGTCTGTTGCCAGTACGTGACCTCGTGATTTTGCGCCTTGAGCTTCTTCCACTGCTCCCGTGCGCTCTCCACCTGTGCCTGGTCGTGGCCATCGAACAGGAATACCGCGCGCTGATAGTCGTCAAGGCCCGGCGGCTCGGCGCCGTCGACGACGAAACGGATCTCGGCATCGTTGCCGTTGCCCTGCCCCGTGGTCAGGAGGACCGGCTGGTCAGAAGGGTGAGCCTCACGGTCAGTCCCATGGGCCAGGAACGAATCGTCGCGAAACGTCCACAGATGCGTGTCGAGCGCATCGCGTCGTTCCTCGGTGCCGGTCTGCACCACTGCCTTCCAGCCGCGCTGCAGGCTCCGCTCGAGGAGGCCCGGCAGCGCATCCTCGAGCGTTGATTCCGTCAGGTGGTAGAACAGGACTTCCGCCATCAGAGCCTTTCCACCTTTCCTGGAATTGCTCTAGCCCTCGTAGTGATCACGGACGAGCTGGTCGAGCAGGCGCACGCCGAAACCCGAGCCCCAAGACTGGTTGATCTCGGAGGAAGGCGACCCCATCGCGGTGCCCGCAATATCGAGATGTGCCCAAGGCGTGTCCTTGACGAAACGCTGCAGGAACTGCGCCGCGGTAATCGCCCCGCCCTGGCGTCCGCCGATGTTCTTCATATCGGCATTCTTGGAATCGATCAGCTTGTCGTATTCCGGCCCGAGAGGCATGCGCCAGAGCTTTTCAGCAGTCGCAATACCTGCGGCGGTCAACCTTTCGGCCAGTTCGTCACTGTTGGAGAACAGGCCGGCATGCTGGTTGCCGAGCGCAACCATGATGGCGCCGGTCAGTGTCGCCAGGTTGACCATGAATTTCGGCTGGAAGCGATCGTTCACATACCAGAGCGCATCGGCCAACACCAGGCGGCCCTCGGCGTCGGTATTGAGCACCTCGATCGTCTGACCCGACATCGAAGTGACGATGTCGCCCGGCCGTTGGGCATTGCCGTCAACCATGTTCTCGACAAGCCCGATCACGCCGACCGCATTGACCTTTGCCTTGCGCCCCGCAAGCACGCGCATGAGCCCGGTGACGGCGGCAGCGCCGCCCATATCTCCCTTCATGTCCTCCATGCCCTGCGCCGGCTTCATCGAAATGCCACCCGAATCGAAGACGACGCCTTTGCCGACAAAAGCTATGGGCTTGTCCTTGGGCTTGCCTCCGTTCCAGCGCATGACGACGAGCCGGGGCGAGCGGGGGGAGCCTTGCGCGACGCCAAGCAGCGCGCCCATGCCGAGCTTCTTCATCTCCTTCTCGGTCAGCACCTCGACGGTGACGCCAAGCGCTTCGAGCTCCTTGGCGCGGGCCGCGAACTCGATCGGCCCGAGCATGTTGGCGGGCTCATTGACGAGGTCCCGCGCAAAGGTGACGCCGGAGGCGACCGCCTCGGCCTCGGCGAAGGCTTTCTTCGCTGCGGTTGCGGCCGCGGTCATGATCGTCACCTTGACCTTCTCGACTTCGTCGCCGTTTTCGGAATCGCTCTTTTTCGTGCGATATTTGTCGAAGCGATAGGCGCGCAGAAGGATGCCGAGCGCGACGCCTGCAGCCTCACTGCCACCGATCTCGAAACCCGGCGCATCCAGATAGACCGTGACCTTCGGCGTTTTCCGCAGCTGGCTCTGGATCGTGCCGCCCAGTTTTAGCCAGGTCTGGGCATTGGCGGCCGAAGCCTCGCCGAGACCGACAGCCAGTATGCGGTCGAAGGTCGAGCCAGCCGGCGCGATGAGGTCGAGCGTCGCGAGCGCCTTTCCGGAGAAACCAGACACCTTGACCGCCTTATCGATCACCTTGCCAGGATCGGCCTGCTCTGCAGCGGCTGCGAACTCGGCGCCGGCTGCAGCCAGAAGCACTGCGAGTCCGTCGCCCGGCTTGGCGCTACGCGTGAAGGTGATTTCAACTGTACTGGGCATTTGAACTCCGAGGGAAATTACGGTCGTGGGCGCGCGATCATCTTGCTTTCGCCGGCAAAGGCAAGGGCCAGCCTTCGTCTTAAAGCAGGATCAAATGAGTGCAAGCCGACCGTATGCTGAATCGTAGTTGCATTTCCGCAGCGCAGCATCCAATTGCACAGGGCTGGTCGCCCGCCGGATAGACTCGGGCAAGCTGTTGGAACGATAGGAATTGCCGGGCGCTGGATCGATTCGAATGTTAACCATGTTTATTGCAGCAATTTTAGCCATTCCGGCGTTCCATGCCGCCTCTGGGATGGCTATGATCGTGCGGTGCGTCCGAAGCGACGCACGCGTTCGCGTTATCGGGACAGGCGTTCTCTCCTTGAAAGCACGATGAAGCTGCTCGAACGGTACATCTTTCGGCGCACGCTCGTGCTGTCGCTGCTGACGTTGTCGGCGACAACGCTGATGGTGCTCGTCACTCAGGTGCTGCTCTACGTCAACCTGCTCACTGCCTCGGGTCAGGCTTTACTGACGTTCTTCGCGCTTGCCGGGACGCTGATCCCGCCCATGACCAATCTGGTAATGCCCTTCGCACTCTATATCGGCGCCAGCCAGACGCTGAACGGCATGAACTCCGATTCGGAGCTGGCAGTGATCGAGGCGGCCGGCGGTTCGCGGTCGATCCAGACGAAACCGATCATCTATCTCGCCATCCTGATGTCGCTGGTGTCGCTGGGGCTCAGCCATTTCGTCGAGCCCTGGGCGCAGCAGAACAAGCGGGAGATCGTCACCAAAGCGAGCGCCGATCTCATTCGCTTTGCCGTGCAGTCCGGCACGTTCCAGGAGATAGGGCCGAACCTCTACATCCAGATCGCCGACCAGACCGCTTCCGGCGATTTCGCCGGTATTTTCATCGCCGATTCGCGCAAACCCGAGACCGATCTCGTCTATTATGCGAAGCGCGGCGCCATTCAGCGTCTGCCGGGCGGTGATGTGCTCGTGTTGGCAGACGGAGAGGTACAGCGCCGTAACACGGCCAACAACGAGCTTTCGGTGATCAGCTTCGAGTCCTACCTGCTCGATCTCAACCAGTTCGGCGCAACCACGACCGGAAGGAATTACTCGCCGAAAGAGCGCAGCACGGCCTTCCTCCTGTTCGCTCCGCGTACGGACGACTTCTTCCTGCGCAACGAGCCTGACGAGATCCGCAGCGAAATATATCGGCGCTTCTCGGACTGGCTGTATCCCTTGGTCTACGGCACGATCGCCATCTACTTCGCCGTCGGTGCTCGATCCAACCGGCAGGAACGGCTGTGGAGCCTCACGGCCGGCGCGGGAGTGGCGCTCGCTGTCAGGGGCATGGGCTTTTTCCTTGTCAACGTTTCCGGCACAAACCCGCTCTACGCATTCCTCAATTTCGCGGTCCCCGTCGGCTCGGTCGTGGTGTTCTCGACGCTGCTTTTCATGGACAAGTCCGTGCGCTTCCCTCAGTCCTGGGTCGATCGTGCCAGCGCGCTCGCCGCCGCCATCACGCGCGCGTGGGCAAACCTGCGCTACGGCGGCGCGCTGCAGTCGCCCGGCGGAGGGGGATCGCAATGATCGGGCGCACCCTTTTTGCTTATTTTTTCAGGCGATACGTCGCGACGTTCGTTCAGTTTTTTATAGGCCTGTGCCTGATTGCCTATCTCGTCGACTTCACCGAGATGTCGCGCTTCAAGTCGACCCTGCCCAACTATACGGTAGGTGCCGGCCTGCTCGTTTCGGCGCTTCACGTGCCGCTCATCGCCCAGACGGCCATTCCCTTCATCGTTCTCTTCGCGGCGATTGCCACGCTGATGGCGCTCAACCGGCGTTACGAGCTTGTGGTCGCCCGCTCGGCGGGAGTGTCGGCCTGGCAGTTTCTCGCACCACTATGCCTGGGTAGCTTTCTGGTCGGCGTCGTCGCCGTGACAATCTTCAACCCGGTCGGCGCACATGCCCTGACCTGGGCGCAACAGCTGGAAGCGTCCTTCTCAGGTGATGAAGGGAACAATGTTGATGCACGCGCCCCTTGGATCAGGCAGCGCGACCAGGACGGCGTCACCATCATCGGCGCGAAGAGCACTGCGAAGCGCGGCCTGCAACTCAATCAAGTCACTTTTCTGCAGATTGATGATTCCGGTGATATCATCCAGCGAATCGATGCCCGCCAGGCGAATCTCGCGGAAGGGAAGTGGGTCGTCGACGGCGCGACGCTGCAGCGCAGCGGCGATGCTCCCGAGAGAGTCGGGCAGACGGAGATCAAGACCAACCTCAAGCCGGAATATGTTGAGCAGAAGCTCGCGCGGCCTGAAACGATCCCGTTTTTCGAGCTGCCAGCGAAAATGCGGGCGGCGTGGTCGTTCGGACTCAATGCCAACGGCTTCGGCATGCAGTTCCACTCGCTCATCGCGCTGCCGATGCTGCTGGTCGCAATGACGTTGATCGCTGCGACGGTTTCCATGCGGTTTGCGCGAATGGGCCAGTCGGCAACGATGATTCTGGGTGGCGTCCTCGCTGGCTTTCTGCTTTATGTCGTATCGGTTTTGGTAAAGGCATTCGGGACCGCCGGGATCGTGCCACCTGTCGTTGCGGCATGGATTCCTGTTGTGGTTGCTATGTTTTTCGGGGTGACGTTCCTTTTGTATAGGGAAGACGGCTAGTGGCTATCGTGCCGGTTGAGGGCCGGAAACGATCGGTCTGGGGGCGCCTGCTCGGCGCAACCGCGCTTGCGCTCGTGTTGGCGCAAGCCGTGAGCGACAATGCCTATGCCCAGGATGTAGGCCTTGCCGCGAGCCAGGTTCCGAGCAATTCCCAGATGCTGCTCGAGGCAGATACGCTCGTTTATGACAATGACAAGAACACGGTAACGGCTGTCGGCGGCGTACGGATCGACTATGGCGGTAACCGGCTCGTCGCCAACCGCGTCGTCTATGATCGCAAGACAGGCCGTGTCGTCGCGAGCGGCAACGTCCAGATCATCGACAGCAGCGGCACCAAGATCTACTCCGAAGAGATCGACATCACCGACGACTTCTCCGACGGTTTCGCCAACGCGCTACGGGTCGAGACCACCGACAAAACCTATTTCGCTGCTGAAAGCGCGGAGCGGAAGGGTGCCAATCTCACCACCTTCAACAACGGCGTCTATACCGCCTGCGCGCCTTGCGAGAAGAAGCCGGATCGGGCGCCGATCTGGCGCGTTAAGGCCCAGAAAATCATCTGGGACGGCAAGGCAAAGACGGTGCGTTTCGAGAGTTCGCGCTTCGAGCTCTTCGGGCTGCCGATCGCCTATTTCCCGGCCTGGGAGGTTCCCGACCCGACCGTCAAACGCAAATCGGGCTTCCTGCTGCCGGGGATCGCCTTCAAGAGCGACCTCGGCGTCGGTGTGAGCATCCCCTATTACTTCGCGCTCTCGCCGACATATGACCTGACTGTTACCGGCCGCTACTACAGCAAGCAGGGCTTCCTCGGGCAGGCCGAGTGGCGGCAGCGCTTCAACAACGGCTTCTACAGCCTCAAGACGGCTGGGATCTATCAGCAGGATCCGGAGGCTTTCGACGTCAATACGATCGATTCCGGCCGCCCAGGCGATCCCAACCATCTGCGCGGCATGGTCGGCTCGAAAGGCCTCTTCAACATCAATCCCCGCTGGACGTTCGGCTGGGATGTGTTGGCGCAGTCCGACAAGGACTTCTCCAACATGTACCAGATCGGAGGTTATGAGCAGGCTGTGCACCAATCCGAGGTGTTCCTGACCGGGCTCAACGACAGGAACTATTTCGACCTGCGCGCCATGCACTTCGACGTGCAGGAAATCTATTTCAACGACAACCCGTTGGCCCGCCAGGAGAAGCAGCCCTGGGTCCTGCCGACTTTCGACTATGCCTATACGCCGGACGAGCCGATTGCCGGCGGCGAGCTCAACGTCAATGTCAACGCCAGGCAGCTTAACCGCAATGAGCAGGACCTGATCTGCGCAGAGCCGGTAGACCTGAGCGTAATAGCATGCCCGAACGTGGCCACCAACATAGCAGGTGTTCGCGGCATCAAGGGAAGCAACGGACGGGTAACAGCCGAAGCGGAGTGGAAGAAATCGATCGTCGCTCCGGGCGGCATGGTCATCACTCCGCTGCTCGCCTTGCGCTCCGACGCAAGCTATTCGGACGTAAGCGACCAGTCGCTGGCGGCAATCCAGGACGACGCGACGACACTTGGAGTCGGAGCCGACGTCAGGTCGGAATTCTACCGCTATATGGCGACCGCCGGGCTCGAGTGGCGGTGGCCGGTACTGTTCTCATCGGTCAACTCCACCCATGTCATCGAGCCGATGGCGCAAGTGTTCGCGCGGCCGAACGAGCAGGACGTCAGTGAGCTCGGCATCCCGAACGAAGATGCGCAGAGCTTCGTCTTCGATGCCTCCTCGCTTTTCGACCGCGACAAATTCTCCGGCTATGACCGGATCGAAGGTGGCACACGCGTCAATGTCGGCGTGCGCTATTCCGGCGCCTACAGCAACGGCGTCACGACCAATGCGATCTTCGGCCAGTCCTACCAGGTGGCAGGGGAAAACTCGTTCGCAGCCCCGGATCTGGTGAATGCCGGCGCTTTTTCGGGCCTCCAGACGCCGACATCGGACTATGTCGGGCTGGTCGGTTTTGCGACGCCGTTCGGCCTATCGTCATCGGTGAGCGCCCGCTTCAACGAGCAGAATTTCGATGTCGAACGCACGGAGTTGAAGGCCGGCCTGGTGCATTTGCCTGTAGCATTGACGGCGAAATACGCTTTCATCGCTGCACAGCCGCTTTACGGCTTCCCGCAAGATCGCCACGAGGCGACGCTTGCTGGATCCTTGCGGTTCCTTCAGAATTGGCGCGTCTTCGCCTCCGGCACCTACGATCTCGTGGAGCACGTGGTGACGAGCGACTCGGCCGGGTTCGCCTATGACGACGAGTGCTTCTCCTACTCGATGACCTATAGCCAGACCCGGGACAGGATCACCCAGGAGAGCACAACAAGCGTCGGTTTCAACGTCTCCTTCCGGACGATCGGCGACTTCGGAACAAGCTCGAACACTTTCGCTGCTCAGTGACCATGTGTTGCGCCGGGCCATCGTTTCGCCGCATACGCTCCGCATGGAGCCATCGAGGATGGAAATCCCTCTCAGGAGGACATGAAGCCATGAAGCCGCTGACGAAGCGTCTCGTCGCAGCGGGATTTGCGACGCTGCTGACCACCGCTCCCCTTTGCCTGGCCGCGATGACCGCGCCTGCACAGGCGAGTGAAATCAAGTACGTGGTCAATAATCAGGCCATCACCAGCTACGACATTCAGAAGCGTGCGGCGTTCATGAAGCTGCAACACAGACCCGGCGCATCGCCGAAACTTGCCGCCGACGACATGGTCGATCAGGCGCTGAAGTCGCAAGAGATGGCGCGCCGCAACATCAACATATCCAAGGCTGCAGTGGACAGTTCGTTCGCCAAGTTCGCAGCCTCGAACAAGATGACGGCCAAGCAGCTCTCGGACATCCTCGACCGCGCCGGCGTGACCGCCTCGCATTTCAAGGAGTTCATCCGCGTGCAGATGGGCTGGTCGCAGCTTGTTGCATCCCGCTACCGTGCCGAAGGCGGCGGAATGACCGAACAGGACGTGGCACGGCGCATGCTCCAGCAGGGCGGCGCAAAGCCGACAGCGACCGAGTATCTGCTGCAGCAAGTGATCTTCGTCGTGCCGGCTTCGGACAAAGCTAAGCTCGGCCAGCGCAAGCGCGAGGCCGAGGCCATGCGTCAGCGCTTCACGAGCTGCGAGACAACCCGGCAATTTGCCAAGGGACTGATCGACGTCACCGTCAAGGATCTTCCGCGTCTGTTGGCGCCGCAGCTGCCGACTGAATGGGCCGATATGATCAAGTCCACACAGCCCGGGAAAGCGACGAATGTGCGCGAGACCGAGCGCGGCATTGAATTCGTCGGCGTCTGCTCGAGCCGCGAAGTCTCAGACGACCGTGTCGCCCAGATGGTGTTCCAGAGCGAGGAAAACAAGGACGGCAACAAGAAGGGCGAGGAGCTCTCCACTAAGTATCTCGGCGAGTTGCGCAGCAAAGCGAAAATCGTCGAACGTTGAAAGCCCGGCGTGCCGTCCCACACCGCATTGCCGATTGCCGTCACCATCGGCGATCCCTCGGGCATCGGCCCGGAACTAGCCATCAGGGCATGGCTTGGCCGCGACTGCCCTCCCTTCTATGTTCTGGGCGACCCGGCTCAGCTTGTCGCGCGTGCGGCGGCGGTCGGCGTCACTCTGCCCGTCGCCGAAGTTGAGCCAAGCGGCACGGCAGCCGAATTCCGGCGCGCGCTCCCGGTCGTTCCGCTGACAAACACCCTGCTGGAGAGCCCGGGACGACCCGATGCGGCGAACGCGGCCGGCATCACGGAATCAATCGAGCGTGCAGTCGACGACTGCTTCCGCGGCCGCGCTGCAGGCATGGTGACGAACCCGATCGCCAAGAAGTCGCTTTATGATGCCGGGTTCCGCTTTCCGGGACATACGGAGTTTCTCGGTTACCTTGCCGAGCAGGAAACGGGCGAGACCTATCTTCCCGTGATGATGCTTGCCGGCCCTGCTCTGCGCACCGTTCCCGTCACCATCCATGTGCCGCTCTCGGAAGTGCCGCCCCTTTTGACCACGGACCTGATCGTCTCGACGGCCCGCGTCGTCGCAGCGGATCTGCGCTGCCGTTTCGCAATCGCCAGCCCGAGGCTGGCGGTCGCCGGCCTCAACCCGCATGCCGGCGAGGATGGCGCGATGGGCGCGGAAGACATTCGCGTGGTCAAGCCGGCAGTGGCGGCACTGAATGCCGAAGGTATCAAGGCAACGGGGCCGCTTCCTGCCGATACCATGTTCCATGAGCGGGCGCGGGCCACGTATGATGCGGCAATCTGCATGTATCATGATCAGGCACTGATTCCGGTGAAGACACTCGCTTTTGACGAGACGGTCAACGTGACGCTCGGCCTGCCTTTCATACGCACCTCCCCCGACCACGGCACCGCCTTCGACATCGCCGGAACGGGCAAGGCGCGGCCGGACAGCCTGATCGCTGCGCTGAAGCTCGCCGCAAGGCTCGCCGCCGCAGAACATGCCGCAGCATGAGCGACGGGCTGCCGCCGCTGCGCGAAGTCATTGAGCGTCACGGCCTGGCCGCCAAGAAGTCACTCGGCCAGAACTTCCTTCTCGACCTCAACCTGACCGGGAAGATCGCGAGGGCCGCCGGTGATCTCACTTTGGCTACCATCATCGAAGTCGGGCCAGGTCCCGGCGGGCTGACGCGTGCGCTGCTCGCCCACGGTGCCCGCAAGGTCGTTGCCATCGAGCGCGACGAGCGCTGCCTTGACGCGCTTGCCGAAATCGCCGGGCACTATCCCGGTCGGCTCGAGGTGATGGCAGGCGATGCGCTGAAGGCCGATTTCGCCGCGCTTGCGTCGGATGGGCCGGCTCGGATCGTCGCCAACCTGCCCTACAATATCGGCACCGAACTGCTCGTGCGCTGGCTGAGCCTCGCGGACTGGCCACCCTTTTACATGTCGATGACGCTGATGTTCCAGCGCGAAGTCGCCGAGCGAATCGTGGCTGAACCCGGCAGCCAAGCTTACGGCCGGCTGGGCGTGCTCGCTGGCTGGCGAACCCAGGCACGAATTGCCTTCGACGTGCCGCCCCAGGCCTTCACGCCGCCTCCCAAGGTCACTTCATCGGTCGTCAATCTCATACCTCGCATCTCGCCGCTGAATGCTGACGTTCGTGTCATCGGCCGCGTCACCGAAGCTGCTTTCGGCCAGCGCCGCAAGATGTTGCGGCAAAGCTTGAAATCCCTTGGCGGCGAACGTCTGCTACAGGCTACCGGCATCGACCCGACACGTCGGGCCGAGACACTGAGCATTGCCGAATTCGTGGCGTTGGCCAATGCCGTTAGCGCCGGGGACTGGTAGCACTGGGCACAGTTTCTTCTTCTCCCGCCGAAAGGGAGAGCCGCATCCAAGCAGGTGCGCGGGTGGAGAATACCAGACCGGCCCCCGCGCCTGCCTACTCGGTCCTCTCGTCGAGGAGCCGCGAGACGAAGTCGAACAGACCGGGCCTGCGGTCGCGCCGCAGCCGCTCCGCAGTGACGATCGCCCTCACTGCGGAGAAAGCCCGATCGAGATCGTCGTTGATGACGACATAGTCGTATTCGCGCCAGTGCTCCAGTTCGCTGCGGGCATTGTGCAGGCGCGTCTCGATCGTCTTCGCCGAATCCTCCGCTCGCCGCTGCAACCTTGATTTCAGCTCCGTCATCGACGGCGGCAGGATGAAGATCGAGACGATGTCGGCGCGCATCTTCTCGCTGAGCTGCTTGGCGCCCTGCCAGTCGATGTCGAACAGCATGTCCCGGCCGTCGGCCATCGCCGCTTCCGCGGGTTCGCGCGGCGTGCCGTAGAAATTGCCGTGGACCTCCGCCCATTCGAGCAGTGCATCCGAATCGCGCAGCCGCTCGAACTCGCGCATGCTCAGGAAGTGATAGTGGACACCGTCGATCTCGCTGCCACGCCGTGCGCGCGTGGTGACACTCACCGAAAGCTCCAGTGACGGATCGGATTCGAGCAGGTTGCGGGCGATCGTAGACTTGCCGGCGCCCGAAGGCGACGACAGAACGAGCATGATGCCGCGTCGGCGGACCGCGGAAGGGACTGTCTCGGCGTTCATGCTATTCCAGATTCTGTACCTGCTCGCGGAACTGGTCGACAACGGCCTTCAGCTCCAGCCCGGTGGCTGTCAGCGACGCCGCGCTCGACTTCGCGCACAGTGTATTCGATTCGCGGTTGAATTCCTGTGAAAGGAAATCGAGCTTGCGGCCGACAGGGCCGCCACCGTCGAGAAGAGCGCGCGCCGAAGCAATATGCGCTTTCAGCCGGTCGATTTCCTCGCGCACGTCGGCCTTGGTCGCCAACAGCGCCGCTTCCGTGTTGAGCCTGGTTTCGTCGAGCCCGTTGGCGCTGTCGAGCAGCAGGCGCACCTGCTCGGCAAGACGCTGGCGGATCGCTGCGACCTCGCGCGACGGGTCGGCCTCCGCCTGGCCGGTCAGGGCCTCAATTCGATCGAGGTGGCTGCGCAGCACCGTTGCCAGCGCTTCGCCCTCGGACGCGCGCGCCTGCTCCAATCCAGCAAGCGCCGTGTCGAGCGCCGAAAGGATCACGGCGTCCGAAGCGGCACGCTCATCGTCGGTTTCCAGGATCTCCGGGGGCTCGAGCACGCCTCGCAATGCGAGCAGGCCGTCGGCGCTCGGCGGCCTCACGTCGAACTGCTCGACGAGCCGCTTCGCAAGTCCGGCAAGGTCCTTCAGGAACTCCTCATTGACTACCGGCTGCGCCCCGATGCCGGCGTGAACGACTGCGAGCGTGGCCTGCACATTGCCGCGCGAGAACCGCCTCTGGACTGCCTGCCTTGCCGGCTGCTCGATCCGCTCGAAACCGGGCGGGAATCGGGTCCGCACCTCAAGGCCCTTGCCGTTGACGGACCTCACCTCCCAGGCAATGGCCGCGCCCCTCAGCTCCGCGCCGGCCCGCGCGAAGCCTGTCATACTCTGCAATGCCATGGCCCAAACCCCCGTGTGCCGCCTTCACTGGGCGGTGTCGCTCGCGCCGTCGCCCGGCGTCGCGTTTTCGCCAGCTGCCTTGGCCGCCTCAGCCTGCTTCTTCTGAAACTTGCGGTAGCGTGCCACGTTCTCATTGTGCTCCTGGAGCGTTGCCGCGAACACGTGGCCGCCCGTTCCATCTGCAACGAAGTAAAGATCGTTGGTCTTGGACGGATTGGCAACCGCTTCGAGGGCTGCGCGACCCGGATTGGCAATCGGCGTCGGCGGCAAGCCATCGATCTGATACGTATTGTAAGGCGTCGGCTTGTCGATATCCGACTGGTACAGCGCGCGGTCTGCAGGCTTTCCCTTGCCGCCGAACAGGCCATAGATGATGGTCGGATCAGACTGCAGCCGCATGTGTTTCTTCAAGCGGTTGAGGAAAACAGCCGCGACGCGGGAGCGCTCTTCGGCGATGCCGGTCTCCTTCTCAACTATGGATGCGAGCGTCACGAACTCATCGACCGTCGAGATCGGCAGGTCCGGAGAGCGGCGCTCCCAGATATCGTCGACCAGCTTCTTCTGGTCGGCCAGCAGCTTCTTGACGATGTCCTGGCGTGTCGCGCCACGGGTAAACCGCAACGTGTCCGTCGCGATGCTTCCTTCGGGCGGCAGTGGTGGCATGTCGCCGGAGAGCACGTCATGCTGCGCGATCCGCTCGAACGCCTGCTCAACCGTCAGTCCTTCGGGAATCGTCAGCGAATAGAGGATCGACTTGCCGCTCTTCAGGATGTCCATGATCTCATGCATGGAAGCCCCGGCCTTGATCTCGTATTCGCCCGCCTTGAGCTGGCCGTCGCTGCGGTAGGCGCCGACGCCCAGCCAGAACACGCGCGAGTCGCTGATCAGTCCCCGCCGCTCGAGCAGTTCCGCGATCTCCTGAACACCGGTGTTGGGCTTGATGAGGATCGTCGAGGCGGTAGTTGTCGGCCCGGGCGATTCGAATTCTCGCTTGCCGAGATAGGCAAGGACGCCGCCGGCAAGCACGATGAAGACCAGCAACGTCATCAGGAAATTGAGAAAAACGATGATCTGGTTGTGCGACCTGCGCGAACGCCGCGGCGGCGGAGTTCCGGCCTCCGGCCGGAGCGCCTCGTTTGCAGTCTTCGGAACGATTAGCCCAGGCTGGCTAGGCCGTTGACCAAATTCACCCGAGTTCGGAGGACTCGTATTCATATCGTCACCGCTCGCCCGCTTCGCTTAGAGCCGCGAACGAGACCGGAATCGCCTTCACCGCTCTATTTCTTTGTCTAGCATCGGACTTGTCCGAATACCGCTTGGCACTTTTCGCTGACGCGGTCCTTCGGTTCGACCCGATGCTTTAAGCCCCGCCCCCACGTTAGTTGCGAATATGGCAAAAATCGCGGTACGCCTCTCACTCGGCCCCGAGGTGCGCGACCAAGCGCACCTCAAGCATCATAGCGCTGGAAGATCAAGCAGGCGTTGGTTCCGCCGAAGCCGAACGAGTTGGAGAGCGCCACATCGATCTGGCGCTGGCGCGGCTTGATGGGCACGAGATCGATGGCCGTTTCGCGCTCGGGATTCTCGAGGTTGATGGTGGCCGGAGCGACGTTGTCACGAATGGCAAGGATCGAGAAGATCGCCTCCGCAGCTCCAGCCGCACCAAGCAGGTGCCCGATCGACGACTTGGTCGAGGACATCGATATCTTCGAAGCGGCATTGCCGACCAGCCGCTCGACGGCGGCAAGCTCGATCGTGTCGGCCATCGTCGAGGTGCCGTGCGCGTTGATGTAGTCGATGTCGGAAGCCGTAAGGCCCGCCCGCTTCAACGCCGCGACCATGCAGCGATACGCGCCGTCGCCATCTTCGGCCGGGGCGGTGATGTGGTAGGCGTCGCCTGTAAGACCATAGCCGGTCACCTCGGCATAGATCTTCGCGCCACGCGCCCTGGCGTGCTCCAGTTCCTCCAGGACGAGGACGCCGGCGCCCTCGCCCATGACGAAACCGTCACGGTCGCGATCATAGGGTCGCGAGGCCTTCTCAGGGGTGTCGTTGCGGTCCGTCGACAATGCGCGGCATGCGGCAAAGCCGGCCAGCGAAAGCCGATTGATCGGGGCCTCGGTGCCGCCCGCGACCATCACGTCGGCATCGCCGAAGATGATCAGCCGAGCCGCATCGCCGATCGCATGAGCGCCAGTAGAGCAGGCAGTGACGACCGCGTGATTGGGCCCCTTCAGCTTATGGCGAATCGAAACCTGGCCCGAGACCAGGTTGATGATATTGCCCGGAATGAAGAATGGGCTGATGCGGCGCGGCCCGCGCTCCTTCAGGATGAGGGCGTTTTCGGAGATCCCTTCTATCCCGCCGATTCCGGAGCCGATCATGACGCCGGTCGCGTTGCGATCGGCCTCAGTCTCCGGCTTCCAGCCGGCATCGGCCAAGGCTTCGTCGGCAGCGGCAATCCCATAGAGGATGAAATCGCCGATCTTGCGCAGTTCCTTGGGTTCCAGGACAGCTTCTGGATTGAAGGTTCCGCCGCTGCCGTCGCCACGCGGGATTACGTGCGCGATCTTGCAGGGCAGATCCTCAACATCGAACTGATCGACTCGGCGCGCAGCACTACGGCCGCTGAGCAGCTCCTTCCAGCTGTGCTCCGCACCCATGCCAAACGGGGAAACCAGACCAATCCCTGTGACGACGACGCGTCTCATGCCAAGCCTTCTCGGACTTGCGCATTGCAACTTACGGGGATCAGGCCGAAGCCTTCTCTATATACTTGACCGCGTCACCGACGGTGAGGATCGTCTCGGCCGCGTCGTCCGGGATCTCGACGCCGAATTCTTCTTCGAACGCCATCACGAGCTCGACGGTATCGAGGCTGTCCGCGCCAAGATCGTCGATGAAGCTCGCAGACTCAGTCACCTTATCGGCATCCACTCCAAGATGCTCGACAACGATCTTTTTGACGCGCTCTGCGGTATCGCTCATGTGGGCATCCTCGTAATTTCGTCGGTTTGCTAATTTCAGTTAACGGCCGGAAAGCCGCCGATCAAGGTGAAACATGTTCCCCGCGAGACGCGAGGAGTTACCTGCAATTCTGCTTTCCGCAGGCGGGTCGCAGGCGCATTACACGAAAATTTGCCTGTGTCCAAGGCGAAAACGCCGACTTAACAGGCTTCGTCAGATCATCGCCATGCCGCCATTGACGTGCAGCGTCTGGCCGGTCACGTAGCTGGCCTCGTTGGAGGCGAGATAGATAACAGCGGAAGCAACCTCGGCGCCCGTTCCCATGCGCTTTGCCGGGATCGCGGCCATGATCGTCTCTTTCCGTTTGTCGTTGAGCTTGTCCGTCATTGCGGACTCTATAAAGCCCGGCGCAACGCAGTTCACGGTGATATTGCGGCTGGCGATCTCCTGCGCCAACGACTTGGAAAAACCGATCATGCCGGCCTTGGAGGCGCAGTAATTCACCTGGCCCGGATTGCCGGTGACTGCGACCACCGAGGTAATATTGATTATGCGTCCGAAGCGCCGCCTCATCATCGGATGCGTCAGCTCGCGGGTAAGCCGGAACATGGCAGCGAGGTTGACTTCGAGCACGGAATCCCAGTCCTCGTCCGACATCCTGACGAACAAGCCGTCCTTGGTGATACCCGCATTGTTGACCAGGATATCGACGCCTTCGAGCTCGGCTTCCGCCTTCTGACCAAGCGCCTTCACTTCGTCGCGCTTCGAGAGGTCGGCCGGAAATATCTTGGTACGGCTGCCGAGTTCGCCCGCCAGCGTTTCGAGCTTCTCCACGCGCGTGCCATGCAGGCCGACGGTCGCACCCTGGGCGTGGAGGGCGCGTGCAATAGCCTCGCCGATGCCTCCCGATGCGCCAGTGACCAGCGCCTTACGTCCGGTGAGATCGAACATGTCTGAACCTTTCAAATAGAAGCCGGCGAACGCATTTCCGGATGTTTCGTATCACTTGCCGAGCGCCGCCACTGCCGCTTCGACTTCGGCGGGACTCCCCACCGCCGCCGTCGCGACATCACGGTTGATTCGCCTTGCTAGGCCGGAAAGAACCTTTCCCGCGCCGATTTCGTAGAGCGTCCCGACGCCGTTGCCGGCAAACCATTCGACCGTCTCGCGCCAGCGTACGCGGCCTGTAACCTGCTCGACCAGCTTTGCCGCGATCTCCTCGGGCTCGCTCAGCGGCTGAACCGAAACATTGGCGACGACTGGAATCATGGGCGCGGACTTCCTCACCGCCGCCAGCGCGTCCCGCATGACGTCGGCCGCAGGCTGCATCAGGGCTGAATGGAAGGGCGCTGAGACGGGCAGCATGATGGCGCGCTTGGCGCCCTTCTCAGTGCAGAGACGTGCGGCATGCTCCACCGCCGGTTTTGCGCCCGAGATCACGAGCTGTCCGCCACCATTGTCGTTGGCGATCTGGCAAACCGACCCCTTCGCCGCTTCGGCGCAGGCAGCCTCGACTTCGGCCTGATCGAGGCCGATGATCGCCGCCATCGCCCCCTCCCCGACCGGCACAGCCTGCTGCATGGCGTTGCCGCGCGTGCGCAAGAGACGAGCCGTGTCGGCTATCGAGAACGTGCCCGCGGCTGCGAGCGCGGAATATTCACCCAGCGAATGGCCGGCAAAGTAGGCGACCTTGCCTTTCGGCTGAAACCCACGGGCTTCCAAAGCGCGGAAAGCCGCAAGCGACACGGCCATAAGCGCGGGCTGGGCATTCGCGGTCAAGGTGAGGACATCCTCCGGCCCTTCCCAGATCACCTTCGAAAGCTTCTCGCCGAGCGCGTCGTCAACCTCTTCGAAGACCCGCCGGGCCTCGGGAAAAGTGTCGGCAAGGTCCTTACCCATGCCCACAGACTGGCTGCCCTGCCCCGGAAAGGTAAATGCAATGGCCACCTGGAAACTCCTGCGAGTTGTCGTTCGAGCGCCGTGTGACGCCCGCACGCGCGGGTGTCAAGGCTCCGTGCCCTGCCCACTCCTATTCGATTGCCCGGCTGCAGACCACCGGGAGCGAGCATGCATTGCACATTCCTGAACGTCATCAGATAGTTTCGCGCTAGCACTGTGGCAAAGGGCGCAGAAGGGGCGCCCTTGCCATTTCTGCATTTCCCTTGTATCAGCCGCCGCAATCTGCCGGTCCCAGCTGGGGGCTGAACGGAGGGCCGGGCCCGCCAAGCTTTTGGTTGGTTCGTCGTGAAGCCAGAAGGTCTTCCGCCTCCCGTGTCTCCGCTCTCGACCGTCTCGGAATGCGCCTTTCTTCCCGTCCTCGATTTTTCGAAGGCATGGGTCAGAAGAAGTCGCAGAGGCTTAGCCGCCGGAACCGGTAGAGAAACAAAGAAAGGCAGAGAATGGCACTATATGAACATGTGTTTCTCGCCCGTCAGGATCTGACGCAGCAGCAGGTCGACGACCTTGTCCAGCATTACAAGGGCGTCGTCGAGGCGAATGGCGGCAAGGTTGGCCGGGTCGAGAATTGGGGGCTGAAGTCCCTCACCTATCGTATCAAGAAGAATCGCAAGGCTTATTACACCCTCATGGATCTCGACGCGCCGGCGAAGGCGCTCAATGAGATGGAGCGGCAACAGAGCCTTTCGGAAGACGTGCTGCGCTTCCTCACCGTCAAGGTCGACGCTCACGAGGAAGGTCCGTCAGCGATGCTGCAGAAGCGCGACCGCGACGAGCGCGGCGACCGGGGCTTCGGCGACCGTGGCGACCGTCCGCGCTTTGGCGACCGTGACCGCGGCCCGCGCAGCTTCGGCGATCGCGAAGGCGGTGATCGTGGCGACCGTGGCCCGCGCCGCCCTCGCGAGGGTGCTGAAGGGAGTGCAGAATAATGGTCGACATCAACCAGATCCCGACCCGCCGGCCGTTCCATCGCCGTCGCAAGACTTGTCCTTTCTCCGGCGCCAACGCGCCGAAGATCGACTACAAGGACGTGCGCCTGCTGCAGCGCTACATTTCCGAGCGCGGTAAGATCGTGCCGTCGCGCATCACCGCGGTTAGCCAGAAGAAGCAGCGCGAACTCGCCGCGGCGATCAAGCGCGCCCGCTTCCTCGGCCTTCTGCCCTACGTGGTGCGATAAGTTCCGGCGGCGGGCGGCTAGCCGCCCGCGCCACCCTGCCGCGACGGGCGCGGCCGGGTAATTGAAATCCCGAGTTGGGCGTTCAGCCTGAACTGGATGCCCTAACTGCCTCAGGCAGGACAGCGACCGAAAGCGCATGGCGCTCTGCTTCCTGCCTGTTCCAAATTTGGATCGATCGCGGTCCACCATGAAAGGAACAGAACGATGGAAGTCATTCTTCTCGAACGCATTTCCCGCCTCGGCCAGATGGGAGAGACCGTCAAGGTCAAGGACGGCTACGCTCGCAACTTCCTTCTCCCGCAAGGCAAGGCACTGCGCGCCAACGACGCGAACAAGCAGAAGTTCGAAGGCCAGCGGGCGCAACTCGAGGCGCGCAACCTCGAGCGCAAGTCGGAGGCCGCAAAGGTCGCCGAACAGCTCGACGGCAAGAACTTCGTCGTCGTGCGCTCGGCCGGCGAGACTGGTCAGCTCTACGGCTCGGTCTCGACGCGTGACATCTCGGATATCCTGACCGCCGAGGGCTTCACCGTCGGCCGCAATCAGGTCGAGCTCAACCAGCCGATCAAGTCGATCGGCCTCGTCAACATTGCGATCGCGCTGCATCCCGAGGTCGAGGTGACGATTACGCTGAACATCGCCCGCTCGGCCGAAGAGGCAGAGCGGCAGGCACGCGGCGAAACGCTCACGACCGCCGAGGCGATCTACGGCGAGGACATTAACGAGAACGCGCGGCCGGACACCTTCTTCGACCCGAATGCGGAGCAGGAGGAAGGCGAGGAGAACGCCTGAACTCCCCCTGGACCAATAAGTGGACCAAAGCCCGGGTCGAATGATCCGGGCTTTTTTATGCCAGGGAGAACTTTTCAGCCCGCTACTGTTTGTCGCATAATGAGGGGTCTGCTTTCGAATTGATGCCGAGCCATGACCTCTTTCTTGCTGCGTTTGATCAGGAAAATTATCCGCAAGGGCAATCTGCGCCTCACAACCGCCAACGGCGTCGTCCACGCATTCGGCGACGGCAGCGGCGCTCCGGTGCACCTGCGAATCAACAGCGCGCGCGCCGAGCGCTCGATCGTGCTCAACCCGTCGCTTGCCGTCCCCGAAGCCTACATGAACGGCGATCTCGACTTCCTCGAGGGCGACGTGCTGCAGCTCCTGCAGGTTGTCTACGTCAACACCGGCCCATCCGGCGTGTTCGACCAGAGGTTGGCAAGGGCGGCGGAGAGCCTGCGCTATGCGGTGCGTCGCGTGCATCAGCTCAACACGACAGCTCGGTCAAGGCGCAACGTTCAGAGGCATTATGACCTGTCTGGAGAGCTCTACAAGCTCTTCCTGGACAAGGATATGCAGTATTCCTGCGCCTATTTCGAGCGGCCCGACATGACGCTTGAGGAGGCGCAGCTCGCCAAGAAGCGGCACATCGCGGCGAAACTGCAGATCAAGCCCCGCCAGACGATCCTCGATATCGGATGCGGCTGGGGCGGGCTTGCGCTCTACCTCGCCCGCAACTTCGACGTTGACGTGCTCGGCGTCACTCTGTCCACCGAACAGCATGCGGTCGCCACCGAGCGCGCCCAAGCGGAAGGGCTCGAGCATCGCGTTCATTTCGAGATCAAGGACTACCGGCACCTGTCCGAAAGGTTCGACCGGATCGTGTCGGTCGGCATGTTCGAGCATGTCGGCGTGAACCACTACCACACATTCTTCGACAAGATCGCGACGCTGCTCAAACCGGACGGCGTGATGCTGCTGCATTCGATCGGCCGATTCGGGCCGCCTTCAGCTACGGCAGCCTTCATCCGCAAATACATCTTCCCGGGCGGTTACATCCCTGCAATTTCGGAGGTGATGCCGGCGGTCGAGAAAGCCGGGCTCATGACCGGCGACATCGAGATTCTGCGCCTCCACTACGCCGAGACGCTGAAGAACTGGCGCGAACGCTTCATGGCCAATCGCGACAAGGCCAAGGCGATCTATGACGAGCGCTTCTGCCGGATGTGGGAATTCTACCTGTCAGGCTCCGAAGCGGCATTCCGCTGGCAGGATATGATGAATTTCCAGATACAGCTTACGCGCCGCAACGACACGCTGCCGATGACGCGGGGCTACATGGAGAAATGCGAGAAGGCGCTCGCGCTCCACGAGATGGGACATCAGCCCGTCGAGACCAAGGTCGACCCCAAGCCCGCCGCGGAAGCCAAGCCGGGGCGCAGGCGCAAAGTCGCAGACTGAAGAGTTCGGTTAGCGTCGGCTTACCGTCTGCGGGCCTGGTGAGCCGCTCGTTCGCACTCTACTCTCGGCCCGCTGCGACGACGCACGAAGAACCGTGTGGGCCGCCGTAGCCCGACACGGCCTCTGTCATGAAGGCGCTGCGCGCCGCTTCCGTCAGCCCGTCGTCGTCTTCTTCTTCGCGGTGGAGGAGGAGGTGTGCTTCCCGGTCCGCGGGTGCGGTTTCTTGTGACGATGCGGGTTCGTGCCGGCACCGGAAGTGTTCGGCTGGGGGGTAGCCTGCGGGGTGGTTTGGGCATTCGCGCTCGTGGTCGCGAGAAGTGGTGCCGAGAAGGCGACCGCGAGGGCAAGGCTGAGAGCTGCGAGCAATGATTTTGTCATGGACTCGTTCCTGTCATGGTAGGTTCAGCGGGCCATAGAGCTGGTTCAATCACTGTCGATCGGCTTCGCTCCGAGTAGCTTCAGAGCTTTCGCGAGGTCCCGGATTCCCTGTGCCCGTTTGTCCCGGGCACAGCCGGACGCGTTGTTTCTGAAGCACGCTCGCCGCGGCGACCTGCTTGTCCGCGGCATTTGCTTTGTTGGCGCTGTCGACTGCCGGCTCAGCCGGCAGCAACGCTCCGCAGGGGTGATCGTGACCTCGGCGAGGGAGGGCGCTGCCGGCCGCGACCGAAGCGATCGGCAGCATTGCAATCCCACAATCGACAAGAGCCCGATCCATCGGCGTCCCCGGTGCGAGACGGACGCCTGCCATCCGGCGACCGCCCGACCGTTATGGCCGTGTGGCTTTTCCTGAGTTTTTCCGATTTGTTGAATTTTGTTTCCGCTTTGTAGCGGCGGCGATCGGGTGCTGCCCAGGTTCTGCCCTCCCGTCCTCGTCCGGCCTCCCGCCGAAGCAAATCTTTTCGATCTTCTGAAGCGCCGACGCCTATAAGATCGGGAATGGACGAAAGTATGTGGACATTCGCATGATCCCGGCCTGACGCGAATGTTCACAGACCTAAGGTCCGCTCCCGACCAAGCACAGAAAACCGTGCGGGCCGCCGTGGCCCGACACGGTCTTTGTAATGAAAGCGCTCCGCGCCGCTTCCGTCAGGACGACGTCTTCTTCTTCGTGGTCGTGCTGGGGGCCGCGGAGGAGGTGGTGTGCTTCTTCTTCTTCTTCGTGTGCTTCGTGGTGGTCGGGTGTGTCGTCTGGGTCCCGTTCTGCATGGTGCTGGTCCCCTGGGCACTGGCGCTGGTGGTCGCGAGAAGTGGTGCCGAGAAGGCGATCCCAAGGGCCAGGCTGAGGGCTGCGAGCAACGATTTGGTCATGGTCTGTTTCCTGTCATGCTAGTTTCAGCGGGCCATGGAGTTGGTTCAATCGATGTCGATCGGCTTCACTCCGAGCAGCTTCAGAGCTTTCGCAAGGCTCCGGATTCCCTGTGCCCGCTTGTCTTGCGCACACAGCCGGACCCCCCTCTTCTGAAGCACGCTCACCGCGGCGACCTGCTTGTCCGCGGCTTTTGCCTTGATGGCGTCGTCGACCTGCCGGCTCAGCCTGCTGCAACGCTCTGCCGGGGTGATCAGGTCTTTCGTGAGGGACGGCGCGCTGCTGGCCGCGATCAAAGCGGCCGTCAGCATTGCAAACCCACAGTCGACTAGACCACGATGCATCGGCATCCCCGGTGCGAGACGGCGCCTGCCATCCGGCGACCGCCCGACACTTATGGCCGCGTGGCTTTTCCCGAATTTTTCCGGTTTGTTGAATTTTGTTTCTGGCTTGTAGCGGCCGCGCGCGGCACTGGCCATAAACGCCGCTTAGCTCTAATTTGCCGGCGCCGTTAGAGCAGAATGAATTCGAGCGGTGTCATTCATCCTGGCTCTAACTCGTTGTTTCGTCGCATGATCTTGTCCGAAAAGTCTGCAACTTTTCGGGATCATGCTTTAATAGCGGTGCGCGAGGTCCCGCGTGAAATCCGATGCACATATTCTAATCGTCGACGACGACACCGAAACCCGGACTCTCCTGACTGATTTTTTCCAGAAAAGGGGATTGAGCGTCTCTGTGGCCGGAGACGGCGACGAGATGCGCGCCGTGATCCGGCGCAAGCCGATCGATGTCGTTGTCCTCGATGTCATGCTGCCTGACGCCAATGGCTTCGATCTCTGCCGCGAGCTTCGAGCCCACTCGCCAGTGCCCATCATCATGCTCACGGCCGTGACCGAGACGACCGACCGCGTCGTCGGGCTTGAGATCGGCGCGGACGACTACGTCCCGAAACCGTTCGATCCGCGAGAACTTCTGGCGCGCATCCGGGCGGTGCTGCGTCGCTTCGATCCAGCTTCGACCGCAGCCAGGACGGCCCCGCAGATCTACGGTTTTGCCGGCTGGACGCTCGATTGCGCCCGCCGCCGTCTCATGGCGCCGGACAAGGTCCGTGTCG
Source organism: Mesorhizobium sp. BAC0120 (assembly GCF_033542235.1). Lineage (NCBI taxonomy): Bacteria > Pseudomonadati > Pseudomonadota > Alphaproteobacteria > Hyphomicrobiales > Phyllobacteriaceae > Mesorhizobium > Mesorhizobium sp. BAC0120. Next base: position 469,781 of record NZ_JAWRCU010000002.1, on the reverse strand, counting down.
AGCTGACCAATGCCGAGTTCAACCTCCTCCAGGCCTTCGTCAGGAGCGCGCAGCGGGTGCTGACGCGCGATCAGCTGATAGAGCTCGCCGGCGGCGACACCGGATACAGCTACGACCGCAGCGTCGACATCCTGATCAGCAGGCTACGACGGAAGATGGAAGACAACCCGCGCACCCCGAAGCTGATCCGGACCATACGTGGCGGCGGATATCAATTCGTCCCGGAGGTCGTATCCGAATGAGGCGCCTGCTACCGCAAACCCTGCCAGGCTGGGTCCTGATCATCGTGATCGGCGGCCTGCTGATGTGGCAGATCGGCACGTTCGCAATTGTTTCGCATGACCGCCAGACCGCGAACGACATCCTCGAGCTCTACCACGTCAACGAACGCGCATTTTCGCTGATCCAGCTGCTGTCGGCAGCCCCAAACGAAACAGAACGCAAAACGATCGCAGCTGCCCTATCCAACTCCAGCTATGCACTCGTGATTTCCGACGATCCGGTCGTCACATCACCGATCGCCTCTGACGATACACTTGCCGAGCTGGAAGACGTCATGACGGGGCGCCTGGCGAAATTTGGCGTGATAGACGCTCGCGTGCGTCGCGACCCGCCCAGCCCGCCGGGCGCCAGGATACGCCAGACCGCGGAGGATCCCGACATCGGCGACGTCGAACGCCAGCTGCTGTCGTTGGCTGCGAATTTCGCCCAGAGCGAAAAACTGACAGCGTCCATTCAGTTTGCCGATGGACAATGGTTGAACTTCACGACGCCGGTGACGCCTGTGCAACCGCTCCTCAACGAAGAGAGCCTCCCGCTCTATGGGGCAATCGGGGCCCTCGTCCTGGTCATGTCGATCTGGTCGATTCGCCGTCTCACCGCTCCCTACCGGCTCATGGAGGAGGCTGTGAAAAGGATCGGCAGCGATATCAAGAGCCCTCCGGTATCGGAGCAGGGCAGTCGGGAGTACCGTTCCGCGGCGAAGGCAGTCAATGCCATGCAGTCCAAGCTCCGCGAATATGTCGAGGATCGCGAGCAGCTGGCCGCGGCGCTGGCACATGATCTGCGCACGCCCCTCACCCGGATGCGGCTGAGGATGGAGAACATCAAGCAACCGGCGCTGCGCAACGCGCTTTCCCATGACATCGGCGAAATCGAATCGATCGCCCGCTCGGTCGTCGACTTCGCAACGATGGAGGTCGTGGAGGAGGAGCCGGAGCGAATCGATTTCGGATCGCTCGTGTATTCGATCGCCGACGCCTATGCGGCCGCCTCTTTCGACGGGCCTCCGCCGAAATCGCGCAGCATGATCTGCTCGGCTCGCCCGGTTGCCTTGAAGCGCTGCATAACGAACCTGATCGAGAATGCGATCACTTACGGCAAGCGAGTGCGGCTCAGCCTTGCGCAGTCGGAGCGGGAAATCGTCCTGACCCTGCTCGACGAAGGGCCTGGCATTCCCGAGGCCGAGCTGGATTCGGTCTTCCGCCCGTTCGTGCGGATCGACAAGTCGCGTAACCGTCAGACCGGGGGCCTTGGACTGGGCCTCACCATCGCCCGGAACATTGCACGGGGGCTGGGCGGTGAAATCAGGCTTTCCAACAAGCAAGAAGGCGGCTTGAAGACCGAACTGCGCCTGCCGCGCGCGGCTTGAGGCGCGCGCCCGTCGCCCCTGCGGTTGCAATTCTCACAACTGCGTCTATCGGTAGCTCGGCCATGAGGGGCAGAGATCGGCCCCTGCTTGTTCAGTTATTCCTGGGTTGATCCGCATGACCTACTTGGTCTTCGCCACGGCGGCGGCTGCAGAAATTGCAGGCTGCTTCGCTTTCTGGGCCTGGTGGCGGCTGGACAAGACGGTGCTTTGGCTCGTGCCGGGCATCCTGTCGCTGATCGTCTTTGCCTGGCTGCTCACATTCGCCGGGACAAATGCTGCGGGCCGCGCTTTTGCCGCTTATGGCGGCATATACATCGCCGCGTCACTAGTCTGGCTCTGGGCGGCCGAAGGTATCCGGCCCGATCGATTCGATGTCGTCGGCGCTGCTATCTGCCTTGTCGGAGCGTCCGTGATCCTGCTGGCTCCGCGCGGTGCATAGGCATGGAGCTGCCGTCCTTTCTGAGGCAGGGCATCGACCGGATGCTGGAAGGCGTGCCGATCGCCGAACTGCGGCATTCGGCCGAGCTTTTGTCTCGGCGTTACCGAGCCGAGATGCGGGACGGCAAGCTGCATCTGGCGGACGAGTTCGCCGTCAAAGCCTATCTGGCGACACGCCTGCCGGCCACTTACGCGGCGATCAGGGCAGCCATGGGCGGTCTGTCGGAGGCCTTGCCTGAGTTCGGGCCCAAATCGCTCCTCGACATAGGCGCGGGTCCGGGGTCGGCGCTTTGGGCGGCAGCCAATTGCTGGCCCGGGCTCGAGCAAGCCGCGCTGGTAGAGGCCAGCACAGCGGTGCGGAAGGCAGGAGAGGAGCTGATGTCGGATGCGCCGTTACCGCACGCGCAATGGATCACGGCCGACCTCGCCGGCGCGTTTCCGACGCTGAGCGCAGCCGATCTTGTGACGATCGCCTATGTATTGGACGAACTTCCGCCAGCTGCGATCGGACCGCTCGTCGAGCGGTTATGGGAGTTGACGGCCGGTGTGCTTCTGATCGTAGAGCCGGGCACGCCGGCCGGATGGGGCCGCATCCTCGAGGCGCGACGGCAACTCGTGGAGCTCGGTGCGCGCCTGGTCGCGCCCTGCCCGCATGAGGCGCCCTGTCCGTTGAAAGCGCCCGACTGGTGCCATTTCGCCCGGCGTGTCGCCCGCTCGCGGCTGCACAGATTGGCGAAATTAGGCGACGTGCCCTGGGAGGACGAAAAGTTCATCTATTTAACAGCTTCGCGCATGCCCGCCGCCCCGCCAGGGGCACGTGTGCTCGCGCCACCGCGTTCCGCAACAGGGCGCGTGACGCTGAAGCTTTGTCATAGCGACGGGACGGCAAGCGAACTGGCGATGAGCAAGCGGGAGGGCGCGGTCTACAAGCAGGCACGACGCCTCGACTGGGGCGACATATTCCTGCCTGGCCGCTGATTGCAGGCACATAAACGTTCCTGATATGTTCTTCAACAAACTGAGTCGCGCAAAAGGCGCAGTCAAACGGAATCGCGGGTCGGGTTTTTGTCTCTTGTGGACGAGCCTGACGTGCTGTGAATCGTGTGCACGGCACGGCGATTCTTTAACCGGCTGCCAGCTCAGGTGATACTGCAAATCGGGGATACGAGACGGGGAAGTCATGGCAGAGGCATTGCGCAAGATCGCTGCGGCGGAGACGCCGCTCTACCGCGAGGCGCCAAACAATATCGAGGCGGAGCAGGCGCTGCTCGGGGCAATCCTGGTAAACAACGATGCCTTCTATCGCGTCTCGGATTTCCTGAAGTCCTCACATTTCTACGAACCGCTGCACCGCAAGATCTATGAGGTCGCAGGCGAGCTCGTCCGCATGGGCAAGCTTGCCAATCCGGTAACGATCAAGACCTTCCTGCCGGCCGACGAGAAGGTCGGCGACATGACGGTCACTCACTATCTCGCGCGCCTGGCGGCCGAAGCCGTCACCGTCATCAACGCGGGCGATTATGGCCGGGCGATCTACGACCTCGCCACACGACGTGCGCTGATCACGGTCGGCGAGGATATGGTCAACATCGCCTATGACGCGCCGGTCGACATGTCGCCGTCGGAGCAAATCGAGGACGCCGAGCGCAGGCTCTTCGAGCTGGCCGAGACCGGCCGCTATGACGGCGGCTTCGAGAGCTTTTCCGACGCCATCAAGACCGCGGTCGACATGGCCAGCGCCGCCTATCAGCGTGACGGCGGACTATCGGGCATATCGACCGGGTTTCATGATCTGGACCAGCGCATGGGCGGGTTGCAGCCTTCAGACCTGATCGTTTTGGCGGGCCGTCCCGGCATGGGCAAAACCTCACTCGCCACGAACATTGCCTACAATATTGCCGCCGCCTATCAACCGGCCCAGCAGGCCGATGGCTCCTTCAAGGCAGCGAATGGCGGTGTCGTCGGCTTCTTTTCACTCGAAATGTCGGCCGAGCAGCTTGCCACCCGTATCATCTCGGAGCAGACCGAAATCCCGTCGTCGAAGATCAGGCGCGGAGACCTGACCGAAGCCGATTTCCACAAGCTCGTTGCCTATACGCAGGAAAACCAGAAACGCCCGCTGTTCATCGACCAGACCGGCGGTATCTCTATCGCTCAGCTTTCGGCCCGCGCCCGACGCCTGAAGCGGCAGCGCGGACTGGACCTCATCATCATCGACTATATCCAGCTGATGACCGGAGCTAAGAAAGCGGGGGAAAATCGCGTCCAGGAAATCACCGAGATCACGACCGGCCTCAAGGCGCTGGCCAAGGAACTGGCGGTGCCGATCATCGCGCTCTCTCAGCTCTCCCGCCAGGTCGAGAACCGCGACGACAAGCGTCCGCAGCTTTCGGACCTGCGTGAATCGGGCTCTATCGAGCAGGACGCCGACGTGGTGATGTTCGTCTACCGCGACGAATACTACCTCAAGAACAAAGAGCCGGAGCGCAACACACCCGAGCATCTGGCGTGGGAAGACAAGATGCGGGAGATGCAGGGCAAGGCCGAAGTGATCATCGGCAAGCAGCGCCACGGGCCTACCGGCACGGTCATGATGGGCTTCCAGGGCGAATACACGCGCTTCTTCGACCTTGCGGAGGATAGTCATTTGCCGGACAGGTTTGAGTAAGTTGGCGGCCAGTATCGGAATTTCTGCGGGAGAGGCTGGCGGGACAGCGCCCCCCTCTGTCCTACCGGACATCTCCCCCACAAGGGGGGAGATTAGACTGCCGCTTTCTTCGGCGCTTTTTCTGCGACGTAGCTCGTTGGCGAAGGCATTAATGAAGGCCAATCTCCCCCCTTGTGGGGGAGATGTCCGGCAGGACAGAGGGGGGCAACGTAGGGCGTCTTGCCTTTCAAGGAGCGGGCGTCCTTATGGCTAAGACCCGCATCCAGTTCATCTGCCAGAACTGCGGCACGGTGCACTCGCGCTGGGCCGGAAAATGCGATGCCTGCGGCGAGTGGAACACGCTCGTCGAGGAAGGCACTACCGGCGGCATTGGCGGTGGCCCATCCGCGCTACGCTCGCCGCGCAAGGGGCGGCCAGTCGCCCTGACGACGCTTTCAGGCGACATCGAGGATGCGCCGCGTATTGCAACCGGCATCGCCGAGCTCGACCGTGCGACCGGCGGCGGCTTCGTTCGTGGCTCTGCGCTTCTTGTCGGCGGCGATCCCGGGATTGGCAAGTCGACGCTGTTGATGCAGGCCGCGGCAGCGCTGGCCAACCGGGGGCATCGCGTCGTCTATGTCTCCGGCGAGGAGGCGGTCGCGCAGGTCCGCCTGCGCGCTCAGCGGCTCGGAGCAGCCAGTGCGCCGGTGGAGCTCGCCGCCGAGACCAATGTCGAGGACATCCTCGCCACGATCGCCGAAGGCAAGCGCCCAGACATCGTGATACTGGATTCCATTCAGACGCTTTGGACCGACATCGCCGAATCGGCACCCGGCACGGTGACGCAGGTGCGCGCTTCGGCACAAGCGATCATCCGCTATGCCAAGTCGACGGGGGCGGCGGTCGTGCTGGTCGGCCATGTGACAAAGGAGGGGCAGATCGCAGGCCCGCGCGTCGTCGAGCACATGGTCGATGCGGTGCTTTATTTCGAGGGCGAAGGCGGACACCACTACCGCATCCTCAGAACCGTAAAGAACCGTTTCGGCCCGACCGACGAGATCGGCGTCTTCGAGATGTCGGACCGCGGCCTGCGCGAGGTCGCCAATCCCTCCGAGCTCTTCCTCGGCGAGCGCAGCGCAAAGGCGCCGGGAGCGGCCGTCTTCGCCGGCATGGAAGGCACGCGGCCGGTGCTCGTCGAGATTCAGGCGCTGGTTGCTCCCTCCCCGCTCGGCACGCCGCGCCGGGCAATCGTCGGCTGGGACGCCGCGCGGCTCTCCATGGTGCTCGCGGTGCTGGAAGCGCATTGCGGGGTGCGGTTTGCCCAGCACGACGTCTATCTGAACGTCGCCGGCGGCTACCGCATCAGTGAGCCTGCGGCGGACCTTGCCGTGGCAGCCGCCCTCGTCTCGTCGCTGACCGCTCTTGCCCTTCCCGCCGATTGCGTCTATTTCGGCGAAATCAGCCTTTCCGGCGCTGTCCGGCCGGTGGCGCACGCGCTTCAACGGCTCAAGGAAGCGGAAAAGCTGGGGTTCGGACAGGCTGTCATGCCATCGGCGGCCGACGAGCTGTCCACGGGGATAGGAGCCAATGCCTTCCAGCCGGCGATGCTGACCGATCTCGTGGTGAGGATCGCGGGTTCCAAGCGAGCACGGCCGGAAGGGTGACGGCAGGTTCAGGTATCCACAGCCGCGGGGCTGTACAAGGAGTGTGAGACGACATGCCGATAACGTTGCTTGACGGTGTTCTCGTCGGCTTCACGCTCGTTTCGGCAATGCTTGCGATGGTGCGCGGCTTTTCGCGCGAGATCCTCTCGATTGCGTCCTGGGCGGCCGCCGCGGCAGCGGCGTTCTTCTTCTATCCGAAGGTCGTTCCCTACGTTCAGCCCTACATCGACAGCGAAAAGATCCAGATGGTTGCAGCGGCCGGCGCGATTTTCGTCATAGCGCTGATCGTTGTCACCTTGATCACCATGCGGATCGCCGACTTCATTATCGATTCGCGCGTCGGCGCGCTCGATCGCGCACTCGGATTTCTTTACGGTGCTGCACGCGGCATCCTGGTGGTCGCGGTCGGCCTGCTCTTCTTCGATTGGCTGGTCGGAGCACATCCGCCGGCATGGATTACCGAGGCGAAGTCCCGGCCGTTCCTCGAGGAGATCGGAGCCAAGATCCAGAGCTTCCTGCCGGACGACCCCGAGAACTCGATCCTGAAGCGGCTGGTGCCGGGTGGCGACAACCCGTCGACAGGCAATGGCGACAGCCCGACTGAAGGTGGAGCGGAAAGCCAGCCGGCCGAGGCACCTGCCGAGGGTGGAAACAATTAGCCGGATGCTGGCGAAACGACGGTTTCGCTCCCATATCCCAGCTTTCTGACGAGAGGCTTGGTCGCATGGCGGACACGAGCATGACAGCAGGACATATTGCCGGTGAAGCGGACGACCATTTCCACGATGAATGCGGCGTGTTCGGCATCTTCGGCCGGCAGGACGCCGCGCCTATCGTTGCGCTTGGACTCCATGCCCTGCAGCACCGCGGCCAAGAAGCAGCAGGCATCGTCTCCTATGACGGCACGCAGTTCCACGTGGAGCGTCATGTCGGCCTGATCGGCGACACGTTCACAAAGCAGGCGGTGATGGACCGGCTGCGCGGCACGCGCGCCATCGGCCATACCCGCTACGCGACGACCGGCGGCGCCGGGCTGCGCAACGTCCAGCCCTTCTTCGCCGAGCTCGCCGATGGCGGGCTGGCGATCGCCCATAATGGCAATCTCACCAACGCGATGACCGTACAGCGCGCGCTGCAAAAGGAAGGCGCGATTTTTTCGTCCACCTCGGATACGGAGACGATCCTTCACCTCGTCGCGACGAGCCGCGAGCGCGACCTGAATTCGCGCTTCATAGAGGCCATACGCCAGGTCGAGGGCGCATTCTCGCTGGTCGCGCTGTCGTCGAAGAAGATGATCGGCGTGCGCGACCCGCTCGGCATTCGCCCGCTTGTCCTCGGTGACCTCGATGGCGCCTGGATTCTCGCCTCCGAAACCTGCGCCCTCGACATTATCGGAGCCCGTTTCGTACGCGATCTCAAGCCGGGCGAGATGGTGGTGGTCACCAACAAGGGCATCGAGAGCCTGTTCCCGTTCGAGCCGCAGAAGCCGCGCTTCTGCATCTTCGAATATGTCTATTTCGCGCGGCCCGACTCGACGGTCGAAGGCCGCAACGTCTACGATGTGAGGAAGCGGATCGGCGCGGAGCTGGCGGTCGAGAACCCGGTCGAGGCGGACATCGTGGTGCCGGTGCCGGACTCGGGAACGCCCGCCGCGATCGGCTTCGCTCAGCAGGCCAGCATCCCCTTCGAGCTGGGCATCATCCGCAATCACTATGTCGGCCGCACCTTCATCCAGCCGGGCGACTCGATCCGCCATATGGGCGTGAAGCTCAAGCACAACGCCAACCGCAAGATGATCGAGGGTAAGCGCATCGTGCTGGTCGACGACTCGATCGTGCGCGGCACGACCAGCCAGAAGATCGTGCAGATGGTGCGCGACGCCGGCGCCAGGGAGGTGCACATGCGGATCGCCTCGCCGCCGACCATGTCGTCCTGCTTCTATGGCGTCGATACGCCTGAGAAATCGAAGCTGCTCGCCTCGCGCATGTCGGTGCAAGAGATGGCCGAGTTCATTCGCGTCGATTCGCTCGGCTTCCTGTCGATCGACGGGCTTTACCGCGCCGTCGGCGAGGCTGGCCGCAACAATGAGCAGCCTCAGTTCTGCGATGCCTGCTTCACAGCACAATATCCGACGCGGCTTCTCGACCACGAGGGCTCGGACAACGTACGAACCTTGTCGCTGCTCGCTGCCGGCGGTCAGTGAGCGCCCTGCCCGCTGCTAACCTCGGCTTCGCAGATCAGCTCACGGCAGCGGTTTCGCGCCTCCAGACGAAGCTCCGATGCAATGCCAGTTGTTCGCCGGGGCCGTGGACGGCTGCGAACAGAAGTCCGGCAAGGAAGGTAAAGTGGTCGACGAAGAAGCCGAACTCGGCCTGATTTCCTTCCCAATGCGACGGGCCGTGGAAGGCGAAGGCAAGGAAGATCACATAAACACCGGCAAGCAGCGCGGCCTCTGAAAAGAAGGCGCCGGTCAGAAAGGCCAGCACGAGGGCAACCTCGAAGATCGCGGCGAGCCAGGCCAGAAGCAGCGGGAAGGGAAAACCGGCCGAGGCGATATAGCCGGCCGTGTCGGACATTCCGGCGAACTTGAAGGCTGCAGCCATCGCAAAGACAGCGGCGAAGATCAGCCTTGCTATGAGGATGGCAACTGTTTTGCTCATGGGTCCTCTCCAATGATATGCGTTTCGCGACCCTGCACGCGGCAAGTGCGGGCTCCCTTGTGCGCCGCCAATTTTCTATATTTGTGAACGGTCGGCGGCAGCCATACTTATTACAGGGTTTCATCCCAGGCAAATCATCCTGCCTCAGGCTACTGACATGCTGAAGCATGATCCCGCAAAGTTGCAGAATTTCGGCCAACATCTTGCTTGCAACAGCAGGAACCAAGCAGAGTGAATACCTCCGATCCACTTCTTCCTGCTCAGCCGACGTGGATCTCCATTCCTCCGCCCTGCTCGACCAAGCCGACACCTCGGCACGACGCGCGCTTTGCCGCAACCTCGCCGGTTCCGTTCGACATGCTTTCGTTCTATTGGCACGGAACGGAGCCAAGAAATGACTGTATCCATCGACCTCACCGGCCGTATTGCGCTTGTCACGGGCGCCTCGCGCGGCATCGGCTATTTCATGGCCAAGCAGATGGCGGCTGCCGGCGCGCATGTGATCGCGGTTGCCCGAACCGTCGGGGGCCTCGAGGAACTCGACGACGAGATCAAGGCCGAGAACGCCAGAAGCGGCAAGGGCGCGGCGACGCTGGTTCCGCTTGACCTCGCCGATATGGCCGGCATCGACCGGCTGGGCGGGGCGATCCACGAGCGCTGGGGCAAGCTAGACATTCTCGTCGCCAATGCCGCCGTGCTCGGCGTGATAGCGCCGATCGGCCATGTCGAAGCGAAGACCTTCGAGAAGGTCATGACAATCAACGTGACGGCGACCTGGCGGCTGATCCGTTCTGTCGACCCGCTGCTGCGCCTGTCCGATTCGGGCCGTGCAATATTGATGTCGGCCAGCTCCGCGCATTCCGCGCGTGCTTTCTGGGCACCCTATGCCGCCTCCAAGGCGGCAGTCGAGACGCTGGCCCGGTCCTGGGCAAACGAGACGATAAACAGTCCCCTGAGGGTGAACTCGGTCGATCCCGGCGCCACCCGGACCGCCATGCGTGCACAGGCCGTGCCCGGCGAAAATCCCGACACGCTGCCTCATCCCTCCGAGGTGGCAGCCGCGATCCTGCCGCTTGCAAGTCCGTCGCTCCAGGAAACCGGCATGCTCTATCTGGCGAGGGCAAGGCGGTTCGTCAGCTACCCTGACTTCCCGGCGGGAACAGACTCGGTGAAGGTTTAGACCCAGACATCTGCCATAAATCAAAGCCGGCCGTGGATGAGCAGGTCGGTCCTGCAAAGCTGTAAGGGATCAACAGGCCGCGCAGCGCTCCCTTTCGCGCGGTGCCGTCAGGAAATCCCGCATGTCCGCAGTCACGCTCGACACAGGCGACCGTATCTTCGCGGGCATTCTGTTGACCGGCTTCGCCTATTTCCTCTTTACCGTCCACGATTCGATGGTGAAGCTCCTGGTCGCCGCGATCCCGGTCTGGCAGGTGCTGTTCTTTCGCAGCCTGACGATCCTCACCGGCTGCCTGATCTTCGGCGGCCGACAGATCTGCAAGGAAGCCTGGCATTCGCCGGTTTTCAGGTCGATGTTCCTGCGCTCAATCCTGATGCTTGCGGCCTGGCTGTGCTTTTACACCGCCGCGCGCGAGCTGCAGCTCGCCGAGCTGACCACGATCTATTATGCCGCGCCGATTATCGTCACCGTGCTCTCGATCCTGGTACTCGGCGAAAAGGTGCCACTCACCCGCTGGGCCGCCGTGGCAATTGGCTTCGTCGGCGTGTTCGTCGCCTGCGACCCGGCCAAGCTGGGGCTTTCACTGCCGGTTCTGCTTGTGCTGAGTGCCGCTTGCCTCTGGGGCTTGTCGATTGTGCTTCTGCGCAAGATCGCGTTGCAGGAGAAGACCATTGTGCAAATGGTCCTGAACAATGGGTTCTCCCTGCTGACGGCGGGTCTGCCTTTGACGCTTCTCTGGATGACGCCGTCGCTCAGCCAGGTCGTGCTGCTTGCTGCGACCGGCTTGGTCGCCGGTTTCGCACAGTTCACGCTCTACGAGGGCATGAAGCGGGCGCCTGCCTCGGTCATCGCGCCATTCGAATACACGGCACTCGTCTGGGCGTTCCTGCTAGGTTTCCTGATCTGGGGCGATGTTCCACGAAGCGAAGTGTTCGTCGGCGCATCGATGATCGTCGGCGCCGGGCTCATCATCATCGCCGGCGAGCGCTTTCGACGCCGCGCATGACGAACGGAAAAAATCTGTGACCTGCAGGGAACCAATATCGAGCTCGCGAGTTTGATGACCTGACGGGTTGTAAATCCCCCCCGAAACACCCCTCCGACCCGTCACATATTAAGCCGGCCTAGCTAGGCCGGCTTTTCTTTTTGCGCACGGACCGGCGCTCCATGTCGATTGACGCCGCTCCAGCCATTCTCGTCGCCCCTTCGGCGGCGGAACCCGACCTGCTGGTCGCCAATATTGCTCGGACGCCGACAGCAACATGAGCAATGTTGAAGCCGGCATTGACCGCGGCGCAGCTTTCGCTACCCTCTGGCACCCAACGGTGGCTAGTGTCCCGTTTCTGAAATTCCTCCCGGTTGGATATAGGCCGTGCACGAATTTCAGGACCAAGGGACCTTTAGCGACCTGGATCCCTAGCGTAATGATTTCGAAGTTCGTTCCGAGCTCGATTTCAAACTTGGGCGAACTTCGAATCACGACACCAGGCACACCGCCCGGTTCTGCGGTGGAGGAGCGGCATGATCCTGACCGGAGCCATTCTTGCCGGGTTGATTGCGGCTTATCTGGTGATCGCCGGCATCGAGACCTGGCGTCTGGGCATCGCCTTCCGTCAGGCGTTGCTCTACGTGCCTTTCAAGCTGGCCTACCGCGTCGAGGACGACGACATCCGCCTTGCACGCGAGGCCAAAGCGCCGGTCATCTATGTCGTAGCACATCAGTCGGCGATCGACCCGGCCTTGATGCTTACGCTGCTCCCCGAAGATACGTTGCATATCCTCGACGAGTATTCGGCGCGCGCCGCACGGCTGGAGCCGTTCCGTAACCTAGCCCGCACGATCGCCTTCAATGCCGAACACGTCTTCGTCAGCCGCCGGCTGGTGCGGCTGTTGAAGGGCAAGGGGCGGCTTGCGGTCTATATACCGGACACGGTCGAACCCGACGCCAAGGCGTTCCGGCTGTACCGCGCGGTCGCGCAGATTGCTGCGAAGTCCGAAGCCAGGATCGTTCCGATCTTCATTCGCGGGGCCCGCTTCCTGCCTTTCTCGAAGATACCGCCGGAAAAAGCTCCCCGCGTCCTCTTTCCCCAACTCTCGATCGCAGCGCTTGAAGGCAAGACACTGCGCGATCTCGCCGAAGGTGCGGACCTCGGCCGCACAACGGCGGCCAATGCGCTCTTCGATCGCGTCGCCGAAGTGCGCGTCAAGGCTGGCCTCGGGGCCGGACCCGGCAATGACAGCCTGTTTGAGGCAATGCGCGATGCCGCAGTTGCCCTCGGGCCATCCCGCATCATTGTCGAGGACGCGATGGGCCGCGCGCTCAGCTATCGCGAGCTCTTTGCCGGCGCCCGCATCCTCGGACGGCGCTTCGAGGGCTTCAGCGCACCCGGCGAAGCTGTCGGGCTGCTTCTGCCCAATTCGAACGGAATTGCGTTGTCGCTGCTCGGGCTGCTCTCAGCCGGCCGCGTTGCCGCCATGATCAACTACACTTCGGGGGCGGCGAACGTCACCGCCGCCATTCGTACGGCAACGATACGGATGGTTGTTTCCTCCCGCGCGTTCATCGAGAAGGCAAAGCTTGCCGACATCGTCACGGCTGTGGAGGCCGGTGGCGCCAAGGTCATTTGGCTCGAGGACGTGCGCGAGAGCATCAACTGGGTGGAAAAGGCTGCAGCGGCAGTGCTTTGGCGCTTCCCCCTGGCTCGCCAGGCTGCTGAAAGACCGGCCGTCATCCTCTTCACTTCGGGTTCGGAGGGCACGCCAAAGGCCGTCGTTCTCTCCAGCCGCAACCTGCTTGCCAATGCACGCCAGGTCGAGTCGCGGCTAGCGCTCTGGCCTCACGACAGGCTGCTCAACGTGCTGCCGGTATTTCACGCCTACGGGCTGACCGGAGGCACGATCATGCCGATCCTGCTCGGGGTCCGCGTCTTCCTTTACCCCTCCCCGCTCCACTTCAAGCAGATTCCCGGGACCGCGTCGAAGACGAAGCCGACCATCATGTTCGCCACCGACACGTTCCTCACCGCCTATGCGCGATCGGCCGGCGACGCGGATTTCGAGACGCTGAGGCTGGTGGTGGCCGGCGCGGAGCGGGTGCGCGCGGAGACGCGGCGCATCTGGCGCGAGCGTTTCGGTGCGGAGATCGTCGAAGGGTTCGGCATGACCGAAGCCTCGCCGGTGGTCGCCGTCAATTCGGCAACGCATGGCCGCCACGGTACGGTCGGCCGCCTGGTGCCCGGGATGCATATGCAGATCGAGGCCGTCGAGGGAATAGCCGAGGGCGGCAGGCTATGGGTTTCCGGACCGAACGTGATGTTGGGGTACATGACCTCGGAGCGCCCGGGCACGATCGCCCCGCCAGAGAACGGCTGGCACGACAGCGGCGACATCGTCACGGTCGACCGCGAAGGCTTCATCGAGATTAAGGGCCGCGCCAAGCGGTTCGCCAAGATCGCCGGCGAGATGGTATCGCTGGGTGCGATCGAGGTGGTGGTGCACTCGCTCTGGCCGGAGGACCATCACGCGGTTGTCTCGGTGCCCGACAAACGGCGTGGCGAGCGCATCGTGCTCGTCACCACCGCAAACGAAGCCGACCCCAACGTGCTGCGCGAAGAAAGCAAGAAGAGCGGTCTCGCCGAGCTCATGGTGCCTGCCGACATCGTCAAGGTTGCGGAGTTGCCGCTGCTCGGCTCCGGCAAGGTCGACTACACGTCGGCGCGACGTATTGCCATCGAGATGCTCGGGCTCGACGCCGCGGCGTAGCCCATCGGACCGAAAGTTGCGTAGCGGTTTTCGGATAATCCGATGCACATACAACCAGATAACGAGGCTGCCAATCCTTTGGGTGCACTATGCCCCAGACATCAGCTGGATGACGGGCTCTGGGATTCCGTTTGCACGAGCTTCGCCTCCTCGAGCTTCGCCCGCCGTGAATAGGCGCGCGCGCTGAGCGGCAGGTAAATCAGATAAGCAATGGCCGACACAGAGAGCGTCTGCCAGGGGTAAGTCGCCATCAAGAGCACGTAGAGGACCACGGCGAAGATCAGCGGGATGACGCGGTCGGCAGAAATTCGCTTGCCGGCGGTCTTGCCGGAATAAACAGGCAGGCGGCTGATCATCAGGAGAGCGATCAAGACCGTGTACACGCAAGCAGAATAGACGAGCGGCCGCCCGGTATCGACACCCATGAAGCCGAAATAGGCCGGGAGCAGCACCACCGCTGCACCGGCGGGCGCTGGGACGCCGACGAAGTATTCCGCCTGCCAGGCCGGTCGTTCCTCATCCTCGTCGAGCACGTTGAAGCGCGCGAGCCTGAGGCCGCAGGCAATGACGAACAGCAGCGCTGCTATCCAACCCGGCGAGCCTGCCCGATCGAGCAGGAAGGCGTAAAGCACAAGGGCCGGTGCAACGCCGAAATTGACGATGTCGGCCAACGAATCCATCTGGGCGCCGAATTTCGACGAGGCCTTGAAGAGCCGAGCCACGCGCCCGTCTATGCCGTCGAGAAAGGCAGCGATCAGCACCATCACCACCGCCGTCTGGAAGCGGTGTTCGAACGCGTGGCGAATACCTGACAAGCCGGCGCAGATCGCGAGCACGGTGACGAGGTTAGGCAGGATGAGGCGGATCGGGATCTCGCGAATCCGCGGCCCGCCCCTGCCATGGGGTTCAAAGGAAAAGAACACCTTCTTCACGAGACCCGCACAAGCGGCGTTGCGCCAGCCGCTGCATCGAATTCAGCAAGCACAGTCTCGCCCGCGACAGCCACCTGGCCCACGGCGACGCGCAAAGCAGCGCTCCTCGGCAGGAACACGTCAACCCGCGAGCCGAAACGAATCAAGCCGAAGCGCTCGCCGATTCCGACGCTCACGCCCGGCTCGACCCAGCAGACGATGCGGCGCGCCACAAGGCCGGCTATCTGCACCGCGGCGACAAGCCCGTTGGGACTCTCGATCACGAGCCCGTTCCGCTCGTTCTCGGCGCTTGCCTTGTCGAGATCTGCGCTCAGGAACTTGCCCGGCCTGTGCTCGATCTTCACGATCCTGCCACGAACCGGCGCACGGTTCACATGGCAGGAAAAGACGTTCATGAACACGGAAATGCGCGTCATCTCGGCTCCGCCGAGGCCGAGCTCGCGCGGCGGCACGGCGGGCCCGACAGCGGAGATCACGCCATCGGCAGGACTCACCACCAGCCGGTCGTCGACCGGCGTCACGCGCTGCGGATCGCGGAAGAAATAGGCGCACCAGGCCGTGAGAATGAGGCCGATCCAGAACAGGCTCGTCGAAAACAGCCCAAGCAGCACCGCCGCCACTCCGAAAGCGGCGATGAAGGGCCACCCCTCGCGGTGGATCGGGACGAAGGTATTTCGGATCGTATCGACTAAGGTCATGACCACGCTAAGCTGCCGAACGGATGCGGCTCTCTAGCGGATATGCCCATTTCTCGCAACGCAACAGCGGGTGAGGCGATGTGCAAGGGAAAGCCTACCATTTGCCGTGCCCGTCGTGACTTTCGTGAAGTCGGACGCAGACGAAAGGATTTCTGCTTGACCGCCACCTTGTCGATACGTTGGATTTCCGCGAAAACCCGATGACATTTACGGTCTACACATTTGAGGTGGTGCCGGGCCAGGAATGGATACTCCCGGCCGACGAAGGCCATTTCGAGATGTTTTTCGCGATGGATGGGAAGGTTATCTCGGATTGGGATCCACCTGTCATGAAAGTCAATCGCGAAATCAATCATGAGGAGAGATTTGGTTCCGACTTCCCGTGGCTTGACGAACACGTGCCATTTTTGAGAAAGCCGGCGACGATCCTGCTGAAGTATGGACAGCTTCTACTTAGTCGCGAGGAGAGGTTCTATTCCGACTTCCCTTGGCTTGGCGAGCATGTGCCGTTTTTGAGAAAACCGGCGGTAGAGGCTCTAAGGCACATTTTGTTGCAGTATGGACAGCTTCTGCCCGTTCGGGGAGAAGAGGTTTGGCTCTTCAACGCAACGAATGTGCTCGACGCTCTCGATCATGAGCGCTCCCGGATCGTGTACTTCGACGACGGAAACATTCTGGCAATCGAACGCCATGTTTTCGACAGAGGCAGGATCGGAACGGCGGAGATCTTCAAGCTCCCGATGAGGGCGTCACCCGTTTTTGTGACCGACAGTTTTGTCGAACAGGTACAAAGCGCCGGGCTTCGCGGCGTCTCCTTCAAAGCGTTGTGGAACTCCGCCGATCTGTGATTGTGGTCATTGCGTGACCATGGAAGTGGCCGCTTTCGCTTAGAGCCGTTTCACGAGATGCGCGACGGGCCGCCATTTCTCATCGGCGGATCCGGTAGAGCCGCTCCCGACGTATATGGTCGATTGCCACGGCGGCAATGAGAATTACCCCAACGATGATCGTATTGTACTGAGGGGGCACCGCTGCAACGATGAGCGCATTGTCGATTTCCGACAGCAGGATTGCGCCAACGGCGACGCCGGTAATGCTTCCCAGTCCACCGAGCAGGCTGATGCCACCAATGAGAGCCGCAGTGACCACCGCTAGGGTCACGCCCGATCCACCCGCGGATACTTGTCCGCTTCCGACACGGGCAGCGTAGATTATGCCGGCGAGTGCCGCCGTGAAACCACCGAGCACATAAAGCGTGGTCTCTATCCGGCCCACCCGCAGCCCATTGGCCGCCGCGGCCTTGCGGTTGCCTCCTACCGCGCGGACCTCGACACCGAACGGAGTCCGTTCAAGCACGAACCAAAACACGAGCCCTATTGCGACTGCGTAGATGACGACGAAGGGGACCCCCATGATGGTACCCTGCCCCAGGCGTTGGAAATCCTTGGGAAGGGGCACAATGTCCTGGCCGCCGGTAATTTGAATACAGAGGCCAGTAAACACGAAATAGGTTCCGAGCGTCGCGATGATTGGCGGAACGTGCAGGCGCGCGATGACCTGGCTGTTTGCATAGCCGGCGAGCGCTCCCGCGGCCAAGCCGCCCATAATCGCAATCGGCCATGGAATCCCTGCGATACCCATGAGCCACGCCGCGGTGATGCCACCCAATGTGAAAACTGCGCCGACAGAAAAGTCGAGACCGCCGCCGATCATCAGAAGGGACGCGCCGCACGCCATCACGAAGTAGATCACTGCTGCGCGCGCGATATCCGTCAGGTTGCCGACATTCAGGAAATTCGGGTTCTTTATCGCCGTCACAATGCCGATCACGATGATGACCAGGATCAGCGTCGTCTCCGGCCTGAGCAGGATTTCGACGAGCCACGGAGATCCCTCCCCCTTTTGCTCGCCGGTACGTGTCGTGGCGGTCATTTCTACTCCTGCGCGCTTTCGGCTGCGGCGCCGATTGTGCCGGTTATCATCCCGACCACCGCGTCGCGGTTCGTGCTGCCGCGCATCAGCGTCGCTACCGAATTGCCAAGGCGCATGACCGTAATTCGGTCGGCATGCCTGAACACAAACTCCAGGTCATGGCTGATGCAGATGATCGTCTTGCCCTGCGCCCGCAGCTCGTCGAGGATTTCCCCGACATGTGCCGTTTCACGGACGCCAAGCGCTGCGGTGGGCTCATCGAGCAGGATGATCGGAAGATTCGTCCGAACGGCTCGTGCAATGGCAACGATCTGCCGCTCGCCTCCCGACAACAGTCCGATCTGCGTACGAACGGAACCGACGCGGATCTTGAGGCCGGACAGGACCTTTGCCGCGTCCCTCTCCATTCGCGCTCGATCGAGCATTATGCGACCGCGCCGCGGAATATCGCCAAGCGCCATGTTGGTCGCGATGTCGAGACACTCGACCAGAGCCAAATCCTGATGGACGACGGCGATCCCGAACTGACGGGCTTCTGCGGCATCGCGCATGTGAACTTCGATGCCGCCGATCCTGACGCTCCCAACATCAGGCCTGAACATGCCGGACAGGATCTTGAGCGTGGTCGATTTTCCCGCTCCGTTGTCGCCGACCACAAAATGGATTTCTCCGGGGTAGGCTGTGAGATCAACCCTGGTCAGCGCCTTCACCTGTCCAAAAGCCTTGCCGATCCCCTCTAGGGCAAGACTGGGCTCCCCGGCTGAAGCCGGAGAGCCCGTGCGCGAATGCGCGAGGGTGCTCATTGCCAGCCTTTGTCGATGAAGGCCTGAACGTCTTCCTTGCCGAACATCTGCACGCCGACGTCGAGCTGCTCAGGCACCGATTCACCATCGTTGATCTTGACCAGGGCATCGACAATCTGCGTTCCGGCGCCGCAAAGGTTCTGCATCATGAGCTGGTAGACGGTACCTTCCTGAAGGCCCTCGGTGCCGCCGCCGGCAGCGCCGTTGGCGACCATGACCACTTTGCCCTGAAGATCCTTCGCCTTGATCGCGGCGACGGCGCCTTGCGTGGCGGTGCCCATGTGAGAGGCGATCACGTTGATTTCCGGATGAGCGATCAACAGCGCGTTCGCCTGATCGAGAGATTTGTTGGCGTCATCGCCGGTACTCACTGTGGCGATCACCTTGACATTCGGCGTTTCTGCGGCCGCCTTTTCGAACGCTTCCGAGAAGGCTTTTCCCGCGCCTGTCGGCCCCTGGATCATCAGCCCGACATTTTGCTGGCCTTCGCGTGCGGCGATCGCCTTGACCATGATTTCCCCGACAGTGGCGAAATTGGCTCCGACATTGACCTGCGAGCCCGACCCGGTGCCACTCGCGCCATACAGCGTGCCGACCATGATGCCGGCATCTCGCGCCTGCTGCAGCAATGGAACAAACCCATCGGTTGCCGGAAAGGTGATGATCGCGCCTGCGCTGTTTGCGATGCCCTGCTGCACCTGTTGCATCATTGCAGTGGTGTTCAGCGTGCCGTCGGTCGGACCGGACTCGGTCTCCGTGATGTTCTTGGCCTTGGCTTCCTTCGCAATACAATCCCCGATAAGGCGCCACGCCGGAAACTGAGGCAACGGGTTCACGAACAGGATGGACTTGATCGGCTCAGCCTGCGCCGAGGCGAACATAGTGCTCGCGATGGCGAGAGCGGCGGCCGTCCGTAGTGTCGTGCGCACCAGCATGCGGCGGTCGTGTAACATCTGCATTTTCATTCTCCTCCTGGCCTCCCCGGTGTCGGTCGCAGGGCGCCCCGAGCGAAGCTGCAGTGTCAGGTTGGCGCCCAGCGGAATCTTACGTCGCCGTCGAACTCCCCGAATTGGGCCGGCGCCTTGGACCGCCGATGAAACCCCCTGGGTCTTTCTGCGACGCGTTCCGCCCGTTCAGCCGTCTCCTGCAATCTCATCCTTATCGACAGCTGTCAATAACTAATTCATTCTGAGTTAGTTATCCAGCAAGGACAGATCTATGGATTCCGCCATTGCGCGGTAGCCGGCATCGTTGGGGTGGATATGATCGCCGCTGTCGAAAGCCGGCAGCAGTCGCGAAGGACGCACGGGATCGCGCATCACGGCATCGAAGTCGGTTATGGCATCGGCGCCGCTCTGGTCGCGGATGAAACGGTTGACGGCCTGACGAGCACGTTCCTTTTCCGGAGTGTAATAGCCTCCGCGAGGAAACTCCGGCAGCGTGCCTTCGAACGGCATAATAGTCCCCAGCATCACCTTGAGGCCGGCCAACCGTGCACGCGCGAGCAGTTGCCGCAGCGCTCCGATGATGTCATCGGCGCTGACAAATTCTTCGGGGCCGGCCAGGACCGTATTTGGCCAGACGATGTCGTTAATCCCCTCAAGCACAATCAAATGTGTAGCGGCGGGAAGTGCGAGGACATCACGGTCGAACCTCCTGAGGGCGAGATCCCCGCGCCGGCTGTGCAGGAGCCGATTGCCGCCAATACCCTGGTTCAAGACTGCGACCTGCCGTTTTGCGCCGATGAGCCGCTCTGCAAGCACATCGGGCCACCGTCGATCCGCATCGATCGACGAACCGTAGCCGTCCGTTATGGAGTCCCCAAAGCACACGAGCGCATGTCCCTTCGATGGAGCACGAACGTAGATCGAAGAAAGAAGATAATGGCTGGTCGTGGTCTGCTGGGCGATCATCTCGGTGGCGGCGGCGAAGTTGCCGGGCGCCGAAATATATGCGGTCTGCTGAGCCTCGAAGTGATGTGTTTCGACCGGGATGAAACCGGCGCTGAAATAGCTGATCGCAAGCCGCGACAGAGGGCCAATTTCCATCTCCACCGGATCGCTGATCAGGGGTGCGCCGGGATAGATTACCGCCGAACGGCTGCCCGCAAATGTCACCGGGCGAGTCGTCAATGGTTCAAGCCGGCCCCCTTCACCCGCCCTTGCAATTTCCACCGCATCGAGATGAATGGGCTGCCGTCCGTATTCATTTGTCAGCCTGATCGCGACGGCGCTGCCGCCCACGCTGGCTCGTGCGACTTCCCGCACCGTCTGGCCATAGAATCCTGAAAGCGGCGCATCCGGACCCCAAACATTCATGGGAGCAGCGGTCCAGGAAGGAAGCCAATATGTGTCCACTTGCGATACCCTCGAAAACGTTGTGTGTTCACTACGCTTGACCGTGAACAACAGGTCAATAGATAAGTCAGAGTGACTTACTAAAGCGAGTCGGTTCAAAGGTGGTAGGGCATATTCCAGGAACAACGGTCCTCCGGACGTCACCGCAGGACAGGGCTTCATCGGGGCCAGGCTCGAACCAGGTTGTCCTGCGGGCGGCCAATGAGCGGCTCGTGCTTTCGCTCATCCGCTCGCATGGCCAGCTCTCGAAGGCCCAGATCGCCGAGATCACGGGCCTTGCGGCACAGACGGCGTCCGTCATCTCCCGCAGCCTCGTTGAAGCCGGTTTGCTCGTCGAGGGCGCACCGGTGCGTGGAAAGATCGGGCAGCCTTACGTCCCGCTCAGCCTCAACCCTGACGGAGCACTGTTCCTTGGTGTGCATCTGGACCGTCATGAAGCGAAGGCGGCGCTGGTCAATTTCACCGGACGAATCGTCGCCGAGAAGGCGATCGAGCTTGCTGGACTGGATCTCAAGCGCGTTGCGAGATTTGTTCGCGATACGACGAACCGCTTCCGCTCCACCTACCCGATCGATGATCGTTCGCGTTTCCAGGGGATCGGAATTTCCATCGCCAGCGGCAGCCTTGGCAGCGACAGAACCGCTCTGCCCTGGAAGGAAATCGAAAGCACGTTTGACGAGCTAGGCCAAACGCTTGATCTTTCAGTCTTTGTGTCGAGTGACGCCGTAGCGGCCTGCAGCGCAGAACTCATCTATGGCCTCGGCAGCGGTATAGAGGACTTCCTCTACCTCTTCATAGACCAGTCGATCAGCGGCGGAATTGTCCAGCAGGGCCGCATAAGCTTTTCGCGGGACGACCAGGGCGCCAATTTGGGCAAGATCTTTGTCCCCGGAGCTGACGGCCGACCGGTACCACTCCGCGCGCTTGCACTTGGAACAGAGCAAGGGGCGGCGGGCACCAAGACGGTCGAATTGCTCGCGCGCGGTATCGCGTATGCCGTGACCGCAGCGGCCGCCGTGGTGCCGTGCCGCACGGTGATTATCGACGGATCCATTCCCGCCGAGAGGCTGCAGCAGGTCACCGTGAAGCTGCGCACCGCGCTCGCTCAACTGGACGTGCCCGAAGCTGCCGAAATGTCCGTCAGAGAAGGTTCCCGCGACCGCAAATCGGTCGCTTTGGGGGCCGCATGCCTGCCGCTGGCCGATCGCTTCTATCCGTCTGAGACTGATTTCACGCGTTCCTGATCGCGACCTCGGCAAAGAGCCTCTTTGCGCCAGAGAAGTTCAACTGGCTGGTCGTAAAAGTTCGCCTCGCTATGCGACCAATGGTGCGAGGCCGTCCGGATGGGCGATACCGCTCGCGGTCCACTTTGTGTAAGCTGCCACGGGCTTTGGGCGACCGGGATCACAGCGCGGAAATTGCGCACGAACCTCGGGCGGGACCGTTGATCTGATCCGCGAAGGACGGTCGCGATAACTCGGGAGCCTGCCATGAAAGGTGCCCTTCTCCTTTTGGTGATGTGTGCGTCGCTGGCCTGTGGTCAACCGGGGCTCGCTCAGCCCGCCGGAAACCTAGCGGACTCAAAGGGTGCAGCCGCGCCTCCGGCCGAAGACGTCCGCCTCCTCCTTGACCTCCTGGGGCGACCGGACGTTCAGGCATGGCTGAAAGCCCGGGCGGGACGCGCACCTGCGTCGGCACGGGATACGGCAGCATCCAATGGCGCCCCCAATATTCAGGAGTTGGTTGCCTCAATGCTGAACACGACGCGCTTCTCTTTGCGCAGGCTGGTTGGAGCCGCTCCCACACTGACGACCGAGTTGAACAAGGCGCGGATGGCCCTAATGAATGAAACCAGAGAGCGGGGCGCGAGTGCTGTTCTCCTGCCGCTTTTCTTCTTTGCCGGACTGGGCTTTGGACTCGAATGGTTATTCTGGCGGGTCACGCCCGGCTTCCGTCAGAAAACGATCGCAACGAGCTTGGACACCGTCGAGGAAAGGCTGCGTGCTGCCGGACGACGTGTTCTGTTCGGGCTTGGCGTTCTCTTGTCCTTTGCGGCCGGAAGCATAGGCGCCTTCCTTCTTCTTGATTGGCCACCGCTGCTCCAGCAGACCGTGCTGTCCTATCTGCTCGTGTTCCTCGCCGTGCGCCTGACTCTTGTTGCCGGGCGCTTCTTGCTTGCACCGGGGGCAGAACGGTTCCGGCTGATGCCGATGGCAACCATCAGCGCTCGTTTCTGGTTCGTCTGGTCGGCCGTGCTGGTCGGCTGGTTTTCCTTTGGACATTTCACATACCAGTTGCTGCCGAGCCTTGGTGTAGGTCGTGAGGCTGTTAACCTCATCGCCATAGGCTTCGGCCTGATCCTGCTTTGCTTGGCTCTCTTTGCTCTCTGGCGTTGCCCGACATTCGACGGCGCCGAACGGGTAAGCCATCGGCACCCCGTTGGTACCGTGCTGGTCTCGCTCTACCTCCTCGCCAATTGGCTGGTCGCATTTTCCGAGGTGGCGGCGGCCTTCTACATCGGCATCGTGCTTCTGATCCTGCCGATTGCGATCATCTGCGTTCGGCTCTCGGTCGATCATATCCTGCGACCGGCAGGGGCGGAGCTTGCTCAGGCGTCTGCCCCCTCGCTTGCTGGCGCAGCTCTCGAGCGCGGGCTACGCGCGCTGTTGCTGATCGGAGGCGCCTATCTGGTCGCATCGCTGCTTGGGGTCGACCTGGCCATGCTGACGACCGGCGACACAATGGTGACACGCCTGCTGCGAGGTATCCTCAACGCGTTCATCATCTTATTGTTGGCCGATTTTGCCTGGCGCGTAGCAAGCGCATGGATTGATCGCAAGCTCATCGAAACGACGAATGAGGGTCCCTCGCAGGGCGAGGAAGCAAAGCGGCGCGCGCGACTGAGAACTTTGCTGCCGATCCTGCGCAATGTCGTGTTCGTCGTGCTCTTCGTGATGGGCGGGCTAATGGCCCTATCGGGATTGGGCGTGGAGATTGGGCCTTTGATCGCCGGCGCGGGCATCGTCGGGCTTGCGGTCGGCTTCGGTGCACAAACCCTGGTCAAGGACGTTATCTCGGGCATGTTCTTCCTCGTCGATGACGCGTTCCGCGTGGGCGAGTACATCGAGAGCGGCAGCATCAAGGGCACCGTCGAGTCATTCTCCCTGCGCTCGATGAAAATCAGGCATCATCGCGGCGCGCTTCACACGATTCATTTCGGATCACTCGACAAGATCACCAACTACTCACGCGACTGGGCGATCGACAAGATCACGGTTAGCGTCACCTACGACACCGACCTCGACGCGGTGAAGAAGATTGTCAGGGAGATCGGCAAGCAGCTTGAAGCTGACGAAGAACTCGCGTCGAGCATCATGGAAACGCTGAAGATGCAGGGTGTCGAGCAGTTCGGCGATTTCGCTATCCAGATTCGCATGAAGATCATGACACAGCCCGGGGAGCAGGCGGTGATCCGCCGCAGGGCCTACGCCCTGATCAAGAAGGCCTTCGACGCCAATGGCATCAAGTTCGCCTTTCCCACTGTCACGGTTGCAGGCGGCGGTGATATGGGCGCCGCGGTCGCGCAGAAGGGCCTGGAATTGGTCAAGCCGCCTGTGCCACCTGCTCAGGCCGAGCCCGCGGCCTGATACCTCGGCTTCCGGACGTTCCTCGCTGTTGACCGGAACGTCGCCCTTCGGTCAGTTCGCGCCCCACTTACTCGAACCCCAGTGACCGAACATTCGCGAGCTGAATTCGACGGGCCTTGCCTGGAACCCGTTTCGGCTACAACTCCGGTACCCGCTTGGCGACCACGCCAAGATCGCTTTCCTCGCGCGCGATCCTCAGACGTTCCTCGGCCTCTGTGGCCTCGCGCTGGCGGTTCCACATCGCCGCATAAAGCCCGCCTTCCCTGAGAAGGACCTGATGCGTGCCGCGCTCGACGACCTCGCCGTCCTTGAGCACGATGATTTCGTCAGCAGAGATCACGGTCGAAAGCCGGTGCGCGATCACAAGCGTCGTGCGTCCGCGGCTCACGGTATCGAGTGCCGCCTGGATATCGCGTTCGGTATGCGTGTCCAGCGCCGACGTCGCTTCATCGAGCATCAGGATCGGGGGCGCCTTCAGGATCGTGCGGGCAATCGCCACGCGCTGCTTTTCGCCGCCGGAGAGCTTCAGCCCACGTTCGCCCACCATCGTACGGTAACCGTCCGGCAGCCTTGCGATGAAGGGGCCGATCTGCGCGAGGTCGGCCGCGCGGGTGACCTCCTCAGGGTCGGCGTCGGGGCGTCCGTAGCGGATATTATAGGCGATCGTGTCGTTGAAGAGCACCGTATCCTGCGGAACCATGCCGATCTCGGCACGCAGGCTCTCCTGCGTCACGTCGCGAATGTCCTGGCCGTCAATCAGGATCCCACCGCGCTGGATGTCATAGAAGCGGAAAAGCAGGCGCGAGATCGTCGACTTGCCGGCGCCGGACGGGCCGACGATCGCGACAGTCTTGCCGGGTGGAACCTCGAAGCTGACGCCCTTGAGGATCGGCCGCGAGGGGTCGTAGGCGAAGTGGACGTCACGGAACTCCACCCTGCCCTCATGCACGGCAAGCGGCTTGGCATCCGGCTTGTCGGTGACCTCCTGCTTCACGTCGAGCAGGTCGAACATCTGCTCAATGTCTGTGAGGCCCTGCCTGATCTCTCGGTAGATGAAGCCGATGAAGTTGAGGGGCACGGAGAGCTGCATCAGGAGCGCATTGACGAAGACGAAGTCGCCGATGGTTTGCGTGCCGGCCATGACCTCGCGCGCCGAGAGCACCATGACGGCCGTCATGCCGAGACCGAAGATCACACCCTGCCCGAAGTTCAACCAACCGAGCGACGTCCAGGTCTTGGTCGCGGCGACTTCGTATCGCCGCATCGAGCGGTCGAAGCGCTCGGCCTCCATCTGCTCGTTGTTGAAGTATTTTACCGTCTCGTAGTTCAGCAGCGAATCGATCGCCTTCGTGTTGGCGTCGGTGTCGGAATCGTTCATCTCGCGGCGGATGCCGATACGCCAGTCGCTCGCCCGCACCGTGAACCAGGTATAGAGCCAGACCGTGACCGCAACGACGACCACATAGATCCAGCCATAGCCGAAGGCGAAGATGCCAGCCGTCAGCGCGAATTCAAGAATGGTCGGCGCAGTGTTGAGGATCGTGAAGCGGACTATCGTCTCTATGCCCTTGACCCCACGCTCGATGATGCGTGAGAGCCCGCCGGTGCGGCGATCGAGGTGAAAGCGCAGCGACAGATCGTGCAGGTGAACGAAGGTCCGATAGGCGAGGATGCGCACCGCATATTGCCCGACACTCGCAAACAGCGCGTCGCGCACCTGGTTGAAGCCGAGCTGGACGATCCTGACCACATTATAGGCGATGACCAGCATCACCGGCGCAAGCAGGAATTCGGGGAGGGCCGGCAGCGTGGCACTTTTGCCGGAGAGCGCGTTCGTCGCCCATTTGAAGAAATAGGGAACGACGATCAGCACGAGCTTGGCGACGACCAGAAGTACCGTCGCCCACACCACGCGGGTCCTGAGATCGGGCCGCTCCGCCGGCCACATATAGGGCCACAGATTGCGCAGCGTCTTTAGCGTCGAGCCGGACTCGGCCGATACAGTCTTGTCAGCCACCTTGGTTCCTCTGTTTTCTTATGGTGCGGAGATCCAGGCGCCCCCGGCCCGACCTGCAACTCACGCGCTCTATCTTGGCTGCGCCGCCTCACCCGGCGCACAGCAGGATTGAAGCAAACCGGAAACCGCGCTCGACAGTTCCGCGACCGCAACCGGATCGATCTCGTAGCGCGAACGCTGGCGATCGGCCCGGTAGCGCACCAGACCAGCCTCGACGAGGATCTTCAGATGCTGCGAGACGGTCGACTGGGCGAGATCGATCGACTGGACGACATCCTTGCAGCAGCAACAGCCGCTGGTCGACAGGTGCTTCAGGATGGCGATGCGCGCCGGATGGGAGAGCGCCGAAAGCCGCGCGGCTATCGACTCTTCTGGAAGAGACAATCCTCTTGTTTGCACGTTGCACTGCATCGTCCATCGTCGATAGACGATGAATGCCGCAAGCGCAACGACGAACTGCGGGACTACTCGGGGGGTAGGCTGTTGACCAACTGGTTAACGAGGCCCGACATGTCGGCCGGCTCGCCCTCCCGGCTCTTGTCGGGCACGGCAAATATCTGACCCGGCCAGATGCGGTCCGGGTCTCTGATCTGGGTCTGATTGGCGAGATAGATGCTCGAGTAGCGCGTGCCGTGGCCGTAGACGCGCCGGGATATGCGCCAGAGTGTGTCGCCCTGGCGAATGATGACGGCGCCCTGCACCTTCTGCAGCTTGGGCGAAACGGTTTCAGAAGCAACTGCCATTTCAGTGCCCTTGGCGCCCTCCGCGGGCTTGGCTGCGGCGGCAGGCGGCGTCTCATTCGCCGCCATGGCCGGCTGGCTAGAACCCGCTTTGTTGGCCGGAGGGGACTTGTCCTGCGCGGCAGTCGGCTGGCTGCCTTCATTCGAGGGCCCTGAGGAAGCGGCCGCCGGCGCGGACGCTTGCCCGGATTTGCCGTTGGGCACGACCGCCGCCATCGCTTCGCCCGGCTCGCGCTCGAATGGCACCGCGGCACGCGCGATCACCGTTGCACCGTCCAGCATGTCGGCACGAATGGTGTACTGGCCGACCGGAAGGTCACGCTGGGCCTCCACAAGGAACCTGCCGCCCTCGCCGACCTTTGCTTCGCCGAGCAGCATCTCATTCGCGTAGACGCGCACGTAGCGGCCAGCCTGACCGACACCGGCGACGAAGATCTTTCTACCTTCTATCTCGACCGCCTGGACGGCGACCTTCGCCTCGGCCGGGTTGGCCTCACCAGATGGGGCGGTCTGAGCGGGCGCCGCTGCCTCGTTCGTCTTGGCTGCCTGAGCCGGCGATGGCGTCCCGGCAGGAGCCGATCCCGTGTCGCCCTGTTTTTCGGCGCCAGCGGAGGGCTGTGTCGAGGCTTGGTCGCTCTTCGGCTGAGCAGAAGCGTCGGGCTGCGGCACGCTCAGGAGCTCACTTGCCTTACCGGGCTGCTCCACCATGGCCAGCACCTGTCCGTCCGGCTTGTCGGGGATGGCCAGAACGGCCGTTTGCAGCGACGCGACCGCCGTGCCGCCTTCAGGCGTGGAGCGCAGGGTAATCTGGTAGGCGCCCGGCTTCAGCGGCTCGTCGAGCACGATCACGAAATCACCTTCGGACGTAGCCTTGGCGCTGCCGAGGACCGTCTCGCCGTTGAGGAGCTCGACCAGAGAGTTGGGCAATGCCTTGCCGGCAATCACAGCGGAGCCGTCCGCTTCAACCCGGACCACGTCGAAGGTCGGCGGTTGCGGGCCGGCCGAAGGAGTGGCTTCGGCCTCAGGCGGCTTAGCCGCCATAGTGCCGGGCGAGTTGGCTGTATCGCCGGGCGGGAGTGCGGCCATCGTGTTGGCCCGAGGCGTTGAGCCGGCAGCATCTGGCGAAGCTGAAGAGCCCAAAAGCCGCTTGTCCTTTGGCGCGGCAGGGTCGGTCTGCCTAGCCTGCTGCGAGGAACCGACCATCGATGCATCCGATGCATTCTGGTAAAGGTAAGGGTCGAGGGCTCCAGAAACGAACGCCGTTGCTCCCGCAGCCACGCAGCCACCCGCGAGGAACAGAAAAACCTTAAGGGGATTCACCGCCATAGTCGCCCAATCTCCAGCCCCGCTTCAGGTCTAACGCGTTTTTTAGCCAGCGACAACAAATAGCCCTGGCTGCACTTGACCCTCCACAGCCGACTGATCTTCAATGCTCCGCAGCCAATCACGCTTTTCTTCAAAGAACGGGTGCATGAACACGATACGGTCCATCTGCGTCTACTGCGGTTCCTCGCCCGGCCGGGACGACGTCTATCTGAAGGCGGGGCATACCCTTGGGCATTCGATCGCCGAGTCGGGCCTGCATCTCATCTATGGCGGTGGCACGAAAGGCATCATGGGCGCGGTGTCGGACGGGGCGCTCCGGGCCGGAGGCAAGGTCACCGGCATCATCCCGAGATTCCTCCTCAACAAGGAGGCAACCGAAGCCGCGCTCGGCCGGCTCGATGAACTCATCGTCACGGACAACATGCACGAGCGCAAACATATCATGTTCGAGAAATCCGACGCCTTTGTGGCGCTTCCCGGAGGTATTGGAACAGTAGAAGAGATCGTTGAAATCATGACATGGGCTCAGCTCGGCCGTCACCGCAAGCCGATGGTCTTTGCCAATGTCAGGGACTTCTGGAAGCCCATGCTAACGCTGATCGAACACATGCGCGCCGAGGGCTTCGTGCACTCCGGCCATCTGGTGAATCCGCTCGTGGTCGACAAGGTGGACGCGATCGTGCCTGCCATCATGACCGCGGCCG
This sequence comes from Mesorhizobium sp. BAC0120, assembly GCF_033542235.1. Taxonomy (NCBI): domain Bacteria; kingdom Pseudomonadati; phylum Pseudomonadota; class Alphaproteobacteria; order Hyphomicrobiales; family Phyllobacteriaceae; genus Mesorhizobium; species Mesorhizobium sp. BAC0120. The sequence goes on along the minus strand of NZ_JAWRCU010000002.1, from coordinate 440,623 downwards.
CCAACGTCGATTCACCTCAGGGAGTGAGCTCGGTGATCGAGCGCCTCTGATCGCCGGGCTACGCGACGGGCGATCAGGCGGATGCATGTTTATCGCTGGAGCTGGCTGATTGGGTCTTTCATCCAGCTCTAGCTGTTTGTTTCTGCAGTTGATCTTACCGAAAAACCTGCAGCTTTTGCTGAGCTTACCTTCGGTTCAGGATCATCATGCCGAGCGCCTGCCAGTTGCGAGCATCGACCACGAATATACGGCCAGCGCCGCCCAGATTAACGCGAAGGCCGTCGCCTTCACGGCACTCAACGGCTCGTGGAAAACCAAGATCGCGAGCAGGAAGACTATGGTTGGCGCGATGTACTGCATGATGCCGATGGTCGAAATACGCAGCAGCTTGGCGCCGAACGCGAAGAGCACGAGCGGAACGGTGGTGACCACACCTGTGAACATCAGCCAGCCCATGTCGGCAGGCTGTGACAAGAGGAAATGGCCCTCGCCTCTCGCTTGTAGCCAGATAATGTAGAGCAGGCACGGGCCGGAGAGGATCAGCACCTCGAGGAAGAACCCCTGGCTCGGACCGATCGGCAGCGTCTTCTTGAAATAGCCGTAGAACGCGAAGGAAAACGCCAAGGTCAGCGAGATCCAGGGCAGCCCTCCGGCATCCACCGTCAGGATCAGGACGGCGACTGCCGCAAGTGCAACCGAGGCAATCTGGGGCCGCGACAGGCGCTCCTTGAGCAAGAGCGCACCCATCAGAATACTGACCAGTGGGTTGATATAGTAGCCGAGCGCTGCGTCGACCGCCCGGTCGTTGGCGATCGCCCAGACATATGTGCCCCAATTGAGCGTGATCAGCAAAGCAGTCCCTGCCGCCATCACCAGCGTCCGCGGCGAATGGAACGCAGCCTTCAGGTCTGACGTGCGGCCGAGCGCGAGCAGAATCAGGCCGGCAACAGGCACGGACCAGACGATCCGGTGGGCAAGCACCTCGACTGCCGGAATATGCGCCAGCGGCTTCAGGAATATCGGCAGGATGCCCCAAAGCAGATAGGCGGACAGGGCAAAGGCAAAGCCGCGTGCTGCAGTGGAATCGGCGGGAGATTTTTCGGTCAGGGTTGCCATGGGAGTCGTCCTGCGCGCGAATGAGGCGTCAGGCCAGCCAATTCTTGTGATCCAGCGATCAGTTCCCGTAAACGAAGCTATTCCGCAGCGACGAGGCCAGCGAGTTCACGGTTCTTCATCAGCTTGTAGACGATCGAATCCATCAGCGCCTGGAAGGACGCGTCGATGATGTTTTCCGAGACGCCGACGGTCCACCAGCGCGCGCCACTGGAATCGTGCGATTCGATCAGCACCCGGGTGATCGCCTCGGTGCCGCCGTTCAGGATCCGCACCTTGAAATCGACCAGCTCCAGATCGGCGATCTCGTGCTGGTATTTCCCGAGATCCTTGCGCAGCGCGAGGTCGAGCGCATTCACGGGTCCATGGCCTTCTGCGACCGACATGCGTTCCTCGCCGTCGATGACGAGCTTCACGATGGCTTCCGAGACAGTTTTCAAATTGCCATTGGCGTCATAGCGGCGTTCGACCATGCATCGGAAGCTCGGCACGTGGAAGAACTCCGGCACAGTACCCAGCATGCTGCGCGCCAGGAGCTCGAAGCTCGCATCGGCACCCTCATAGGCATAGCCTTGCGCCTCGCGCTCCTTCACGACTGAAATCAGGGCGTCGAGCCGGTGGTCGGCTTTGGGCACGTCGATGCCGCGGCGCTTCAATTCCGCGATGAAGTTTGCCTTGCCGCCCTGGTCCGACACCATCACCTTGCGGCGGTTGCCGACCGTCTCGGGCGGCACGTGCTCATAGGTCGCCGGCTCCTTGAGAAGCGCAGAGGCATGGATGCCGGCCTTGGTTGCGAAAGCCGAGACGCCGACATAGGGCGATTGCGCATCGGGCGCGCGGTTGAGCAATTCGTCGAAATTGCGGGCGAGCCGCGTGATCCCGCCAAGCGCCTCACTCGAAATGCCGGTCTCGAAGCGCCCGGCATAGGAAGACTTCAGCATCAGCGTCGGGATGATGGTGATCAGGTTGGCGTTGCCGCAGCGCTCGCCGATGCCGTTCAGCGTGCCCTGGACCTGGCGCACGCCTGCCTCGACCGCCGCCAGCGAATTCGCGACCGCCTGGCCGGTATCGTCATGAGCATGGATGCCGAGTTGGTCGCCCGGAATGCCCGATGCAATCACCTTCTCCACGATCGCGCGCACTTCCGAGGGCTGCGTGCCGCCATTGGTATCGCACAGCACCACCCAGCGCGCGCCGGCTTCGTGGGCTGCGCGGGCGCAGGCAAGAGCGTAATCCGGGTTAGCCTTGAAGCCGTCGAAGAAGTGCTCGCAATCGACCATCGCCTCCTTGCCGGCCTGCACCGCGGCTTCCACCGAGGCACGGATCGAATCGAGGTTCTCCTCGTTGGTGCAGCCGAGCGCGACCCGTACATGATAGTCCCAGCTCTTCGCCACGAAGCAGATCGCGTCCGACTTCGCCTGCAGGAGCGCGGCGACGCCCGGATCGTTGGAGGTGGATACGCCGACGCGCTTGGTCATGCCGAACGCGACGAATTTCGAGCGCTCGGTGCGTTTCTCGGAGAAGAACGCGGTGTCCGTCGGATTGGCGCCGGGATATCCGCCTTCGACATAGTCGATGCCGAACTCGTCGAGCAGCCTTGCGATCGCGATCTTGTCCTCGACGGAAAAGTCGATGCCCGGCGTCTGCTGGCCGTCGCGCAGCGTCGTATCGAAGAGGTAGAGACGTTGTTTTTTCATGCGAGCACCGTCAGGGTGGGCACTCTACGTCGCCCCCCTCTGTCCTGCCGGACATCTCCCCCACAAGGGGGGAGATTGGCTGTCATTGATGATTTCGCCAATCTACAGCGTTGGCGATTAGCGAAACCAAATCGGCCGTCCAATCTCCCCCCTTGCGGGGGAGATGTCCGGCAGGACAGAGGGGGGCGACGTAGGGCGCCAATACTCATGATGACTTTCCCGCGAACCGATCCGTAGCCTTGATCAGCTGATCCAATATGCCCGGCTCCGAGAAGGCATGGCCCGCTCCCTCGACCAGATGGAAGTCGGCGTCCGGCCAGGCCTTGTGAAGCTCCCAGGCGTAGCGCAGCGGACAGGGCATGTCGTAGCGACCGTGCACGATGACACCGGGGATGCCCTTCAGCTTCCAGGCGTCGCGGATGAGCTGCCCTTCCTCCAGCCAGCCGGCATGGACGAAGTAATGATTTTCGATCCGGGCAAAGGCGACGGCATAATCCTCCTCTCCGAACGCATCGCTGGTCTCGGGTTCGGGCAAGAGGGTGATCGTCTCACCCTCCCACAGGGCCCAGGCCCGCGCCGCTTCGAGCTGCACCTTGCGGTCGCCGCTGGTCAGCCGCTTGCGATAGGCAGCCATCAGGTCGCCGCGCTCGGTCTCGGGAATGGGCGCCAGGAAGCGCTCCCACTTGTCCGGGAACATCTCGGACACGCCGAACTGATAGTACCAGGCGAGTTCGGCCTTGGTCAGTGTGTAGATGCCGCGCACCACGAGTTCGCTCACGCGGTCGGGATGTGTCTCGGCATAGGCGAGCGCGAGCGTCGAGCCCCACGAACCGCCGAACACCAGCCATTTGTCGAACCCGCACATCTTACGCAGCCGTTCGATGTCGGCGACAAGATGCCAGGTGGTGTTGGCTTCGAGGCTGGCGTTCGGCAGGGATTTGCCGCAGCCGCGCTGGTCGAAGAGGATCACGTCATAAAGCGCCGGATCGAACAGCCTCCGATGCTTCGGTGAAAACGCGCCGCCCGGCCCGCCATGCAGGAAGACGGCTGGCTTGGCTCCTTTGGTGCCGACGCGCTCCCAATAGATCGTATGGCCGTCTCCGACTTCGAGCATCCCGCTGTCGAACGGCTCGATCTCGGGATAAAGGCCGCGAAGTTCGCTTATTCTCGACTCGGCGTTCATAGCTTCAAACCCTTTGCAGGCCAGGCGGATGTTTCGTGATCGGGGTGCTGGAAGGAGATGATCTGCTCCTGCCTTGCATAATAGTCGGGGTCGTCAAGGACCGGCTGCTCGAAGATCGTCTCCACCCACGGCAGCCGCGCGGCATGATTGACCTGGATCTTGGGCGCGAGGTCCGATCGGTCGTCGAAGGCGCCGATCGCGATATCCAGCCCGCCGGGATAACGGTAGGTCAGCGGCGTGCCGCATCTTTTGCAGAAGCCGCGCGCGATGTTGATCGAGGACTGGAAATAGCTCGGCTCCTCGCGCGTCCATTCGACGCCGTCCTCGGGTACGGTCACCAAGGGGCCGAAGAAGCCGCCGAATGCCTTCTGGCACATGCGGCAGTGGCAGATGGAGGCGCGCCCGAGCGCGCCGTGAATGCGGAACCGCACGGCGCCGCACTGGCAGCCGCCGGTTCTAACGGTCTCAGTCATGGTCTTTCCTCCGGTGGCCAGGTTTCCGTGTCGTAGTCGGGATGCTGGTAAGAGACGAGATCGCGCAGGAAGCTGGCCGCTTCGTGATCATCGAGCGTCGCCTTGGCGGGCAACGCCGGTATCTCGTCGACATAGGGCAACTTCGCCTCGGCGCCCCATTGGATCGTCGGCGGTATCTCCTCCGGGTGGTCGAAGGTGGCGATCGCGAGCGCGATGCCGTCCGGCGCCTCGTAGGTCAAAGGCGTGCCGCATGCCCCACAAAAGCCGCGCATGACATGGTTCGACGACTGGAATTTCTTCGGCGCGCCGCGTGTCCATGCGAGCTTCGCGCCGCGTATTGACACCAGCGGCAGGTAGAAATTGCCGCTCGCCTTCTGGCACATGCGGCAGTGGCAGACGGAGGCGTCGCCGAGCGCGCCCTCGACTCTGAAGCGCACCGCGCCGCACTGGCACCCGCCGGAATAGACCGGCTTGTTGTCGAGGCTCATCGCGCACCTATTCCGGGCTGTGGCAAACGGCTTCGATGTTGTTGCCGTCGGGATCGAAGACGAAGGCGCCGTAATAGTCGGGGTGGTAGTGAGGCCTGAGCCCCGGCGCGCCATTGTCCTTGCCGCCGGCAGCCATCGCAGCCGCGTAGAAGGCATCGACCTCGGCCCTGTTGCGGGCCGTGAAAGCAATATGCTGCCGGTCCTGCGGCTTCCTGTGATCGCTCACCCAGAACACGGGCCGTTCGCGGCCATAGCCGCCGACATTGGCGCCGCCCGTATATTCTTTCGGCACTGTCATCAGAAGCGACGCGCCAAGCGGCGCCATGGCTTTGTCGTAGAAGGCTTTCGAGACTTCGAAATCGGAGACGGATATGCCGGTATGATCGATCATGGATGTGCCTCCTGTTGCTCGAGTTGCGATGCTTGGTCAGCGGCATCCTTGGCCGTCAGACCGGCGACGGTCACGATATGATCACAGACGCCTTCGATGTCGCGCAGGATATCGTCGTTCCAGAAACGGAGGATGGTCCAGCCGTCCCGTTTAAGGCGATCGGTTCTCGCTTCGTCGTATTCGGCCGAGGCAGCATCACCATGCTGTGAGCCATCGACTTCGACGACTATTCTTTTGTCGGGGCAAGCGAAATCGACGATGTAGCCGGCTATGGGAACCTGCCTGCGGAAGCCAAGCCCCATTAAACGATGTGCGCGAAGTTCGTTCCAAAGCTTCAGCTCCGCGTCGGTCATGAGACGGCGCATGGATTTGGCGTTCCTGCGATTTTTTTCAGGAACCGGAGTGTGCGGCATCAGGCGCCCTCCCCTTGTCCAGATCGCGAAAAGGTTAGCGCCCTACGTTGCCCCCCTCTGTCCTGCCGGACATCTCCCCCACAAGGGGGGAGATTGGCTGTCATCGATGGTTTCGCCAATCTCCAACGCTGACGGTTAGCGAAACCAAAACGGCCGTCCGATCTCCCCCCTTGTGGGGGAGATGTCCGGCAGGACAGAGGGGGGCGCTGTCCCGCCAGCCCTGCCGCAAAGAGCGTCAAGCAACCACCCCTCACCGCCTCACCTCCCAAGTTGTGATGCGCTCGCCGGTCGCCGGGTCCTTCCCGTCCTTCAGCTGGACGCCCTCAGCCAGCAGTTCCTCTCGGATGCGGTCGGCCTCGGCCCAGTTCTTCTCGCGAATGAAGGCGAGCCGTGCCTCGATGCGCGGCTGGATGGCTGCGCTGTCGATTGCCGCGGTGGCAGCTTTGGCGGCGAACCACTCCGTCTCGGTCATGGGCAGAAGGCCGAGCAGCGCAGCGCTTGCCTTCAGGCCGGCCTTGGCGCCGGCGCTGCCCTTGGCCGCCTCGGCACGCAGCTCATGCATCGCTGTAACGGCTGCCGGCGTGCCGAGATCATCGAGGGCGCCGTCGAGCACGTCGGCACAGGAGATATCGGTGAGCGGAACCTCGCCTATGGCTCGATACCAGCCGTCCAGAACCGCTTCGGCATCCTCCAGCTTGCGTACGCTGAAGTCGATCGGCTCGCGGTAGTGCGTCATCAGCATGGCGAGCCTCAGCACCTCGCCCGGCCATTTCCGTCCGCCGAACTTCTCGGTGTTCAAGAGTTCGTTGATGGTGACGAAATTGCCTTCGCTTTTCGCCATCTTCTTGCCCTCGACCTGCAGGAAGCCGTTGTGCATCCAGTAATTGGCCATGCGCTCGGTGCCAAACGCGCAGCAGGACTGCGCGATCTCGTTCTCATGATGGGGGAAGACGAGGTCGATGCCGCCGGCATGGATGTCGAAGATATTCTTGTGAGGGTCGTCGCAATTCAGCCCGCCGCCGAAAGGCTCCAGCAGCTTCGCCATGGACATGGCCGAGCACTCGATGTGCCAGCCCGGCCGGCCGAGCACGGCAATGCCTGCCGGCGATGGCCAACCCGGCTCGCCCGGCTTGGACGGCTTCCACAGCACGAAGTCCATCTCGTCGCGCTTGTAGGATGCGACGTCGACGCGGGCCCCCGCCAGCATCTCGTCGAGGGAACGGCGGGCAAGCGCGCCATAGCGCGGGCCCTTGCGCTTGTTCATCTCCGAGGGCGAGAACAGCACATGGCCGTCAGCGACATAGGCGACGCCGCTCATCACCAGCCGCTCGATCATGGCCCGCATCTCGTCGATATATTCGGTGGCCCGCGGCTGTGAGGTCGGCTCGAGGCAGCCGAGCGCCTTCACGTCCTTTTGGAATTGCGCGTTGGTCTCCTCGGTGACCTTGCGGATCGCCTCGTTGAGCGGCTGGCCCGGATAGTCGCGCGATGCCCGCGCGTTGATCTTGTCGTCCACGTCGGTGATGTTCCGGACATAGGCGACGTGCTCTGCCCCATAGAGATGGCGCAGCAGCCGGAACAGCACGTCGAAGACGATGACGGGCCGCGCATTGCCGATATGGGCGAAGTCGTAGACGGTCGGCCCGCAGACATACATGCGCACATTGTTCGGGTCGATCGGCACGAAGTCTTCCTTCGTCCGCGTCAGCGTGTTGTAGAGCCTCAGCCCCTTGAAACTTTCCGGCATGAACTCCCGTTTCTCCCGCATGCGCCAAAGCCAGCCTGCTGGCCGGGGCGTTTCTTCTGACTTGGAGAAAGGGCGAGAACGTCCGGACCAGCGCGTGCGCTAGCCAATAATGCAAATGCCGGTAATGGCGAAGGACGTTTTCATCGGCTGCCGTTATCGCGCTTCGGGCCCATCGGCGTCAAGCCAATGATTTTCACCCCCATATTTCAAGAATATCGACACGCCCGTCGGCCTGACGCAAGCGTAACAATTTATTAAACATGTCTTTAATGTTTGACGCGGCAAGACAGGATATATTCGGTCGCGGGCCACGATTTCGTCCGAATCGACCAGCATCTGCCGATGATCGGGATAACAGAACTTGTCGGGGAATAAAGATGCAGAAGATTAAGAAGCCGGTCGAGCGAGACCGAGCGCAACATGCCGAACTCCATGGTCAATTCCGCTCGATCGGGCCCGCGGTGCTTCGCGCGGCGCTGCTGCACACCAACAAGAAGCGCAAGACTCCTGCTGCCAGCAACGCAGCCTGACAGGCTAACCGCCGTCGCCGGCACGCCTCTCTTGCGGCAAGCGCGAGGTGCCGGCGCAATCCGCCTCCGCATCAAAACAGCGACAGCTGCGTACTGTCCTTGACCTCAGGCTTCGACCGGACATCGGCGGCCGCCACAGCATGCTGAAGATCAGGTCCCGTATTCGTTACCCTGTTGACCTTGTCGGAAATCGGGATCGCCTCGAAGAATTCGGGATCCGGTGGCTTCAGCAGATCGGCAACGTCGCGTGGCTCGCTGTTGAGGCAATCGAGCCAGCGGTCGAAATGGCTCGGCTCGATCACCACCGGCATGCGGTCGTGAATACCGGAGATCACCCCGTTCGCCGCGGTCGTCAGAATCGCGGCGGTGTCGATCTCGGAACCGCCTGGCTCGAGCCAGGTCTCCATCAGCCCGGCAAAGGCGATGATCCCGCCATGGCGCGGCCGCACCCAATAGGGCTGGCCCTTGCTCGCGCCGTCACGCTGCCATTCGTAGAAGCCGGAAGCCGGGATCAGCGAGCGGCGATGGCGCATAGCCGCCCTGAAGGCAGCATTTTCGTTCGCCGATTCGGCCCGCGCATTGATGAGCAGAGACATTTCCTTCGGGTTCTTCGCCCAGCCGGGAATCAGACCCCAGCGCACAAGCAGCGAACGGCGGTTGGCGAGATTCGAGCCGGGCTCACGCGCCAATCCGGCAGTCACCAGCAGAATCGGCTGGGTCGGCGCGATGTTGTAGCGCGCTGGAAAATCCTCGAAATCCGCCGTGGCGAAGTATTCCTCGACAACATTTCGCTTATGGATGAGCGCAAACCGGCGGCACATGACGGGAGTTCTCTCCATCCGGGGCCAGGACTGTCGCAACTTCCCGGAACCGTGCTGTAAGTTGGCGATCCAACAGCAGCACGTCAAACCCCTTGTGCCGCGCTCATCGATCTTCCAGACATCTGTGCTTACCCAGAAAAGACCATGGCCATACGCTCACCCAGTCCGACTGCTTATCTCCCCGGCGTCTCTGTCGCCATCCTGCATGAGGGCCGCTTTCTGCTGATCCAGCGGGGGCACGAACCCTCGATGGGCCTCTATGCCTTTCCCGGCGGACGCGTGCAGGACGGCGAGAGCGATGAGGAGGCCGTGCGTCGTGAACTTGCGGAGGAGACAGGCCTTGCGGTCGAGCGCCTGGCGCCGTTCAGGCAATATCTGCTGCCCGGCTCACCATCCGCAGACTTTCCGGCGTTTCGGCTGCTCGTCTTCCGCGGCTGGGGCCCGAGCGGCATCTTGCAGGCCGGCGATGATGCGGCGGCGGCAGGTTGGTTCCGTCTCCATGAAATGGAGGCGCTGCCGATCATTCCTTCGGTGCTCGACACCGCACGCGCGATCAGCGCGGAAGCTGGTTAGGACATGATCTCGAACCGGAGGACAGCGCAGCAAAAAGTTGCAGACTTTTCGGACAAGATCATGCCTGCAAAGACAAAGAACTGGAGCAGGATGAATGACTCCAGTTCATCCTGCTCCAGCATCCTGCCTTGCCGCCGACAAAATCATGCGCCACAAGGACTTATGGCGAGAGCTTGGGCATATCCGGCAGTTTTCATTGCGGTCCTTTCGCTAGCAGGCGGACCGGCAGGGGCGGCAAGCGCGGAAGCGCCCTTCGAGCAGCCGCTGCTCAGGCTAGCCGAGGTGCTCGGCTCGCTCCACTACTTGCGTAATCTCTGCGGCGAAGAGGGCGACCAGTGGCGCAACGAGATGGAGCAACTGCTGGCTACGGAAAACCCAAATCAGGAGCGGCGCGCCCGCTTTGTCGCCAGCTTCAATCGCGGCTACCGGTCCTTCGACGGGGTTTATGTCGCCTGCACCGCATCGGCGACCGAGGCGATTTCCCGCTACATGAAAGAGGGCGAGGCGCTGTCGCGTGACATCGCGGCGCGCTACGGCAATTAAATTGATGTTAACTTTTTCGCCACGCGCCCCATACAGGACAGATTCGCTGTGCTAGAACGCTTAACGGGACGTAAAAGGGACTGGTCAAGTTGATTCGAAACGAGTTCGGATCGCAACTTGAAGAGGGTGGTATCGGCCATGGAACACGGCCTCAGCGACATCGACGCGCTGGTTCGCGAAGAAAAGCGGCTGACAGCGACGGAAAGCCATAACGAAGCCTGGGCGGAGGGACTCTCGGCCGGCATCGAGCCTGAAATCATCGCCGAAGCGGCACTTGCGACAGCTTTTGCCGAGCTTGTCCGCTGCTCCGGCGAGAAGGCGGCGCTCGCCCTTCTCGATCGCATGCGCGAAAAGGTGGTGGCCGGCGAATTCGAGCGCTCGCTGTTGCGCCATTGACGCATATCGCAGGCGAGTAATCGACTATAGTGCCGCACGCGGCCACGAATTCCAGCCGCGGCCGGAGATTTCGCCCAATGCCTCGAGCCATTTCAATTGAATCGGCTGTATTGCCTGCGCTTTCGAGATCGGCGCTCGCAGCTGCCTTGGCCGCACTGCTGGCCGTCGGGGTGGTGCATATTTCGGTGCAGCCGGCATCGGCGTTGAGCGAAATCAAACGCGAGGAGATACCGCAGCCTTCCGATACGCCGGCCCAGCCCTCCGACGATCAGTCCATCGAGAAGAAATCGCTGCCTCCCCTCAATCAGGTGCCCTCTCCGGACTCGACGACCACCGCGCCGGGCTTGGGCGAGCCTGACAAGGCCGGGCCTGGCAAGTCTGAGCCTGACCAGTCTCAGCCGGATGAAGCGGATCCCGGCGGTGAAGGCCCCCCGGACAGCGCGCGTCTGGCGATCGATCCCAACGCACCGATCCCGGAAATCGTCTATGATCTTGGCAAGCTGCCGGAACCCGTCAGGCGGTTGCACGACCGCATCATGGAGGCTACCAAGAGCGGCGATATCGAGAAGCTCAGACCGCTGCTCGAACCAGGCGAGAGCGGTACCCAGCTCTCCTTCGGCGCGATCGAGGGCGACCCGATCGACTATCTGAAGGAGCTATCCGGCGACAAGGAAGGCGCCGAGATCCTTGCCATTCTCGAAGACGTGCTCAGCGCCGGCTTTGTCCACATGGATGCCGGCACGCCGAACGACATGTATGTATGGCCCTATTTCTTTGCCGTTCCGCTCGAGAAGCTGACGCCCGCCCAGAAGGTGGAGCTATTCAGGATCGTGACGTCGGGCGACTATGACGAGATGAAGACCTACGGCACCTACATTTTTTACCGGGTCGGCATTACGCCCGAGGGGCGGTGGTCGTTCTTTGTCGCTGGTGATTGAGGCAGAGGGGAATAGGGCAGTAAGGCAATAGGGCAATATGTAAGCATATCGAGCGGACCTGCCGCCACTCGGCGCCGAAGTTCCGCTATTGCCTTATTGTATTGCCTTATTGCCCTACTGCCTCATACCGGCAGCGCCTCGGCAAACATCACCGGCTCGCCCTGCCCCGTCTCCACGAGCTCGCCTTCCCACATGACGCGCCTGCCGCGCACGATGGTGCCGATCGGCCAGCCGGTCACCTCCATTCCGTCATAAGGCGTCCAGCCTGCCCGCGAGCCGGCCTGGGCGTTGCGGATCGTCTCGCGGCGCTTCAGGTCGACAACAGTGAAATCGGCATCGTAGCCGGCGGCGATACGGCCCTTGCAGGCAATCCCGAAAAGGCGCTGGGGCCCATGGCTGGCGAGATCGACGAAGCGTTCGATCGTGAGACGCCCGGCATTCACATGGTCGAGCATCACAGGCACCAGTGTCTGCACGCCCGGCATGCCTGATGGCGAGGCGGGATAAGGCTTGGCCTTCTCGGCCAGCGTATGCGGGGCATGGTCCGAGCCGAGCACGTCGACTATGCCTCGGGCGACGCCGCGCCAGACACCATCGCGATGGCGGGCGCTGCGGACCGGCGGGTTCATCTGCAGCAAGGTGCCCAACCTGGCATAGTCGTCGGCCGACAGGGTCAAGTGATGAGGGGTCGCCTCGCAGCTTGCGACGTCCTTGTGATTGCGCAGGAACTCGATTTCTTCGGCAGTCGAAATATGCAGCACATGGATGCGCGCGCGCGCCTTGCGGGCGATCGCGACCAGCCGCTCCGTGCAGCGCAGGGCCGCCAGCTCGTCGCGCCAGACAGGATGCGAGGACGCATCGCCCTCAACGCGCAGGTCGAGGCGCTCGCGCAGCCGGTACTCGTCCTCGGAATGGAAGGCGGCGCGCCGGCGCGTGTTCCTCAGGATCGCCGCTACGCCTTCGTCATCCTCGACCAGCAGGTCGCCCGTAGAGGACCCCATGAACACCTTGATGCCGGCTGCCCCGGGCAGGCGCTCCAGCTCGTTCACATCTCCGGCATTGTCGCGCGTGCCGCCAACCCAGAACGCGAAGTCGCAATGCATGCGGTGCGTGCCGCGCCTGACCTTGTCGGCAAGCGCCGCCTCGCTCGTCGTCAGCGGATTGGTATTCGGCATCTCGAAAACGGCGGTGACGCCGCCCAGAACGGCAGCGCGCGAGCCGCTTTCCAGGTCTTCCTTGTGCTCGGCTCCGGGCTCGCGGAAATGCACCTGGCTGTCGATGACGCCGGGCAGCACATGCAACCCGCGGCAGTCGATCGATGTTCCCGCGCGCGCTTTTCCGAGATCGCCGATCGCGACGATGCGGCCGCCAGTCACGCCGATGTCGCGGACACCGACGCCGTCCTGATTGACCACCGTCCCGCCTTTGAGGATCAGGTCGTAGGTCGTCGCCATCGCTCACAGCCCTTGCCGGTAAGATGCGGGCGGCTTACGTAATGGCCTCCCGAATTGCAAGGTCAGGATCCCATGCCGACCGTCCATCTCGACGACCGCGCGCTGATTGCCGTCGAAGGCGACGACGCCGAGACGTTGCTCCAGAACATCGTCACGGCGGATCTGTCTTCGCTCGGCAAAGGCGAAGCGAAACCCAGCGCCCTGCTCTCGCCGCAGGGCAAGATCCTGTTCGATTTCCTGATTTCCCGCGCAGGCGACAAGCGCTTCCTGCTTGATTGCCGCACCGCACTCGCGGACGACTTCGTGCGCCGGCTCACCCTCTACAAGCTGCGGGCCAAGGCGACGATTGCCAAGCAGGATCAGGCACTTGTCGCCGTTTCGTGGAGAGGTGATTCAAGCGCACCGCAGGCCGATTCAGCCGGTTCAGATTCGGCGGCGCTACGCGACACGCGATTCCCCGTCGACGCGAAGGTGTTGCGCCAATATGCGCCCCCGCTTCCGACCGAAACTGCCAATGAGGGCGATTGGCACGCGCTGCGGATCGAATATGGCGTTGCCGAAAGCGGTGCAGACTATGCTGCTGGTGATGCCTTCCCGCACGACGTCCTTCTCGACGAGAATGGTGGTGTCGGCTTTCAGAAGGGCTGCTATGTCGGCCAGGAGGTGGTCTCGCGCATGCAGCATCGCGGCACGGCACGCCGCCGCGTGATGGTCGCATCAGGCCCCCTGCCCAGTTCTGGCACGGAAATTCTCGCGGACGGCCGCTCGATCGGTGCGCTCGGCACCGTGGTCGGCGAGACGGGACTCGCCATCGTCCGTATCGACCGGGTCAAGGATGCAATCGATACCGGATGGCCGATCACGGCCGGGGGTATGCCGATCACGCTCAGCATCCCGTCCTCCGCCAAGTTCCGGTTCCCGGAGGCGGTCGCCCCGGAACAGGCCTGATGCCGGACCGCATCGGTGCTCCGCCGCGCGCCTGGCAGCGCATGCTGTCCGGCCGCAGGCTCGACCTCCTGGATCCTTCGCCGCTCGACATCGAGATCGGCGACATTGCGCACGGGCTCGCCCGCGTCGCACGCTGGAACGGCCAAACGAGCGGCGACCACGCTTTCTCGGTCGCGCAGCACTGCCTTCTGGTCGAGGAGATATTCTGCGCGATCACGCCCGATCCAACGCCGACAGAACGGCTGACCGCACTGCTGCATGATGCGGCCGAATATGTGATCGGTGACATGATCTCGCCGTTCAAGGCGGTGGTCGGCGGCGATTACAAGGAAGTCGAGAACCGGCTGAAGCGGGCCATTCATCTGCGTTTCGCACTTCCGGCAGAACCGACCTCGGCGCTCAACGATTCGATCAAGCGCGCAGATCACGTCGCCGCCTATTTCGAGGCGACGGAGCTTGCCGGATTCACGATTGCCGAGGCGACGCGCTTCTTCGGCCGGCCACGCGGCTTCGAGGTATCGCGCTTCGACCTCATTCCCCGTGCGCCGAACAAGGTGCAGAGGGAATTCTTGGCGCGCTTTGCGGCGATCGAAAAGCCGCGCCAGGCAAGTTCCCGCAGGACCGGTTGAGCCTTCAGGGGAACTCGCGAAGCGATTTATACGACCGCTGCCGGAGCGATCGCAGCTTCCTCCTTGTACCTGGCCTTGCGTGCCTCCTCGAGCGCCTCGGCCAGCGTCCGTCTGAAGCGGACGCGCGGCGGCCGCATGCCATGCGTCAAGAGAACGCGCCGAACTGACCGCGACGCGCCGCTGATGTGAATGGTTGCCCCTCGGCGGGTTGCCTTGCGTACGAAGCCTTCAAGTGTGGCGGCACCGCTGGAATCGAGAAACGGCACTGTCGTGAAGTCGATGATATAGGCACTTGGATGTTCGCCGATGCGGTCCAACGCTGCCCCAACGCTTGCAGCCGCCCCAAAGAAGAACGCTCCCGATATCCTGCAGACCACGATGTCAGGATCGGTAGCCAACCCTGAATCGTAAGGCTTGCGACCGTTGGCCGTATCCGGTTTGTCCAACTCCACGACCGGCCCGTGCTCGACAGCGACCGCGCTCGCCATTCGATGCAGGAAGAGCAGTGCGGCGATCGCAAAGCCAACGAGAATACCTTCGGTGAGGTCGCGAAACACGACGAGCACGAAGGTCGTCAGCAGCACCGCCGCGTCGCCGGCTGAGGCGCGGATGAGGGATGCGAATTCGTGCTTCTCGGCCATGTTCCAGGAGACGACGGCGAGCACACCGGCGAGGGCGGCGAGCGGGATGTAAGAAGCAAGCGGCGCGGCAACGAGCATGAAGATGAGCAGGAAGACCGAATGCAACATGCCCGACACTGGCCCGCGGGCGCCGGAACGCACGTTGGTCGCCGTCCGCGCGATATTACCGGTGACGCAGAAGCCACCGAAGAGCGGCGAAGCGACATTGGCTAGGCCCTGCGCGACCAGCTCGCAGTTGGAGCGGTGACGTCGGCCGCTCATGGAATCAGCCACCACTGCCGAAAGGAGGCTCTCGATGCAGCCCAGCAGCGCGAAGGAAAGCGCCGATGGGAGCACTTCGACTATCTTTTCAGGGGAGAGCGACGGCAGCTGCGGTGCCGGCAGCGAATGAGGAATGCCGCCGAAGCGTGTTCCGATGGTCTGCACTGGCAAACCGAAGAGTGCTGCGGCGACCGCTACGACGGCCGCCGCGATAATGTAGGCTGGCCAATGCGGGCGATAGCGGCGAACGAGGACGATGATCCCGATCGTCAATACCGCAACAAGAGCGGCGTAGACGTTCATCGTGGGCAGCGCATCGACGATCGCCCGCAGCTTCGGCAGGAAAGGTCCCGGTTCGTTTTCCAGGTCGAGGCCGAGGAGTTCCTTGATCTGGCTTGCAAAGATGATGACGGCGATGCCTGACGTGAAGCCGACCGTCACCGGGTATGGGATGTATTTGATGAAAGTCCCGAGCCGCAACAGGCCGATGGCGAGCAGGATCAGCCCGGATATCATGGTTGCAAGAAGGAGTCCGTCAAGCCCATGTGCTGTCACGGTCGACGAAACGAGCACGATGAATGCGCCGGCCGGGCCGGCGATTTGAAAGCGGCTGCCGCCGAGCGCCGAGACCACGAAGCCTCCGATGATCGAAGTGAAAAGACCGCGATCGGGAGTGACGCCCGATCCGATCGCAATGGCCATCGAGAGCGGCAGCGCGACGATTGCGACGGTCAGGCCGGAAATGGCGTCGGCCCGAAGGTCAGCCGGCCCGTAGCGTTCCCTGAGAACGGTGACCAGCTTGGGCGTGAACAGCTCGAGGAATCGGGGTTCAACGGATCGGGCAGCCATGGCAATCCTTTCGCTTGCCGCAATAGAGCTGGCATGGTCGACCGAACCCGGGCGGCCAGGCGCATATGCGCTGGATGTCAGGAGGTGCTCGTCGCTTATGGCTGCTTCAGGCGAACGCCGCGTCCGCCGCCATCGCTCACCGCGTTGTCGCCGATCAGCTGAACGCCTGCACGATCGAGCGCCTCGACGACTTTCGTCAGCGTCTCGATCACGCCGCGCACGGTGCCTTCACTTGCCTCCATCCGCTGGATGGTCGGCACCGAAACGCCGGCCAGATCGGCAAGCTGACGCTGGTCGATGCCAAGCAGCGCCCGGGCGGCACGCATCTGTGCAGATGTTATCAATCAACGATCCCGCCTGAAATCCTACTATTCAGATATCAGCTATCGACAATGACGTCTAGCACATCAGTTCAGATATCTGGCAGTACACAGGCGATCCTTCGTAGCTTACCGCCCCTGCCGCTCAAGCCTGTCCAAAAACCACTGGGTCAGCTTCACCCACACCTCGTCCTTTTCGCCGGAATCTTCGCAGCCATGGTCGAGGTTCGGATTGTCGTTGATCTCTATGAGGAAGACGCCGTCCTTGGTCTCCTTGAGATCGACTCCGTAGAGCCCGTCGCCGATACATCTCGCGGCACGCACGGCGGTCTCCACCACATGAGACGGCGCCTCCTTGAGGGTGAAGGTCTTGATGCCGCCTTGGTCGGGCTTGCCGTTGGCCTTGTGGTTGACGATCTGCCAGTGCTTCTTGGCCATCAGGTAGTGCACGGCAAAGAGCGGTTGGCCGCCGAGCACCCCCACACGCCAGTCATATTCGGTCGGGATGAATTTCTGGGCGATCAGCAGGTCGGAATCTTCCAGCCATCCCTCTGCGAGGGACTTCAGTTCCTCAGGACTGTTGGCCTTCTTGACGCCGCGCGAGAACGCACTGTCCGGGATTTTGAGCACTAGCGGAAAACCCAGCACCTGTGCGGCGACCTCCAGATCGGCAGCGCTGGCGATCATCACCGTCGGTGGCATAGGCACCTTGTTGAAGCTCATCAACTCGGTCAGATAGACCTTGTTGGTGCAGCGGATCATCGACAGCGGGTCGTCGATCACCGGCATGCCCTCCTGCTGGGCGCGGCGGGCGAAGCGATAGGTGTGATTGGAAATCGACGTCGTCTCGCGGATGAAAAGCGCATCGTAGTTGGCGAGCTTCGCCAGATCCTTCCTGGTGATCGGCTCGACCTCGACGCCCATTTTTTCGGCGATCTTGGCCCAGTAGCGCAGCGACTGGATGTCAGAGGGGGGCAGCTGCTCGTGCGGATCAACCAGCGTCGCAAAGCTGTAGCGGGCTGGCGTCCTGGTCTTGGAATCGCGCCATTCGCGGCCGGTATATGTTTCCATGCAAGCGAGGAAGCGCGTCTTCTCATCGGCCGTCATGCGCGCGAGCGGCAGGAAGCCGATCTTGCGGATCGACGCCCATTGCGCGCTGTCGCGGATCGTCACCTCAAGTGCCGGCGCCCGAAACCAGTCGAACAGAAGCTTGGCAAATCGGTCCCATGCCTTGGACGGGCCGATGCCGAAATAGATCGCGACGCGATGTGGGAAGGCGCCGCCCAGATCCTTGCGGCATTTGTTGAGCGCGACCTCCAGCTCGGGCAGTGCGTTCTCGTAGAGCTTCGGTTCCGAGAGGTCGATCATCGTCTCGACCGTCGGGATCACGCGATGGCCGCGCGAGGAGGCGAGCAGCGACGCGTAGTAGCCGCGGCTCTGGTACCCATAATTATTCGACAGGTTGATGACCTTCGGCCGCTGCCCGCGAAACAATGCCGGGTGCGCCAAATAATCGCGATTGGTGATGATCTTGTGCGGTGTCGCCACCTGGTCGAGATCGCTCTGCCGTCCCGTCAGTATGACCCAGGTCATGTCGTCAATTCTCGTTCAGGCAGAGTGGTGCCGGTTAGAGGGGACACGGGCGAACAAATGAACAGGGCAACGATGGTCATGCGACGGCGGTTCCGGCACGCCCGGCGATTTCGGCGTCCAGCTTGAGCGATTTCTCGAAGCGCAGCGCCGTAGCGCCGTCGGCATAATAATGCGGCTTCTGGCCGAATCGCCTGTAGGACGCGCGCTCATAGAGGCCGATGGCACGGGCGTTGTCCTGGCGCACTTCGAGCCGCAGCACGGAGCAGTCCCGCGATGCGGCTTCCCTCTCGGCCGCGCCGAGCAACTCGCGGCCAAGACCGCGCCGATCGGGCTCGACTGCAAGCGAGTAGAGCCTCGCGATGCGGCTGCCGGATCTGAACAGCACCACCGCATAGCCGGCCAGCGCCCGATCGGTGGTTGCAGCGATCACGGCGGCAGACGGTGACGAAACAAGACGGCGCAATGATTCGGGGGAAAGCCGGTCGGACGAGAACGACCGGTTCTCGAGGTCGATAAGCGCACCGAGGTCGGCCACAGAGGCCGCGCGGAATTTGGCTTGCATGAGGACCGGAGAAACCTCGTTTGCGCCCTTGCGGAGAATTCCAGTTCAGGTCTCTGCTTCCGCCACCCCAGCGCAAACATCAATGGCGCTTTCGCTCCTCGATTGGGGCCGAATTGTGACAGAATGGAACTAACCCACTGCACCCGCCTCGACCATCTGGCGCCACGCATTCCGGGCGACCTCGGCGAGTTGCCCCCGCGGGAGCGAACCGACGATAGCGCAGCCAAAGCCCTTATTCATCCAGTAGATGGCAGTCGGGCCGCCCTCCTCGGGCGTGTAGGTGCCCTTCGCCTTCTCCCCGCCTTCGCCTACCATGTAGATGGACAGCTGGTTGCCCGACTTGTCCTTGTAGACGAGCAGAGCGGCGATGTTCTCGCCGGAGGGAAGAATCCTCCCGCCAAGAAGTTCGAACCCAGAAGCCGCGAGATCGGGCGCGATTATCTTGAGGCCGGTCCGCTTCGACAGCCAGCCCTCGAGGTAAGCCCGGTCGTCCGCCCCGACATCGACCGCATGCGGCAGGCTGGCAGTAAAGGTCACGTAAGCGCCGATCGCATTCTCCGCGAGCCGGTCTGCGAGATCTTCTTCGTTGAACGATCCGCTGCTCGCGATGAAATAGCCGGCGATGCCGCCGGCGACGAAGACGACTGCAGCGGCGGCCGCATTGCGCAGCGAGATCGTCCAAGAGCGCCGTGGCTTGACTTCGCCTGAGGCCAGCTTCGTGAGGCGCGAGGGCACCGGCTCGTCGAGGATCGGGGCAAGCGCAGCCGCAAGTATCGCACCATCGCGCTCGAAGCGGGCACTCTGCGCCTTCATATCAGGATGCGATTCGAGCCAACGCTCGAACTCGGCACGATCGTCATCGGGGAGCTCACCGTCGAGCGCAAGATGGATGTCGGACATGCTAAACTCGCGTCTGGTCATTTTTCGACCACCTTGATCATCTTGCGCCGCGAGACATCGTCTAAGATCGATCGCAACTCCTCTCTCCCTCTGGCGATCCTGGACATCAGTGTGCCGGCCGGAATGCCGAGCACGTTTGCCGCGTCGGCGTATGAGAAGCCCTCGACGGCGACGAGCACGAGCGCCGCCCGCCTTTCGGGGGCAATTTGCTCCAGTGCGGACAGAACCTCGGCCGAAGCCAGCTTGTCCGGCTGAGGCGGCGGCGAACTGGCCGCATCGATCGTCTCGGGCATGAGCGCAACGGCCTGCACGTGACGCCGGGAACGCCGGAGCTGATCGACGAACAGATGGTGCATGATGGTGAACAACCAGCGCCGCGGTGAATCTCCGGTCGTCCAGCTCTCGATGCGTGACAGTGCCCGCTCAAGGCTGTCCTGCACGAGATCATCGGCAGCGTCGCGATCGCGAACGAGCGCGCGCGCATAGCGCCGCAGCCGCGGAATCTCCTCGATGATCGCCTGCCTGCGGTGGTCGTCCATGCCCTCGGCCGCCAATGAGCCTCTCTGCCATCAACGCTCGACGGCCAAGAATAATCCCAAAGCCGCCATCGAGAAATGGCCAGGCCCGATCAGGAGGCGGTGGGCGGAGCGGGCGTTGCGGCTTGCTCCCTCGAAGCAGCCCCAACGCCCAGCCGCAGCATGCGCTGATAGAACAGGCCGATCCCGATCAGCACCACGCCGAGCCCGATGAAGGATAGCGCACGCAGCACGCCTTCGAGCTCGGACATGTCGAACAGGAAGACCTTGGCGACGGCGATGACGATCAGTGCGCCCGACGCTAGCCGCAGCACCTGCGATCTCAACGCAAGTCCGCCGACCAGCAGCGCGACCCCGAGGGCCAGCCACAGCGCCGAGTAGGCGTATGTCTCGAGCTGGCCAAACTCGCGCCACGCGCCGATGAACTCGCCCTGGAACAAACGGCGCAGCGACAGCGTCGCATAGGCGAAGGCAAGCATGGCCGCGATCAGCCCAAGCGTCGCCACATACCAGCGCGGCCGCCTGCCGCGTGCGAAGAGCGCCAGCCCGCCCGCAGCGGCGGCCGGCATCAGATAAGCCAGCAACAGCAGGTTGAGCACAGGGATTTTCCCCGTGGATTCGTCGGTGAAGAGCGGGTCGAGCAGGAGCAAATGCTGGAGGACGATCATTGCCGCCGAGAGAATTCCCACGGCGATCGAACCAAAGCGCAATACGGGGCTCGGCGCCCGGCGGTCCAGTGCGATCAACATCGCGCTGCCGGCAAGCGCAATCAGCGTGTATACCGCCTGCTCGGCCAGCGTGATGGCGCTGTCGTCGATGACGCCGCCATGCATCGCATGCCGGACGAGCATTGCTGCTCCGATCAACGTGAAGAAGCTCGCGGCAGCCTCCATGACAAGCCGAGCTCGGCCGTTCGTCGTGCGGGCAAGCTGCCAGCCGGCAAAGCCGGCTCCGATGGCCGGCACGCCGTACCCGATAAGCAGCCAATTGAGGAAAGGCGTGGTCGACAGGTTCGCGGCACCAACGATGGTCGGGTCGAGAGCAAAGCGGAGAAGCAGGAAGGCGACCGCTCCTGCGCTCAGCCAGCCAAGCACGGGCCAGTTTCGATAGCGCGTCGCGAAGGCCGGAAGCGCCGTCGCGGCGCCGAGTAGCACCGTCGTCCAGCCGGATGAAAAGCCCATATGGAGCGCGAGCAGGACGGCGATCCCCGCGCCGATCAGCGCGACGGAGACGGCGGGGCCGCCCGTCTGCCACGGCAACTCGGCTCGTGAGATCACCTCACCGGCAAGGGCGAAGGCGACCGCCAGCGCAAACGCGATCAGGGCTCGCGCCACGTCACGATCGAGATTGCCAAACGCGATCCAGGTCGCGAACAGGACGACGAGTGGCACCGCAACGCCCCACGCCGACCATGCCGCAGCGCGCCTTGCTGCCGACGGCGCCAGGCTCCAGGCGCTCCACAGGCCGGCGACGAGAAAGGCCGCGCTCAGCGCCACGCCCGACCAGACGATTTCGGACTGGCCGACGCCGACGAGCGGAAAGCCTTCCAGCCTCACCTCCTCGCCGAGGAAATTGACGTTGAAACTTCCCGAGAACGCGCTCCGCAGGTAGACGACTGTCGTCGCCGTACCGGCAGCATGAAGCAATGCAATCGCTGGGGCCCGATAGACTGCGACAGCCACCATCGCGACCAGGAAAATCGCGCCATAGGTCACGCCGCCGGCAGCCGCGATATCGGGATCGAGGAAAAGGGCGGCAGAAGTCACTGCAACAAAGAAGGCCGGCACGATCGAGGGAATATCGAATCCCTCGCTCCCCTGACGCCTCCCCAGCCAGACGAACTCGAGGACGACGAGCGTCACCGCAGTGATGAACGAGAGGATCGCGAAATCGAGGGGCCATGCGCTGATGAGGTAGACTAGCGTCCAAAGACCCGCTCCGGCAAAGGCTGCAGCCATCAATAGCAGCCAGTCGCGCAGGCGGGCGATGAAGGCGGCGGCGGCAAGTACGATCGCCACGAAGCCAAACAGCGCCCAGTGGTTGGGGGCCTGCGTGGAGACCAGCACCGGCGTAAGGTAGGAGCCGACCACGCCGACGCCGGCCAGTGCCTGACCATGGATCAGCGACGCCACGATGGTCGCGATGCCGATCATTCCGAGCAGGAGGAAGGCGGCCGTCGGCCCGATGAAGCCATAGATGCCGTGCGCGGCATAGACGGCGCCGAACAAGGTGAATGCGCCGGCCGCCGTCAATATGCCAGGGACGTGAGCGTTGGCGACGCCCTCGACCGGCACACGGAAGCCGGTGCGGCGCACGATTTCGCCGGCTGCGACAAGCGCGATACCGAGGATGGAGGCCAGGATCAGCCGCACCTCTGGCCCGAAAATGCCGGCCTCGATTGTGTAGCGCACGAGAAAGATGCCGCCGAGCGCCAGCGCGAGCCCACCGACCCATACGGCCCAGCGCGTGCCGAGCGCGGTCTCGACCGTTGGACCTGCAGGACGTTGCGCATCGACTTCCGCAACAGGCCGATCGGCTGGCCGCTCAGGTGCAGCGGCAGCAATAGCAGGTTCGGCTGGCTTCTTAGCCTCGGGCGGCGACGCGTCGACCGCATCGCCCAGAGCCGCGCCGGAGTGTTCAGGTCTGGCCGGTTGTTCGCTGACCGCCTGTTGAGCAGCAGTCGACTCAGGTGTGGCGGATACTTCGACAGCCGCCTTCGAGGTCACCGCTTCACGATAGGCGAGGAAATCCGTCCTCAGCCCTTTGAGGTCGGTTTCCAGAACCCGCAGGCGCCGCTGCTGCCGCCGAACGCCCGCAATCAGCGCAACGATGGCAACCAGGCCAACGAGCTCCCCAAATTCCCCAAACATGGCCTTCCCCTGCTTATGCGACGGTTGTGCCTGTTCACGGGGCAGGATTCAAGGCGGTCGGGTTCTCGCTGAATGCCTTGCGTACCGAGGTCAGGAAGCTCGCGCGCGCCTCGGGCTCCGGAAGGGCGCGCGGCTCATAGACATGGCGCGTGAGGAAGAAGCCGGTGAGGCGGAACGCCGCCTCGATCGCAGCGAGGTCGGCGGCCTCGCTCTCGCCGCGCCTGAGGAAGGCCGGCAGCGGCAGCATCTTGTCGCGCCATGGCTGGCCGGCTTCGCGTGAGACCGCACGGCCGGTTTTCGGCGAGACATAGGCGAGGTCGTCGGTTTGCCCGGTCGCCGCGCAGCGCGCCAGATCGAGGCCGAAGCCAAGCTCGTCAAGCACGAGCAACTCGAAGCGGACGACAAGCTCGGCGGCCGAATGCGGGTCGCCGAGATTGTCGATGACGATGCCGAGTGTCTCATAGAGTGCCGCATGCGGGTCCCGCTCAGGGAGCAGGCGCAGATGTGCCGCGAGCGTCAGCAGGCCATAGAGGGCGGTTGCGCTCTCAAGCAGCCGCGCCGCGTTGAACGACACGGGCTCCGCCTGAAACACACCGAGATGCTCGTCGAGCCGGGCCCGCCAGATCAGCGACACGCGGTTGCCCGCCTGCAAAACAGCGTGCTGCTTGCGGGAGCGGCCGCCGCGCACAAGGCCAAGATGCCGGCCATGCTCGCGTGTCATCACCTCGAGAATGGCGCTGGTTTCGCCATGCTTGCGGGCACCGAGGATGATGCCTTCGTCCTGCCACTCCATGCCCGCATTTGCGCCAGCGAACCCCGCCCGGTCAAGCTGCCGGCAGGACCGGGATTCAGGCTGCTGTCACAAGGCGCATTTGCTACCTCAATGAGGAAACTCCAGCCCCATTTCGCGATAGCGCTCAGGGTCGCTGCCCCACTCCCGCACCTTGACGAACAGGAAGAGGTGCACCTTCTGCTCGAGGATATCGACGAGCTCCTTGCGCGCTGCCTCGCCGATGGCACGGATCGTCTCGCCCTTGTGGCCGAGCACGATCTTCTTCTGGCTGTCGCGCTCGACATAGATCACCTGCTCGATCCTCACAGAGCCGTCCCTGCGTTCCTCCCATTTCTCGGTCTCGACATGCGAGGAATAGGGAAGCTCCTGATGCAGCCTCAGATAGAGCTTTTCGCGGGTGATCTCGGCAGCGAGCTGGCGCATCGGCAGGTCCGAAACCTGATCGTCGGGGTAATACCAGGGGCCTTCCGGCAAAGCTTCCGCGAGATGGTCGAGGAGGTCGGGACAGCCGGAGCCCGTCAGTGCAGAGATCATGAATGTGCGCGTGAAATCGGCCTTGGCGTTTGCTTCGGCAGTCAGCTTCAGCAGAATGTCCGGTTTCACGCGATCGATCTTGTTCAGGACGAGGATCTTCGGCTGGCGAACGTCCTTGAGGTTGTCGAGGATCGCCTCGGCGTCCTCGCGAATGCCGCGCTCGGCATCTATCAGCACAAGCACCATGTCGGCGTCCTTGGCGCCGCCCCATGCTGTCGTCACCATCGCCCGGTCGAGCGCGCGGCGCGGCTTGAAGATGCCCGGTGTGTCGAGAAAGACGATTTGCGCGTTGTGGTGCGTAGCAATGCCACGGATGATCGAGCGCGTCGTCTGCACCTTGTGGGTGACGATCGAGACCTTGGTGCCGACGAGTTGGTTGACCAGCGTCGACTTGCCGGAATTCGGTGCGCCGAGCAGGGCCACGAAGCCCGAATGCGTCTTCGGAGCTTGCGCCTCGCCGCTCATATGCTGTCCTCTTCCTTCCACACGCCTTCGCGCATCAGGACCGCAGCAGCGGCGGCCTGCTCGGCCTGCCGCTTGGTCCGGCCAACGCCGGTCCCGGGCTGGAATCCGTTGACGCGTACGTTCACGGTGAAGACCGGGTCATGGTCCGGTCCCTCGCGACCTTCGACCGAATAGACAGGTACGCCGCCTCCGGCGACATGCGACCACTCCTGCAGCTCGGTCTTGGGATCGCGGCGGGCGACACCGGAAGCGATGGGCCGGGCGAACCAGTGTCGGGCGATAAAACTGCGCGCGGCCTCGATGCCGCCTTCGAGGTAAATGGCGGCAATCAGCGATTCCAGCGCGTCGGCGCGCAAATTGACGCGCTTGCGGCTGTCGAGCGTCTGCATCTCGCTGCCTGCCGTGATCAGGTCGGGCAGCCCGATTTCCTCCGAGATCGCGGCGAGCGTCTCCGCGTTCACCATGCCGTTCAGCCGCAGCGACAGCTCGCCTTCGCTCGCCTCTGGGAAGGTCTGGTAGAGGAATTCGGCGACCACCAGACCGAGCACGCGGTCGCCCAGAAATTCCATTCGCTCGTAGTCGGATCCCGCGTCTTTGCCGCGGGCACTGGCATGTGTCAGCGCCCGGCGCAGCCGTTCAGGGTCGCGAAAAGTCAGGCCGGCCGTCGTCTCGAGTGCCGCTGCGAGCGCTTTGGCGTTCAGACGTCTCGTTGGCATCGCGCCGGCGAACTCTCCTAGCGGACGAATTTGAAGAGCCTCGAAGCACGCATCTCGCTCGGCCATTTCCAAATCTCGAGCGGGCTCGCGCCGTCGGCGATCGAGAAGAAGATGATGTTGGCGCGCCCGACGAGGTTCTCCGCAGGAACGAAGCCCACCGAGAAGCGGCTGTCGGTCGAATTGTCGCGGTTGTCGCCCATCATGAAAAAGTGGCCGGGAGGCACGACGAATTCGCGCGTATTGTCACCGATGGAGTTCGGCGTGAGGTCGAGCGTGTCGTAGGAGACGCCATTGGGCAGCGTTTCGCGATAGACATCGACCGGACGGTCGACCTCGGTGATATCGGGATTGTTGATCTGGCCGACCTTCTCGCGCGGTACGCCTTGCCCGTTGATGAAGAGTTGGCCGTCTTTCATCTGGATGCGGTCGCCCGGAAGACCGACCACGCGCTTGATGTAGTCGAGCGAAGGGTTGGGCGGGAACTTGAAGACGACCACATCGCCGCGCTGAGGGTCGCTCCCCCAGATGCGGCCGGAAAAAAGCGGCGGCGAGAACGGCAGCGAGTGACGCGAGTAGCCATAGGCCCATTTGGTGACGAACAGATAGTCGCCTTCGAGCAAGGTCGGCCGCATCGAACCCGAAGGAATCGAGAAGGGCTGGAACAGGAGGGTGCGGATCACGAGCGCCAGCAGAAGCGCCTGCACGATCACACTTATGGTTTCGCCTAAACCGCTCGACTTCTTTTGGGTTTTGTCGGCCACGCTCATGTCGTCCTCGTTGGTTCGGCCTCGTCTTAGCGGCTCATATGGGTTGCGGCAACGCAATTGGCCGGCTTCAATCGGATGAAGATGGCCATTGTTCGGCCGGCAAGGCCTCAATTACCACAAACGCTTGCGCCAGCGGAAAGTCATCAGTGATCGTCAGGTGGATCGCAGCATTGTGACCGGCGGGGAGCATCGATTGAAGCCGGAGCGCCGCACCGTTGGTCAAATTCATGGTGGGCTTGCCGCCCGGCAGGTTGACAACGCCCATGTCCTTCCAGAACACGCCGCGCGACATGCCGGTGCCGAGCGCCTTGGCACAGGCCTCCTTTGCCGCAAAGCGCTTCGCGTAGGAGGCCGCGCGCGCCGCCCGCCGTTCCGACTTCGCCCGCTCGACATCGGTGAACAGCCTCGCAATGAAGCGCTCGCCGTAGCGCTCCAGCGAACGCTCGATGCGGCGTATGTCGATGAGATCGCTACCGATACCGATGATCATGACTGGAGGACGGTAGTGTCGCGCCTTTGGTCGGCCTTTGCCCCGTGTCGCGCCTTCTCGGCAAGCCGCGCTCGCCGGCGCGTCTGGAACGCCGATACCGCCCACCGCGTGACGCCATAGGATACCGCGGCGAAGAGCAACCCAAGCGGCAGGGCGCCAATCGTCATCGGCTCCAGCAACGGCTGCCAAAGCTGCGACAGGCTCAGGTGGTGAAGCAGGTGGCTGATGTGGGGCGGCTGGTACGCGCCGGGTTCGCGGCCGTGCAGGATGAGCTGCCCGATCGCGTAGGTCACCCCCCAGATCACGGGAAACGTCAGCGGATTGCCGATCGCAGCGGTACCGAGCGCCGAAGCGACGATGTTTCCCGCGATCAGCCATGCTGCCACCGCCGCTACGACGATGTGCAGGCCCGGGATAGGCAGAAAGGCTACAAAAACCCCGGCAGCGACACCCGCGGCGATCGAATGCGGTGTGGCGCGCAATCTCAGTATGCGTTTGGAGAAGTATTTCGCGGAACGCGCAAATGAGCGGCGCGGCCAGATGATGGTCCTTACTCGCTCACCGAAATCTGCAGGGGTCCTGCGTCGAAACAACATCGCTGTTCTTTATCGGGTCTCGGTATATGCCTGCAAGTGCGCGCCAGTACCGGCGGTTCACGATCACACGAGCGGATGCCGAACTGGAGCTTGCCTGTCCCGCACAATAACGACACCGGGGCGCCGTTGCGCAGTCATTCATGAGACAGCGCACGAATGCCTCCTCGGGTTCCGTAATCTTTGCACTTTCTCACTCAGCGAACTCTTCCGAGAACGCCGCGCGATTGTTCGTTGATGCAGTCCTGCGGTTCGGTCCGATGCGTTAGATATTGCGACTGCCGGGCTTCACGGGCGGAATCTTCGCCAGCTCGGGCGGCAGGCGGTCGGCCGGATATGCCGGCACCTCATATTCGGCGAGAGCGATCAGCGGCACGCCGACATCGGCTTTGCCGGCTGACCGGTCGATGATGCAGCCCGCCGCAAGAACCTCTGCGCCGAGCGCACGCATGCAGTCGACCGTCTCGCGGATCGATAGGCCGGTCGTCACGATGTCCTCGATCACGACCACCCGCGCGCCTTGCGGTATCTCGAAGCGGCGCAGCCGGAACTGGCCTCCTTCCCGCTCGACCCAGATCGCCGGCACGGCCAAGTGGCGTGAAGTCTCATAGGCCGGGATAAGTCCCCCCACAGCCGGACCGACCAGATAGTCGACCTGCCCCCGCACTTGCGCGCGTATCTTCTCGGCCAGCGCGCGGCAGAGCTTCTCCGTCTTGTCGGCATACATGAAGACGCGGGCCTTTTGGAGAAAGATCGGGCTCCTGAGCCCCGACGTCAGGATGAAGTGCCCTTCGAGCACCGCGCCTGCCTCACGGAAAATGCCGATCACTTCGTCTACGTTCATCTATCCTCGCCTAACTCAGCCATTCACCCTGCGCACGTCACTCACCGCCGTGCTCGCCTTCAACTGCGAAATCAGGCGGTTCAAGTGCTTCAGGTCCCATACTTCGAGATCAATCAGCATTTCGGTAAAATCCGGCGCAGTGCGGACCATCGACAACGTATGAATATTGGCGTCGTTCGACGCGACGATCTGGGCGATTTCGGCCAGCGAACCGGGTGCATTGATGGCGGTGACGGAAATACGGGCGGGGAAGCGCTCCTTGGTGTCCTCGTCGATGTCCCAGCGCACGTCGATCCAGCGCTCCGGCTGGTCGTCGAAGGCGGTCAGCGACGGCGACTGGATCGGGTAGACGGTGATTCCGGAACCCGGTTGCAGAATGCCTACGATACGGTCGCCCGGCACCGCGCCCTCAGGCGCGAAGCGGACCGGCAAGTCGCCGGTGATGCCGCGGATCGGCAGGGCATCGCTCCTGTCCTCCGCCCTTTCCTTGCGCGACCCGCGCCCCGGGAGCTGGAATAGCATGCCGGCTGCGTTGCGGATCTTGAGCCAGCCTTCCTCGCGCGTCTTCGGAGCCTGGGTGATACGCTCGTCCTTGTAGTCGGGGAACACTGCCTTCACAACATCGCTTGAAGACAGCTCGCCGCGGCCGACCGCCGCGAGCGCGTCGTCGACATCCTTGTGGGCGAGCCGCGGCAGCACCGACTTCAGGCTGTCCTTCGAAAACGGCTTGCCGGCGCGCTCGAAGGCGCGCTCCAGGATGCGCGTGCCAAGCCCCGAATATTGTTTGCGGATCGCATTCTTCGTCGCCCGCCTGATTGCCGAGCGCGCCTTTCCGGTCACCACGATCGATTCCCAGGCAGCCGGCGGCACCTGCGCCTTCGAGCGGATGATCTCCACCTCGTCGCCGTTCTTCAACTCGGTCATCAGCGGCATGATACGGCCGTTGATCTTGGCGCCGACGCAGGAATCTCCGACTTCCGTATGCACCGCATAGGCAAAGTCGATCGGCGTTGCGCCGCGCGGCAGCGCGATCAGCCGGCCTTTCGGCGTGAAGCAGAACACCTGGTCCTGGAAAAGCTCGAGCTTCGTGTTTTCCAGGAAGTCCTCGGGGTTGTCACCTTCGGCGAGCTGCTCGATGGTGCGGCGCAGCCAGGCATAGGCGTTGGTGTCCCTCGATATCTGATGGCCCGCGCCGTTCGGCTTGCCGACACTGTCCTTGTAGATCGAATGCGCGGCCACGCCATATTCGGCGACGTGATTCATCGCCTTGGTGCGGATCTGAAGCTCGACACGCTGGTTCGACGGACCAACAATGGTCGTGTGGATCGAGCGATAGTCGTTCTGCTTCGGGGTCGAGATGTAATCCTTGAAACGGCCCGGCACCATCGACCACGTCGTGTGGATCGCGCCGAGCGCGCGATAGCAGTCCTCCACCGTGTCCACGATCACGCGAAAACCGAAGATGTCCGAGAGCTGTTCGAAGGACAGCGCCTTGGTCTCCATCTTGCGGAACACCGACCACGGCTTCTTCTGGCGGCTTTTGACGGTCGCCTTTATTCCCTGCTTCTCGAAGAGCCCGGAGATCGCCTTCTCGATCTCGGCAATCAGCCCGCGCGAGCGCTCGAATACGTCGGCCAGCCGTTGGGTGACGGTGCGGTGTGCATCGGGGTTGATATAGCGGAACGCGAGCTCCTCCAGCTCCTCGCGCATGTCCTGCATGCCCATGCGGCCGGCGAGCGGCGCATAGATCTCCATCGTCTCCTCGGCGATCCTCAGCCGCTTGTCGGCGGGCACGTGGTCGAGCGTGCGCATGTTGTGGAGGCGATCGGCGAGCTTGACGAGCAGCACGCGCACGTCCTCGGAGATCGCGAGCAGAAGCTTGCGCAGGTTCTCCGCCTGTTCGGCCTTCTTGGAGACGAGGTCCAGCTTCTTGAGCTTGGTCAGCCCCTCGACCAGCTTGCCCATTTCAGGGCCGAACAGCTCGTCGATCTCGGCCCGGGTCGCGGTCGTGTCCTCGATCGTGTCATGCAGCAGCGCGACAGCTATGGTCGCCTCGTCGAGATGCATGTCCGTGAGAATTGCGGCCACTTCCAGCGGATGCGAGAAGTAGGGGTCGCCCGACGCGCGGCGCTGATGGCCATGCTTCTGCATGGCGTAGACATAGGCCTTATTGAGCAGCGCCTCGTTGACGTCAGGCTTGTAGCGCTGCACGCGCTCGACAAGCTCGTATTGACGCATCATGGGCCGACGACCTGAGGGCTAGAATCAATCATGCGCCGCCCAAAAGGGTCGGCGCATGAAATAGATAACCATGAAACTGCCATCGCGGAAGGGCGATGGCCAAGGCAATCAGTAGTCGTCGCTCTTTTCCGGCGGAACCAGCCCCTCGATGCCGGCAAGCAGTTCTTCCTCGCTCATGCGATCGAATGCGACATTGTCGTCTTCGCGGTCGACCTCGGCGGCCACCGCGGTGTCTGCCTGATCGATCAGTTCCTGGCCATCCGCCTCCGGCTCGTCCACTTCGACATGCTTCTGGAGCGAGTGGATGAGATCTTCCTTGAGGTCTTCCGGCGCGAGCGTGGAGTCGGCGATCTCGCGCAACGCCACGACGGGATTCTTGTCATTGTCGCGATCGACAGTGATCTGCGCGCCTTGCGAGATCTGCCGGGCACGGTGGCTGGCGAGCAGCACGAGCTCGAAACGGTTATCGACCTTGTCGATGCAGTCTTCAACTGTAACGCGGGCCATCAAGCGCCCCTTTCATTCCTGGATTTCTGGAGAGTTGTCGCGCTCATACTCCGAACGCCCTGGAAAGACAAGCTTTTCGGCATGCCTTGCCGGGCGACGAGCGTGCGGAAATGGCCTCTTGTGACCACATGTCAAGCCTCCATCAAATTTTTTTGTATTTTGGCCGGCCCGGCTTGGAACGATATTCGCGTGACGTTAGTTGAACGGCCGACGTATTGCTGTTGCCTCGCCAGGGGTTTCCGCCCGTTTTCGGGCTTGCGCAAGATTTGATTAGTGAAAACGTCTATTAGGATAATGCAAATGTTTGACCCTCGCGAAAAAATCGCTCTTTTCATAGACGGCGCCAATCTGTACGCCACCTCCCGGGCGCTGGGCTTCGACATCGACTACAGAAAGCTTCTCGCAAGCTTCCAGAAGCGCGGCTACCTTCTCAGGGCCTACTACTATACGGCGCTGGTGGAGGATCAGGAATATTCTTCGATCCGGCCGCTGATCGATTGGCTCGACTATAACGGCTACAAGGTGGTAACCAAGCCTGCGAAGGAGTTCACCGATTCCGCCGGACGCCGCAAGATCAAGGGCAACATGGATATCGAGCTGACGATCGACGCCCTGGAACTCACCGATGTCGTCGACCACTACGTCATCTTCTCGGGGGACGGAGATTTCCGCACCCTCGTCGAGGCTTTGCAACGCAAGGGCCGAAAGGTGAGCGTCGTGTCCACGATGTCCTCGCAGCCGCCGATGATCTCCGACGACCTTCGCCGAACAGCCGACCATTTCATCGATCTTGCCACTTTGCGTGCCGAGGTTGGTCGTGACCCGTCCGAGCGACCGGTGCGCCGGCCGGAGCCCGCCGAACATGACGACGATTACTGATGGGCGCCGCAACCGCGGCTGCCGATCCGCCGCATGACTGTCCGCTCTGTCCAAGGCTGTGTGAATTCAGGGATGCCTGGCGTGCAAAGGAACCGGACTGGTTCAACGGGCCGGTGCCGACCTTTCTTCCGCCCGAAGGCCCTGAGAGCGTTCGCCTCCTGATCGTGGGCCTGGCGCCAGGGCTGCGGGGCGCGAACCGCACGGGTCGACCTTTCACCGGCGACTATGCTGGCGACCTGCTCTACCGCACCCTCGTCGCGCATGGCTTTGCCAAAGGCCGTTACGAAGCACGGCCGGACGACGGACTGACCCTGTTCGAGACGGCGATCACCAACGCCGTTCGGTGCGTGCCGCCGCAGAACAAGCCGCTTCCAGGAGAGATCGCGACCTGCCGCCGCTTCCTTACCGCGGTGCTTGCCGGCATGCCGAAGCTCGAAGCCATCCTGTCGCTCGGCGCGATCGGGCATCAGTCGGTCGTGCGCGCGTTCGAAGGCCGAATAGCCGCATACCCGTTCAAGCACGGCGCGAAAACCGGGATCGGCCATGTCACGCTTTTCTCAAGCTACCATTGCTCACGCTACAACACCAATACCGGTGTCTTGACGGAGGAAATGTTCCTTCGCGTTTTCGGAGACATAGCGAGCCTTCTGGATCGTCAGCATCCGGTGGCTTCCGTTCAGCCTGACGCCTGGATTTTTGATTGACGGGCAGCAATCCCGGAATAGCTGTTGGTGGAAGCCACTCCGAGAGAAAGAATCTGGGAATGACCTGGACGATCGCCGGCCCCGCAGTCATTTCGGCATTTCTTGCCTCCTCCGTCGAAGTGGTGGAAGCCTTCACCATCATTCTGGCCGTGGCCACCATCCGCGGCTGGCGACCCGCCGTAGCCGGCACCGTTGCCGCCCTGGCGCTGCTCGCCTTGCTGGTGGTATCGCTGGGACCATTGCTCGGGCAGATACCGCTCAGCGTCCTGCAGCTTGTCATCGGTGTCCTGTTGCTGCTGTTCGGACTGCGCTGGCTACGCAAGGCCATCCTGCGGGCTGCCGGCCACATCGCGCTTCATGACGAGACCGAGGCATTCGCCAAGGAAGAAGCGGAGCTGAGGGAGGCCGAGCGGCAAAAGATCTCCCATCTCGATTGGATGGCCGGAATCACCGCCTTCAAGGCCGTGCTGCTGGAGGGGCTCGAGGTTGTGTTCATCGTGATCGCGGTCGGCGCCGGCAGAGGGCTGATCGTGCCAGCTGCTGTGGGTGCGCTCGCCGCTGTCGTGCTCGTGCTCGTTGCCGGCATTGCCATTCGTCGACCGCTGGCGCGCGTGCCGGAGAACACGCTGAAATTCGGTGTCGGCGTGATGCTGTCCGCCTTCGGCGTCTTCTGGACCGGAGAAGGTCTCGGCGTGGAATGGCCGGGCGCCGATCTCGACATTCTCGCCTTCGGCGCCATCTTTCTCGTGACTGGACTCGGCGCGGCGATGCATCTTCGCCGCGCCGATCTCAAGGCAGCATCATGAAAACGCTATCCCTGCTGTGGACCGAATTGATCGGCCTTTTTGTCGATGATGAGTTCCTTGCATTGGCGATCCTGGGCGTGGTCGCAGTCGCCTCGGTTGCTGCAACTTGGTTCCATGCTGCCGCTGTTGCCGGCGGCATCCTGCTTGCGGGCTGCGTCGTCGTGCTTCTGGCGAGCGCCTACCGCGGAGCCAGGAAGTCCTGACGTCAAGGCGTCACGACAGGCGGCTCTACTCACTACCCGCCATTTCCCCTCGCGCCGATACGACCGCATGCGCGACAGCAGCATGAACGGCGTTCTGGCCGGTGGCGTCGAGCGGGCATCCGGTCAGATAGGAGGTCAGCAGGATTGGCGCTCCGTTCGGCGGCCAAGCCACAGCGATGTCATTGGCCGTGCCCCGTTCACCGGTGCCGGTCTTGTCGCCAGCGCGCCAGCCCTTCGGCAGGCCAGCCCGGATTCGCTTATCACCCGTGCGACAGGCGATCAGCCAGCCGGTCAGGCGGTCGCGGGAGCCTGCCGTCAGCGACGAACCGAGCACCAGCCGGTCGAGATCGGCGAGCATGGCGTTCGGGCTGGTCGTATCGCGCTCATCGCCAGGCCTGACTTCATTGAGCTCCGGCTCGAAGCGATCGAGCCTGGTGACCTCGTCGCCGATCCCGCGGACGAATCGGGTCAGCCCCTGCGCTCCACCGATGGTCGCAAGCAGAAGGTTGGCCGCTCCGTTGTCGCTCTCCGTCACAATCGCCTCGCAGAGTTCAGCGACGCTGGCCTCACGGCCAACGAAGCGCTTGGAGACCGGCGAGTGGGATATGATGTCGTTGGCCACCACCGGTATGCCGCGTTCGAGATGTTCCCGTCCCTCATCCACCTTCGCAAGAATCGCAGCCGCCAATAGAAATTTAAAGGTGCTGCACATCGGGAAACGTTCGTCACCGCGATGGGCGAAACGCCCGCCGGATCCGGTGTCGAGCACGGCGACGCCGAGGCGGCCGCCGCTCTTCGCTTCGATTTCAGCAATCGCCTTCTCAAGCGCCTTGCTTTCTAATCCATCTGTTTCTGCTGCATAAATTCTACCGGTTGCGAACAAGGCACTGCTAGCGGCCGCAATCACAAGCTGTCGTCTCGAAATCATGTCTGCCTCCTTTGGCAGAGTGACGATGCGGGACTGGTGGTCGGCGGGCAAACGATGATATCTCGGAAGGGGTATGAGAAAATTTATTGCATCGCGATGGACCGACCGCAGCTTCCCCTGAACGCCTTGCGCGCCTTCGAGGCCGCCGCCCGCCATTTGAGCTTCACGCGTGCGGCCATCGAGCTCTGCGTCAGCCAGGCCGCGGTCAGTCATCAGGTGAGCGGGCTCGAGGAGCGGCTCGGCATCGTCCTGTTTCGCCGCCTGCCTCGGGGCCTCGCGCTAACCGATGAAGGTGCTGCGCTCGTGCCCGTGCTGAGCGAGGCCTTCGACCGCATCGGAGCGATGCTCGATCGCTTCGTGGACGGCCGCTACCATGAGGTGCTCACGGTCGGGGTCGTCGGCACCTTCGCGACCGGCTGGCTGCTCCCGCGAATCGCCGAATTCACCGCCGCCAATCCGACGGTCGACTTAAGAATTCTCACGAACAACAATCGCGTCGATCTGGCGGGCGAAGGTCTCGACCTCGCAATACGCTTCGGCGACGGTGCCTGGCATGGCGTCGAGGCGATACCGCTGATCGATGTACCTATGACGCCGCTTTGCGCCCCTGCGCTGGCGAGGCGCCTCGCGCGCCCCGGCGACCTCGCCGGCGAGACGCTGTTGCGGTCATACCGCCAGGACGAGTGGCCGCGCTGGTTCGAGGCGGCCGGCGCCGATTGCCCGAAGATCCGCGGGCCGGTCTTCGATTCCTCTGCGGTCATGGCGAGCGCTGCCGCCGCCGGAGCCGGTGTCGCGCTGCTGCCGGCGATGATGTTCGAGAACGAGCTTGCTGCGGAACGACTCATGCGCCCGTTCGCCGCCGAAATCGATGCGGGACGTTATTGGCTGGTCCGACTGCGCTCGCGCGCCGAAAGCCCCGCCATGCGGGGGTTCAGGCTTTGGCTCACGGCTGCAGTGGGGCCAGCGAAAGCAGCCAATTCCCCTTGAAGGACATTGAGATCGACGGGGCCTTCAATTCCGTCCACCCTGCCCTTGTTGTGATACTGCCAATAGATCCAGTCATCATGACCTGGATGCATCGCCAATGAACGGACCCAACGCTGGCGGCCGGCGACGGCAGTGCCATACGTCTCCAACGCGTCACCGATGATGTAGACAATTGCCCTCTTCCCGAACGCCGCTTCGACAGGATCGAGGAAAGCCTTCAGCTCCGCCTCGAACTTCTCGATCGAGGGCCGATCCGTGCAATTGCCCCCGAATTCGATGTCGACCACCGGCGGCAGAAGCGGACCGTCGCGCGGCACCGTTGCGATGAAGTTCTGTGCCTGATCGGCTCCGGGCCGACAGAAGGTGAAAAAGTGATAGGCGCCCACCGCTATTCCGGCAGAACGCGCGCCAGCCAGATTCCTGGCAAAGGATCTGTCGACGAAATCGCCGCCCTCCGTCGCCTTGATGACTGCGAAGGCAACGTCATCGGCGGCGACACGCGGCCAGTCGATCGCGCCCTGATGATTGGAGACGTCGATGCCGCGCACCGGATATTTGTCTCGATCCGGCGAGAAGCCCATGAAATAGAAGTAGCCGGCGACCGAAACGGCGCAAGCGGCCAGCACAAATCCGGCAGTGAGACGAAAGAGGCGATTCACCGCACCTGTGTCGGTGAACATCGTGACGAGATTTCGGCGAGTAGCGAGTAGCGAGTAGCGAGTAGCGAGTAGCGAGTAGCGAGTAGCGAGTAGCGAGTAGCGAGTAGCGAGTAGCGAGTAGCGAGTAGCGAGTAGCGAGTAGCGAAGAATCGTTTGACCGCCAATAGTCAAGTCATTCCCTATTCGCTATCTCCCTATTCGCTATTCGCTACTTCCCTATTCGCTACTTTATCCCCGCTCTTTGAGGAGCCGCGACTTCTCCCTTGCCCAGTCGCGCTTCTTCTCGGTCTCACGCTTGTCGTGCAGCTTCTTGCCTCGCGCGATAGCGAGCAGGAGCTTGGCGCGGCCACGCTCGTTGAAGTAGATCTTGAGGGGCACCATCGTCATCCCCTCCTTCTCGACGCCGTCAGCGAGCCGCGCCATCTCGCGCTTGTTGAGAAGCAGCTTCCTGCGCCGCCGCGGCTCGTGGTTGAAGCGATTGCCCTGCGTGTATTCCGGCAGGTAGGAATTGATCAGCCAGATCTCGCCTCCCTCGACGGCGGCATAGCTCTCCTGGATGTTGGCGTGGCCCTCGCGCAGCGATTTCACCTCGGTGCCGGTCAGTGCCAGCCCCGCCTCATAGGTATCCATCACCTCGTAGGAGAAGCGCGCCTTGCGATTCTCGGCGACGGTCTTGCCGTTCGAGTTCTTGTCCTTGCTCATATCAAATATTTAGGCGACCAAGCCTCAGTTCAGAAGCCCGGCGTGCTTCAGCGCCTCGTCGATCTTCTCGGCAGTGGCTTCCTCGACCGTCGTCAGCGGCAAGCGCACGACATTCTCGACCTTGCCGAGCCGCGAGAGCGCATATTTCGCACCCGCAACACCCGGCTCGATGAAAATCGCCTTGTGCAGCGGCATCAGCCGATCCTGCAGCTCGAGAGCACGTTGGTGATCGCCGGCAAGGCTTGCTTTCTGGAACTCCGCGCAGAGGCGCGGCGCGACATTGGCCGTGACAGAGATACAGCCCGAGCCGCCATGAGCGTTGAAGCCGAGGGCCGAAGCATCCTCGCCGGAGAGCTGGATGAAATCCTTGCCGCAGGTAATGCGCTGCTCGGACACGCGTTCGATCTTGCCGGTGGCATCCTTCACGCCGGCGATGTTCTTGAAATCATGAGCCAGCCTGCCCATCGTCTCCGGTGACATGTCGACCACCGAACGCGGGGGGATGTTGTAGATGATGATCGGCAGCTTCGTTGCCTTGGCCACCGCCGCGAAGTGGGCATAGAGCCCGCGCTGCGTGGGCTTGTTGTAATAGGGGGTCACCACCAGCACGGCGTTTGCGCCGACCTTCTCGGCAAACTGAACGAGCCCGACCGCCTCTTCCGTGTTGTTAGAGCCCGCGCCGGCAATGACGGGGACCCTGCCCTTCGCCACCTCCACGCAGGTCCTCACCACCTCGCGGTGCTCCTCGTGCGAAAGAGTCGGCGACTCGCCAGTGGTGCCGACTGGCACCAGCCCGCTCGAACCTTCGGAGATTTGCCATTCGACCAGGGCACGGAACGCTTTGTCGTCGAACCTACCAGCCTTGGTGAACGGCGTCACAAGTGCGGGCATCGACCCTCTGAGCATTTCCGGAACTCCTCGACCAACATGGCTCCTGCCTTATGGCAGCGCGGCTTTCTAACGGAAACGGCCGGCCCGCACCATAGTCTTGTCAATTAGTTGCTGCATAGGTCGAATTTGCTGGGTCCGTCTCGGCCAGCAGCGTGTTGCTTAACGGCCCATTCACCATGCTGCCATAGGCTCCGATTGGTCCCCGCTTTTATTTGTTCTGGCCTGGAGAGGGGCAGCCCGTTCATGCCGAAAGGCACGCTAGCCAGCGTTGTTGTCGCCGGCGCCATCCTGGCGCTCGATGTCGTGGCCACGTTCATTCCGGCCGCTATCGACAATTTCGCGCATGTGCCCGCTCCCGCCTTTAGATCAGAGGCTCAGGATGGCTATGTCGGCACGCCCACGACCAATCCGGTCGCAATTGCGCCGGCCACAGCAGGCCGGACTGCGGGCAAGCCCACGGTCGACCATCAGACGTTCACCGCAGCCATCCCGCAGTTGGAGATTCCCCAGCCCGAAATCGCGCCGACCGACGACCCGGACATCGGTATGCTGAAGACCGGGCTCGATGCGCTGGCCGCCGGCGACGTAGCCAGCGCGCGCGGCGCGCGCGACCAGCTCCCGACGGATGGGCTCGACCGGCATATCCTCACCTGGGCAATCGCCATGAGCAGCGAAGCCAGCAGCGCCGAGATCGCGTCGGCCGCACGCACGCTTTCGCAATGGCCGGGCGCCGACGTGCTGAAGAGGAATGCCGAGCGAGCGCTCTACCGCGAGAAACCGGATCCACAGACCGTTCTCAAGGCCTTCGCAACCAGTACTCCGCTCACCGTCCAAGGCGTGACGTTGCTTGCCCGCGCCTATATCGCGACAGGCCAGCTGGACTCGGCGCGGGCGGTGCTCGCGCCATTCTGGCGCATGGAGAAGCTGGAAGCGTCCGACGAGGTCGCAATCATCAAGGAATTCGGCGCGGTCATCCCGACTGCCGATCACCGCTTCCGTATGGAGAGGATGCTTTATGCGGAGCGGCCTGCATCTGCGCAGCGCGTCGCAAGCCTCGCCGGAGCCAAGGAGCTCGCCGACGCCTGGGCTGCGGTCCTGCGCAACGACAAAGAGGCGAAGAAGCTGCTCGACGCGGTGCCTGATGCGCAACGTTCGGCCGGCTACCTTTTCGCGAAGGCCAAGTATCTGCGCCGCAAGAAGAGCTTTACGCAGGCTGCGGCCGTGATGGTAAAGGCGCCGCGCGACCGGGCCTCGCTCGTCGACCCAGACGAATGGTGGGTCGAGCGGCGCGTCCTGTCGCGCGAGCTGGTCGATCAAGGCGACATCAAGACGGCCTATAAGCTGGTGGCCGCGCATTCGGCCGAGAAAACGGCGAACATCGTCGAAGCCGAGTTCCATGCCGGCTGGTATGCGCTGCGCGGGTTGAACGATCCCGAGATTGCGGCGAAGCACTTTCAGCGGATCGCCGAGGTTGCGGAAGGGCCGATGGGCCTGTCCCGTGCCTATTATTGGCTCGGCCGCACGGCGGAGGCCGGCGGGCCGGGCGATGCTGCCGCCTATTACAAGAAGGCTGCCGGTTACGGCACTGCATTCTATGGGCAGCTCGCCGCTACCCGTCTTGGCGCCGTGACGATCTCCATCGACGATC
Source organism: Mesorhizobium sp. BAC0120 (assembly GCF_033542235.1). Classification (NCBI taxonomy): domain Bacteria; kingdom Pseudomonadati; phylum Pseudomonadota; class Alphaproteobacteria; order Hyphomicrobiales; family Phyllobacteriaceae; genus Mesorhizobium; species Mesorhizobium sp. BAC0120. The sequence continues at coordinate 401,397 of NZ_JAWRCU010000002.1, read as the reverse complement.
CTGCGGCGACAGACGCCGATCGCCGGACCTTCGCCGGGCGCGAGGCAGTACGCGCGATCCGCCGCCTGGAAGATGCCGGTTATCCGGCACGGGCCGAGATCCTGTACCGCGATCTTGCCCAGCAGCTCGACAGCCCGGGCGAACTGGCGCTGCTCGCGGCCATGGCCGAGAAGCGCGGCGATCATTTCCTGGCATTGCGTCTCGCCAAGATCGCCGGCGGGCGCGGCGTGAACATCGGCGCCCTCTCCCATCCGGTCGGCGTGATCCCGTCTTCGGCGGATATCTCCGGCGCCGGCATGGCGCTCGCCTATGCGATCGCAAGGCAGGAAAGCGAATTCAATATCGGCGCTGTCTCGGGGGCAGGCGCGCGCGGACTGCTGCAGCTTTTGCCGGGGACGGCCAAGGAAATGGCCAAGAGGAACGGGCTGCCCTTTTCGCAGGACCGGCTCACGACCGATGCGGGCTATAATGCGACATTGGGTGCTGCCTTCCTGCAGGACCAGCTTGGCAGATTCGACGGATCGTATGTGCTGACCTTCGTGGGCTACAACGCCGGCCCGCGTCGCGCCCAAGAATGGATCCTCAAATATGGCGACCCGCGGGGGAAGGATCTCAACGCCGTGGTCGACTGGATCGAGCGGATTCCCTTCACCGAAACCAGGAATTACGTCCAGCGCGTGATGGAAAATTACGAGGTCTACAAAATGCGCCTCTCCGGGCATTTCGACATCGCCGACGACCTCGTCAACGGGCGCTGAAGACCGCTCCATTGCCGCGTCATGATTTGCGTGGGTGTAGCGGCGCTCACTTCTTGCAGGCCGGTTATGAACAGGATGGGCGGTGAATAGCGGGGAAAGTGCGGACAGCTCGACGAAGCGGCTGTTCGCACGCTGACGTTAGGTTACATTGGGTCATCTCAAGCCCCGACGAACCGGCCGCGACAGCCGGGAAAGGCGGGAAGCCTGAGGCCCGCGCCGGAGACAAGCCAGTCGGGTGCCCATGCATCAGGCAGGACGGGCTCCCTGGGGTCGAGCGGGCGCTACTCGAAGCGGTTCGAAACGTGAACGGTAGTCCGATGCTGCCATGAAGGCCGGACAAAGTCCTTCGATGGTGCGCTTCCTGCAACCCTCAGAGGATGCGGCGGCGTGGTCCAGAAAGGGCGTGCTCCGGTCAGGATACGTACCTCTGTGACCGTCAGCATCAGGGCCGACATGGCTGTCTGCCTTCGGGCGTGCGCCATCGTGGATGGTCTTGATCTGGACAGAAAGCGCTGGGAGCAATCTCAGCGCTTTTCTGTTTTCATGGCGGTTCGCCTCATTCGGACCGGCTGAGCGCCCTCGGTTGCTCCCCTGCCCTGTTTCATGGCAGTCACCTTGCGCAAGCATGGAGTTGGTCGGAACGTGGCAACCGGCGGCACGACGTACATAGATGCCTTCTACCCGGCACCGGATGGCCTGAAGCTCCACGCGCGCATCTATGGCACGCCGCGTGAGGGTACGCTCCCCGTGGTCTGCCTGCCAGGGCTAACCCGCAATGCGCGCGATTTCCATGAGCTTGCACTGATTTTGTCCGCCGGCCGCCAGGTGATCGCCTTCGACTATCGCGGCCGCGGCCAGTCAGATTATGATCCCGACTGGCGGAACTATCAGGTCGGGATCGAAGCGGCCGATATTGTCGCCGGGCTTGCTTCGCTTGGCCTCGATCGTGCCGCCTTCATCGGCACGTCGCGCGGCGGGCTGATTATGCACGTGCTTGCCGTCATCAAACCTGCGCTGCTCGCGGCGGCCGTGCTGAATGACGTCGGACCCGTGCTCGAGATGGAAGGGCTCATCCACATCCGCGCCTATCTCGAGCAGGCGGCACAGCCGAGAGACTATGCGGAGGCTGTCGCGGTTCAGCGCAGCATCCACGGCGCGGCCTTCACGGCGTTGCGGGATGCCGATTGGGAGCACATGGTCGACAGCATCTATCGCCGGATGAATGGCGAGTTCGTGCCCGACTTCGACCCCAAACTCGTCAACGTTCTCGGGAATTTCGATCCGAGGAAGCCGCTGCCGGAGCTGTGGCCGCAGTTCGAGAAACTCGCGGGCGTGCCGCTTCTTGCGATTCGGGGGTCGAACTCGAAGCTTCTCTCGTCCGAAACGCTTGCAGCGATGGCACGCCGCCACCCGGATTGCCGGACGGTCACGGTCGAAGGGCAAGGTCATGCGCCGTTCCTGGAAACCGGCGATGTTCCGAGCGTGATCCAGGAATTCATCGCGGCAGCGGAGCAATAGGCTCCGAGGGGCCTAAAGGCGAACTTTTCCCTGCCCTGCTCCCGAAAAAGAAGAACCCGGCGGTTGCCCGCCGGGTCCTTTGGCCCGTCCCACTGATCAGGTGATCAGAACGTGAACTGGGTGCGGAGATAGCCGCCCCACTGGTCGTCGTTCGGGAACTGGCTGAGCGGATCGCCATCGCCATGCCGGAAGCCGACGCCCGGTGTCACGACGAAGCCCGGCACCAGGGTGTAGTTCAGGTCGACGTCGATCGAGTAGTCGCTGAGCTGGTTGTAGCCAAACTCGGCGTTGAGGGTCGCGCGGTCGTTGATGTGCAAAGCACCGCCGGCCCAAATCGCCCAGTCGCCGCCCCAGGTGGCGTAGAAGTTGCCACCGTTGCCGTCATAGGGAGCGCCGCTCGGGAAGTTTCCGCTGCCGCTATCATCCGTCCAGGCGCCCATGACGAACACCGAGAACAGGTCGCTCGGCGTGATATCCAAGCGGCCCTTGATGGCGACCTCTTCCTGCACCGAGTCGTAGGCCGCAACAGCCGAAAGCCCCCACAGGCCAGTCTTGTAAGCAGCGCTGACGAGGACGTGCGGCGTGTAGTCGAGGATCGCGCCCTGGCCGAAGGGCGAGCCTGCGAAGAACGTACCTGTAGCAGTATCGAAGAAGCCGGGATCCTTGGAATAGAAGGAGTCGCCGTTGTTGCCTTCTTCAACCGCGGCGCCCAGCGAGAAGCCGTTGCCGAAGTCGTAGGTGTACTGGATCGTGTGCGTGGTGAACGGACCGTAGGGGATCAGGCCGTCATTGACGACGCCCGAGGCGTAGCCCGTCGAGGTGTCGAAGTAGGAGTCCTCGACGCCGATCAGGAACCCGCCGAGCTTCACCCAGGCACGCTCGATGCTTTCTGCGTTACCGACGGGATGGGTCTCGTTGAAGTTGCCGCTCTGGTTAAAGCTGTTGGGCGCGTTGGCCGTCTGCCAGTCGAAGTTGACCTGCACCTTGCCCTGCAACGTGCCGAGCTCGGTCTCGGTGCGGGCTTCCATGCGCAGCGCGAAGCGGCCACGCTTGTGGTAGGTGTCGCCTCCGACGTCGCCATCGACGTCATCGCCGAACAGGTCACCGATGCCGATGTCGTAACGGAGATAGCCGCCGACCTTCAGGCAGACCTCGGTGCCAGGGACGTAATAGAAGCCGGTGCCGTAGGTGTCGCAGACGCGGACATATTCGACGGGCTCCGGCTCCGGAGCGACGACCACGTCAGCGGCGCGCGCACCAGAAACCGCGACCAGCGCCGCAGCCGAGCCGAGAAGAAGGCTCTTGATGTTCATTTTCTGACCTCCAGTCAGAATCAGACGTCTGGAGGCGGACAGAAGACGTCGCGCAGCCTTAAGTCTTTGAAATAATGTACATTTTTTTGACTTTATCGCCCGGCGCCCCAAAATGCCGACGTGTTTTATATGGATTTTCGATCGCCAGACTGCCTGCCATCGAAGGCGTGACCGGAACTAGACTTGAAATAGCGTTCAAACGACTCGGCCTTGGCCCGATCTGAAACGGCAACATCGGTTATGGGCCCAAGTCAGGTATTTTGAGGTATGGCGAAACAATCCAGAACCAGCTCTTGGAAGCGCTGCTTTAGATTCGCAGTAGTTCCCGCATTGCGTCGGCCGCTATCGGATAGGTCTTCTATCTACTGGACATAAAACAGCACGGTCCTCCTTCGCTAAGCTTCGGAAGGCACCTTGCTTTGACTGGAATGCAGGTGGTGGTCCTGCGCAGCTCGAAGAGCGAAGCAGGATGGCGGAGAGGATGGGATTCGAACCCACGAGGCCCTTTTGAGGCCTACTCCCTTAGCAGGGGAGCGCCTTCGACCACTCGGCCACCTCTCCGGCGCGCCCCGCTGGATAAAGAAAACGTCCGGCACAATCAACAAGAATGGAGGGCGAATCGCGCTCGCAGCGTTAGCCAAAGAGGAAAAGCTGGACCGCGCCGCCCGCGATTGGGGCGGCCTCATGCAAGACATTCCCAGCCTAGACGCCCTACAGACAGCGAATCGAGGCACTTCCTTGCCTCGCTGGCCCATGGTTTCCGGGCTCCGGCGCCCGGGCTGGTAAACAATCTCTTTCCAGGGGTAAGCAAATCGTGGCTTTTCTGCAACAACGGTTGGGGATCGCGTTCGGAAGCCTGCCCGCCGCACACCTTATCAGTTGAACGGGGCAGGCCCATGAGTAATGGTCGAATTCGAAAGAGGGGCGGCCAACCGCATCTTTTTCATCAAAGGGGATGGGGCAGGGAACGCTGTCCTTCAGCAAAAATACCCAGACCCGTATTTAAACTTTTGACTGGAGGTCAGAAAATGAACATCAAGAGCCTTCTTCTCGGCTCGGCTGCGGCGCTGGTCGCGGTTTCCGGTGCGCGCGCCGCTGACGCGGTCGTCGCTCCGGAGCCGGAGCCGGTCGAATATGTCCGCGTCTGCGACACCTACGGCACCGGCTTCTACTACGTCCCCGGCACCGAGGTCTGTCTGAAGGTCGGCGGCTATGTCCGTTACGACATCGGCGTGGGTGACCTGTTCGGCGACAACGTCGACGCCGACGACGACGCCGACACCTACCACAAGCGCGGCCGCTTCGCGCTCCGTATGGAAGCCCGCACCGAGACCGAGCTCGGCACGTTGCAGGGCAAGGTGCAGGTCAACTTTGACTGGTCGACCGCCAACGGCGCGGCCGACATCCATCCCGTCGGCAACTCGGAAAGCATCGAGCGTGCATGGGTGAAGCTCGGCGGCTTCCTGATCGGCGTCGAGGATTCCTTCTTCGACACGTTCACGGGCTATGCCTCGGGTGTCGTCAACGACGGCCTGATCCCCTACGGTCCGTTCACGACGCACACGATCCAGTACACCTATGACTTCGGCAACGGCTTCTCGCTCGGCGCCGCTGTTGAAGAAGGCAACAACGGTGATTCGGAGTTTTCCAAGTTCACCGTCGGCGGTGAAACAATCGGTCAGGGCGCCATCAACGACTACACGCCGCATATCCTCGTCGGCGCTGCCTACAAGGGCGGCCTCTTCGGCGTGTCGGCTGTCGGCGCTTACGATTCCGTGCAGGAAGAGTTCGCCATCAAGGGCCGCGTGGACATCACCCCGAACGACATGTTCTCGTTCTTCGTGATGGGCGCCTGGACGGATGACGACGGTGACGGCAACTTCCCGAACGGCGCTCCGTACAAGGACAATGGCGGCAACTTCTACGCCACCTGGGGCGGCGACTGGGCGATCTGGGCCGGCGGTGCGATCCACTTCAACGACCGCGCCACCCTCAACGCCGAGTTCGGTTACAACGAGTTCAGCGACTACTCGATCGACGTCGACCTGAACTACACGGTTGTTCCGGGCTTCGTCGTGACGCCGGGCGTCGGCTTCAAGCACATCGACGACGACCATATCGGTGTCGCCGAGAGCGAAGACAACTGGGGTGCTTACCTCCGCACCCAGTTCACCTTCTGATCGAAGGCGTGAGCTGATCTAGAAATGACTGGCCCGGGGCTCATCGAGCTCTGGGCCGGTTCCATTAAATAACTCGATGGTGCCGCAGAGCACTCGTTTTGGGGTTGAATAGGGCAGAGGTAGGAAGTCGGCTAACGAACCAAAGAAGAAATCCCTTGTTCAAGAACCGTTGTACTAGACCGATCTCACGCTGGGGAAGCATTTCCCGGCCGAGGTTTTTCTTGCAATTCGGAAAACTATCGGCAGATATGCCGCCCTTTAGTGGTCGGGGGCTGCCACAATGAGGGGCGTACAAGAAATCAGCGGCTATGCCGCCGAGGCGGTCGGTCGCCCGGATCAAGGCTATAAGGTCAGCTACGACCTGAAATTCATCCGGGCAGTCACAGAACATTCTGTCCGGGAGCTTTTTACGAAGTACAGCGATCTTCTCTGGGAACCCGGCCGGCATAAATATAATGTGACCTCATTCGTCGGCGAGATCGACGAAATATTGCTCGGTAGAAAATTCAGCGTCTTTTCGCAGGAGACGTTGGACTTCGTCCTCGGAACGTTGCGCGAACGCGGTAACAGCAACGCCACCATGAATCGCAAGATGGCGGCGCTCAGCAAGTTACTACGAAAAGCGCATAAGATGGGCGATATCCACAGCCTCCCAGAGTTCCGCAGGCAGAAGGAGCGTGCCGGACGCATCAGATTCCTCGAGCCATACGAGGAGCAGGTTCTGTTCGCCGCTCTCGAAAAGCGTTCGCCTGATTGCAAAAGGCTGGCCGTCTTTCTCGTCGATACGGGATGCCGGCTTGGCGAGGCGCTCGGCCTGATCTGGAACGACGTCTCCGCCGATCGGGTGAGTTTCTGGCTCACCAAATCCGGCAGAAGCCGCACGATACCGTTGACGAAGCGAGCCAAGGAAACCGTCTGCCGTTCCGTGGGCGGCAAGGGTCCGTTCAAGATGCTTTCCCAGGTGGAGTTCCGCGCCGTCTGGAATGAGGCCAAGGCCGAGGTTGGCCTGGGCAAGGACGACCAGGTGGTTCCGCACATACTGAGGCACACCTGCGCATCGCGTCTCGTCCAGGGCGGCGTCGACATCCGCCGCGTGCAGATGTGGCTCGGTCATCAGACGCTGCAGATGACGATGCGCTATGCGCATCTTGCGACCAACGATCTCGATCCTTGCGTGGGAGTTCTCGAGCGCACTGGCACTTAGCAGTCACTGAGGCTGCAGCAACGAGACTGGCTCCCCTCTGCTCTTGCTGGATCGGCCATCGCTGGCGAATCATAGCGGCTACTGCGATGATTGCCGGAACTTCACATCCGGGAGCGTCTCATGGCAGCTGCAGAAGGGTTTTCGCGTGGCGAGATCACGCTCGCAAATTGGCGACAGCATCCGTTCAGCCAATGGGCGTTCGAGAATGTGCCCGAACTCGTGCCTGTCGCCGAGATAACGGCTCCCATTGAAATCGAAGGGCCGGTCGCGGAGGCGGGATTGATCGCCAGCCTGACGGTCCACCAGGCGGACGGAACAGAGATGACGGCACTGGAGCATCTCAAGATCTCCCATGCCGACCGCTTCGTCATGATGCGTGACGGAGTGGTCCTCGACGAGTGGCTCGCTCCGCATGCAGCCGCGGAGCGGCCGCACCTGATCTTTTCCGTGTCAAAGTCGATCACCGGCATGCTCGCCGGCATCGCCGTCGGCGACGGCGCGCTCGACTCCGACGGCAAGGTCTCGGACTATGTCCCCTCGAAGCGCGGCAGCGCCTATCATGACGCAAAGGTCCGCGACCTGCTGGACATGACGGTCAGCCTCGATTTCGTGGAGAACTATCTCGACACCGAAGGCGACTTCGATCGTTACCGGCGGGCGATGCTATGGAACCCCGAGCGCGAAGGGACGCGGCCGGAAACGCTGCCGGAGGTACTGGCCTCGCTGAAGCCGCAGGCCCACCCTCATGGCGCCATTTACTACTACGCCTCGCCGGTCACGGACATGCTCGGACTGGTCATCGAGGCAGCGGTCGGCCAAAGGTATCATTCCTATCTCGCCGACAGGCTGTGGGCACCGATGGGCGCCAAGGGCCAGGCGCATGTCACGGTTGACCGCATCGGCACGGCCCGCGCAGCAGGGGGCATCTGCGTCACCGCGCGCGACCTCGCTCGATTCGGCCAGCTTGTGCTCGATGGCGGCCGGACTGCGGACGGCCGCCAGCTCATTCCCGACTCCTGGGTCGCGGATATGCGCAACAATGGCGACCGCGAAGCCTGGAGGAAGGGCAACGACGCTCACATGTTTCCAAATGGTCGCTATCGCTCATGCTGGTACAATGCCGGCGACGAACGAGGTTCCTTTTGCGCGATCGGCCTCCACGGCCAATGGATCTGGATCGACCCGGTGAGCCGCGTCGTGCTCGTCAAGATGTCGTCGCGCCCTGCCCCGAGCGACGACGCCATGACGGCCGCGGAAATCGAATTCCTCGGTCAGGTAGCGCGTGGGCTTTAGCAGGCTTTCTCCCGCTCGATTGGGGCGCGGATGCCCGCTCCACGGCCTTGGGCGGTCCCCCTCCAGAGGCAACCGCATATGGCACAGCAGACCCCGCTCCGCTCGGCACCTCTCCCCCTCAGAAGACAGGCAAATTGCATAGGGCGCGGCACCAGTGCCCCCTCCCCCTTGTGGGCCCTGTTTGTGGGGAGGGATTCAGGGTGGGGGTGCCTCGCGATTGCCTTGCAAGGTTAGCTGAAGCAGACGGCACCTTCGGCTTGGTTTGGAGCGCGTCGCACCCCCACCCTGAATCCCTCCCCACAAAGGGGAGGGGGCATCAGCGCCGTGCCTTCCATATGCGGTCCCCTTCCCCGTAAACGGTGAGGATCTACGGCACGGCCAGCCGCGACTCAGGGCCCTCCCCTGCGACGCTGAGGATAAGCCGATCGCAGTCCACTCTCGACTCGCTCTGGAATTGGAATCGCATTCGTTGCACCGTTGACCAAACGCCGCTATCGCAATTGGCGCTAAAGAAACGGAGCCATCCGCATGTCGCCGCATCCGCTCACAACGCGTCTTGTCCAATCGCTGCCGGCGACAGTGCCTTTCGTCGGACCGGAGGCTCAGGAGCGCACGCGAGGACGGGTTTTCCGTGCTCGCATCGGCGCCAACGAAAGCTCGTTCGGTCCCTCACCGCGCGTCATCGCAGCTATGAATGCGGCTGCTCCGGAACAATGGAAATATTGCGATCCGGACAATCACGACCTCAAGGCTGCGGTCGCCGAGCATCATCGCGTTCCCTTCGAGAATGTCATCGTCGGCGAAGGGATCGATGGCCTGCTCAATTTGGCGGTCAGGATGTATGTCGAGCCGGGTGATGCCGTCGTGACCTCGCTCGGCGCCTACCCGACCTTCAATTTCCATGTGGTCGGCTTCGGCGGAAGGCTGGTCACAGTGCCTTACGAAAACGATCGTGAGAGCCTGGACGGGCTGCTCGCTGCAGTCAGGCGCGAGAATGCGAAGCTGGTCTATCTCTCCAATCCCGACAACCCTATGGGCACATGGTGGGAGTCGGACGAAGTCGTCCGTTTTGCCGCGGCGCTGCCTGAAACGACCATGCTCATCCTCGACGAGGCCTATGGCGAGACAGGCCCTGCTTCCGCGCTGCCGCCCCTCGATCCGGAGCGTCCGAACATCTTGAGAATGCGAACATTCTCGAAGGCATATGGACTGGCCGGGATACGCTGCGGCTACGCAGTCGGCGAGCGGCAGGTGATCAGCGACTTCGAGAAGATCCGCAATCACTACGGCACGAGCCGGATGGCGCAGATCGCGGGCGTCGCCGCGCTCGCCGACCAGGCCTATCTCGGCGAGGTGCAGAAGAAAGTCGCGGCGGGCCGCGACAAGATCTCTGCGACCGCCCGCGCCAACGGGCTCGTGCCGATACCCTCCGCCACCAATTTCGTGACCATCGACTGCCGCGCCGACGGCGCCTTCGCGCTCAAGGTACTGCAGGCGCTGATTGCCCGCGATGTCTTCATCCGCAAACCGATGGCGCCCGTGCTCGACCGCTGCATCCGAGTGAGCGTCGGGCTCGATCACGAGCTCGATATTTTCGCGGAAGAGCTGCCGGGAGCACTTGCCGTCGCACGCGGCAACTGAACAGGAAAATCCCGGAAGACGGAACCTGCCAGGACGCTCGATCCTTTACTCAGGCGATGACAGACGATCTTTATGCGCTGAAGGTGACGATCACCGGCCGAGTGCAGGGCGTGAACTTCCGCGCCTGGACTCTGGCCGAGGCCGAAAAGCTTGGCCTCGACGGCTGGGTGCGCAACGAAGACGACGGCTCGGTTGCGGCGCTGATCGGCGGATCGAGAGGCAAGGTCGCGGCAATGATCGGCCTTCTCAACCGCGGTCCCCGGACCGCATTCGTCGCGGATGTGACCACGGTCGAGGCCGACCCGGGGGACCTGCCGCGAGGATTCAGCATTAGGCGCTGACCCCGTCCTACAGCGCCAGCTCCCAGAACTGCCCGTTCAGATCCTTGCCGAAACTGTGGTGCCGCTCTTCGCTGACGAGCTTGAAACCGGCGCGCTCATAAATTCGCCGCGCGTCGGCAAGCACGTCATTGGTCCACAGCACCATCTTGCGGTAGCCGACCCGGCGCGCCGTCTCCATACATTGTGCGACGAGCTTGGAGCCGATACCGAGGCCACGGGCTTCCCGCTCGACATGCAGCAGGCGAAGCTGCGCCTCCTCCTCGCTCTTGCGCACCAGGAAGACTGCGCCGGCCCGGACGCCGTCCAATTCCGCAATCCAGCAGAATTCCTTGCCGGGCACGAAATTGCGAATGAAGCTGGCGCCGATCTCGGCAACCAGCGCCTCGTAGGTGAGGTCCCAGCCATACTCCTCCGCATAAAGAACGGCCTGGCGATATACCACCCAGCCTACGTCACCGGCTCGATGCGGCCGCAGTATAAGCTGGGGCTTTTCCCTGGCCGGACCGCCCAGCAGCTCCGCCGTCTTCTGCAATGCATGGCTGAGCTCATGGAGCTTTTCGTCGGGAAGGCTTTGGATAAGCCGCGCAACGTCCTTGTTGGCCGCAGCCTGGAGCTCGCCGAGCTCCGCCTCGCCTGATGCGGTCAGAGCAATTATCCGACGCCGCCCATCTGCTGGATCGGCGCGAACGTCGATCAGGCCGGCCGCTTCGAATTTCCTCAGGATGCGCGTGAGATAGGCCGGATCGAGCCGCAACTCCTCCGCAATCTCCGAAGCCGCCGGGCCTGCGCTGAGGACAGTGGCGGAGGCCGCGAACTCCTGTTCGCCGGCAAATTGCGGGGCAGCCCTGCTCGTTCGGTGCCCAAGTTCGAAAAGCACGCGTGCCTCGGTCAGCGTGTAGGGGCTGGCCGTCAGCGTCTCTTCGAGAAGGCCGGTCGTGCGGGTGTAAAAGCGGTTGAAGCGGCGGATTTCGCCAATCAGTTCAGTTCGATCACTCATTGCGGATACCTCGGGTGAGGTCCGGCAATTTCCGAAATTTAGTGGACTGAGTCAACTATCCTTGCAAAACATCTCGCAGCACGATCGCATTGTTGTGGTCGGTATCCTTGGCGGCATAGAGCAACGTTACCTTGTCCTCGGCATTGACGCGCTGCCGCAAAGCGGTGACTGCCGGCTCGTTCCGCTGGAGCTCCTCGCTGTAGCGGCGCTGGAACTCGGACCATTTGTTCGGATCGTGGCCGAACCAGCGGCGCAGCTCGGCGCTCGGAGCCACGTCCTTGAGCCAGAGGTCAACGCCGGCCTCCTGCTTGTCGAGGCCGCGTGGCCAAAGCCTGTCGACCAGGATGCGGAAACCGTCGTCATCCTGCTTCGGCTCGTAAATGCGCTTCAAACGGATCCGCACGGGCGCCTCTCCTTAAAGTCGAAATCATCCCGGACTTGCGCCGGCGCGCGACTCGGCAAGAAGCCCTATGACATCCTCGTCCGATGTCTGGCTGAAGTCCACATAGTGGACGCCGACCGCATAAAAGGGATCGGGCGAGTGGAGACACACGATCTCGTTGCAGTAACCCGCAAGCTCACCGAGTGTCTCCCGAGGCGCCACCGGCACGGCCAGCACGAGATATTGCGGCTTGCTTCGCGCAATTCCGCTCAGTGCCGCCTTGACGGTAGCCCCCGTCGCGATGCCATCGTCGATGACGATGGCCGTATGCCCTTTCAGGTCGGGTGGAGGCTCATTGCCACGATAGAGCTGTCGCCGACGCTCGATCTCATCGAGCTGACGCTTGGTTTCCGCCTCGATGTAGCCGGGCGGAGGAACTGCGAGGCGGACGACCTCGTCATTGATCACGGTTTCCGGGTTGGCGCCGTCCACAACCGCGCCGAGCGCGAGCTCTTCATGGCCTGGCGCGCCTATCTTCCGCACCAGCACAACATCGAGCGGCGCGGCGAGCATCTTTGCCACCTCGAAGGCCACCGGCACGCCGCCGCGTGGCAGGGCAAGCACCACCGGCTCGGTTCCGGCAAAGCGTCGCAATGCCTCCGCCAATTGGCGACCGGCATCGCTGCGATCCTTAAAGAATATCCTCATGGAGCAGCCCCCTGACGCGTCGCAAAATGATCGAGGAACCAGCGGCTGGCATGGTCCACGACCTCATCCAGCGTGCCGGACTCCTCGAAGAGGTGGCTAGCACTTTCAATGATGACGAGTTCGCAAGTCCCGCTGATGCGCCTCTGCGCGGTGCGGTTGAGGTCGATAACGGCCCCGTCCAGGCCGCCGACAAGAAGCAGGGTCGGCGCGTGGACACGCTGCAGGGCCTCGCCGGCAAGGTCGGGCCGTCCGCCGCGAGAGACGATTGCTGAAATCCGGTCATCGCCAGCGGATGCGACCAGCGCCGCACCAGCGCCGGTACTGGCGCCGAAATAGCCGACCGGCAGCCGCGATAGATTTGGGTCTTGCGCGGTCCAATCCCTGGCCATGCGCAGCCGCGAGGCGAGCAAGGGGATGTCGAAGACATTTGCCCGGTCCAGTTCTTCAGCCGGCGTAAGCAGATCGAGCAGCAGTGTCGCAAGCCCGCAATTGCGCAGAGCGAGGGCAACGTAGCTATTGCGCGGGCTCAGGCGGCCACTACCGCTCCCATGAGCGAAAATGACCATGCCGCGCGCATGATCCGGTAAATCGAGAAAGGCCGGCAGTTGTAGCGGACCGATCGTAACGGGCCGATGCTCATGCTCGGCCACAATTCTCCCGTTTCGGGCAGATCGCGCCATCTTAACGCTCCCGGATCGGATACATCATTCGAATGCTCCGGGTTCGGCCCTTATGTTTTACACCAAGGACCGCGCCTGCGTAACGCTTCACCTCAGGCAAATTGCATCACCAGGGCGAGAACGACCAGCCCAACCAATCCGGCGACGAAGATGATCCGCCGCGTCCGCGTCCGCAGGATGATCTCGCCCTGGCGTACGTCCTCAGCCGAATAGACCGGCCGTTCGGATTTGTTCGTGGCCATAGCTGCCTCCCCATCTCGGTAGCAAAACCACAGCTCCTTTCAGAGGTTCCGGAACAGTTACGTGCCTGTCTGGTTTTTCGATCAGCAGATCAAGGAGACCGTCATGGCATTCACTCTCGAGAGCCCTGCGTTCCGCGATGGCGAAGAGATCCCGCGCAAGTTCTCTCGCAAAGGCGAAAATGTTTCCCCACCGCTCAGCTGGAAAGATGCTCCGGCGGAGACCAAAAGCTTCGCGCTCGTCGTCGAAGATCCCGACGCTCCGTCCGGCACCTTTCGCCATTGGAGCGTATACGACATCGCTCGGGAACGCTCAGACTTGCCGGAGGGAACGACCCCCGGCGCCAAGACCGAAACGCTTGGCCACGGCGTCAATGATTTCGGCAACGCGCATTACGACGGACCGCAACCTCCGAGAGGGCATGGCGTCCATCATTATCATTTCCGGCTTGCCGCGCTCGACACCGAGACCCTGCATCTTGGCCCGAAGGCAAGCATCGACGATATCTGGACGAAGGCGCGGCCGCACATCCTCGCCGAGACGGAGCTGGTGGGCACGTTCGAGAACCGTTAAAGCGGTGCCCGATCAAATTGGATGCTCACGCGGAACTCACCAGCGTCGTTTCCGCGGAACCCATTTTTCGGCCAAGTATCGCGGGCCTTCTCACCAGCGGATGACGAGCACCCGTTCACTGCCGTCGTTCAGGTCGATTGCCTCGGTGCCGTCGGCCTTGCTCCCGCCCACCTTCGCCTTGTCCACATACTCGATGCTGTCGATATTGACGCCGAAGGCCTCGTCGACCTCAGCGGCGCAAACAACGGTCTCGGGCGGGAGATCCTTCACCTGCTCCAGCAACTCGCGCAGCGTCATAAGGCATCTCCTTCTGTCATCATCGCCGTGGCGACGGGATGCCGAACTGAGCGCCCGAAAAAATGTTCCGACGAGGCCGGCTCGGCAGCCCCCCGCAAGTCAAGGCATATCGCGGATCACCGTCTCGGGCGCGACCACCTTATCGACCACCTTCTGGCGGTGGAAGATGAACAGGCCGGCGAGCACGATTACCGCCGAGCCGAGCAGGATCTGGCGGTCAGGCAGGTCTGCGAAAAAGATATAGCCGAAGATGACGGCCCACAGCAGCAGGCTATAGTGCAGCGGCGCAAGCGCCGAAGCCGGAGCGAGCTTCAGCGCTCGCGTGATCATGAGATGCGCGCAGCAAGACACCACGCCGAGCAAGAGCATCGCGAACCAGTCGAGCGGCGCTGGCGAGTGCCAGCTCGACAGGCTGAGGACGGCTCCCCCGAGCAGTGCGCCAATCGTCTGCCAGGTGACCAGAGTTCCGTCGCTGGTTGCACGCAGCCTGCGGTTGAGAATGATCCCAAGCGCGAAGCTCAGGCTGCCCACCAGCGCGAAGAGCGAGGCAAGCGACAGCGAAGCCGATGACGGACGTAGTGCGATGACGACGCCGACGAAGCCGACAAGGATGGCCACCCAGCGGCGCCAGCCGACCTTCTCGCCAAGCAGGAGATGCGAGAGCGCGGCCACGTAGATCGGGCCGGCCATGTAGAACGTCATCACATCGGCGAGCGGCAGATAGACCACGGCCGCATAGAACATCATCGTGTCAGCCGTAACGAACACGACCCTGAGCAGCTGCAGGAGAGGCCGTTCCGGTCTCAGCAGCTCGCGCAGGCTCTGGCGCGCGATCATTGGCCCGAGCACGATGAATGCGCCCAGGGAGCGCACCAGCACCACCTGCCCTACCGAGAAGCTCGCCACCAGCCATTTCCCCATCGCGTCGTTGAGCGCAAACAGGAAATCGCCGCCCAGCATCAACAGCGCGGCGGCAAGAAGCAGGTTCCTGCCACCAAAGAACCGGAACGGGGAGGAGGTCATGTATTTCTCGAATCTTTCGGGCCGGGCCGGCAGCGATCTACCTGAAACGCGGCTGGTCCGGAAGAATCCACGAGAGGGCGGTTGGCGGCCCAGGGAAGTGCCGGGGACCGTTTACTTTCCGCAGAGAGGCCGTGGCGCTTGAAAGCTAGGCAAGCGGAAAAGTAAACTGTCCCCTGCGCAACGCCTATCACCTTAGCGCCACATCCCTCGCATGCGGCTCTTGAGATCGATCCGGATATCCGGTTGCGGGCTCCGGCCCGCTGCGCCGGCGGTGGCAGGCCATACGGAGCGCTCGAAATAATCCAGTGTGCGGTCGGGGATAAAGCGGGTCCGCGACGCATAGACATGACGGTCGCCGCGCCCCGGCTGGTTGTGCACGTAGAAACGCTGGGGCGCCATCAGGTGAAGCGAATCCTTCGCCCGCGTCATTGCCACATAGAGGAGCCGCCGCTCTTCCTCGAGGTCTTCCTTCTCACCGGCGCCAAGGCAGGCCGGGATGCAGCCGTCGACCACATTGAGCACGAACACATTCTTCCATTCCTGCCCTTTGGCAGAATGGATGGTCGAGAGGATTAGGTAGTCCTCGTCGCGATGCGGCGGACCGGCACGGTCGCTGCTCGCCGCAGGCGGATCGAGGGTGAGCTCGGTAAGGAAGCGTTCGCGGGATGGGTAGCTCGCGGCGATCTGCTCGAGCTGCATGAGGTCGGCGCGGCGCGCCTCGGCATCCTCATGGATGCGCTCCAGATGCGGCTCGTACCAGAGCCTCACCTGTTCGAGATCCGCCGGCCATGCGGCCGATCTCTCCCTCACGTCCTTGAAGAGGGCCACGAAGCGAGGCCAATCGGCTTCGGCCCGCTGCGGCACGCGCACGGCAGCCAGACCCATCGTCGGGTCGAGCGAAGTCTCCATCGCGTCGATCACTTGTCCGGCCGTCGACGGGCCGACGCCCGGCATGAGCTGCAGGACTCGAAAACCCGAGACGCGGTCGCGCGGGTTTTCGGCAAAGCGGAGCATGGCCAGCATGTCTTTCACATGCGCAGAATCGAGGAATTTCAGCCCACCGAACTTCACGAAGGGAATGTTGCGACGCGTCAGTTCGACTTCGAGCGGACCGCTGTGGTGCGACGTACGGAACAGCACCGCCTGCTCCTTGAGCCGCGTACCGGCCTCGCGTTCGGCAAGCACCGCCTCGCAGACATAGTTCGCCTGACCTGCATCGTCGCGTACGGTGACGAGGCGCGGCTTCTCCGAAGATTTCCGTTCGGTCCAGAGGTCCTTGGTGAAGCGCTCTTCGGCTTCCGCGATGACGGCATTGGCCGCAGCCAGGATCGTGTCGGTCGAGCGATAGTTGCGGTCGAGTGTGACGATATCCGCTGCAACGGGGAACAGCTTCGGGAAATCGAGGATGTTGCGCACCTCGGCGGACCGGAACGAATAGATCGACTGCGCATCGTCACCGACGACCGTGATACCCGCGCCGTCCGGCTTGAGTGCCATCAGAATCGAGGCCTGCAGGCGATTGGTATCCTGGTATTCGTCGACCAGGATGTGATCGAACCGCGCGCCGAGATGTTCGACGAGCGCCGGCTCCGCGGCCATCTGCGCCCAATAGAGCAAGAGGTCGTCGTAATCGAGGACGTTCTGCGCCTGCTTAGCTTCAACGTAGGCTGCGAACAATCCCTTCAATTCCGCCGCCCATTCGAAGCACCACGGAAAAGCCTTACGCAGCACATCCTCGATCGGCATTTCGGCATTCACCACGCGCGAATAGATGGCGAGGCAAGTGTTCTTGGCCGGGAACCGGCTTTCGGTCTTCGACAGGCCGAGCTCATGCCGGCAAAGGTTCATCAGGTCGGCCGAGTCCTCACGGTCGTGGATGGTGAAGGCCGGGTCCAGCCCGATCTCCAGCGCATAATCGCGCAGGAGCCGCGCGCCGACGGAGTGGAACGTGCCGGCCCATGTGAGGCCTTCCGTCAATGCCGTCGCCTTGTCGCCAAGGACGTCGGCGGCGATACGCCCGACGCGCCGCGTCATTTCCGCGGCGGCACGGCGCGTGAAGGTCATCAGCAGGATGCGGCGCGGGTCGGCGCCGTTCACGATGAGATGCGCGACGCGGTGCGCCAGCGTATTGGTCTTACCGGACCCGGCGCCGGCGATGATGAGCAGCGGGCCGGCAACCCGCCCTCCCCCATGCTCAACCGCCATGCGCTGGCCGGCATTGAGCCGGTCGAGATAGGTGGCTTGAGTTCCCGAATCACGAAACGCAACGTTCATGTCGGCATGAAGCCTTGTTTCCTTTTCGTTCGCAAGCAAAGGGTCCCACGACGAGTGACCTGTTACCGACGGCCCGGAAAGGTGCGTTGAATTAATTGAACGTTTGTTTTATTACTGTTCGAGGGAGGCAGGCGTGGCAAGAACGACAGGCTCCGACGGCGAGAAGACCCAAGCTGCGATACGCTCGGCGGCGCTCGTTCTGATGGCGCGGCACGGCTATGAGGCTGTGTCGATGCGCGCGTTGGCCAATGAGGTTGGGGTCCAGGCCGCCGCGCTTTACCGCTACTTCCCGACCAAGGAGGACCTCCTCTTCGCGCTGATGCGCGAACACATGGAGGGGCTGATCTCGGCCTGGGAGGCTGCACGCCCGGTCTCGACCGATCCCGTAGCGCGGCTCGCCGCCTATGTCGCCAACCACATCCGCTTCCATATCGATCGCCGTCACTCGACGCATGTCTCCAACATGGAGCTGCGCAGCCTTTCTCGCGACCGGCTGTCGGCGATCCTGAAGCTCAGAACGGCCTATGAGAAGGCTTTGCGGACGATCTTGCGCGACGGTACCGAACAAGGTGTCCTCGCGGTGGATGACATTGGCCTGACCGCCATGGCGATCATTCAGATGATCACCGGCGTCATCGTCTGGTTCCGCCCCGACGAAAGGCTCTCTGTCGAGCAGGTGACCGAGACCTATCTCACCATGACGATGCGGCTGGTGGGTGCAGGCCATGACGGCAACAGGGCCGAGGACGACAAAAGGCAAGGCAATGTACACGAACACGCTGAACTTCGCGCTCGGTGAGGATATCGACGCGCTGCGCGACATGGTGCGCCGCTTCGCGAGCGAGAGGATCGCTCCGCTCGCCGGCGAAATCGACCGTTCGAACGACTTCCCGATGCCGCTCTGGCAAGAGCTCGGCAGCCTCGGCCTGCTTGGCATCACCGCCAATCCCGACTTTGGCGGTTCGGGCATGGGGTATCTCGCCCATGTGATCGCGATGGAGGAGATCAGCCGAGCCTCGGCAGCCGTCGGCCTCTCCTATGGCGCGCACTCGAATTTGTGCATCAACCAGATCAATCGCTGGGGCACGCCCGAGCAGAAGGCCAAATATCTGCCGGACCTCTGCTCCGGGGCGAAGATTGGCGCGCTCGCAATGTCCGAAACAGGCGCCGGCTCCGACGTCGTGTCGATGAAACTGCGCGCCGAAATGCGCAACGACCGCTATGTCCTGAACGGCTCCAAGATGTGGATCACCAACGGTCCGGACGCCGGCACGCTGCTGGTCTACGCCAAGACCGAGCCGACCATGGGCTCGCGCGGCATCACCGCCTTCATCATCGAGCGCGGCATGAAGGGGTTTTCGGTCGCGCAGAAGCTCGACAAGCTCGGCATGCGCGGCTCCAACACAGGCGAGCTGGTGTTCGAGGACGTCGACGTGCCGTTCGAAAACGTCGTGCACCAGCACGGCCGCGGCGTCGAGGTGCTGATGTCGGGCCTCGACTATGAGCGCGTGGTGCTGGCCGGCGGGCCGCTCGGCATCATGGCTGCCTGCCTCGACGTGGTCGCGCCCTATGTGCGCGACAGACGCCAGTTCGGCCAGGCGATCGGCGATTTCCAGCTCGTGCAGGGCAAGCTCGCGGACATGTACACCACGTTCAGTGCCTGCCGCGCCTATGTCTATGCGGTGGCGGCCGCTTGCGACCGTAGGGAGACGACCCGCAAGGACGCCGCCGGCTGCATCCTCTACGCCTCGGAACGCGCCACGCAGATGACGCTCGATGCGATCCAGCTGCTCGGCGGCAACGGCTACATCAACGGTTACCCCGCCGGCCGACTGCTGCGCGACGCCAAGCTCTACGAGATCGGCGCGGGAACGAGCGAGATCCGGCGCTGGCTGATCGGACGCGAGATCATGGCGGAAAGTTGAGGGCTTTCCGCTCGCAGTAGGGCTCGGGACCGAACAATGTTACCGCCGACGAACGTCTGGTGATTACTTCGTGAAAACCGTAACAACTTGCACGAACGATGATAGACTTTGACCGTTGGCGCTGCCCCTCACCCTTACCCTCTCCCCGTGAAGGACGGGGAGAGGGGGGCATCAGCGTCGCCGTCAATCGTCTCCCGAGGAGGCGAGGCGCCGACGTCGGCGCCCCCCTCTCCCCGCGTGCGGGGAGAGGGTAAGGGTGAGGGGCAGCGCTAACGGTGAAAGTTTGAAGCCGCTGGCATTAATTTAGCCCCTTTAGATGTGAAGCAATGCCACCCATCCACTCTCAAATCTCCCCCTCCTCCGAGACCTTCAGCGCCAACACCGAAAAGATGCGCGCGCTGGTCGCCGACATCCGCGACAAGGCCGTCCAGGTCGAGCGCGGCGGCTCCGAGGAGGCGCGGCAGCGCCATGTCTCGCGCGGCAAGCTGCTCCCTCGGGAGCGGCTGGCGCAGCTTCTCGACTTCGGCTCGCCCTTCCTCGAGATCGGCCAGTTCGCAGCCTGGGATATGTATGGCGGCGACATCGCGTCGGCCGGCATGATCGCCGGCATCGGCCGCGTCGAGGGCCGCGAGGTGATGGTCGTCGTCAATGACGCCACCGTGAAGGGCGGTACCTACTATCCGCTCACCGTGAAGAAGCACCTGCGAGCGCAGGAGATCGCGCTCGAGAACAATTTGCCCTGCATCTATCTGGTCGATTCAGGCGGCGCGAACCTCCCCAACCAGGACGAGGTGTTCCCCGACCGCGAGCATTTTGGCCGCATCTTCTACAACCAGGCCAACATGTCCGCCGCCGGCATCCCGCAGATCGCCTGCGTGATGGGCTCGTGCACCGCGGGCGGCGCCTATGTGCCGGCAATGTCCGACGAGACGATCATGGTGAAGAACCAGGCAACCATCTTCCTCGGCGGCCCTCCGCTGGTGAAGGCCGCAACCGGTGAGGAGGTGAGCGCCGAGGAGCTTGGCGGCGCGGAGGTACATACGCGTGAATCCGGCGTGGCCGACCACTATGCCGAGAACGACGAGCATGCGCTCGCCATCGTGCGCCGCATCGTGAAGAACCTGAACCGGGTGAAATCCGTAAGCGTCGCCTTACAGAAGCCGCGCGAGCCGCTCCATCCGGCGGACGAGCTCTATGGCATAATCCCGACGGATCTGCGTCAGCCCTATGACGTGCGCGAGGTGATCGCACGCATCGTAGACGGCTCCGAGCTCGACGAGTTCAAGGCCAATTACGGTGTCACGCTCGTCACCGGCTTCGCCCATATCCACGGGATCCCAGTCGGCATACTCGCCAACAATGGGGTGCTCTTCTCGCAGAGCGCGCTCAAGGGGGCGCATTTCATCGAGCTCTGCTGCCAGCGCAAGATCCCGCTCGTCTTCCTGCAGAACATCACCGGCTTCATGGTCGGCCGCAAATATGAGGCTGGCGGCATCGCCAAGGACGGCGCCAAGCTGGTGACCGCGGTCGCTACCGCGCGTGTTCCGAAGGTGACGATGATCATCGGCGGCTCGTTCGGCGCCGGCAATTACGGCATGTGCGGGCGCGCCTATTCGCCCCGGTTCCTCTGGATGTGGCCGAACGCCCGCATCTCGGTGATGGGCGGCGAGCAAGCCGCCACCGTGCTCGCCATGGTGAAGCGCGAAGGGATCGAGCGCAAGGGCGGCACATGGTCGGCGGCAGAGGAGGCAGAGTTCCGCGCGCCGATTCTCGAAAAATACGAACGCGAGGGTCACCCTCTCTATTCCTCCGCCCGCCTCTGGGACGACGGCATCATCGACCCGGCAAAAAGCCGTGAGGTGCTGGCGCTGTCGCTCTCCGCCGCGCTCAATGCGCCCGTCCCTGAAACAAAGTTCGGCATTTTCAGGATGTGAGCAGCATAGTCCGGAAACACAGCCTCGATAGTTCCTCCTCCGGCGACGTCGAGCATCCAACCCATTGTTCGAACGCCTATGGACGCGGCAGTCGCCGCGCTTACACGCGGCTTGCGATACGGCTGGCGCCTTGACGGTCAGCACGGCTGGTGGTGCGCCAGCCGAAGCTTCCGATGCCACAGCCCGGAGTATCCCTTGGAGACCGTCACACTTCTTCTCACCCGCTGGCCGAAGGACGAGTTCATCTACGAACGGGGCGTCGGCCCCGATGGTTACAACAACGACGAAGTCGACGGTCTCACTGACGCGGAGCGCGGCGCGCTCTACCGCTCCGCCGGCCGTCCCCTCACGATGCCAGCGAACCGAGTGCGCTTTAGCGGCCTGTGGGGCACGATGTTGATGCTCATCGGCGGGCCGATCCGCATCGCGCATTTCGATCGGCAGATTGGCGACGAGCTCCGTGACGACGAGGAGGAGATAGAACTCACCATAAACCACCGGACGATCTATGTGGCGGTGAAGGGAACCATTGCAGAGACGCGGCGATACACCACCATTGAACGCTACCGCACCGACGATGGGCGGGTAAACAAGTGGGACTTCGGCTATGTGCGGATGGTCAGTCGTGAGCAACCGTATGGTTTACACCCCGAGCGCAACAGCGTGGTGAAAACGCTCCGCCCGGGACATGACGGTCTCTGCCTTCGCGTGATAGGCGGAGCCTCCGCGCAGCAGCAGGCTATCCTGATTCACGAGGCGCCGAACATTACCTGGGTCACGGGCTGCATCGGGCCACGGCCACACGGTGACCGCCGACCCTTCCCGAACACTCCAGGCAATCCGGCGGACCGGACAGTGCGGGAAATTGTCGGCGAGGTGACGCGGCGCGGCGGCAAAGGCAGCTTGTTCGTGTTGAAATCGTAGGGATAGCAAACCGAAGCCAACGTCACAGCCGATTCCGCGAGAACGGATTCCACCTCACCGTGCCGAGCCTGATCCGTTCGCGCACCAGCGTGAGCATGCCCGCGCCGCCGATGACCGCGAGACCGACCAGGCTGATCCAGTCCGGATATTCGGCGAAGAACACGGCTCCGATCACCACCGCCCAGGCCATCTGCGAATAGTGCGTCGGCGCAATCTGGTTGGCGGGGGTGATCCGGGTCGCAAGCAGTTGCAGCCGGTGGCCGGCGGCCGTGCACGCGCCGGTGAGCACCAGTAATGCGAGGAGCTTCGGGCTGGGCATCGTGAAGGAAGAGGTCGCGGCCGCGGCAACGCCGTTGAAGACCAGGCTGTATCCAACCAATGTGGCGAGCATGGATGTCTGCCTCTCGCCGGCGAGCGAACGCATCAGGATGATCGTCGTCGCGCCGAGGAAGGCGACGACGATAGCCGCGAAATGGCCCGGCTCCAGCGCGCGGAAGCCCGGCCGGACCACGAGCAGCACGCCGGCGAAGCCCATCGCAACCGCCAGCCAGCGCCAGGGCCCGACCTTCTCCTTCAAGACGATGATCGAGAGCAGCGTGACGAACAGTGGTGCGAGGAACATCAGCGCATAGGTTTCCGCCAGCGGGATCGTGGTGAAGGCGAAGACGCCGAGCACGCCGGCGGCGAGCCCGGAAGCCGCGCGCGCTTGCACGGCCCAAGGCCGCTGCATGACCCAGAAATGCCGCCATTTCTCCCCATCCGGCTTCAGGAAAAAGAGGAAAACGGAGGCGAACAGCGTGTTGAAGAAGCCGATCTCGAAGACCGAGAGATGGCCGCCGAGCGCTTTGATAATGCCGTCACCCCACGCATAGATCGCGTAGGCAGCAAGGGCCAGGAAAATACCGCTGTGCAAGCTCGGGAGGCTTTCTCAGGCTGGGAATAGAGCGCTTGAGGCGCGGCCGGCAGGCGCCGACTCGGGCCGATGGCAACTCCAGCATGAGAAATTGCCGATTAGCAAGCCTGCCGGTGCTGGAAACAGGCCAGCGCTCTTCTCGCGTGCCGCACGACCTACCCTCAATCCTCCGGCAGCGTGAACACGGCACAGGGCTCGGCGATGCCGCGCAGCATATGCTCACCCAGCGGAACCAGAGGCGCCTTCGTTTCGGACGCCACCGCACCCGAGATCAACACGCTGCGGTCGAGCGGCTTGCAGAGGCCTTCGAGCCGGCTGACCAGGTTCACGGCAGGGCCGATCGCGGTGAAGTCCAGCCGGTCGGCGGTGCCGATATTGCCCCAGAACACATCGCCGAGATGGAGCGCGAGCCCGAAGGGGAGCGGCGGCGAACCTTCCCGGCTGCGCGCCTCGTCGAGGTGGTCCATGCCGGCCCTGGCGGCGGCGACGGCACTGAGCGCGGCCTCGCAGGCGACAGAGGGTGGCTGGTCCGTGATCGGAAAGATCGCGAGCACGCCGTCGCCGATGAATTTCAGCACCTCGCCGCCGAAGGCGTGAACGGCGCCGGCGACGCGATCGAACCAGCCATCGAGCGCGGCGATCACCGCTTCCGGAGCCAGGCTTTCGGAGAGAGCGGTGAAACCTCGCAGATCGCCGTAGACTAGCACCGCGCGGATCGTCTCGCCGGCCCCGCGACGCGACCTCCCGGCCAGAACCTGGGATGCGCTGCGCTGGCCGAGATAGGATTGAAGCAGGTCCGTGAGCGTCAGTCGCGTACCCAAGGCGGCGAGCGGGGCCACGGCGAAACGCGCTGTCTCACTGAGGAGCTCGGCTTCGGCGGCGGTAAGGGAGCGCGAAAGCCCCCACGACAGGAGGGGGGTCTCCGATAGCCGGCCGCTTTCCGCCGTACCGGCGACATGTTCATTGACTGCCTCCGCGCCAATCCCTCTCAGCCAGTCACTGCCTGGCTTGCCCGCATCGGCGGCCCCGGGGAGACCCACCCCAAAGCCAAGCGACTCGATCACCTGTCCGTTCTGGGCCCGCCACAGCCAGGTGCGGCGGGCGATGATCGGATGCGGGGGTGCCAGCGTCAGCGAGCCGCCGACGAGCGGCATTCCGTCGGCAATCAGACGGGCGCCGAGCATCGCCAGGAAGTCGTCGGGCGGGGCGATGGCACCGGCGGTGTCGACCAGCCAGGCAAGCGTTGAAGGTAGTCGCATATAGCCAATGATGCAGCAACGGACAGCGCTTTGTCATGTATGTGCCGCAGTCACGGAGGATTTTCTTGCATGAGGATACGATTTCGCTTGCAATGAAGCATGGCGGTTAAACGCCCGAGCCGGGTCAAACTGCACAGCCTTTGCCGAAGGAGCTTCCCATGGCCGAACCTCTGGTGGTCCGACGCGAGGTCCAGATCGCGGCGCCGCCCGCGACCGTGTTCGCTTTTCTCACAGACCCTGAGAAGATCCTGCGCTGGATGGGCACCGAGGCGGATGTGGAACCACATGCCGGCGGCCTCTACCTCGTCAACGTCAGCGGCAAGGACATCGCCCGAGGGCGATTCATCGAGGTCATTCCCGTCCACCGCCTCGCCTATACTTTCGGCTGGGATCAAATGGATGGCAAGGACGGGCGCAAAGAGATGCCGCCGGGATCGAGCCTGATCGAGATCGACCTGATCGAGGAGGCAGGCGGGACGCTGCTGCGCCTCACCCATAGCGGCCTGCCCGACGCCGAGACCTGCGCCAGCCATGAGGAAGGCTGGATCCATTACATGGGAAGGCTGGCCGTCGCCGCCGCTGGAGGCGATCCCGGGCCAGACAGGCATCGGACGACGTGACGGAGACGCCATGACTCCAGAGGCATACCGCATGAGCGTCATCGTCGCCGACATCACGACGCTCGACGTCGATGCCATCGTCAATGCCGCCAACGCCACGCTGCTCGGCGGCGGCGGGGTAGATGGCGCGATCCACCGCGCCGCCGGCCCGGAACTCGTCGAGGAATGCCGCATGCTCGGCGGCTGCGACACGGGTGATGCCAAGATCACCAAGGCCTATCGCCTGCCCACTCGCCATGTGATCCATACGGTCGGGCCGGTCTGGCGCGGCGGCAACCGCGACGAGGCGGAGCGGCTCGCGTCCTGCTACCGCCGCTCGCTGGAGCTCGCCGCCGAGCATGACTGCCGGACGATCGCCTTCCCGGCGATCTCGACTGGCGTCTACGGCTATCCGAAGGGCGAGGCGGCAGAAGTCGCCGTCCGCTCCGTCTTCGGCTTCCTGGCAGCCAGCGATCTCCCCCAGAGCGTGATCTTCTGCGCGTTCGACGAAATGTCAGCAGAGTTGCATCGACGTGCGCTGGAGAGCTTTGCGCCACCGTCCGGCGAAGCCTAGGATGCACGCGGGCGAGGGAGCTGACGTCAACCCGGGAGGCACGACATGGCTTCGAACTTCGTCTGGTACGAGCTGATGACAAGCGATGTGAAGGCCGCGGAGGCCTTCTACAAGGATGCAGTGGGCTGGACGCCGGAAACGTGGCCCGGCGCCGCCATGCCATATGTGATCATGAAAGTCGGCGACCGGGGCGTTGCCGGGCTGATGACGATCCCCGAGGAGGCGCGCGCCATGGGCCAACCGCCCGCCTGGCTCGGCTATATCTACGCCAGGGACGCCGACGCCACGACGGAGGCAATTCGCAAGGCCGGCGGCACGGTCCATCGCGAGCCGGCCGACATACCAGAAGTCGGCCGCTTTGCCGTTGTTGCCGATCCGCAGGGCGCCATATTCATGCTGCTGTCGCCGAAAGGACCGGACCAGGCTTCTCTGCCCGCCCGGACGCCCGGCACCATTGGGTGGCACGAGCTCTACACGACCGACTGGCAGGCGGCGATCGACTTCTACTCCGGCCAGTTCGGATGGACCAAGGATGAAGGCCACGACATGGGAGACATGGGGATCTACCAACTGTTCTCGGTCGACGGCCAGCAGATCGGCGGCATGATGAACAAGCCGCCGCAGGTGCCGGTGCCGGCCTGGCTCTACTACTTCACCGTACCCGACATCGACGCGGCCGCAGAGCGCGTCAAGAAGGGCGGCGGCAATGTGCTCATGGGCCCAATGGAGGTGCCCGGCGGGAGCCGGGTCATCCAGGCCCAGGATCCGCAGGGCGCAATATTCGCGTTGATGCAGCCGGCCGGCTGATCGGCTTGCCGCTCGGGTTTCCGCCGGGGCAGTTTACTTTCTTTCCGCAGAAAGGCAGGGATGTTTCCAGGTCTGGATGGGCGGAATAAAGTAAACCGCGCCCTGCTGCTGGAGGCTCGATGTTCCGCAAGATCCTCATCGCCAATCGCGGCGAGATCGCAGCCCGAGTCATTCGTACGACTCGGCGGCTCGGCATCGCCACAGTCGCCGTCTACTCGGAGGCAGATGCCAAGGCGCTGCATGTGACGCAAGCCGACGAAGCGGTGCATATCGGCCCGGCCCCGGCCGCCGAGAGCTATCTCAGCGGCGACAAAATCATCGAGGCGGCGAAAGCGACCGGCGCCGAGGCAATCCATCCCGGCTACGGCTTCCTCTCGGAAAATCCCGACTTCGTCGACGAAGTGACTGCGGCAGGTCTCGTCTTCATCGGTCCCTCGGCTGCCTCTATCCGCGCCATGGGGCTGAAGGACGCCGCCAAGCGGCTGATGGAGAAGGCGGGCGTGCCGGTCGTGCCCGGATATCACGGCGAAGACCAGGGGCTGGTGCTGCTCGCCACCAAGGCGCGCGAGATCGGCTATCCCGTGCTGATCAAAGCGCGCGCCGGCGGGGGTGGTAAGGGAATGCGCCGCGTGGACGATCCCGACGATTTCGCGGAGGCGCTGTCCGCGGCTCGGCGCGAGGCGAAAGCAGCCTTCGGCGACGACCGCGTGCTCGTCGAGAAATATGTCGAGAAGCCGCGCCACATCGAGGTGCAGGTCTTCGGCGACAATTTCGGCAACGTCGTCCATCTTTTCGAGCGCGACTGCTCGGCGCAGCGGCGCCATCAGAAGGTGATCGAGGAGGCCCCTGCCCCAGGCATGACGGACGCGATGCGCGCTGCAATGACGGGCGCCGCGGTGAAAGCCGCGCAGGCGATCAAGTATTCGGGGGCCGGCACGGTGGAGTTCATCGTCGACGGTTCGCAAGGACTTTCGCCCGACGGCTTCTGGTTCATGGAAATGAACACGCGCCTCCAGGTCGAGCATCCGGTAACGGAGATGGTGACCGGCATCGACCTCGTCGAATGGCAGCTGCGTGTCGCAGCCGGCGAGAAGCTGCCGAGAGCGCAGGAGGAGATCCGGTTCGACGGCCACGCTTTCGAGGCGCGCATCTATGCCGAGGACCCGGCGAAGGGCTTCCTGCCGGCGACCGGGACGCTGCATCACCTGCGCTTCCCGGCGGAAGGCAAAGCGCCGAGGGTCGAGACCGGCGTGCGCGCCGGCAATTCGATTTCGCCCTTCTACGACCCGCTGATCGCAAAGCTGGTGGTGCACGGGCCGGATCGCCCGGCCGCGCTGGCCGCGCTCGGCCAAGCGCTGATCGAAACCGAAATTGCCGGCTCGACGACCAATCTCGCCTTCCTGTCGGCGCTCGCGGCGGATCCCGACTTTGCCGCAGGCGATGTCGATACCGGCCTCATTGCTCGCAAGCAGAACGAACTCACCAGGACGCCCGCGCCGGACGAACAAACGATCGCGCTCGCCGCTCTTGCCGCCGCGGACAACCGTAGCGAAGCACCCATTTCGGACGATCCGTGGTCGGGATTCGCAGCCTATTCTCATTTCAATCCGGTGGCGCGGAAGGTGGAACTGAGCTATGGCGAGATGGAATTCGCGGCCTCTGCTATGCTCCTGCCCGGCGGCCGGGCTGAAATCAGGCTGGATGGCCATGACAGGGCATTCTCTTTCGATCTCGACCAGGCTCTGCGTGCGGCGCACTGGCCCGGGCACATCACGCTCTTCAGTCCCGCCGGCAGCTGCACTTTCGTCGTGCCGAACCCGTTCGAACGCGTCGCCGAGGCAGTCGCCGGTCATGAGGCGATCCGGGCGCCTATGCCGGGCCTGGTCAAGTTGGTGCGCGTCGGCAAGGGAGAGAGCGTTGCGAAGGGGCAGCCGCTGCTGGTGCTCGAAGCCATGAAGATGGAACACGCGATCGCCGCACCGCATGACGCGGTCGTTGCCGAGATCGTTATCGAGGGCGCGCAGGTGACGGACGGCACGGTGCTGGTTCGATTCGAGGCTGCGGCTGGAAAGGGCCCGACGTGAGCCAAGACGGGGCGCCTGAAAAGAAACCACCTTCCGCACCGGGCCTCCCGGTCGGTTACAGGCAAGGCGTCATCACCGCGATCACGGTTATGCTTGCCTTTTCGCTCTATTTCCTGCGCTTCTGGAATTTCGAAGCGCCCGGCGCATGGAATTCACTGTCGGTGGTCGCCGCCGGCCTGATCGTTATCGCGATCCTTATCCAGCTCGTTGCGCTCTGGCGCTCGCTGCAGATCGCCGACGAACGCGAGCCGGTCTACCGGCGCACCCTCCAATGGTTCCTCGCGGGGATAGTGGCGGTGCTCCTCGGCGTTATGGTCGCAAGCCTGGCTTACGCTTGAGGCCTGCATCTAAAAAAAATGGCCGGGACAATGCCCGGCCATTTCTTGATACGGACGAAGCAACTATTCCTGCAGCTTCGAATATTTGCCGTCGTGCCAGACATTGATGTCATAGGCGGCGTTCTTGATGTCGCCCTTTTCGTCGAAGGTGATCGGCCCGATGACGGTGTTGATCGGCTCGCCGTTCTTCAAGGCCGCAGCAACGGCCGCCGGGTCGTCCGAGCCGGCCCGCTCGATGCCCTGGGCAAAAGCCTGGATCACGGCATAGGTGAAGAGCGTGAAGCCTTCCGGCACGAAGCCGCCCTTCTTGATCGCCTCGACCGCCTCCTTGGCTTCCGGCTTCGACTGCGGGTCGGCCGGGAAGACGAACAGCGTGCCCTCGCCTGCGGGACCGGCAATCTGCCAGAATTCAGGCGTGGCGATGGAATCGGGCATGATCAGCTGGAACTTGAAGCCGGCCTCGGCCGCCTGGCGCAGGATCAGGCCGGCCTCGTTGTGATAGCCGCCAAAGTAAACGACGTCCGCCTTCAGATCCTTCAGCTTGGTCACGAGCGCGGAATAATCCTTCTCGCCCGCATTGATGCCTTCGTAGAGGATCTCTTTCAGGCCGTCCTTGTTCATCGTCGCCTTGACGGCGTCCGCCACGCCCTGTCCGTAAGCGCTCTTGTCGTGCAGGATGACGACGTTCTTGCCAGCATATTTCTTGGCGATCCACGGGCCGATGAAGGCGCCCTGCGCATCATCGCGCGTGTAAAGGCGCATGATCGTCGTCCAGCCGTTCTTGGCCGCATCGTCGGTGAGCAACGGGTTCGACGAGGCCGGGCTCATCATCAGAAAGTTGCTCTCGGCATAGACGGCGGAAGCCGGAATGCTCGAGCCCGAGCAGGCATGGCCGTCAATGAACTTGATGCCATTGGCGACGATGCGGTTCGCCACCGACACTGCCTGCTTGGGATCGCACTGATCGTCCTCGATCGCAAGCTTGATCTGGCGGCCCATGACGCCGCCTTTGGCATTGATCGCGGCGGCCGCGGCTTCGGCCCCGTGCTTGAACTGATCGCCGATTGTGGCGAGCTGTCCCGTCATCGGGCCCACGACCGCAAAAGTGATGTCGTCGGCAAGGGCCGCCGTCGCGCCGAGCGCCCAGCTCAGCAGCGCCGCGCCCAAAACTGTTTTCATTCTCATTGTAGTTTCCTCCATGGTCAGCACGTCATCCGATTCCATAATCGACGTGCTTCGGCAATGCCATCTCCGCGTAGCAGTCCGGCAGTGCCAGTCACTCTGGCGCAGATAGGCCATGAGATGAATGAGCAAATAGAAAGCCGCGCCGGCTTTGTTCCTGCCGGTCGCGGCTTTTTTGTCGGCACCGTCCCCCAGGCATCCCATGCCCGATCCGTGCCATGCCCTTGCGCCAGCGTGTTGGAGCACGTCCGGCGGAAGGAACTCACTTCTCAGTGCATCGTCATCCATTCGCGCGCTTCGCGGAGCGCCCGGGCGATCTCCGCCTTGGTCATCGACGCCGAAAGCTCCGCGCGCAGTTCGGCGGCGCGGGCCGAGCCCTTGATAGCCGCGATGTTGAACCATTTGTGCGCGGCGACAATGTCGGTCTCGCAGTCGCGACCCGTCGCATACATCATGCCGAGCTCCAAAAGGATGTCGGCCTGAGCATTCGAACCGATCGAGCCGATGCCTGCTTCAAGAATTTCAAAACGTGCCATTTTTCGTCCCCTGTCACTCTCCTGAGAGGCGTTTCTTTGTCCCCGAAACGCTCCCGTCCGATGGTTCAGGAGGATGAGGCGGAGCCTTGAATCCGCCGTTAAATGGCTTGCTTAATTTGCCGAAAACAAAGCTAAAACAATGGGTAAACGCGAGAAACCATTAACGATACGGATGCCGGATTTACCGACACTTCGCCGAAAATGATCGGAAAATTCTGGCCCCTGATATCAACTCCTTGCTTACCAAGAATCGCGTGAGGTTCGAGGAAACGGGCGTTCAGGGCGACGTCAGATAGTACAGCGCCGCCGAGGAGGCCGCGCCTCCAATCACGCAGGGCAGGCCCAGAGCGGCCTGGCCGGTCGCGGCCGCGGCGACGCATCCCAAAGAGATCACGCCCTGACCGATCTTGCCCCACAAAGCCATATCACGTTTGTTGCCTGGGCCCAGGCGCTTGAGGTCCTCCAT
Source organism: Mesorhizobium sp. BAC0120 (assembly GCF_033542235.1). Taxonomy (NCBI): domain Bacteria; kingdom Pseudomonadati; phylum Pseudomonadota; class Alphaproteobacteria; order Hyphomicrobiales; family Phyllobacteriaceae; genus Mesorhizobium; species Mesorhizobium sp. BAC0120. Next base: position 370,434 of record NZ_JAWRCU010000002.1, on the reverse strand, counting down.
CCGGGCGAGCGCGGTCCTGCGCAGCTCCGAGGTCTCTGCCGTCTCGGCGGCTTCGATCGTCTCGGACAGCTGCTTCAGGGTCTTCTCATCCGTCTGCTGCACCCGCAGCCCCTTGAGAAATCCGAGCACCCTGGTGTCACGCGACGCGTTCATCGCGAGCGTGTACTTGGCCATGCTGCCAATTGTCAGCTTCTCGACATTGTCGCGCTCGTCCGCCCAGGGCAGCATCCTGATCATGCGTTCGAGGGGCCAGGAACCTCGGGTGGCGAAATAATAGCCCCAGTAGACGTCGAGCATCTCCGGACGCTCGTCGAGAGCAACCTGCTTCTCCTTGTCCTTCCCGGAGAACCAGTTGGCGGGATTGAAGCGGTCGCTCCACGATGTCTTCTCTTCGGTGACGCGAGTGGCCGGCGTCGGCAGCTTGCCATCGAGATAACGCTGCGCCATCAGTTCGCGGGTCGGCATCTTCGGCGCGAACCGGGTCATGAGCCCCGGCCAGTCGGGATGGCCGGAATAGGCGATGGCGCGGACAATTGCCCAGTAATCGGCCGGGCGAATGACGAGCAGTTTTTGGACCGTGGCGTCGGCCTTCTCAGGTCTGGAGGCGATCATCCCAGCCATGAAGCCTACATACATACCCGCTGCCTCCGGATCGCTCAGCACGCCGATGTTACTCGCCTTCTTCATGACCGATGGTGCACGGGCAAAATCGCGCTTCGGATCGTATGCGTTCATCCAGGCGAGCACGTCCTGCTTGGTTTGGATCGGCTGTGCCGCGCGCGCCATGCCCGCGGCCATCAGCACCGCCATGAGTGCAACGCAAAAACTACGCATATTCCACTTCGCGCACTCAGCGCGCCCCTCACATCCTGATCGTCGAGAGCTCAGGACGACTAGGGATCAGGGGCATGGGACAATTTCGAGACGGGCCAGCGGCCTTTTTGGGGCTCAAAAACTCGGGGAACAGTGGGCCTGACTTCGCGTTCCCCCTCAAAAGGGCAAGTCATGGCAAGAGCAATAATTCTCGGAGTCCTGGTCGCGGCGTCAACCTTGGGTTCGGCCTTCTCTGCCGACATGGTCGTGGGACGTTGGAGGACGAAGCCTGGCGACACGGCTGCCATATCCAATTGCGGCAGGGCCCTCTGCATCAGTCTGAAGGACGGCCGCTATGCCGGGCAGCAGATCGGCAGGATGACGCCCAGAGGCGACGGCACATACGTCGGCTCGATCACCAACCCTGCCGACGGCAAGACCTATTCAGGCAAGGGAAGGCTCGAAGGAGACTCCTTCACGATGAGCGGCTGCCTCCTGGGCGGCCTGATTTGCAGGAGCCAGACGTGGGTGAGGTTGTAGGGCAATAAGGCAGTAGGGGAATAGGGGAGTAAGGGAGTGGACCAATCCTTGATCTCCGCCAGCGGAGGCCAAAGGGTGGTGCCCCCTATTCCCCTTACTGCCCTATTCCCCCTACTCTACTCCCTTACTATCAGGCTCTCGCCCTCTGCCCGAACAATACCTTCTGCGCATCCTTGTCAGTCGCGAGATCGGCGGCTCTTTCGGGCTCCGCCTGGCCGACCAGCAGGGCGCGCTCGACGGCGGGCCGTTTGGAGATGGTGTCGAACCAGCGCTTCAGATTGGGGAATTCGTCAAGATCCTGCCCCTGGTTCTTGTAAGGTCGAACCCATGGGAAGGAGGCCATGTCGGCAATGGAATAGTCGCCGGCAAGGAATTCGCGATCGCCAAGCCGTTTGTTCATCACGCCGTAGAGCCGATTGCACTCATTCGTATATCGGTCGATGGCGTACTGAAGCTTTTCGGGCGAATATTGCCGGAAATGATGGGCTTGGCCGGCCATTGGACCAAGTCCGCCCACCTGCCAGAACAGCCACTGCTCGACTTCGACGCGGGTACGTTCGTCGGTCGGGTAGAACTTGCCGTACTTGCGGCCAAGATATTGCAGGATGGCCCCCGACTCGAAGATCGAGATCGGCTCGCCGCCCGGTCCGTCCGGATCGACAATTGCAGGCATTCGGTTGTTCGGCGCGATCTTGAGGAAGGACGGCTCGAACTGATCTCCCTTACCTATGTTCACATATTCCACGCGGTAGGGAACACCGAGTTCCTCCAGCATAATGGTGATCTTGTAGCCGTTCGGGGTCGGCCAGTAGTGCAGTTCGATCGGCTCCGTGGCCATAGGCTGTTCCTCTTGGTTCGGATTGCTCCAACCAGATAGGCATGGGTGCCCAGAACGCAAGGCGAGCCCTGATCCCTAAAATCTTAATGTTCTTGAACGCGGCATGAACAAGCCCATCAGGACGGGTTCAGCGCGGCACACGTATCCTCCCAGCCGAAATCGAGGGGAACGCCATGCTTGTCCGCCGCTTCACGATCGTCTGCCTGCTCATCACAGTTTTCGGGATGGCGTTCGCATCGCTTGTCGCTGAAGCGAGCCGCCCGGCGCGTTCGTGGAACATTGGCGTCGTCGTGCCCTGCGTTTTCGACCACGGCCTGGTCTGCGCCGTTCCAGCCAGATGATAGCCAAACCTCGACTTGTTGAAACGAGACCGAAAATGATCCGCTCGATCGCAACACTCCGCTCGCTTGTCCCTGCCGGTGTCTTGTTTGCGTTATTGGTTGCACCGATCGCCTTGGTGACCCATGTCAATGCCGGTAACCGGGTCGTGATCGAAGCGCCGGCCCCGGCCAAAAACGGCATGGGACTTGTGCTGCTCGTCAGCCTGCAGCGCGTTTAGTGGGCGAAAGAAGGGGCTGGATCGCTTTGTAAAGCCGGTCTGCCTCTCCCAACTGCCGGATACCTTCACTATAATAGGTCATGGAACATCGAATCTTTCCCACACCCATTGCACGGGTCGTCAGCCCGGATCCCTACCCGCGCCGGCATTTCACCGATCCGGTCGAGGCGGTCGGGGCCCTCAAGGAACTCTACGGCCGCAATACAAATTTCCTGCGGCAGTCCTTCCTCGAACTGGCCGAAGGCAAGCAGGGAAACGTGCGCTACCGGGCCTTTTACCCCGAGGTTGGCATCACCACGACGACTTACGCCCAGATCGACACACGCGTCTCCTATGGTCATGTGCCCGCGCCTGGCCAATACACGACGACCGTCACCCGGCCGGACCTCTTCGAGAGCTATCTCATCGACCAGCTGGGGCTCCTGATCCGCAATCACGGCGTGCCCGTCACCGTTTCGGAGTCGTCGACACCGATCCCTCTGCACTTCGCTTTCGGCGAAGACGTCTATGTCGAAGGATCCATTGCCGATCGGATCAAGCGGCCGCTGCGCGACGTGTTCGACGTGCCGGACCTCAACAGCACGGACGACCATATCGCCAACGGCACCTTCGAGCCTGTGCCGGGCGATCCGCTGCCGCTTGCGCCCTTCACGGCGCAGCGTATCGACTATTCGCTGCACCGTCTTTCCCACTACACGGCGACGAGGCCGAAGCATTTCCAGAATTTCGTGCTCTTCACCAACTACCAGTTCTACATCGACGAGTTCTGCGTCTATGCGCGTGAGCTGATGGCGCAAGGCGGTCGCGGCTACTCCGCTTTCATAGAACCAGGAAATGTCGTCACTCCGGCCGGCGAGGTCGCTCCGCAGGAAGGCTCCACGCCTTCGCGAATGCCGCAGATGCCGGCCTATCATCTGGTGAAGCCCGGCCACGGCGGCATCACCATGGTCAATATCGGCGTCGGGCCGTCCAACGCCAAGACGATCACCGACCACATCGCTGTGCTGCGCCCGCATGCCTGGCTCATGCTCGGCCACTGCGCTGGCCTGCGCAACACCCAGGCGCTCGGTGACTATGTGCTGGCGCATGCCTATGTTCGCGAGGACCATGTGCTGGACGACGACCTGCCGGTATGGGTGCCGATCCCGGCTCTGGCCGAGGTACAGGTCGCGCTTGAAGGCGCAGTGGCGGAGGTGACCGGGCTCGCCGGCTATGACCTCAAGCGCGTCATGCGGACTGGGACGGTGGCGACCATCGACAACCGCAACTGGGAGCTGCGCGACCAGCGCGGCCCGGTTCAGCGCCTGTCGCAGTCACGCGCGATCGCGCTCGACATGGAGTCGGCGACGATCGCCGCCAACGGCTTCCGCTTCCGCGTGCCCTACGGAACGCTGCTTTGCGTGTCCGACAAGCCTCTGCATGGCGAACTGAAGCTGCCCGGCATGGCGACCGAATTCTATAAACGCCAGGTTGCCCAGCATCTGACGATCGGCATCCGTGCGGTCGAGAAGCTGGCCGAAATGCCGCTGGAACGATTGCATTCGCGCAAGCTCAGAAGCTTTTCGGAAACAGCCTTTCAGTGAGGACCCTGGGGCAGTCTGCCGGCTCCGGCGATGCAACTTAAGCCAAGGCTGCGAGTCGAAATAGGTAGGCTGTGCCCCAAAGTTCCCCCGCGCGCTACCTTGAATGGGCCGCAATTTGCCGCGTAATGACGCGCTATGGAACGAAGCGGCATAGTGCATACTGCGGCGACCCTGGTGTTTGCAGGCGCGACGGTGCTTTCCATCCCGCTCGTGCTTGGGCTGCTGGCCAATTTGCATCCGGCATTCGACTCATTTGCTCATTTCCGCGCTCATCTGGCAGCGCTGCTCGGAATTTGCGGGCTCATCCTGCTGGCGTCGATCTACTGGAAGCAGGGGCTGCTCGCAGTCGCACTTGGGGTGCTGGCGTTGTGGACCACAATGCCGGCCTTTCCACTCTTCGGCGCTACGAGCGCGGCAGCCGGCGACGCAGCGAACGGGCGCGCGGTGTACCGGCTCTTGCAGCTCAACCTGCGCTTCGACAACAAGGCGTCGGAGAAGGTGCTGTCGCTGATCGGCAGGACCAAACCGGACGTCATCACGCTCGAGGAAGTCTCGGTCGATTGGATGCCGCGAATTGCTGCGATCGCGGCGATGTATCCCTATTCGATCGTCTGCGATGCGCCGAACCGTATCGGTGGCAACGCCGTGCTGTCCAGGCGGCCATTCCTCGATGGTGCACCTGGCCGCTGCCTCAACGAGGGCGCGCTGGCCCTCGCTGACATCGATTTCGGCGGCCGCTCCTTGCAGGTGGCGGCGCTGCATCTCGCCTGGCCCTGGCCATCCCATCAGTCGGAGCAGCTCCAAGAACTCCGGCCCGATCTTGCCGCGCTCGGCAATACTGCGCTGCTTGCCGGTGACCTCAACGCAGCGACCTGGAGCGCCACTGTGCGGCGGGTCGAGGCCGATGCAGGGCTCAGCCATGTCGCCGGCATCGGGCCGACCTGGCTCGACCGCCGCCTGCCCGACGTGTTGCGGCCCTATATCGGGCTGCCGATCGACCAGGTCTTCTCCAAGGGAGACATCTCGATCCTGTCTGCTCGAGCACTGGATGCGGTCGGGTCGGACCATTTGCCCGTGCTTGTCGAATTCGCGTTCAGCGGCGGGAAGCTGCCCCAGGACAATGAGGAGAGCGCGACAGCCTCTGCCGAAACGCGCAAGTCGGTGTTCTGAAACTGGCCGTGCGCTAGTGCTTCTGCAACTCCCGGCGCCGACCCTCACCCTTACCCTCTCCCCGTAAGGACGGGAAGAGGGGGCGGCAACGTCTCGAACCCCCTCTCCCCGTTTTTCACGGGGAGAGGGTAAGGGTGAGGGGCAGCGCCAACCTAGGTCAGAAGGCCCTAGCCCTGGCTGAGCATCATAACCAGCCTTTCGACGTTGCCGCCCGGGGCGTGCTCGACCTGGTCGAATGCCAGCTGCCGCGCCTCGTATTTGGCGTAAACGGTGGCGATCACCTGCTTCACCTCGGCTTGTGTCCTTCGGCATCCCGGGTCGTTAGCGTCGAAAAGCCCGGACAGCGACCGCTGAGCCTCGTTCACCATCTGGCGAGCGATGCGGCCATGTGTCTGTTCGTGCTTTCGCACGCCCGCCATGAAGCGTGCCCAGTGCCTTTCCAGGTTGGGCGACATTTGCCCCGAAACCTGAGGAAAGGTGTAGGTGATCGAGAGCAAGGCGGCAGCATCCGCGATGCGGCAGCTGTCGCCCCTTTCCCGCCAGTCGATAGTCCAGGACACGGTATAGGCGGTCTGGGCAATGGCGTGCGTGAGGAAGCCGTGCTTGGGCCCGCGCCGATCCATTACTTCGAGAAGTGCCGCGCCGTTCTTGCCGCTGATACTGTAGGTGACCGTCCTGGCCTTCACCGATACGGCTGCAGATGCAACATTCGGCGGAATGAGCAGGGCCACCGTTGCCATGGAGGCTGCGAAGAAGATGGGGGGTCGCATGGGTTTTGTCCTCCTTCCCGGAGGACATCATAAGCCCGGCCGCGATTCAAGTTTTTCGCACTTTGGGAGTAGTGATGCGGCCCTTGCTAATCCGCGGCCCCCCACAGTTCACATGTTCATATAGACCGGTCCCTCACCCCCCTGTGGCGGCACCCAATTGATGTTCTGGTCGGGGTCCTTGATATCGCAGGTCTTGCAGTGGACGCAGTTCTGCGCGTTGATCACGAACTTCGGCTCTCCACCTTCCTCGACCCACTCGTAAACCCCGGCCGGGCAGTAGCGGCTCGATGGGCCGGCGAAGACATCGTGCTCGGAGCGCTTCTCCAGGTCCATATCCTTGACCTGCAGGTGGACCGGCTGGTTCTCTTCATGGTTGGTGTTCGAAAGGAACACCGAGGAGAGCCGGTCGAAAGTCAGCACCCCATCGGCCTTGGGATAGGCGATAGGCCGATGCTTCTCAGCCGGGTCGAGCGATGCGTAGTCAGGCTTGCCATGTTTCATGGTGCCGAACGGCGAAGCGCCGAACAGCGTGTTCATCCACATGTCGAAACCGCCGAGCACGACGCCCACGACGGTGCCGAAGCGCGACCATAGCGGCTTGACGTTTCTGACCTTCTTCAGGTCCTTGCCGATGTCGGAACTCCGCCACTCGTCCTCGTAGCCATTGAGCTCGTCATGGGCGCGGCCCGCCGAAATCGCCACGGCAACGTGCTCGGCTGCGAGCATCCCGGAGAGCACGGCATTGTGGGAGCCCTTGATGCGCGGCACATTGACGAAGCCCGCGGAGCAGCCGATCAGCGCGCCGCCGGGGAACGTAAGCTTCGGCACCGATTGCCAGCCGCCTTCGGTGATGGCGCGCGCGCCATATCCGATGCGTTTTGCCCCCTCGAAGGTGCCGCGGATGGCAGGATGCGTCTTGAAGCGCTGAAACTCCTCGAAAGGTGAGAGATAGGGATTCTTGTAGTTGAGGTGGACTACGAAGCCGACGGCCACCAGATTGTCCTCGAGATGATAGAGGAACGAGCCGCCCCCGGTTGACCCGTCGAGCGGCCAGCCGAAGGAATGCTGGACAAGGCCGGGCTTGTGCTTGTCCGGCGCCACTTGCCAGAGCTCCTTGAGCCCGATGCCGAATTTGGGGGGATCGCAGCCTTCGTCGAGCCTGAACCTGGCGATCAGCTTCTTGGCGAGCGAGCCCCGCGCGCCCTCCCCGATCAGCACATACTTGCCCATCAGCGCCATGCCCGGCGTGTAGCCCGGGCCGTGCGTCCCGTCGCGCTCCACCCCCATGTCGCCCGTGATCACGCCGGTGACCCTTCCCTCGGCATCAAAGACCAGGTCCGCGGCGGCAAAGCCGGGATAGATCTCGACACCGAGCGCCTCCGCCTGGCTGCCAAGCCAGCGGCAGACATTGCCGAGCGAGACAATATAGTTGCCGTGATTGTTCATCAGCGGCGGCATCATGAAGTTCGGCAGGCGCAACGAGCCGGCCTCGGTGAGCAGCAGGAAGCGGTCGTCGGTGACGGTCGTCTTGAAGGGGTGGTCAGCCGTATCTCGCCAGCCGGGCAGCAGGCGGTCGATGCCGATCGGGTCGACGACGGCGCCCGAGAGGATGTGCGCGCCGACCTCTGACCCCTTCTCCAGCACCACGACGGAGAGGTCGGGATTGAGCTGCTTCAGCCGGATCGCCGCGGCGAGCCCAGCCGGCCCTGCGCCGACGATCACCACGTCGAATTCCATGCTTTCGCGTTCAGTCTCGCTCATCCGATCTCTCCCACTGCCTGCCGGTCGAATTGGCGCGTATCCGGGTTGCCTGCAATAGCCTATCTGGTCAAGGCGTCAAAATTCCCCAGCAGATGCGACACAAAGTCGATGCCAACGGGCAAGTTCACCTTCGCCGGCTTCATTCTTCGCCCTGCCATCTTTTTCATGTTGCGCCGGCTTGAATCTCGCTCATACTCCGCTGATGCGATGCCTTGCACTCCGGCATGCTCTATCGGCGCTTCTGATTGCAGTCGCCGCCGGCATGACCGGAATTGTCCCTGAAAGGGCTCGTGCCGAAGACGGCAGGAAGTGGGTTGCCGGCAATTATTCCTTCTCGGACGAACTCGGCGGCTTCATGATCACCGGCATCAGCGGCAAGGGTACTCGCGACGATCCTGTCGTGATCCAGGAAGAGCTCCAATCGGCGAGCCCGGTCACACTGGTCATCCGCGCCCAAGGCATCGTTCCGTCATACGCTTTCGGCGACGATTCCGGCTTCGGCTTCACCTACTTCCGTATCGTCACGCTCAACAATAGCGGACTCGCATGGGTGGAGTTCGAGTTCGAGCTGCAGGAGATCAAGGGCCAGCCGAGCCTGTTCGGCGATGGGCTTTCCTTCGATCAGCGGCGAATGGATGCAGAAAGCATCCATTCGGATGCCTTCCAGCAGTACAGCCGCGATTTCGAGCCCTATGACCGACTGCGGTTCCTGGAAGGCAAGGTCGACCCGCTTAAGAGCGCCGCCTTCAGCTTCCTGGTAACGGACTTCACCCCGCGCGCCCAGTTCTATATCGTCCAGGATCCGCACATCCCCTCTTCCTGAGAATTGCGCCAGTTTCTTGAACGATGAGAATCGGTTGACCGTAGAACTTCGCGAACTGCTCAAATTCTATGCCGAGGCTGGCGTCGATGAGGCGATCGAGGAAGTCGCCATCGACCGCTTTGCCGAATTCGCAACCCAGGCAGCCAAGACCGGCGTTGCCGGCCCGCAGGCGAGTCAGGCCCCTGCGGCGGGAGATGTCGTCACCCAGGCTGTCCGCGCCGACGGCCCTGCTCGAGTTCCGCAGGCACAAGAACCTCGGCCCGCTCAACCGGCACGGCCTCAGCAACCGACAGCCGCGGTGCCGGACGAAGGCCAAGTGCTGCTCGCCCGCGAGCTTGCCGCGCGCGCAAGGACCCTGGACGAGCTCCGCGATGCGATGGGCGCGTTCGAAGGCTGCAACCTCCGATACACTGCGAAATCGCTCGTTTTTTCCGACGGCAACCCCGAAGGCCCGCTGATGCTTGTCGGCGAGGCGCCGGGACGGGACGAAGACATCGAAGGCAAGCCTTTCGTCGGTCGTTCCGGACAGCTGCTCGACCGCATGCTCGCCGCCATCGGCATGGATCGCACGTCCGCCTACATCGCCAATGTCATCCCCTGGCGGCCGCCCGGCAACCGCACGCCCACGCCGCAGGAAACGGAGATCTGCCGGGCATTCATCGAACGACAGATCGAGCTTGCGGACCCGAAGGTTCTCGTTTCGCTCGGCGGGCCCTCGGCCAAGGTGGTCATCGGCACGCCCGAAGGTATCATGAAGCTGCGCGGCAACTGGCGCGTTCACCGCACTGCTTCCGGCAAGGAGATCCCGGTCATGCCGACCCTGCATCCCGCCTATCTCCTGCGCAATCCGGCGCACAAACGGCTCGCCTGGCGCGATTTCCTGGAGGTGAAAGCGAAGCTCAGGGCGCTTGGCTGACGGGTTCGTGCCGGGGACAGTTTACTTTTTTCCGTAGACACGCTGTGCCGCTTCAAGGCTAGTGCGAGCGGAAAAAAGTAAACTGTCCCCTGCTCCCACGACATGAAAAGCCATTACCTCGCAGGTAATGGATAGGCAGCAGGCGCGGCTATATCGTTCCCTTCATGAACCAATCCCGATCCGAAATCGGCGTGCTGATCCGTGAATGGCGGACGCGCCGGCGCATGAGCCAGCTCGACCTCGCGAGCGAGGCGGAAGTCTCGCAGCGGCACCTCTCCTTCATCGAGAGCGGACGGGCGCAGCCTTCGCGCGACATGGTTCTAAAATTGTCCGAGCGGCTGGACATTCCGCTTCGACAACGCAACCGGCTGCTCGTCGCGGCCGGCTTTGCGCCCAACTTCGGCGAACGGCCCCTCGACCATCCGTCGCTGGCGCCCGCGCTGGCAGCCGTCGAAAGCGTGCTCAGGGGACATGAGCCAAACCCGGCGCTGGCGGTCGACCGGCACTGGAACATGGTCGCCGGTAACGGCATGGTGGCTCCCCTCCTCGAAGGAATTGCCGAGGCGTCGCTGCTCGCCCCGCCTGTCAACGTGATGCGGCTCAGCTTGCATCCCAAGGGCCTTGCGCCGCGCATCGTCAACCTCCCCGAATGGCGCGCCCATCTCCTGGCGCGGCTGCGCCGCCTCATCGAGACGACCGGCGATCCCGCGTTGGAGGAACTCGAGGCCGAGATGCTCACATATCCATCGGGAGTGACACGGTTACGGACCATCCACGATGAAGGAACGGCGATCGTGCACCCGCTACGCATCAAGGCGAAAGATCTGGTGCTGTCATTCATCAGCACGATCAGCGTGTTCGGCACGCCGCTCGACGTGACGCTGTCGGAACTCGCAATCGAATCCTTCTTCCCCGCCGACGAACAGACACGATTCGCGCTTCAAAAGATGGCGGCAGGACAGGCGTAGTCTTGAAATCGGTACCGGAAGACGGGCTAAGCCCCTCCTCGCGCTAGCCTTTGTTTCGACGCATGCCCTTGTCCCGAAACCCCGCTTTCAGGAGACATGCTGCAACGAGCGCCCGGCCGAGAACAAAATGCTCCAAAGCCATTGCCTTCGAAATTTCATTCCTTAAATCGCCCGTGAGGTTCTGCCAAATCTTTGGGCACCTCAACAGGTTCCGGCGCCTTGCCGGCCACATCACAGGGGCTGCAAAAATGAAATGGCTCAAGTCACTCGTCGTCGCCGGCGCCGTTCAGGTTCTGGCGCTCGCTGGCGCGCATGCCGGCGCAAATCTTGACAAGATCAAGCAGACCGGCGTCTTCCGAATCGGCACGGAAGGCACCTATGCGCCTTTCACCTATCACGATGCGTCAGGGGCGCTGACCGGCTTCGACGTCGAAATAGGCCGCGAGATCGCCAAGCGCCTCGGCGTCAAGGCCGAGTTCCTGGAAGGGCGCTGGGACGGGTTGATCGCGGGCCTCGACGCCGATCGCTACGATGCGGTCATCAACCAGGTCGGCATTACCGAAGCGCGCAAGGCCAAATATGATTTCTCCAATCCCTATATCGCCTCCAAGGCAGTGCTGATCGTGCGTGGCGACAATGACGAGATCAAGAGCTTCGCGGATCTGAAGGGCAAGAAGTCGGCGCAGACGCTGACGTCGAATTTTGGCAAGCTGGCGGAAAGCTCGGGCGCCGAGCTGGTCGGCACCGACGGCTTCGACCAGTCGATTCAGCTGGTGCTCAACGGCCGCGCCGACGCCACGATCAACGACAGCCTGTCCTTCTATGATTTCAAGAAGCACAAGCCCGACGCCAATGTGAAGATTGCGGCCCAGCAGGAGAACGCCGACTATTCCGGCGTCATCGTCAAGAAGGGCGATCCGGAGTTGGTGGCCGCCATCAACAAGGCGCTTGACGAGATCAAGGCGGACGGCGCCTATCAGAAGATCGCCGACATCTATTTCGGCCAGGACGTGTCGCAGTAACAGTCCTGCAAGGTGAGCCGGCCCCCAGGCTCGCCGACCAGAAGCATCAAGCGGCGTCCGGTTGCCCGGCACGCCGCTTTCGTTTGTTATGGCGGCAGTCCGGAATTCCGGCCTTCTGGCCGCTTATTTCTTTTTTTACGCATCGGATTTGTCCGAAAACCGCTACGTGCACTTTTCGGTCCGATGCTTTAGAAAGGTCCGCTCGTGCCGCATTGGCTGCAACTCATGCTGGAATCGCTTGGGCCCCTGCTCTGGGCAGCGATCGCGTTCACAGCACCGCTCACCGTGCTCTCCTTCGCCTTCGGCCTGCTGGTTGGCCTCGGCGTTGCGCTTCTCAGGCTTTTCGGGCCGGCGCCGCTCGCGGCCATCGTGCGTTTCTATGTCTGGATCATCCGGGGCACGCCGCTTCTGGTGCAGCTCTTCCTGATCTTCTATGGTTTGCCTTCGGTCGGCATCGTGCTCGATGCATTTCCCGCCGCGCTGATCGGCTTCACCCTCAACATCGGCGCCTACACGTCCGAAATCATCCGCGCCGTCATCGGCTCGGTGCCCAGGGGCCAGTGGGAAGCCGCCTATTCGATCGGCATGACATGGTCGCAGGCGATGCGCCGCACCATCCTGCCGCAAGCCGGGCGGGTAGCAGTGCCGCCCCTGTCCAACACCTTCATCTCGCTGGTGAAGGATACTTCGCTTGCTGCCGCCATTACCGTGCCGGAGCTGTTCCAGGCTGCCCAGCGCGTTGTCGCCGTCACTTACGAGCCGCTGATCCTCTATATCGAGGCGGCGCTCATCTATCTCGCGCTGAGTTCGGTCCTGTCGGCGCTCCAGGTGCGGCTGGAGAAGCGGCTCGGGCGCTATGGCGGCTTCCTGGAGGCGCGGTCGTGATCGAGCTCAAGAATATCGAGAAGCGTTTCGGCGACCATCTGGTACTGAAGGATGTGAGCGTCACCATTGCCGAGGGTACCGTGACGGCCCTGATCGGACCTTCGGGCGGCGGCAAGAGCACCCTGCTGCGCTGCATAAACCTGCTCGAGATCCCGACCTCGGGTACGGTACGCATCGGCGACGACGTCCTGCAGTTCCATCCCGGCGGCAAGGTGGCGACAAGCGACATCCAGCGCTTGCGGCGGCAGACGGGCATGGTGTTCCAGAATTTCCAGCTTTTCCCGCATCGCACCGCCATCGAGAACATCATGGAGGGGCTGATCACGGTGCAGAAATGGCCTGTCCCGAAGGCGCGCGAGCGGGCATTGGCGCTGCTCGAGAAGGTCGGGCTGGCGGCCAAGGCCGATGCCTGGCCCTCGACATTGTCGGGCGGACAGCAGCAGCGGGTCGCGATCGCGCGGGCGCTGGCGCCGTCGCCGAAAGTGCTGCTTTGCGACGAGCCGACTTCGGCGCTCGATCCGGAACTTGCTGAAGAGGTGGTCGAAGTGCTGGCTCAGCTCGCCAAGGAGGGCACGACCATGGTGATGGCCACGCACGATCTGCGGCTGGCTTCGAACATCGCCAACGAGGTCATGTTCCTGGAGGCCGGCGTCGTCGTGGAGGCCGGACCGGCGAGCGCGATCTTCGGCAATCCCCGGCGCGAGCGGACAAAACGCTTCATCGCAACGCTTCGGCAGGAGCAGGCCGCGACGAGCGCTGGTTAAATTCAGACCGGCGGCGTCAGCTTGCGCGCGGCTCCCCGCTTGATGCCGAGCTGGCGCTCCCGCCAGACGATGAAGAGGCCAGCGCCAACCACGATCGTCCCGCCGATCAGCGTATGGATGGTCGGGAGGTCGGCAAAGAGGAGGTAGCCCGAGATGATGCTGAGGATCATCGAGGTGTATTCGAACGGCGCGACAGTCGAAGCCTCCGCGTGGCGGTAAGCCTCCGTCATCAGGATCTGCGCGATGCCTCCGCAGAAACCTGCCGCGATCAGCAGCGTAGCCTGCTCGATCGTCGGCTGCTTCCAGCCGAACGGTATGGTCAGAAGCGCGATCGCGCTCGCAGTCAGTGAAAACCAGAGTACGATCGTCGTCGACTTTTCGGTACGCACCAGCCGGCGCACCAAAATCATGGCAACCGCAGAAACAGCGGCGGAGACGAGCGCGGCGACAACGCCCACCGCCTCCTGATCGGAGAAGCCGGCGCCAGTGGAAAACAGCGTGAGCTTCGGCCAGGAGATGATCAAGACGCCGATCAGGCCCACGATCACTGCGCTCCATCGGTAGATGTGGATCGTCTCGCCGAGGCAGATCACGCTGAAGACGACGACCAGCAAGGGCTGAGCGTAATTGAGCGTGATCGCTTCCGGGAGTGGCAGCCGGGTGAGCGCAAAGAAACTGAGCCCCATCGCAGCGACACCTACCATACCGCGGGCGATGTGGGAGAGCGGATGACTGGTTGCGAGGGCGCTCCGAAGTTGTCCGCGCCACGCAAAGACGGCGAGGACGGGAATGACGGCGAAGAAGGAGCGGAAGAAGACGATCTCGCCCGCCGGCAGGTCTCCGGCCAGCTTGATGCAGGACGACATACCCACAAAGATCGCCACCGAGGCGACCTTCAGCAGGATGCCGGTCAGCGTGTTGGCGAGTTGCTCCTTCTGGAGCCCTGCACCGGAAGCCGCTGTCATGCTCTGCAAGTCGCGCGCATCAATTTCCTCTCACGCGCGATCCGCACGCATCGGTTCCAATGTCTTCGTCAGGTCCCTGATTTTGCCTGCTGAATGGCACTCCAGATGCGCAGCGGCGTCGCCGGCATATCGATATGTCGGATACCATAGGCTCGGTAGAGCGCGTCCGTGACTGCATTGACGACGGCGGGCGCCGCGCCGATCGTTCCCGCCTCGCCCGCGCCTTTGATGCCGAGCGCATTCGTCGTCGAAGGCACGTTACGCGTCTCGAAATGGAAGAACGGCACGGCGTCGGCGCGAGGCATCGAATAGTCCATGAAGCTTGCAGTCAGCAGCTGGCCGTCCTCGCCGTAGACGGTGTTCTCGGTCAATGCCTGACCGATACCCTGCACCACGCCGCCATGGATCTGGCCGGCGAGCAGGATCGGGTTCACGGTCACCCCGAAATCGTCCACGACCGTGTAGCCGACGATCTCGGCAACGCCGGTCTCCGGGTCGATCTCGACCTCCGAGACATGCGTGCCGTTCGGATAGGTGCACTCGTCCTGCTCGAATTCGCCGAAACCCTGGAGATCGCGTGGCTGCTTGGCTGCCTTGGCGACGTCGGCGAAGGTGATGGATCGGTCGGTGCCGACAATGCGCGCCGTGCCATCGACGAGCTCGATGTCGCCGGCCGACGCTTCGAGCTCGTCGGCGGCGATCCGCTTGATCTTCTCGGCGAGGTCCTCACCTGCGCGGGCTGCGGAGACGCCGCCGAGCGGTATGGAGCGCGAACCGCCCGTGCCGCCGCCCGCCTTCAGCCGGTCGGTGTCGCCCTGATGGACGGTGATCTTCGAGATGTCGATATTGAGCTTCTCGGCGATGAACTGCGCATAGGCGGTCGCATGTCCCTGCCCATTGGTCTGTGTGCCGATCGAGAGCGTCACCGTGCCGTCGCCGTTGAGCTGGAGATAGGCCGGCTCCGAGCCCGGAAAGGCGCAGGCCTCGATGTAGGTCGCCATGCCGATGCCCCGGATCTTACCTCTCGCCTGCGAGTCTCTCAGCCGCTGGTCGAAATCGGCCCATCCGGCGCGCTCCAGCGCCAGCGTCATGTGGCCATCGAACTCGCCGACGTCATAGAGCCGGTCGGTCGCAGTCCGGTAAGGGAACTGCTCTGGGCGAATGAAGTTGCGGCGGCGGATTTCTTCGCGACCCAGCCCTAGCTCCCTGGCGCACTCGTCGACGAGTTTTTCGATCAGGAAAGCCGCTTCCGGGCGTCCGGCCCCGCGATAAGCGTCCACCGGAACGGTGTTGGTATAGACGCCATCGACCGCCACGAAGAGCGTCTGAATGTCGTAGACACCCGTCGACATGCTGACCCCGATGGTCGGGACAGCCGGGCCATACTGATGGACGTAGGCGCCGAGATTGGCCAGGACGTGGATGCGCAAAGCGAGAAAGCGGCCGTCTTCGTCGAGTGCCATCTCGGCCTCGGCGAAATTGTCCCGACCTTGTGCGTCGGAGAGAAAATGCTCGTTGCGATCGCTGGTCCATTTCACCGGCCGCCCGAGGCGTTTTGCAGCCTCCAGCACCAGCGGATACTCACGATACACCATGCTCTTCGGACCGAAGCCGCCGCCGACATCAGGCGTGATCACGCGCACCTTCTTCGGCGCGACTTTGAATACCTTCTTGGCAATGATATCGCGCAGGCCGTGCACGCCCTGCGAACCGCTGGTCAGGACGTAGCGGTCCTCGTCCTCGTTCCACTCGCCAATCGCCGAACGCGGCTCCATATAGTTGCATACGAGCCGGTTGTTGACGAATTTGATGCCGACCACTTTCGCGGCTTGCGCGAATGCGGCGTCGGTCTTTTTCCTGTCGCCGATCTCGTAGGCGAAGGCGCGGTTGGAGCCGAGCTCCGGCCAGACCAGCGGCGTATCCTCGCCAAGCGCGGTCACGGTGTCGACCGCAGCCGGCTCGCTCTCGTATTCGACCTCGATCAGCTCGGCCGCGTCCTGCGCAAGCGCGCGGGTATCGGCAACGATGAAGGCTACGGCGTCGCCGACATGGTGGACGCGATCGCGGCACAGGATCGGGATGTCGCGCGTCGGCGCCTTGCTGCCGTCCGGCTGCTCTTGCATGACACCGGAGCGGAGCGCACCGAGATGGGCGAGGTCGGCGCCGGTCAGTACCAGGCGGACGCCCGGCGCATTCCTGGCAGCCTCGGTCGAGACGATCTTGAAGCTCCCCTTGGCGATCGGCGAACGCAAAACGTAGCCATGCAGCACATCGGCAGGCGCGATGTCGTCCGTGTAACGGCCGTTCCCCGTTATGAAGGACTTGTCCTCCACGCGCAAAACGGATGCCCCCATCCCGAACTTCGGTGTGGCGATAGTCATGGCAGCCTCGTGATGATGAATTAACTGTGAGCGGGAGGTGCGCTTGAAATAAGCCTTAGGGCAGTTTTGTCGAGAGGTGGTTTCGTGTAAAGGGCACCGACCTCAAATTATTGGGCCAATCCGCCCCTCGGCGTGCCGCAGGAATCAGGACAAGCACGGAATGCGAACCGACACCGGCCAGGTCTTTCGCCTGGAAGACTATCGTCCGAGCTCTTTTCTCATTCCCGAGACCGACCTCACATTTCGGCTTTCACCCGACTCGACCGTAGTCATCGCAAAGCTCACGGTCGAAAGGCGCGAGGACGCGCCGCTCGATGCACCGCTGGTGCTCGACGGCGACGGGCTGGCGTTGAAAGGGCTGGCGATCGACGGGATGCCTGCAAGCGCTTCCGCTTTCGTCGCGACGCCAGACAGCCTGTCAATCCCCAAGCCGCCTCACGCCCGCCGTTTCCTGCTGACGATCGAGACCGAGCTCGCGCCCGCCAAGAACGAGGCGCTGATGGGACTTTACCGCTCCAACGGCAACTACTGCACGCAATGCGAGGCGGAGGGCTTCCGCCGCATCACCTATTTCCTCGACCGGCCTGATGTCCTTTCTGTCTATACCGTGCGCATCGAAGCCGACCGCAAGGAAGCGCCACTGCTGCTCTCGAACGGCAACCCGGCCGAGGCCGGCGATCTCGCCGACGGCCGCCACTATGCGGTCTGGCGCGACCCCTTCCCCAAGCCCAGCTATCTTTTTGCGCTCGTGGCGGGCGACCTCGGCGTGGTCGAGGATGAGTTTGTCACCGCCTCCGGGAGGACGGTCAAGCTCGGCATCTATGTCGAGCATGGCAAGGAGTCACGCGCAGCTTACGCGATGGACGCCCTCAAGCGCTCGATGCGCTGGGACGAGGAGACATACGGCCGTGAATACGACCTCGACGTGTTCAATGTCGTAGCAGTCTCCGACTTCAACATGGGGGCCATGGAAAACAAGGGCCTCAACATCTTCAATGACAAATACGTGCTGGCCGACGTCGACACGGCGACCGACACTGACTTCGCCGGCATCGAGGCGGTGATCGCGCACGAATACTTCCATAATTGGACAGGCAACAGAATCACTTGCCGCGATTGGTTCCAGCTCTGCCTCAAGGAAGGGCTGACCGTTTTTCGCGACCACGAGTTCTCAGCCGACCAGCGCTCGCGCGCGGTGAAGCGCATTGCCGAGGTGCGCACGCTGCGCGCCCACCAGTTCCCGGAGGACCAGGGGCCGCTCGCCCATCCCGTACGGCCGCGGCGCTATCGCGAGATCAACAACTTCTACACCTCGACCGTCTACGAGAAGGGCTCGGAAGTGGTGCGTATGATCCGCACTATTTTAGGCGCCGAGCTCTTCCGCAAGGGGATGGACCTCTATTTCGAGCGGCATGACGGCGACGCGGCCACCGTCGAAGATTTCCTGAAAGTGTTCGAGGACGTTACTGGGCGCGACCTCTCGCAATTCGCCCTCTGGTACCATCAGGCCGGAACACCCAACCTCACCGTCACCGCGTCCTACAACAAGGAGGCGTCCGAGCTTTTCCTCGAGATCGAGCAGTCCGTGCCGCCGACTCCGTCGGAAAGTCGCAAGCGGCTGATGCATATCCCGCTCGCCTTCGGTCTTGTCGGCAAGGACGGCCAGGATATCGATCATGGCCATGTCGACGGCGCGGCTGTCGAGAACGGCATCATACACGTGCGCAAACGCCGCCACACGGTCCGCTTCAGCGATATCAAAGAGCGGCCGGCGCTTTCGCTCAACCGGGGCTTTTCGGCGCCGATAACGCTCTCGATCGAGCAGACGCAGGACGAGCGCGCCTTCCTGGCCCGCCATGACAGCGACCCCTTCTCGCGCTGGCAGGCGTTCAACTCGCTGCTTGCCGACGCGCTGATGGTGGGCTCGCGGCAGATCCGTGGCGGCAAGGAGCCGGAATTCTCCAGCGACCTGACCGGCCTGGCCGGCGCCATTGCAGCGAACGAGGCGCTGGAGCCTGCCTTCCGCGCTCTGGCGCTCGCGCTGCCCGGCGAAGCCGATATCGCCCGCGAGCTCGGCAACAACATCGACCCGGACGCCATCTTTGCGGCGCGCGAGGCGCTCTCCAGAGCGATAGCGAAGGCCAATGCCAGCCTGTTCGAACGGCTGTTTGCCGAGTTCAGCGGCGGCAACACCTTCAGTCCGGACGCGGCGAGCGCCGGGCGACGAGCGCTGCGCAACGCGCTGCTCGATTTTCTCAGCACCAGTGACCCGACCCGGGCGGCCAAGCAGTTCGCGGCCGCGAACAACATGACCGACCGTGCAGCCGCTCTTACGATCCTTGCGCACCGGCATGCCGCCAAGGGGCAAGCCGAGGAAGCGCTCGCCTGCTTCGAGGCGCGCTACCGGTCCGATCCGCTGGTGCTCGACAAATGGTTCCAGATCCAGGCGGCCATTCCCGGCCCACAATCCGTGGAACGCGTTCGCGCGCTCATGCGCCATCCGGCCTTCTCGATCTCGAATCCGAACCGCGTGCGCTCGGTGATCGGTACCTTCTCGACGGCCAATCAGACCGGCTTTCACCGGCCTGACGGCGGGGGCTACATGCTCTTTGCGGACACCGTGCTGGAGATCGAAAAACGGAACCCGCAGGTCTCGGCGCGGCTTGCGACTGGGCTGCGCTCCTGGCGCTCGCTTGAACCGGTGCGGCAGAAGAAGGCGCGCGAGGCGTTGCTCAGGCTCGCTGCCGAGCCGAACCTCTCGGCGGACCTGCGCGACATCGTCGAGCGCACGCTGGCGTAAGAGCTTGATCCCGAACCGAAGGTCAGCGCGGCAAAAGTTGCAGACTTTTCGGACAGGATCATGCGGCAAAAGCAAAGCGCACGGCCCCTGCAGGGCACATTCTTCAAATTTTAACCATCGCCCCCTGGACAAGGCGAATCGCGAGTGATTCTTTACTAGCGATTCGGCTGTGCGGCGTTGCCGGATCGCCAAGGGGACATGAAGCTCAGGAGAGCCATAGGCATGGCGAATGCGGACGCGTGGAGCGCGCCCGGTGGGTCGATTTTTGCGCGCAGGCGGCAGAGGCAAGAGGCCGGCCCGCGCGGCAATGCGCGCATCGTCGCAGAGCCGGCCTATCGCCGGATGCTGGCTGCAGAGCCATGGTTACGACGCTCGATTCCAACCCTCATCGTCCTCTTCCTTGTCGTCGTTGCGGCGGTTCGTTTCCTCTCGCTGATCAACTGGCGCGACGACATCGAGCGCAACGCCAAGGCGATGTTGGCGCTGTCGGCTGGCGAGCTCATCAACGCCGTCATGCTCACCCCTACGGGAACGGTCACCGACGAGGCGACCGGGCGGCACATCCTCGATCGCACGGCCGAGGACGGCGCCTTCGGCAACGGCTTCGTGCTGGCAATTACCGACGGGGACTTCAAAGTCGTCGCCGTCTCGCAGGCTGGCGCGGCCTGGCAAGGCAAGCATCTCGATGAGCTGTTCACCTCTGGCCAGCCCCTATTCATGTTCGGCGAGCGGGCCGGCGTCATGCAGGTCACGCTCGATGGCCAGGACTGGTACGCAGCCATCGACCTCAGCGGCAAGCGCAATGCAGCCGCTGCCGCGCTGATCCCGCAAGCGGACGTGTTCTTCGACTGGCGGCGCGCGATGTCGCTCAATGTCACGTTGTTCGTGCTGACGGCCTCCATCCTGCTCGTCGTCCTCTACGCCTATTTCGCACAAGCCGCTCGGGCCCAGGCCGCCGACCGCATCTATCTCGACGCGCACCAGCGGATCGACCTGGCCCTTGCGCGCGGCCGCTGCGGCCTCTGGGACTGGGACATGGTGCGTGGCAAGATGTACTGGTCCCGCTCCATGTACGACATGCTCGGCTACGAGCCGGCCGACCGCATGCTGTCATTCGGCGAGGTCGCCGACATCATTCACGATCAAGACGGCGACCTGTTCGACCTCGCGAACAAGATCGTCTCGCGCGAGATCGACCTCATCGATCAGGTGTTCAGAATGCGTCACGCTTCGGGCCAATGGGTCTGGATGCGGGTTCGCGCCCATGTGATCGATCCCGAGGCGGCGGAAATCCAGCTGATCGGCATTGCCGTCGACGTCACCGAGCAACGGCATCTGGCGTTGCGCTCGGAAGCCGCCGACATGCGGCTCAGGACCGCGATCGAGAACACCTCGGAGTCCTTCGTGCTCTGGGATGCGGCCAACCGGCTCGTCATGTGCAACACCAAGTTCCAGCAGGACCACGGGCTTTCCGAACGCGACGTGGCGCCCGGAGCAGAGCGCGAGGTAATCGAGGCGCGCATGAAGCCGTTGATTTCGGAGCGCCGGCTCGCCAGCGCCAACGGCCCGCGGGGCGCCGCCACCTACGAGCGTCAGCTTGCCGATGGCCGCTGGCTGCAGGTCACCGAGCTCAAGATGCGCGATAGCGGCACGGTCTCGATCGGCACCGATATCACGCAGCTCAAGCTCAACCAGGAGAAGCTCGTCGAGAGCGAGCGGCGGTTGATGGCGACGATCCACGACCTCAGCGTGGCCCGCAAGGCCGAAGCCGAGAAGACGCGCGAACTTGTCGACCTCAACAAGAAATACATGCGTGAGACCGAGCGCGCGGAGGCGGCGAGCCGCGCCAAATCCGAGTTCCTCGCCAATATGTCGCACGAGCTCAGGACCCCCCTCAACGCCATCATCGGCTTCTCCGAGGTCATGGAATCCGGACTATTCGGGCCGCTCGGCTCGGAGCGCTATCTCGAATATGCGCGCGACATCCATTCGAGCGGCAGTTACCTGCTCGGCGTCATCAACGACATACTCGACATGTCGAAGATCGAGGCCGGCCAGTTCAGCATGGAGCGCGAGGAGATCAGCCTCGGCCGGCTGATCACCGAGACGGTGCGCGTCGTCTCGCTTCAGGCTGCGAAGAAATCGATCACGGTCGAGACCGACATTGCCGAGAACATGTCGCTGTTCGCAGACAAGCGCGCGATCAAGCAGATCGTCATCAACCTGCTCTCGAATGCGGTGAAGTTCACCGGCGAAGGCGGGCACATCTCGGTGAGAGCGCGTCATGTCGCAAACGCCATGACCATCAGCATCGAGGACAATGGCTGCGGGATTCCGAAGGACAAGATCGCCAAGCTCGGCCGGCCTTTCGAGCAGGTCCAGAACCAGTTCACCAAGAGCCACGCCGGTTCCGGCCTTGGGCTTGCCATCTCGCGCTCGCTGGCCGAGCTGCATGGCGGAGCGCTGAAGATCAAATCGACCGAAGGGGCCGGCACCATCGTTTCGGTGCGCATCCCGGTGCGCCGGAAGATGGCCAAGGCGGCCTAGTTGGCCGTGACCGGACTGCCAAGCCCGTTCCCAGCTAGGCTGTACCTGCCGGTCAAGACGGCTTCTGTGTCTCCTGGCTGGTGCTGATTATCTCTGCCTCGTTTCAGGCCCATCCTGCTCGATGGCATAGCGGCAAGCTTTGCGATAGGCTTCCACGGGGTACGCGGTGCGGCTGCTATCTAACGCATAGAGGTCGCGATGATCAGTTCCATTCTTCACCCCAATGACCTGACTGTGGGCAGCGAAGCCGCGTTTTTGCACGGCTTGCGACTTGCCGTGGGGGCCAAATCCGAGTTCTCTATCCTTCACTCCGACGCTTTGCCGGAGAATGAGGATGCCAGCTGGCACTCGTTCCCCGGCGTGCGCAGCGCCCTCATTCGCTGGGGTCTTATCGGTTCCGATGCTCCGCAGAGCGCAGTCGACAGCGAGCTTGGTGTGCGCATCAAGAAGGTTGAGATTCAGGATAGCACCCCGATCAACGGCGTGATGCGCTGGCTTCAGAACCACTCCTGCGATCTGATCGTGATGGGGACCCACGCTCGCGAAGGCGCCGCCCGCCTGCTGAAGGGTTCCATCGCGGCCGATCTGGCCAACCACGCCCGCTTGCCGACCTTGTTTCTGCCCATATCGTCATCGGGGTTCGTCGATCCGGCCACAGGGACAGCCCTGATCCGGAATATACTGATTCCGGTGGACAGAGTGCCTCGTCCAGCCGCCGCAATTTCCATGGCGTTTGAGGTCGCAGATTCTTACGGTTGTCCGGATGCAACCATTCACTTGTTGCATGTCGGAACATCCGATAGCGCGCCTACGATCTCCGTAGATGCCGCATCTGATCGGCGGGTGCGACGCCACACTCGTGAAGGCAGTGTCACTGAGGCGATCGTTGCTTTCGCACGCGAACTCGATCCCGAGCTGATTGTGATGCCGACGCTTGGCCGCCAAGGATTCCTCGACGCGTTGCGAGGCAGCACCACCGAACGAGTTTTGCGGCACGCGCAACGTCCGCTACTGGCGGTGCCGGAAGGCTAGGTATTTCGTCCTGGCTGGTCCCGTCGGCAGCTAGCGGCCCGCCGACGTACAAATTTACCGCGCGAAGCGGCGAGTTCTTTCGGTTGGTGGGAGCCCTGTCCTCGACGGCAACAGAACACCAAGAAGGGAGATCACGCATGGACCTGCAACTCAAAGGAAAAACCGTGCTCGTCACGGGCTCAACAGCGGGTATCGGCCTTGCGATCGCCGAGCGGCTTGCAAGCGAAGGCGCCTCGGTCGTGATTTGCGGGCGGAACCAGGCAAAGCTCGATGCGGCAGCGGCGAAGAGCGGCGCACGCGGAGTGCTGGCCGACCCAGCCACGGCCGAAGGCGCCTCGGCATTGATCGCCGCGGTTCCGGCAGTCGATGTCCTCGTGAACAATCTCGGCATCTACGAGTCCAAGCCGTTTGTCGAAATCACCGACGAGGACTGGCGCCGATTCTACGAGGTGAACGTGCTTTCCGGGGCCAGGCTCGCGCGCGCCTATTTTCCTGGCATGATCGCGCGCAACTGGGGCCGGATCATTTTCATCGCCAGTGACTCTGCGCTCATCGTACCACCAGACATGATCCACTACGGTATGACCAAGACGGCGCAACTCGCCATTTCGCGCGGCCTTGCCGCGGCGACCAAAGGGACGCGTGTGACGGTGAATTCGGTGCTGCCAGGGACCACGCGGTCGGAAGGCATCCTCGATTTTCTCAAGAGTGTGTCGGACGATCCGAACGCGCCAGCGGCCGACATCGAACGCGCTTTCTTTTCGAAGGAGAGACCGACCTCGCTGATCCAGCGCATGATCGAGCCAGAGGAGATCGCGGCGCTTGTCGCCTATGTCGCGAGCCCGCTCTCGGCCGCCACCAACGGCGCCGCACTGCGCGTCGACGGCGGCATCACGCCGACGATCGTGTGATGGGATGGCGCGATGCCTGAACATCGGAGATGGCTGCGTGGTCATCCCGCAGGCCATTGAAAATCAGGTGCTCACGGCAGCCTACGACAAGCTCAAAGGCGAGAACCACAACAAGGAGGCACTGATGGCGGGGCGCAAGCTGTCCGAGGTTTTCACCGAATTTGGCGTGCTCTGAGGAAGACAAGATGATCGTCGATTGCCACGTCAATCTCTGAAGGCCCGTGTTCTCCAGGCCGATACCGGCACGGACCTCGATTCCTCGACGGCTCAAGCGGCGATTACGTCCCCAGAGCCAGCCACTAACTAGGAGGCGCGGCGCCGCGGGTTATAGAAGTGGCACCAACCGTTCGGGCTTATCTCGCCAGCCACGATTTCGCAGGCGTTGGGCCGCAGGAAATGGACGCATCCGGCGCAGCGTTGGCCCTGACGGGGCGACGTCTGATATCCCGCCAGCAATTTTGGCGTTAGGCCGCCGCGCGCTCCAGACTGGGTTGTCATGCAGGAGGAAGCAAGGCCACCTGCAGCGGCGATCGCAGCGCCGGTCATAGATAGCCTTAGAAATGCTCGCCGGGACAGCGTTCCGTTGGGGGCGTGTTCTCTCGACGCACGTTCCAAGTCGTCGCATTCCTGGTTGGGCATGGCACATCCTCCCGGAGATGATTGCCATTGCCGGACAAAGATCCGCCTGGCTGTTCCCGTTGGCAGCTGGAATCCGGCTGAGCGGACAAACGCTCCAAATTTGCCGAAGTTCCGGCCTTGTATTTCGCCGCTAGCTGTTGGCCACACGCCCCATCGGCACGTGTTGTGCTTCGGCTGGTCTTTTCTGCGGTCCGCATGAGCTCAAGTATACCGCGCGAAGCGGCGAGTTCTTCTGGGCATCTGCCGGGATTGATGCCGCGGGCTCTCAACGCGTTCCAATGCGCATGCCAAGGACGCGAGGCAAGCTGGCGGTCACTCGTGCAATCGTCGAAGGGCTTTGCTCTCGTTCCTCGGCTTCCTCGCAAGCGATGATAGCGCGGCGAATCGCGCTGCCGCCAATGAAGCGGAACGGCTCCGGTGGAAGAGTCGGCACGTCGCGGGTACAGAGCGGCAGTGTCCCCCAGAAATCCCGCTCGCCGAGGACGAGCGATGCCAGGCACTGCCCGCCCATGTAGGTCGGGTTCACGCCATGGCCGGAATAGCCGCAGCCAAAGTGAATGCGCGTTCCCGGGATTGTGCGGAAGAAAGGCAGCCGGTCGGCGGACACGTCGATCGCGCCGCCCCAGCTCTTCGCAACTTTGACCGATGCAAGTCCGGGCAGAAGCCGCCGCAGCCCTCGTTCGGCGCGGCCGGCGCTGGCTAAATCCTCGCGCAAGCGCCGCGAGGACGTGTCGCCGCCATAGCTGATCGGGCCGGAGCCGCTGCCCATAAGGACGCGACCGTCGGGCGTCTTGCGGAAGTAGTGGACGAACATTCTAAGATCGGCGATCCCCTCGTCGCCCGTCCAGCTCATAGCGGCGACTTGTTCCGGCGCCGGCTCGGTCATCAAGGCGTAGCTCGAGAACACACTGACATGCGGACGAACCTCTGGTGTCGCTGCCAGATCCACATTGGTGGCAAGCACTACCTCGCGTGCGATGACCTCGCCGGCCGGCACGCGGATGCGGTTCGGGCTTCCTTTGTCGAGCGCCACCATCGGCGTATGCTCGAACACCTGCACGCCGGTATCGATCGCGGCGCGGCGTAGCGCGCGCGCCATGCGGGCCGGATGCAGATTGGCGCCTTCCGGAAGGAAGACGCCCGCCCGGAACACAGGAGACCTGCAGCGCGCCGCAACTTCGGCAGGGTTCAGCGGCTGTGCCGAGTCGGGCTCGTCGAGGCGGCGTGCCTCATTAACCATCAGGCTGACTTTGGGGTCCTGCGCGGGTGAGGCGGAAATCCGCAGATTGCCGCTGTCGCGCCACCAGACGTCGCGGCCTGGTGCCGTCGCAAAGGCGCGGATGGCGTCCTGCGCCCGCGTGCCGGCGCGCGCGACAGCAACAGCTGCGTCGTCCCCGATGGCCTTCGCCATGCCAGCCAGTCCAGCCCAGTAGCCATGGACCTTACCCCCGTTCTTGCCGCTGGCACCCGAGCCGCATAGCGATGCTTCGATGAGGGCAATGGAAAGCGAGGGGCGGCGCTCCTTTAGGGCAAGCGCCGTCCAGAGGCCGGTATAGCCACCGCCAACGATGGCGACATCGACTGCGAGCGTGCCATTCAACGCCGCCGCCGGCTCAGCCCCTTTCTCGGCAGCGATGGCTTCGGCGAACCACCAGGACGGATCGGCAGGGGCGACAGTCGGTCGATCGGACAAGGTGACATCTCGAGCCATGATGCATCTCGTGAGACTGCGCGCTCAGATGCCCGCGGAATAGCCGGGCCGACTTCCGGCCTCGGACGCGTTGAAACGTCGGATGGAGAAAGCATCGATCGGCAGTTCGGTCGTTCCGTCGATGATCAAGTCGGCGACGATAGATCCGACAATGGGGCCGAGCTGGAAACCATGCGCGGAGAACCCGAAGGCGTGAAACAGGCCGGTTTCAGCCTGACTCGGGCCGATCACCGGAATGCCGTCGCTCATGCGCCCTTCTATTCCGGCCCAAGCGCGTATGATGCGGGCACCGCGCATCACCGGGAATAGGTCGTAGACGGTCTTGGCGTTGCGTGAAAGCTTCCGGAAGTCGAGATCCGTGCGATTGACGTCCGGATGAGCACGCCCCTCGTAGCCGCCCCCAATGAGCACGGTGCCGTTGGCGAACTGCTTGAACGACAGCGGCGCGACGGCCGCACTGATCACCTGAGACAGGAACGGCGCCACGCGCTCGCTGATCATCAGCATGGGGGCGACGGCCTGCATCTCCACGCGCTCACCGACCTGGGCGGCGACCGCCGCCCCCCAGGCGCCTGCCGTATTGACCACCACAGGCGCTTCGAACCGGTCGCCTTGGGCAGTTTCCACAGCCCAAACAGAACTTGTGCGGCGAAGTGCGGTCACGCGAGTTTCCTCGGCAACGCCGACGCCAAGTCGTCTCATCTGCCGGCGGAAGGCTTGGACCGTGTGGAAGGGCAGCGCCGCCCCGTCGCGACGCGAGATCAGGGCGCCGACACAGTGGCCGGCAAGGGCCGGGACGAGCCCGCGCAATTCGCTCGCGCCGATCAGCTCCTCATGGTCGAAGCCAGCGGCGACGATCGTGTCACGGCGGGCCTTGAGCTGTTCCAATTCCGCGTCGTTTTCTGCAACGAACAGATGGCCCTGCGCAACAAAGCCGCAATCGTCGTCAAGCAGGTCCTCGATGCGCTCCCACAGGCGCATGGCCGCGATGCTGAGCGGGATCTCGGGAAGTGCCCGAAATATCTGACGCACGCCGCCGGCATTCACGCCAGACGCATGGCGACCGATCGTATCCTTCTCGATGAGCTGGACCGAGACGCCACGCCGCGCAAGATGGAAGGCGGCGGAACAGCCGTGAATGCCACCGCCAATGACGATGACGTCAGCCACATGTCACCCGCGCACGACGGCACGCACGTCGTCGTCGTCGTGCGGGAGCGTGGCAATTTCTGCCAGGGTAACCGGCTTTATGGGGAAGCGCAGGCGATAGTAGCCCACCTCTGATGGGGAGACGTTGCGCTCGGCAGCAATCATCTCCGTGACAGTCAGGCCGCAGAGCCGGCCCTGGCATGGTCCCATGCCACAACGGAGATAGGATTTGAGCTGGTTCGGCCCGACCTCGCCGAAGTCGGCGACGATTTCGGTGACCTGCCGGCCGGTTATCTCCTCGCAGCGGCACACTATTGCGTCGGGCGACGCGCGGCGGAAGGTGTCGGGCGGCTGGAACATCAAATCGAGGAGGCGGCGGCCGCGGGCGTAGCGAGACAGTTCGCGACGTGCGGGCAATGCCCTCTCGTCGCGCTCGGCTTCGCTGATCCGGCCGAGCCTCGCGGCAGCATCCAGGCCGCAAAGCCGTCCGAAGCCGGCGGCAGCTTCCGCTCCGCTGATGCCGGCGCCGTCGCCGGCGATGGAGATACCGGGCACGCTACTGCGCCCCCAGCTATCTGTAACAGGTTTCCAGCACAGCTGGACACGGTCCCAGGCCAGGTCGCACCCTGCCGCGCTCGCCATGTTGACGTTGGGCGCAATACCCTGATGCAAGAACAGACCTTCGACGTTGATCGTCTCGGTTTTGCCCCTTCCTACGCGATAGGCAACGCTGCGCAGATGGCCCTCGCCGAGCGCCCGCAACTCGGTGACGCCGCCAATGACGCGCACTTTCCTGCGAACAGACCGCATGAGACGCAGGCCCTTCAGCAGGTAAGGCGAGGCCAGGAATGCGGGCAGCGCGCCGACGACGCTGGAGCGCGTTGCCAGCAATGTCGTGTCCAGGATGGCGAGCGGCGGCGCCTCGGCCGCGATCAATTGAGAGGCGAGCAGCCACAGCAGCGGCCCAGTGCCGGCCAGCACGAAAGGCCCCTGCGGTACCATCCCCGAACTCTTCAGAAGCCCCTGCGCCGCGCCGGCGGTCAGGACGCCAGGCAGAGTCCAGCCGAGGATGGGAAACGGGCGCTCGAGCGCACCGGTGGCAAGCAGGATCCGTCGCGCGCCGATGATGCGGCTCATGCCATCTTTCGATACGCCGATCTCGAGGTCGCGGGACGCCATCCAGACCGTCGCGCCGGAAAGATAGGAAGCCGTGCTGCCCAGCATTCCCGACAGCAGCGAGTCGCCGCGTTCGTAATCTCTGCCCAGTATCTGCCGCCGAGAAGCCGGCGCCGCGCCCAGCCCGCGATATATCTGCCCCCCGGGCTCCGGGTTCTCGTCCAGAACCAGAACGTGCAGCCCGCATTCAGCGGCAGCCGCGGCTGCGGCAAGACCAGCAGGACCCGCGCCGATGATGGCGAGATCGCAGCTTGCCGGCAGGTCGTCCACGCTCGCCAGCCGCTTCACGGGGTCACCTTCCGGCGTCCCGCGCCCGTCTCAACCTTCATGCCTTCGGCGATCGGGACGAGGCAGGCCTGGCGATTGGCAATGCCGTCGATTTCGACCAGGCATTCGAAGCAGACGCCCATCATGCAATAGGGGCCGCGGGGCTCGCCCGAGACAGCACTGTTGCGGCATGCTGCATAACCGGCTTCGAGCAGGAGCGCCGCTACGCTGTCCCCCTCGCGGCCCACACACACGCCGCCGTCGATCGTCAGAGACACCCACCCTTGGTAGGTCTCAGGCAGCCTTCGGAACATGCAGTCTCCCTGCGTGAAATGCTTGAGCTTCCTCTGGCAGCGTGCCGCGCGCGATATGCGGAGCCAGCACCGCCGCATGGACGGCAGCCAGCGTCACGCCGCTATGGCATGTGGCGAGAAAGGCTCCCGGATGTGTCTTTGACTGGTCGTAGATTGGAAAGCCATCCGGGCTGAGCACCCTCAGGCATGCCCACATGCGCACGATGTTGAGATCCGCGATGGCCGGAAACATGCGGATGGCACGATCCGCCATGACGCCCATGATGCCGCTGTTGATGTCTTCGGACAAACCGGCCTCCTCTTGGGAGTCACCTATCATCACGCTGCCTTCGTCGGTCTGGCGGACGGTCTGGACGGGCATTTTCAGGAAAGGCGCCGCCTTTTCAGTGACGATGATGTTGCCGCGCTGCGGGCGGACCGGGGCCGAGAGACCCACCATCGGCGCCAGCCGCGCGTTGTCGAGCCCGGCGGTGAGGACAATGCGCTTCGCTCTGACTTCGCCGCCTCCATCGATCGACAGCGAGAAGCCGCCAGCATGGCTGATGCGTGCCACTCTGCTGCCGGGCCGATAATCTACTCCTGCGGCAATCAACGCTTTGTGCATTGCCCTGTAGAGGCGCAGCGCGTTCACGTGGCCATCAAGCGGTGAATAAGTGCCCCCGACGATAGCAGGGCCCGCACCTGGCAGTCGTCTGCGGACCTCATCTCCATCGAGAACAGAATAGGGATAGGGTTTGACCCCAGGCTGGCCATTAACGCCCTCAGCGACGGCAATGAGGCGCTCCATCTCGATATCCGAGAGTGCGAGGTGGAACCCGCCATCCTGCTGAAGCGAGACATCTATTCCAGTTTCGTTTAGCAGCCCCGCCGCATATGCCGGCCAAAGCTCGACCGATCGGCGCGTCCAGTTGGCATAGGCGGGCATATTGATGCCCTTGCTCTGCAGCCACACCAGCGCGAAGTTGCCGCGCGAGGCGCGATAAGCGACATCGCCTTCATCGAGCACGCAAACGCTTAGACCCTCGCGTGCCATTCCGCGGGCGAGAGCGGCGCCGACAAGCCCGCCGCCGATGACTGCAAAGTCGAAGAAGGCGCTCACGAGCCGCTCCGCTTCATAATCTGGTCGATCTTGACCGTTCGCACGAGGAGCAGCAGCACGATCAGCGTAACGATGACCAGGCCAGACGAGATGGCGGTCAACATCGGATCAAGAGGCGACCATTCGAGCGCTGTGTAGATCGCGACCGGCAGCGTTACCGCCTTCGGCGTGTTGAGGAACAGCGAGATTTCAAGACTGCCGAACGACATCATGAAGGAGAAACCCCAGCCGGCCGCCATGCTCCAGGCTATCAACGGTAGCGTGATCAGCCTGCGCGCTCGCCATGGGGAGGCCCCGAGGCTGCGGGCCGCCATCTCCAGCACCGGGTTGACGCCAGCGACGCCAACCAGCAGTAGCGATACGGCAAAGGGCGTCGCCACAACCACATGCGCGGCGAACAGACCGAAGGCCGTGCCGCCGAAGCCCATCCGCGTATAGGCGATGAGAAAAGCCAGCCCGACAAAGATCGAAGGAAGCATGACCGGAGTCAGCACGAATGCCTGCAGCAGGATATTGAGGCGTGTCGGAAAGCGGTGCAGAGCAAGCGCCACCAAAACGCCAAGCATGATCGCCACGGTCGCCGAAATACAGGCTATGACCAGGCTGAGCAGCAGCGCCTGAAGGTAGGCCGGCTGCGAGAAAATCGCAGCATACCATTTCAGGCTCAACCCCTGTGGCGGGAACGATACGTAATTGCCGGCCGTCAGCGAGCCCAGCGTGATTGCAACGATTGGCGCAACCAGAAAGCCCGAGAGCAGCAGGACGTAAGCGCCGAGCGCGCTTCGCTTGAGCCTCTCAATCGCGCGGTTGGCGCTGTTCGCACGCTCACTCATCAGGCTGCCCCCGCACGACGGAGCGTCGCGCTCCTGCGCGTATGTGTGTAGAGCCGCACGGCTGCCACTATCCCGAGCGTGCTGGCGAGCAGGATGACCGCCATGGCTGCGGCAAACGGCCAATTCAGCAATCCGGAGCTCTGCTGATAGATGAGGTAGGATAGCACCTTGCGACGCGGCCCGCCGATCAGCACCGGCGTAGCATAGGCACTCATGCTCAATGAGAATACAAGCAGACACCCTGTGCGCAGGCCGGGCAAGGTGAGCGGAAACGTTACTTTTCGAAATGTCGTCCAGGATGTGGCGCCAAGACTGCGCGCCGCCTTCCACAGATTGGCGTCGATGGCCTGCATGGAGGCCGCAATTGAAAGCGCCATGAACACCAGCAGGACATGCGTCAAGCCGATGACGATGCCTGTATCAGTGTACATCAGCTGCAGTGGCGTGGACGTCAGTCCGAGATTCATGGCGACGTCGTTCACCAATCCTCTTGGTCCGAGCAGGATCAGCCAGCCATAGGAAACCACGATGCTGCTGGTAACCAGCGGAAGCACCAGGACGATCAGCAGCCCGGTCTGCCGCCAACCCTTGCTGATCAAAAGATATATCGCGAGAGGATAGGCGAGAATGGCGGTGGCGATGGTCGTCGCGACGCTGATCGCAACGGTGCGGCCGAGAATGCCGAGATAATAACTATCGGTCAGGAAAGTGAAAAAATATCCAGGGTCGACCGCCGGAATAATGCCGACGGCCGGATCGAAGCGGCTAAGGCTCAACCAGAAAAGCTGGACAACAGGCACGACATAGAAAATCGCGAACAAGACCAACGGGACCAGCGCCAGCGCCAGCCAACTCCTCAGCAATGTCGCGTCGGCCCGCATAGCCTAGTTCTCGGTCGGGAAAGCGAAGGCGTCAGACACGCTCCACACGAGCTTTATCGCCGCGCCAGCTTGAATATCGGGAAGGCTGCTGTCCTGCGTCCAGACAATAAACATCGCGCCGTTGGAGAGCCGCACATGAAACTCGGTGCGGTGGCCCAAGAACAGCACGCGCTCCATGATCGCGGCCACGACATTCTGGCAGGGTTGCAGGGAATCGTCCTGGGCCAGGCGGACGCGCTGCGGTCGAACTAGAACTTCGGCCGTTGCGCCAATGCCTAGCCCATGGTTCTTGGCGCGAATGCGGCCCACCCCGGCTATGTCGATCTCGGCGGTGCCTCCGTCGATCGACATCACTTTCCCTGAAAACGTGTTGCTGTCGCCTATGAAACGCGCCGCAAACAGGCTCGCCGGCGTGTCATAGATCTCGCTCGGCGTGCCGATCTGCTGGATTTGCCCGGATCGCATCACGACGATGCGATCGGCTATTGCCATGGCCTCTTCCTGGTCATGGGTGACCATGACCGTGGCGATCGGCAGGTTCGCCAGCAATTCAAGGAGCTCGGCGCGCATCTCTTGACGCAGCCTCGCATCGAGATTGCTGAACGGTTCGTCAAGCAGCAGCAAATTGGGCTTGATCACCACGGCGCGCGCAAATGCGATGCGCTGCTGTTCGCCGCCAGACAGCATGGCCGGCAGCTTCTGCGCTGCATGGGCAAGCTGCACGCGCTCCAGCGCGGCCGTCACCTGCTGCTTGATTTCTGTGGCAGCAACGTTGCGCATTCTCAGCCCGAACGCCACGTTCTCGAAAACAGTCATATGCGGGAAGAGCGCATAGTTCTGGAACATGATCCCGATGTTGCGCTTCTCGGGGGCAAAGCCCAACAGGCTGCGCCCGGCGAGCCCCACTTCGCCGCTCTCCGGCGTGACGAAACCCGCTACGACCTGCAAGGTGGTGGTTTTCCCGCAGCCCGACGGGCCGAGCAAGCAGATGCGCTCGCGCTCCGCTACGCTGAAGGACACGCCCTTTAGCGCGTGGAAATCGCCATAGCGGACTTTTAGATCATGGATGTTGAGATAGCTCATCGTCACAATTTCGATGCGGCGGCTCCGTCGGCCGCTTATTGCGACCGACGGATAAGCTTAGAGCAATGCCTGCAGGGGGCCGCGCGACAAGCAGCCTAGCAGCTCAGCGCTCGATCTCGCGATTCCAGCGATCCGTCCATTCGGCGCGCTTTTCATTGATGATCGCCCAATCGAGTTGCACCAGGCTCTTCGCCGCATCTGCGCCATATGTGACATTGGCGGCCTTTTCCGGCGGCAGGACAACTTCGCTGTTCACCGGGCCGAAGCCGATCTTTTCGCCGACAACCTGTTGCGCCTCCTTGCCCACCAGATAGTTTAGGAAAGCATCGGCGAGATCGGCATTGGGTGCGTTCTTGACGACGTTGGCGGTGGCGAAAAGCGCAGGTGCGCCCTCGGCCGGATAGACGAATTCCATCGGGAAGCCGGTCTTGGTCCGATAGCCGTTGGCCTCGCCATTCGTCCAGACTCCAGCCCAGGCATCGGCCTGCTGGAAAAATGGGCTGAGGTCAGCCGTGGTATCGAAAGTCGGAACGTTTTCGGCGACTTCCTTCATCTTGGCAAAGCCCGGATCCATGTTGTCGAGATCCCCGCCATTGGCCTTGGCCAGCATGATCAGCAGGTCGAGGCCGTAGGTCGACGTAACCGTGTCAGCGATGACATGGCCTTTGAGCTCCGGCCGCGCCAGATCGTTCCAGGACTTCGGCGGCTCCAGGTTCGCCTTCTTGTAAGCCTCCGGATTATATACGATCCCGACGCCGAACATGGCCCAGCCAATGCCGATGTTGTCGGGCATTTTGGCAACGTCATAAACCTTGGCGAGATTCGGCATCTTCGACGGATCGGTTGCCTGCAGCAGCCCCATTGCCTTGGCTTGCTCACGCGGGCCATCGTCAAGACATGCGACGTCGATCTGCGGATTGTCCTTTTGCGCCTGGAGTTTGGATATGGTCGCCAGCGACACTCCAGGCAGGTAGGAGACCTTGACGTTGAATTCCTTCTCGAACGCCGGGAGGATATCGCCCTCGACATATTCCTGGATGCCGGCGGCATAGCACGCGATCGTCATCTGCCGGGGTTCCTGCGTAAATGCAGTCGCTGCTGTAAAGCCCAGGCCACAAAGGGCGATGGCTGTAGTAGTTGCCAGGTGGATGCGGATGCTCATGGTTGTTGACCCCTCTTTTCTTTCTAATCGATGCTAGGCAGGTACTTCTTGTCTATGGCCATTCGCACCGTCATCAATGGATCGACTACCTGGCTGATGCGCAGGTCGCCGACCAGACTGCTGAGCATGTAGGCCTCCTCCCAGCAGCTGCCCCGGACGCGGGAAATGGCTGCGATCATGTCTTCGTTGGCGAGGCCGCAGGCTTGTTCGACGGTCTCGGCGCTGGCCACGAACTGCCATTCGGTAGCCGTCTCGATCACGGGGCGCGGCAGGCGCTTACCTTTGATGATCTCGAATCGGGCGAAGACATTGATCGGCACACCGACCCCTGTTCCGCAGACCTCGCCGTCGCCCATAACGGCCTTGGCGTCGCCCATGGCGATCAGTCCGCCGGCCCTGTTGACCGGAAAATGGACGCGCGCACCGGCCCGGATCGCTGTCGTGTCCATGTTGCCGCCATGGTCGAAAGGGATCACGGTGTTGTACCGGCCCTCGGCGGGCGCCACGCCGATCGTGCCGATGCAGGGATCAAGCGGGATCCGGAGTTCGTCAAAATGGACGTGACCATCACGTATGGCGACGATCTTGGTCTTGGCTTCCTTGATCTTCTTCTGCAGCAGGCCGAAATTCGGAATCAGCAGCACGTATCCCCAGTCCTGCGGGATTTGGATGTCCTTGATGTCGATGACCAGCCGGTCTCCAGGTTCGGCACCCTCGACATGGATCGGACCGACCGCATCATTCACGTGGTCGTAGTCGACCGCCTGGTAGCGATCCGTTTCCGTCCTGATCTGTCCGTGCACGCCGTCAGGGCAGCGGATTTCGACCAGTTCGCCCGGCTTTACCCGCCATTTGCCCTGCATAGAGGCGTCGAAATGATAGATGACGTGCTCAGAGGTGATGATGGTGTCCGGGTGATGCATGATTATTTGCGCTGGCAGCAGGCGGGCTGATTTCGGACCAAATCAGATACTGCTGGCTCATTACCGTCAAATTCATTATGCGAGCGAGTTCATAACCAGACCTTATGTGAGCCGGCCATGAAACCGCGACAGATCGAGGCGTTCCGGGCGGTAATCGAAGCCGGCAGCGTCACGGCGGCCGCCGAACGGTTGCGCATTTCGCAACCCGCGGTCAGCAAGCTGATCATGGAGCTGGAGCACTCCACGAAGCTGACTTTGTTCGCGCGCGACAAGCGGCGTGTCATACCCACACCGGAGGCGCGATTGCTGTTCGAGGAGATCGATCGCGTGTTCCACAGCATGGACCGCATCGAGCGCTTCGCTGACGATCTGCGCGAGAAGCGGGCGGGGCATGTGCGGCTCGGCTGCCTCCCCAGCCTTGGACTGCGCGTGGTCCCGGACCTCGTGGCACGCCTCTCGCTGGAACGCCCAGACGTTCATCTGACCGTGCATGTACGCACTTCCGCAAAGATCGCCGATTGGGTGCTCAGCCAGCAGATCGACCTCGGTATTTCGCTGCTGCGGATGGATCACCCGTCGGTCAAGGTCGAGCCGCTGACGCGTGCCAACGCGGTCTGCATCCTGCCGCCGGGACATCCAGTGGCCGCCAAGTCCACCATCACGCCCGAGGATCTGACTGACGTGCCATTCATTGGGCTTGGCCGCGAAGATCGCGCCGAACAGATGGTCAGCCGCGTCTTCGACCATCGCGGCGTGCCGCGCCGTGTGCAACTGGAGACCAATCTGTCGGCCGTCGCGTGCCGTCTTGTGTCATCTGGCGCCGGCGTTTCGATCGTCGACCCTTTCACCGCGGCCGAATTCCCGTCATCTGATATCGTGATCCGTCCGTTCCGCCCAGCAATCGGCTTCGAAATGTGGCTCCTATATCCGTCGCACCGCCCTCGCTCGCGACTGATTGAAGAGTTTGTGGGAGAACTGCGCGAGACGATTGCCGAGAAGAGTTCGCGCTTCGTTTAGCAAGATCGCGGTTGGCGGTTCTCCGCTCCGATTCGTCCGATCGCGGCGACCACTTCCCTCACCCTCGCTCCGCACGAAAGAGAAGGTCGAAGTTCTTCCGCACCTTTTTCTCCGTCTCCTTGAGATGCGCCTCCAGGACGGAGAATTCCGGCAGGTCGGCCGCCCTGATGAGCAGGTCCGAGAGCCCCGGCGGTACACTCTCGCGTTCAAACGGCCCGGTCAGGCAGAGCCGTATCATCTGCGTCAAAGACGAATAGAGCGCGTAGCCTTCGCAAAGCTCCTGCCGCGCCTGCGGGGAAGCAAGGTCAGGCGACAGATGCGCAAGAACATCGGCGGTCGAGGTCGACCGCGACCCGAGCATGACACCGCCTGTCAGCATCGCCACCTGGGCGATGAATTCGAGGTCGATCAGGCCGCCGGGCGTGAGCTTCAGGTCCCAGAAGTCACGCGGCGGCTTCTCCTCCTCCAGCACCACGCGCATTTCCACCGCATCGGCAATGACCTTCGATCTTTCGTGCGGCAGAGCCAGTATGTCATCGATCTCGGCGGCGATGGTCTTCGCGAACCCTGCATCACCGGCGACCACGCGGGCACGCGTCAGCGCCATATGCTCCCATGTCCAGGCGTCACTGCGCTGGTATTTGCTGAAGGCCCCGAAATGCGTAGCGACCGGGCCCTTGTTGCCAGAGGGCCGCAGCCTGAGATCGAGCTCGTAGAGGACGCCTTCGGCGGTCGGCGCCGAGACGGCCGCGATCAGCCGCTGGGTCAGCCGCGCGAAATAATGCGAGGGCGCAAGCCGCTTCGCTCCATCGGACTCATCGACCGTCTCGTCATGATCGTAGAGAAGGATCAGGTCGACGTCGGAGCCGGCGGTCAGCTCGCGGCTGCCGAGCTTGCCCATGCCAAGGATCGCCACCTTCGCGCCTGGCACCCGACCATGCCGCAGCGCGAACTCGTCCGTCACGGTATCGAGCGCGGCGCCGATCGTGATATCGGCGAGGTCCGAAAATGCCCTCCCCGCCCGAGTGGCGTCGATGCCACCGGTGAGCAGGCGCACGCCGATCAGGAATTTGTGCTCTGCATTGAAGATGCGCAGCTGGTCGAGCGTTTCCTCATAGTTCCCCGCTGAGGCGAGGAAGGTCTCCAGCCGGGCGGACAGATAGGCCTTGTCCGGAAGCTCCGACAACAAGGCCGGATCGAGCAGGCCGTCGAAGACATGCGGGCGACGCGTGATAATGTCGGCGAGTCGCGGCGCCGCGCCCATGATGGTCGCGAGCAGTTTCAGCAGTCCAGGGTTGGACTGTAGCAACGAGAACAGCTGCACGCCGGCCGGCAGGCCTTGCAGAAAGGCATCGAAGCGGATCAGCGCCTTATCGGCCCGGCGCGTCTCGCCGAAGGCCCTGAGCAGCGCCGGGGTTAGCTCCGTCAGGCGCTCCCGCGCCTCGGCCGAGCGCGTCGCGCGATAGCGGCCGAAATGCCAGCCGCGGATAACGCGACAGATATCGCTCGGCCGCTTGAAGCCGAGCGTCCTCAGCGTCTCCAGTGTGTCCGGATCGTCGACATCGCCGGTGAAAACAAGATTACCGACCCCGGCGGAGAGCTGCGGCGCCGTCTCGAACAGCGCTGCGTAATGCTTCTCGACCGTGTTGAGCGACTTGCGGAAAGCCGTGGCGAACTCCTCCGCATCGGCAAAGCCCAGCATATGCGCAATCCGGGCGAGGCCCTCGTCGTCCTCGGGCAGCAGATGGGTCTGCTCGTCGGCGACCATCTGCACGGCATGCTCGACCCGACGCAGAAACCAGTATTGCTCGATCAGCGCATCGCAGACCTCGGTGGTGATCCACTGATGGGCGGCGAGAGCCCTCAGCATCGCCACCGTCTCGCGGCCACGCAGATCCGGGAAGCGGCCGCCGGCAATGAGTTGCTGGGTCTGGACGAAGAATTCGATCTCGCGGATGCCGCCGCGACCGAGCTTGACGTTGTGGCCCCTGACCGCGATCTCACCATGCCCCTTATGCGCATGGATCTGCCGCTTGATCGAATGCACGTCGGCGATTGCCGCGTAGTCCATGTATTTGCGCCAGACATAGGGCCTGAGCTCGGCAAGGAAGACTTCGCCTGCTTCAGTGTCGCCAGCGACAGGTCGCGCCTTGATCATGGCGGCACGCTCCCAGTTCTGGCCCCTCCCCTCATAGTAGAGGAGAGCGGCGCCGACCGGGATTGCCAGAGGCGTAGAGCCGGGATCGGGCCTCAGCCTGAGGTCTGTCCGAAAAACATAGCCGTCGCCGGTACGGTCCTGGAGAATGCGTACCAGCCGACGCGCCAGGCGAGAGAACAACTCCGTGCCGTCCTGCGGATCCAGGATCGCCGGTGCTTCGGGATCGTAGAACAGGATCAGGTCGATATCCGAGGAGAAGTTCAGCTCATGGGCGCCGAGCTTGCCCATGCCGAGCACGATCCAGCCGGAGCCATTCGAGGGATTCGTCGGGTCGGCAAGCTCGAGCTTGCCTTGCGCATGGGAGTCCCTGAGCAGAAAGTTCACCGCGGCGCCGACGCAAGCGTCAGCCAGCGCGGAGAGCCGGCGTACCGTCGCCTCGGTATCGGATTCGCCCCCAAGCTCTCCGAGGGCGATCAGGAAATGGGCTTCCGACTTCAGCGCGCGCAATTCTGCCATCAACGCTGTCTCGCCAACACCTTCCCTGAATGCCGCAGCGGCGATTGCCTCGTTGATCTGAGAAAGCCGCTCGGGGATGGTGCTGTCCAGAAGCCGCTCGAGCACTTCAGGGCGACGCCGTGCGTAGTCGCGCATAAAATCGGACAGGTCGAAAACGGCTCCCAGGAAGTCGCGCACCGGCCCAGCTTCCGAGAGCAAGGCGGCTAGCCGCGGCAAGCCACTTTCGCCAGCAATGCCGACGATCTCGGCGACCTCGGCCTCAGCTTGCCCGCTGTCGAGCGCAACGAGCCGACGCGGCGTCCATGACCAGCCAGGTTTCCCTCCGGTCCGTGCCGCGCTCGCCGGCTTCATGATTCACCCCTTGCCTCGTGGAACACCATGGAGACAGTAAGGCCCGGATCGCCGGAGACAAGGTCCAGCCGCCCGCCATGGAATTTCATGACGGCCTTGGCGAGGCTCAAGCCCAGGCCCGAACCCGGCTGCGAACGGCTTTTCTCCAACCGAACGAAACGCTCGGTTGCGCGCTCGCGGTCCTGTGGATCGGGGATGCCAGGGCCATTGTCGCTGACGGACAGCACGGCATCGTTGCCCCTTCTCGCCAGCGCGACCTTGACCAACGGGTTTTCGCTGGCCCCCGCCGAATATTTGATGGCGTTGTCGACAATATTGGAGAGTGCCTGGCCAATCAGCTCGCGGTTTCCTGTCACGATATGCGCAGCATCGATAGTCGTTTCCAGCGTGACACCCACCTCGTCGGCCGCCGGCTCGTAAAGCTCCGCCACGTCCCGGACGGCTTCTGCCAGATCGACTTTGACGACCTGTTCGGCCGAATAGCCTGCTTCGAGGCGCGAGATCATCAGAATCGCGTTGAAGGTGCGGATCAGCTGATCGGATTCGGCGATCATGCTCTCGAGCGCCGCGCGATATTCGGTGGGGCTCGGTGCGGAATTCAGAGTTGCTTCGGCGCGGTTTCGCAACCTGGTCAATGGCGTCTTCAGGTCGTGTGCGATGTTGTCGGAGACCTGCTTCAGCCCCTCGTTGAGGTCCCCTATCCTTGCCAGCATGACGTTGAGGTTCTCCGACAGCCGGTCGAACTCGTCGCCTGCACCGCTAACCGGCAGTCGGCCCGAAAGGTCGCCGCCCATGATTCTCAAGCTCGCAGCCGAAACGTCGTCGATGCGCTTCAGCGCACGCCGCCCCACGAAGAACCAGATGGCCAGCGCGCCAAGTCCCATCATGCCGAAGGCCGCCATCAGCGCATTACGCACGACGACACGAAAGCGCTCCGGTTCGCCGAGGTCACGACCGACCAGCACTATCATCTGGTTGGGCAGCCGGAACACCAAGGCAATGGCCGCATGCGATTGCAAGGGCGCAACCTGCGTTCGCTGCAGCAGCCCACCGCGCCCAGCGGTCTCGCCATAGCGGGTATAGGTGAAGGGTCGGGTCGTCCAACCATCGGTCGCCAGCACGCCGGGCTCGAGGCTCTGGACGTTGCCGGCCAGGATACGGCCGTCGGAATCGGCGATCAAATAGAGGTTTGCGCCGGGTTGACGTGAACGCAGCTCGATGTAGCGGGCAAGCAGGGGCAGGCCGCCCCGCTCATATGCGCGGGCAAGGTCCTGCACCTCCTCGTTGATGGTATCCATCGTCTGCGCGGTCAGCATGCGCACGGACAAGGACGTCATGTAGATGACGAGCACCACGGCGCAGACCGCAAAGAGAAGGAGGTAGAGCGCGGAGAGCCGCGCGGCCGTCGTCTTCAGGATGGCCGAAAGCCTACGCTGCAAGTCTCACCCGGCCTTGAGCATGTAGCCCGCACCGCGCACCGTATGCAGGACCGGGCCGTCGAAACCCTTCTCGATCTTGGCGCGCAGGCGCGAGACATGCACGTCGATGACATTGGTCTGCGGATCGAAGTGATAGTCCCACACATTTTCGAGGAGCATCGTGCGCGTGACCACCTGCCCGGCGTGGCGCATCAGATATTCCAGCAGGCGGAACTCGCGCGGCTGCAGCACGATTTCTCGGCCTCCACGCCTTACCACATGCGACAGGCGGTCGAGTTCGAGATCGCCGACACGGTAGACGGTCTCGACCTCCTTGGCGCTGGCCCGGCGGTTGAGCACCTCGACGCGAGCAAGCAGCTCGGAGAAAGCATAAGGCTTGGTAAGATAGTCATCGCCGCCCGCCCTCAAACCGGTCACGCGGTCGTCTACCGCACCGAGGGCCGAGAGGATCAGTGCAGGCGTAGTGTTGCCGCGTGAGCGCAAGCCGGCAATCAGCGAGAGGCCGTCGCGCCTCGGCAGCATGCGGTCGACCACGAGCACATCATAGTCGCCGCTGTCGGCGAGCAGGAACCCGCTTTCGCCATCGGCAGCGACATGGGCAGTATGGCCTGCCTCGGCGAATGCCTTCTGGAGATACTCCGCGGCCTCCCGATCATCTTCTACGAGAAGAATCTTCATAGGAGCCTTATACGCGGAATCGGCTGTCTGTGCTGGCTCTGTTAGCATGGATTCCCGCCGTCTGCCGAAGACAGTGCGGCAGCAGGACATAGAACCTGCTGCCGCGGGAGCCGGGCACGGGTACCGACAACGTGTCCGGTTCCATCACGACCCGTGCTTCCAGCCTTGAGAGCGGTCGGCCGGAAGCCGGGAATAGGACCTTTTCAGCCTTTCGCGACCGGCAGCGCGACAAAGCGATTGCTATTGTCGCGCGTAATCTGGACGAGTACGGCCTTCTTGCCGGCCTTAGCCGCTTCGGAGACCGCCTTGTTGAAGTCGCTGGCGCCGGTGACCTCAGTCGAGTTCACCGCCGTGATCACGTCGCCGGCCTGGATGCCGCGGTCGTCGGCCGAGCTGCCGGGGTCGACATCTGTTACGACAATACCCTTGCCGTCCTCGGACTGGGTAACGGTCAAGCCGAAGTCGTTGAGCGTATCGCTTTCATGCTGATTCTTAGGCTGCTCAACCGAAGCCTGCTTCTGGTCGGGCTTCAGCTCGCCGAGCGTCAGCTTAACGTCCTGGGACTTGCCGTCACGCCAGAGCGTGATGTTGACCTCCTTGCCCGGAGCTGTTTCGCCGATGATGCGAGCAAGCTCGCGCGGGCCGTCGACTTTCTTGCCGTCGACCCTGGTGATCACGTCACCCGCCTTGATGCCGGCCTTCTTGCCCGGGCTGTCGTCCTGGGCGTTGGCGACCAGCGCGCCCTTGCTGCCGGCGGCAAGGCCGAGCGAATCGGCGATCTCGTCGTTGACGGGCTGGATCTCGACGCCGAGCCAGCCGCGGTTGACCGTGCCGCTCGTCATCAGATCGTGCACGACTTCCTTGGCCGTCGAGGCGGGAATCGCGAAGGCGATGCCGACGCTGCCGCCCGAGGGCGAGAAGATCGCGGTGTTGATGCCGACGACCTCGCCGCTCAGGTTGAAGTCCGGACCACCGGAGTTGCCGTGGTTCACGGCCGCATCGATCTGAAGGAAGTCGTCATACGGACCTGCGCCGATGTCGCGGCCGCGAGCCGAAACGATGCCTGCCGTCACGGTGCCGCCGAGGCCGAAGGGGTTGCCGACCGCGACCACCCAGTCGCCGACGCGCACCTTCGAATCATCGGCGAAGTTCACATAGGTGAACTTCTGGCCCTTGCCGTCGACCTTCAACACAGCGACGTCGGTCTTCGGATCGGTTCCGACCAGCTTGGCATCGAGCTCCTTGCCGTCATCGGTCACAACGGTGAAATCCGTGCCGCCGTCGACGACGTGATTGTTGGTGACGAGATAGCCGTCCTCTGAGATGAAGAAGCCCGAACCCTGGGCAACCGGCCGCGGCTTGGCATCGCGCTGACCACGACGCTGCGGGCCGTTCTCATTGCGGAACTCGCGGAAAAAGCGCTTCAGCGGATGATCATCCGGAAGCTGGTCGAATCCTTGCGGGCCCTGGAAGTCGAAGAACTGGCCGTTATCGGAAGCCGGCTCGGCCTTGGATTTCACGCGCACGCTGACGACTGCAGGGGAGACCTTCTCGACGACATCGGCGAAGCCGGGGACCTGCTGCCCCTCTACCTTGACCGCATCGGCAAGCACTGGGGCCGTACCAGACGCAACCGCGCCAAAGCCGATCGCGCCCGCAATCGCGATCGAAGCCGCAGCCGCTAAAAGGCGGGTCCGCGTCTTCGAACCGGAGTTTGCTGGAACATTCATGTGTCAAATCCTCTTCTGAAGGGATGCCTCAGGAGCCTGCATCCTCGAAAGGAGAGATAGTTCTCACCACATTACGCAGCCATTTCCACCGGATGAAACTTTCGTAATGTTTTCAGCCTGAAGCCGCACCATCGGCCGACTTTCGCAGGGTAATCTCGACGACGGAACTTTTTCTTCCATCGCATGCTGCCTACATTGCGGATGGAGCGCAACGTGACCAATCTCGTGGAAACAAAACCTCTGATGGATATAGGAGGTCCCTCAGCCGTTCAGGCCGGGATCACTGGTTGGCTGATCGGACCAGCTCGGCGGAACCTTCCGCCCGAGGAGATCGTCAAGGGGCTGATCGACCGCCTCGTCGAGGCAGGGATTCCACTGTTGCGAGTGCGGATCGGCCAACGGGTTTCCAACCCCATGATCGGTGCCTGGGGGGTGGTCTGGACCCGCGGCGGGGGAGCTGAGCTTTACACGGTGCCACGCGGCGTGCTGGCGACAGACTCCTTTCGCGGCAGCCCGTTCGAGCATGTCATCAATACGAGGAGCACCTTTCATCACTCGCTGAAGCACCTGGTTCCCGGTCGCGATCACAGCGTTCTTTTCGAGCAGGCCGAAGCCGGCGGCACGGATTATCTCGCACTCCCTATCGAATACGGCGATGCATCGGTGCAAAGCGCCGCCTTCACTACCGATCGCCCCGGCGGCTTCACCGACGAAGAGATCGTCCTCATCGAAGCGATCGCGCCTGCGATTGCCGCCGCATTGGAACCGGCTGCGATGCGCCATTCCATGGAAAGCCTGCTGGAAGTCTATCTCGGCAGCGGCCCCGCCAGCCGTGTCGTCAACGGAGCCTTCCAGCGCGGACAGACCACGGAGACCGAGGCGGCCGTCCTCGTCACCGACCTGCGTGATTTCACCGGCCTCTCGGAACGACTGGCACCCGATGTGCTTCTTGACAGGCTTGGCAGCTATTTCGAGACCGTGGTCGACGCCGTGCGCGCGGAAGGCGGCGACGTGCTGAAATTCATCGGCGACGGCGTGCTTGCGGCATTCCCTGCCGAAGCGGTCGGCAGGCGGGAGGCATGCCTGCGGGCTGTGCGCAGTATTGCCCGCGCTTTCGAGCGGCCCACAGTGGCTGGAACCCCTTTCGTGGCCGCGCTGCATGTCGGCCCCGTGGTCTATGGGAA
This sequence comes from Mesorhizobium sp. BAC0120, assembly GCF_033542235.1. NCBI lineage: Bacteria > Pseudomonadati > Pseudomonadota > Alphaproteobacteria > Hyphomicrobiales > Phyllobacteriaceae > Mesorhizobium > Mesorhizobium sp. BAC0120. The sequence continues at coordinate 326,076 of NZ_JAWRCU010000002.1, read as the reverse complement.
CATCGGAAGCCTTGACCGGCTGGACTTCACCGTGGTCGGGCCGACGGTCAACTATGTCAGCCGCCTCGAAATCATCGCCAAGCAGCTCGACAGATCCGCCGTCTGCTCGCAAGACGTCGCCTTGGTTCTGCCGAAGGGTATGATCCACGACCTCGGCATGCACGCGCTCAAGGGAATTGCCGAGCCGCAGCGTGTTTTCGAGCTCGCGACTGGCGAAGTCGGCCCGCAAGCAGGCAATCGTTAGACGCCGCCGCCCAGCTCCTCTTCTGTCCCTGCGAGAATGCGATCGAGTGCCGCCTGCTCGTCGGCCGATAGTCTCGGCTCGCTGCGCCGCCTGGATCGCGCCGTGAACACCACGAAGATCGCACCCGCGGCAAGCAGGATCCCAGGCGTGCCCCAGAGCAGCGCGTTCTTGAGGCTGAAGGTCGGCTTCAAGAGCACGAACTCGCCGTAGCGCGCGACGATATAGTCGATCACCTGGCTGTCGCTGTCTCCGGCCTTGATGCGCTCGCGCACGAGGACGCGCAGGTCGTGCGCGAGATCGGCATCGGAATCATCGATCGACTGATTCTGGCAGACCATGCAGCGCAGCTCTTCCGAGATCGTCCGCGCCCGCGCCTCCTGCGCGGGATCAGGAAGCATCTCGCTCGGCAGCACGGCAAAGGCGGGCCGCGCAAACATCAAGCTGCCGAGCAGCGCCAGGAGGGCCGCGATGCGCCAACCCGTCATTCTGCGGGGACCCTGGCCCTTGCGGCAATCGCTCGCCGGCGTGCCGGCGCGCCGACCCGCAGCCTGCGATCCATCAGCGAGACCGCCGCGCCTGCCATCATCACGAGCCCGCCGAGCCAGATCAGCGTCACCAGCGGTTTCCACCAGACGCGTACGACAAGGGAGCCGTCAGCCCCTTTGTCGCCGAGCGAAACATAGAGCTGGCTGAACCCGAAGGTCCGGATGCCGGACTCGGTCGTGGGCATCTGCCTGACCGGATAGAAGCGCTTGGATGACATCACCTCTCCCAATGGATGCCCACTGCGAGACACGGCGAAATGGGCCTGATCCTCGTCGTAGTTCGGACCGTCGAACCTGGTGATGCCGCTGAAATGAAGCGTGTAGCCGGAAAGTTCAATCGTATCGCCGGGCTTAACCGATGTAATCCGTTCGGTCTGCAGCGACAGCGTCGAAGCGATGCCAAGCAGCGTCAAGCCCAGGCCAAGATGCGCAAGCGCTGTACCGAAGACCGAACGCGGCAGGCCGGCAAAACGCCTGAGCGAGACAGAGAAGGGCACGCTACCCAACGCCGACCTGATCGCCAGGTCGGTCAGCGCGCCGAGCACAAGCCAGGCAGCCAGCCCAGCACCGAGGGCCGCGAGCACGGAGGCGCCGTCGACCAGGAGGAGCATTGCCAGCACGGCAAGGATTGCACCACCGAAGGCGAAAAACAGACGCTGAGCCGCTCCATAAAGATCGCCTCGCTTCCAGGCGAGCAGCGGTCCGAATGGCACGACCGCAAGCAGCGGCACCATCAACGGAGCGAATGTCATATTGAAGAAAGGCGCGCCGACCGAGATCTTGTCGCGGGAGACTGCTTCAAGAATGAGCGGGTAAAGTGTTCCGATCAGCACCGTGGCGGCGGCCGTCGTCAGGAACAGATTGTTCAACACCAGCGCGCCCTCGCGGGAGATCGGATGGAACAGGCCGCCGGCCGAAAGCGACGTCGCGCGCAACGCGAAGAGCGCCAGCGATCCACCGATAAAGACAGCGAGGATGACCAGGATGAAGACGCCGCGCGTCGGGTCCGAGGCGAAGGCATGCACTGAGGTCAGCACGCCCGAGCGAACGAGGAAGGTGCCTAGCAATGAGAAGGAGAAGGTCAGGATTGCCAGCAGGATCGTCCAGATCTTCAGCGCCGACCGTTTTTCCATGACGATCGCCGAGTGGAGCAGCGCGGTGCCGGCGAGCCAGGGCATGAATGACGCGTTCTCCACCGGGTCCCAAAACCAGAACCCACCCCAGCCGAGCTCGTAATAGGCCCAATAAGAGCCCATCGCGATGCCGCCGGTGAGAAACATCCAGGCAGCCAGGGTCCACGGCCGGACCCAGCGGGCCCAGGCGGCGTCGATGCGACCCTCGATAAGGGCCGCTACCGCGAAGGAGAAGGAGATCGAAAACCCGACATAGCCAAGATAAAGCATCGGCGGATGCACCGCGAGGCCGATGTCCTGCAGGATCGGGTTGAGGTCACGGCCCTCGAACGGCGCCGGATCGAGTCGCGCAAACGGGTTCGACGTCGTCAGGATGAAGAGCAGGAACGCCGCACCGATCCAGCCTTGCACGGCAAGCACATTGGCGCGCAGCGACTGCGGCAGGTTGCGGCTGAAAACAGCGACGAGCGCCCCGAAAAAGGTGAGAATCAGCACCCACAGAAGCATCGAGCCCTCGTGGTTGCCCCAGGTACCGGTCACCTTGAACAGCATCGGCTTCAGCGAATGCGAATTCTCCCAGACCGTAGTGACGGAGAAGTCCGACCGGACATGGGCTGAGACCAGCACCGCGAAGGCTATCGCGGTCAGCGCAAAGCCGGTAACCGCCACTGGCCCGCCGACCGCCATCATGCGCTCGTCGCCGCGCCGGGTCCCCATCATAGGTACCGTCGACTGAACGAGCGACAGCGCAAATGCCAGAACGAGGGCGAAATGGCCGATTTCAACCATGTGGGCTGTCTCGTCTAGTCATTGGGGCTGCCATACGCCCTTCTCCTTGAGGCTCTCTGCAACCTCCTTGGGCATATAGGTCTCGTCATGCTTGGCAAGAACACTGTCGGCGACGAACACGCCGTCCGGCCCGAACGTGCCCTCGGTGATGACGCCCTGCCCCTCACGGAAGAGATCTGGCAGCAGCCCGGCGAAAACGACCTTCACCGACTTCTGCTTGTCCGTAACGGCGAAGGCGACCTTGGCGCCCTCGCCGCGCACGATCGAGTGCTGCTCGACCAGCCCGCCGAGGCGGATGCGTTGTCCAGGCGCGACGGTCGCCGTTTCCAGGTCGGCCGGCATGTAGAAATAGGACGTCTTCTGACCGAGCGCGGCAAAGGTGAGTGCCGCTGCGAGCGCAAGGAAGCCCATTGCGCCACCGATTACCGCGAGCCTCTTCTGTTTACGGGTCATCGAGACACCATCACTCCGCCTTCGCCAGCCCCAGCGACGAAGCAAACTCCTGCAGCGTCCCCGCCTCCGGCGAAGTCACACCGAGCGCAGCAATGCCGCGAGACAGAGCATCGCGTGCCTCGTCGGATTTGCCCAGCACGACATAAGAACGAATGAGCCGCTGCCAGCCTTCCACGTCGTGCGGGTTCTGTTTCAGCCGCTCGTCGAGCCGGGCGACCATGTTCGCGATCATCGCATTGCGGTCCTCGGCCGACATTTGCGACGCCGCATCGACATCGGCCTGGCCTGGTCCGCTCTGCTGAGGGGCGGCATCGGCGGCAGCGGGCTGCTGCCGATCGGCCTCGGCCAGCGCCCGGTCGACGGCACCGAGCCAGGGCGAATCCGGGGGGAGACCCTGGCGCATGGCCGCCCACGCGCTCTTTGCTTCCTCGATGCGCCCCTGCTGTGCCAGCGCGCTCGCCAGGAAGAATGCGGCTTTCGGATGTTTCGGCTCCAGCTTGAGCGCGCGCTCGAAGGCGGCACTCGCCTCGCGCGTGATCATGCCGCCGCCATCGCCGGTGATCGCCTCGCCAAGGCCTGCCTCACGGTCGGCCGTCGCACCGACAAGCATGATCGCCCGGCGATAGGCGTTAGCCGCATCGGCATATCGTCCCATGCGGAAATAGACAGGCGCCAGCACGTCCCAGCCGCGCCCATCCTCCGGAGAGGCGGCAAGATGCGCTTCCGCCCGCGCCACGAGTTCCTCCAGCGGCGCCTTCGCGGGGTCATTCGACAGACGTGCCGCGAGCGGCTGTGAAGGAAGATCCGGCGAGCCGATGAGGCTGTACATGCCCCAGCTCACCAGCGGCACCGAAAGAATGGCAGCAAAGGCGACCACCTTCGATGCGCGCCAGCCGGACTTGTCCCGCCCCCGCCACGCCCCGTCTTCGGCGGCCTTCAGGATGCGCCGGCCGATCTCGGCCCGCGCCTCCTCGCTCTCGGCCGTCCCGATCAGACCACGCCGCACGTCACGATCGAGTTCGGCCAGCTGATCGCGATAGACTTCGAGGTCGTTCGCAGTCGGGCTCGCCGGCGCCCGACCCTTGCGCAGGAACGGCACCAGCACCGAAAGCACCGCGACGGCGGTGAGCAATATGGCGGTCAGCCAGAACGACATGGCGACCTCAATAGCCCTGCCCTGCCCTCCTGCCAACCGCACCGGGATGCGGCCAATTGCCGGCCCGATTGGTGGGCCGCCGTCAGGTCAGCGGCGTCCAACTCCCGTCGGGGTTGCGGCAAGCCGTGCCCCTCGCGACCTTCGACTGGCCGTTTCGGAAGACAGTCTGCGTGTACTGCCGGCAATCCTGCGAGCCGACACGATACGGCTGCGCCGCAGTCGCCTCGCCGTAAGTTGCCGCGTTGTTGCCTTTCCAGGTGACTGGTTGCCCGGCCTGCGAATATTCCAGCGCCCGGTACTCGGCTTCGAGCCCGCGGGATTTTTCGTCTGCGTCGAGGCCTGCCCCGACCGAGCCGCCGATCAGCCCGCCATGCATCGATTTAATAATTGCTGCCTGGCTACCGCCGGTCCCCAGCGTCTTGCTCAACAGGCCACCCGACTTGGCAGTACCTTGCGCCTCGGTTGCATTCTTTGTCGTACCGCACGCTGTGAGCGTAGCGAGCACCGCGATCAGCGCCGACCTCATCGCAATTCTGATCACCGGATTTCTCTCTGAAGCCAAGGGGTTGAGCTGCGGTTAGGGAGCCATATCTGGCTGAATTTCGACTTAACGCACAGACATGTAATTTAGATGCTTGGCAAGAGCATTGGTTGATCTAGGCCGTGGCGAACAGGGCAATAGGTCCGCAGGGTTGCAAGAGGCACACACTTGCAGCTTGGTGAAATCGCCGGCCTCAACCCGGAGCTGGTCTAGCCGGCAAGCGGAGGTGCAAGATCGGCAGGCAGGATGCGCACGACGGGATCGCGCGCCGGAATGCGCGGCCATGGGCCTTCGTCGAACGCCTTGCGCGCGACGCCCACGGCAAGGTCTATGTCGGCGTTGACGGCCAGCTGGGCGGTGCCGACAAGGCTCCCGTCACACGGCGAGCGAACCTCGATCAACTCCGCGCCGAGCGGATCGACGCGCCGGCCCCCGACGAAGTTCTGCGTGAAGGTCCTCGTGATTGTATTGGTTCCTTTTCCGCTTGCCTTGCATCAGGGATGGATGAGGTCGGCAGCGCGTTCGCCGATCATGATCGCGGTCGCATTGGTATTCCCCGCGATGTGACGCGGAAAAATCGAGGCGTCGGCAACCCACAGCCCTTCCACGCCGCGCACCCGCAGGTCCGGCGCAACCACGGCGCGATCGTCGACACCCATACGGCAGGTGCCGACCGGATGCAGGAACGGAACCGTCGCCTTGCGGACATATTCCTCGTCTGCCGAGCGGCCGGCCGCCTGCGGCGGAACGTCGAGGAGCTCCCGCACATGGCTGCCGAACGGTGGCGTCGAGGCGAGGCGGCGTATCCAATCCAGTCCGCGCAGCACGCATTCGAGATCATCGGCGTGATCGAGAAGGCGCGGATAGATTGCGACCGGCGTGCGCGGATCACTGGAGCGAAGCTCGAGATGGCCGGTGCTCTTGGGATAGTTCACATTCGCGAGGATCGTTACCAAGTTGCGGGTCGGCACCTGCAAGCGGCCGTCGTTGCTGAAGTAGCCGAATGGGAAGAGATGGAACTGAAGGTCCGGCACCTCCTGATCCTGCGTCGACCTTAGAAACGCGAGAACCTGCGCAGTCGGCACGCTCAGCACGCCTTTTCGCGATAGCGCCCATTCGGCGAATGCGCGAACCCTGCCCAGAGGCGACGCATAGGCATTGCCAGTCTTTATGTCCATTTCCGCGCGGACATACAGGCCCGGGTGCTCCATCAGGTTGCGGCCGACATCGGGGCTGGCCACACGCACCTCTATGCCGTGTCGCTTCAGTTCGGCGGGATCGCCGATGCCCGAAATCATGAGGATCTGGGGCGAATTGATGGAGCCGGCGGACAGCACCACGCCTCGGCGTGCCGTTGCGCGGATCCGCTGGCCGCCGCGAACGACGTCCACGCCTCTCGCACGTTTGCCATCCAGGACAATGCGCTCGACCAGCGCATCGTCCATGAAGGTCAGCTTGCTGTCCTTGAGGCGCGGCAACACAAAGGCGTCGAACGCCGAATGGCGTACGCCACCGCGCGTCGAACCCTGGTTCCAGGCGACGCCCTCGTGTGAACGTCCGTTGAGGTCGGGGTTGAGGGGCACCCCGGCGTTGACGAAGCTGTCGATGAACTTCGCGGATATCGGGTGCTTCCAGCGCAGCGCCGAGACGCGCAGCGGTCCCATGCCGCCGCGAAAGGCATTGTCCTTGTCTTCGTCTGCCGTTTCCATCTTGCGGAAATAGGGAAGCACGGAGTTCCAACCCCAGCCCTTGTTGCCCATCGCCTCCCAGGCGTCGTAGTCGGCTGCGGCGCCGCGGATGAAGATCATTCCGTTGATGGCCGACGAGCCACCCGGGACGCGCCCACGCGGCCATGACTCCTGCAGGCCGTTGCGGGTGGGGTCCGGTTCAGTGACGTAGTTCCAGTCGTACCGCTTGTTGCCGATGGTGTGCATGAGCGCGGCGGGCACGCGCGTGAGATGAAGCTTCTCCCTCTTGCCCGCTTCGAGAAGGAGCACGCTCGCGCCCCTCTCAACCAGCCGTGCCGCGAGCGGTGAACCAGCACTGCCCGAACCTACGACAATATAGTCGAACTCCATCGTCTCGCCTCTTCGGAAAAATCGCCTATGCGTTCACAGCTCGGGGCACGGCGCCCCGAACGCTCAGGATCGCGGACCGATTAGGGTTCCTTTACGCTGACCGGGGGCATAGCCCTGGCGCCGTGCTGCCCCGCAGCGACCAGGTGACACGCCGCAAAATCCTCGTCGCTTCGCTTCATCAGAGCCGGATCGTCCGTAACGCAGCGTTCGAAGGCGAAGGGGCAGCGAGTCCGGAAGCTGCATCCCGGCGGAATGTCGATCGGGTCCGGTGGCTCGCCCTCCAGAAGATACGTCGCGGTGTCGTACGGCTTGTGCTCGATTGCCGGAACGGCGCTGAGCAGCGCGCGGGTGTAGGGGTGGGCGGGGTCGAAGAATGTGGTTTCGTTACCGGCCAGCTCCGCCACACGTCCCAGGTACATGACAGCCACGCGGTTGCACACGCGCCGCACCATGCTGAGGTCATGCGAGATGTAGACATAGGTCATGCCATGACGCGCCTGCAGCCGGTCGAAGAGTTCGAGAAGCTTGCCCTGCTCGACCTGATCCAAAGCAGACAGCGTCTCGTCGAGGATGAGCAGTTCGGGATCCAGTACCATCGCGCGAGCGATGTTGACGCGTTGGCGTTGGCCGGCGCTGAGACCGACCGGCAACTTGTCCACCAGCTCCGCACGCAGGCCCACCTCATTCATCGTGGCATCGACCTTTTCGCTGATCTCCTTGGAGCTCAGGCCACCATGGATGCGAAGCGGCTCCGCAATGGTCCGCCCGATGGTTAGATGCGGGGGAATGGCGTTGTAGGGGTCCTGCAACAACAGCTGGAACCGGCGGCGCAGATCGAGCAGCTTCTTGCGTCCTAGATGCGCGATGTCTTGGCCCTTGAAGAGGATCTGGCCGCGGTCGGGCGCCTCGAGACGGGAAAGGAGACGCGACAGCGTCGATTTCCCGCAGCCGGACTCGCCGACTATTCCGAGGTTGTCACCCTTATAGACATCGAAGGATACGCCCCTGACGGCCTGCACCAGCCGGTGCGCGAACAGCCGTTCGCGGTCCTTGGTTTCATAGGACCGGTAAACGTCCCGAACCGAGAGGATCACCTCGCGAGTGTCGTCCACTGCCTCCGCGGGCGCGGCAGAGGTGGGCTCGGCGTCCCAGATGCGCGGAAGGCTCGCAATGAGATTTCGCGTGTAATTGTGTTCGGGGCGGTCGATCAGAGCGCGCGTCTGCTGACGCTCGACGACGCGGCCATCGGCCAACACGAGTATGTTGTCCGCGATGTCGTTCACCACGCCGAGCGCCGACGAAACGAAGATGATCGCCGTGCTGAAGTCGCGTTGCAGATCGCGAAGCAGACGCAAGATCTGAGCCGCTACCGTGACATCGAGCGGCTGGGTTATGTTATCGGCGACCAGTAGGTCGGGATTGGTCACCAGCGCATCGACGATCAGCACGCGCTGCATCATGCCGCCGCTGAACTGGAACGGAAACTCATGGAACCGTTGCGCAGGGGAAGGAATGCGCACCGCATCGAGGACACGCAGCACGCGCGCCTTTGCTTGCGCCGTCGAGATGCCTGGCTCCACGGCCCGCAGTTTCTCGATGATCTGTTGACCCACGGGAACCGTCGGATCGAGCGCGCTGCCAGGATCGGAGCCGATATAGGCGATCTTGCGTCCGCGCAGCTTCTGCATTTCATCGGGCGGAAGGTCGAACAGATTGCGCCCACGATAGAAGATCTTCCCACCCGTTGGAAAAAGCGGCGGGCTTATCCAGTTCACGAGAGCGCGCGAAAGCACCGTTTTGCCGGAGCCGCTCTCGCCGATGATGCCCAGCACCTCGTTCTGGGAGACCGACAGATCGACATTGCGCAGAATCGGACGACGCCCGCCGCCAGGGATGGCGAGATCGACAGACAGGTCGGAAACGTCCAGAATACTAGTGCTGCCCGCGCTCATAGAACCCCCTGGAGGAACTTGTTGCGGGAGCGTTCGAGCGCGCCGCCCATGAGGTTGATGCTGCACAGGGACACCGCCAGCAGGAGGCCGGGTATGGTGGTGATCCACCACGCGTTCATCAGATATTTCGTGCCGTCCGCGATGATCGTTCCGAAGGTTGGAGTGGGCGGCTGGATACCGATGCCGATGAAGCCGAGAATGGCTTCGAAGATCATCATGCGCGCCACATCGAGCACGGCTACGAAGGCCACGGGCGGCAGGATGTTTGGCGCTATATGCACCAGAAGTATCCTAAGGTCCGACGCCCCCAATATCTTGGCCGCCCGGACATACTCCTTGCGCCGCTCCGACATGGTGGCACTGCGCGCAATCCGAGCGTAGCCCGGCCACCCTGCGAGGATGAAGACGAGGATGACCGTCAAAGGTGTCGGCCTCGTCACCCCGAGGATCGTGATGGCGAGAATGATCACCGGGATGGACATCTGTGCATCCGTGATGCGCATCAAGACCAGGTTGGTCCAGCCGCCGGCATAACCCGCGAGCATCCCGACCGCAGAACCGATGACGAACATCCCGATGACGCTCGCAATGCCGATCATCAGTGCATTGCGCAGGCCGATCAACGATCTCACCAGCAGGTCCCGGCCCAATTGGTCCGTGCCGAAGAAATGCGGCCAGACCCAGCCCTCCACGGGAAAGGGAGGAGAGAACTTCAGCCCGACATTGAACTTGGTCGCGGAAAGGCCAAGCAGCGTAGGCGCGGCAATCGAAAGCAGGATGACACTGACGAAGACGACTGCTCCGATCCGGAACTCCGCCGTCCGGGCCGCCTGAAGGAAGATATTCGCGCCCAGACCACGGGATTTTTTCGGGTGACCTAGGCCGGGCTCTACGATGGCATGCTCCGACATCAGTACTGAAGCCTTCTGTCGATCGTGGTCGAGGCGAAATCGACCAGAATGTTCACAATCACGAGCGCAGCGCAGGAAAAGATGGCAATTGCCTGGATGATCGGGAAATCGCGCTGGAAGACCGCATTGATCATGAGCAGCCCGATTCCGGGATAGTTGAAGAGATATTCCACGACAAACAGCCCGCCGAGGATCAGTCCGACAGCCTGAATGCCAAGCAGGTTGAGCAGGGGAATGGTGGAGTTCCTCAGCACATGGGCCGCAATCATGCGCGTGCGCGTCAACCCGCGAATCTGGCCGACGGATACGTAAGGCTCGAGCACGTTTGAAGAGACCGAGACAGAAAGCGAGCGCACGATGACGGGGATCAGCTCGACCGCCAGCACCATTGCCGGCAGGATCGCATAGGTCCAGTTCTGGTAGCCGATCGCCGGCAGCCAGCCCGCCTTGGCCGAGATAAGAAATATGAAGACCAGCCCGAGCCAGACATTCGGCAGCGACACCAGGATGGAGCTGAAATAAAGCGCGAGACGGTCGGGCCATTTACCGGCATTGAGCCCCGCCCAAATGCCCAGCGGAATGGCGATGACGAGCGACATCAAGAAAGCAAGCCCGGCAAGCAGAAGGCTGTAGGGCAAGGTCGTGGCAATGAGGCCAATGACCGGCGCGCGATTGTTTGCATCGAACGTCGATTCGCCGCGTGAGCCGCCAGTGCTGCCACCTTGCGCGCTGCGCACGAAAGACCTGCCGAAATCCCCCTGCACGACCTGTGCCATGTAGCGGCCGAACTGCACGATAATCGGATCGCGCAGGCCGAGTTCCTTGGCCGTCTGCTCCGCGACCGAGGGAGATACCATCGGCCCCAGCATCAGTCGCACGGGATCGCCCGGGACGACACGCAGGAGCGTGAAGATCAGAAGGGCGATCGCCATGACGATGATCGCGCCCTGCGCGAGGCGGCGAATGAAGAAGTCGATTGCGAAAAGCATGAGGATCGGCTCGCGCTTGGGCAGCGCCGCCAATAAGCGGCGCTGCATGAACCGTGCGTCAGACCAGATCGGCCTTGGAGAGATCGATCGGACCGTAAGGCAGGTAGACCGCGCCTTCGAGGTTCTTGGCCGCACCGTGGAAGGTCAATGCCGAGAACAAGGAGAAGCTTGGAACCTTCTTTGCCATGGTTGGGAAGGTTTCCTCGGTCAGGATCTTCAATCTCGCTTCCGGATTGGGAGCGTTGCGCTCCTTCTCCAGCGCGGCATCGATTTCGGGGTCATTGATGCCCGAAATCAGCGCAGCGCTCGAATGCCAGTTCGGGCGCAGCACAAGGTCCGGTTCCGGCGACGGGGTCATCCAGCCCACATCGCACATGTGGCCCTGTCCCTCGCCGTCGGCACGACGGTAGATGGCGACCTCCCAAGCAGCCGGCTCGAGCACCGTCAACTGGACATTGAATCCCTGCTCCTGAAGCATGGCGGTAATCAGTTCGCCATACTCCTTGGTCTTCGGATAGAACCCGACAGAGGTGATGTACTCGAGTTGCGGCAGGCCCTCTCCGTTGGGGAAGCCTGCCTCAGCAAGCAGGCGCTGCGCCTCCTCCGGATTGTACTCAGGATAACCCGGAATGTCGTTGAAGCCGAACTTCATGGGCGAGATGTAGCAGCTCGATGCCAGCGCAGCCTCGCCCATCAATTCGAGAATCTGCGCGCGATCGATCGAGTGGCAGGCCGCAAGGCGAATGCGCGGGTCGTTGAAGGGCGGCTTGTTGCAGCGGAAATGCAGGTACTTGTTCTCCGTCGTCAGGCCTTTGCGTGTGACCACGTTCGCGTTGCCCTGCAGCGAGGCATACTGCTCGGGTTCGAGTCGCTCGGCGATATGATACTGGCCGTTCAGCAGCCCCAGCACGCGGGTATTGGCATCCGGAACATAGGCGTAGATGACCTCGTCGATCTTCGGACGGCCGCCGAAGAAATCATCATAGGCGTGGAGCACGTTCTGGTCGCCGTTCGTCTCGACATATTTGAACGCATTGGTGCCGTTCGGACGCTTCTCGAGGATTTTCGGATCGGCCACGTCCTTGGCAGAGAGAATAGGGATCACGCTCGAAATGAACCACCACGCCGAGGCTGGGTATCCATGCTTCTCCGTGCGCAACCGGACCGTCAGGCGGTCAACGATCTCGACATCGACCTTTCCCGGGCAGAAGGATGCCGCCGGACGCGCCGGATCGGAGGAGTATTCGTAGGTCGCCTTGACGTCCTCAGAGCTGAATTCCTTGCCATCATGGAATTTCACGCCGTCACGCAGCTTGAACTCAAGCGTGTTTGCATCGACCAGCGTCCAGGACTCTGCCAGCGCCGGCTCCAGCAAGTCTGCTTCGCCATCGCGCATGGGGGCGCGCGTCAGGGCATTGAAGACGAACTTCTCGAAATTACCCTGCCCCAGTGTCGTATGAGAGGTCGGGTCCCAGTTACCAGTCACCGGCCCCATCGATGCAAGGACGACGGTCTTTTTGCCCTGCGCCCGAGCAACAAGACCCCCATCGCCCACAATGGCGGCGGCCCCAAGCGCGCCAGCGCCCACGATCATGTCTCTACGCGTAATCATCTATCCTATTCCCCTTCTGTTGGCCGCCAGCCATTCTCAACGCGCGGCTTCGTTTGGATGATTGATCAATTCGGTTGTGCTTCGGCGCACCTCACCTTCACCGGACAGCGCAATGGCTCATGCGCGCGCCTCGCCCTCCGCCCGCTACTGAGGGCCTCCTCGCGCACTGACATCAGTAGCGCTTCAAAATAAACAAACCGGTCAAAATCATCACTAGCGTTAGGCCTTCCCTGCGTCAAGCGCCCGACCTACCTTGCGGCAACAGAGATTTGTGGAAAGGTCCATAACCTCCACATTAGTTCAGATAAATCAAGGACTTGATAGACAAATCCGGACCGCGGACCACGACGCCCAGGGAAGCGAATTGGCCTTTTGGTTTTTGTCCGATGCGCATGATTTGCCCGATTTGACTGTTATTTCGTAGTCCCATAGCATTGCTGCAGGGACCGACGTCGTGACGAAAATCGACAAGCCAATGTCGCTAGGCCGAATGGCGGGCCCATCTGATTGCGGCGCAAATATCCAGATGGCTACGGGTGGGTTGAGCTCATGAGATTCTCAGACTTCCGGCAGGAGAAAATCCTCGAAATTCTGAGAGCCAACGAACGAGCGAGCGTAAACTCGCTCGCCGAGCGCCTGGAGGTCAGCCCGGAATCGATAAGACGCGACCTGCGCATGCTGGAATTGAACGGTTTCGCGCGGCGGGTCTATGGCGGCGCCGTTCTGACCCCGAGCGAAAGTGACAAGCCTTTCGGCGAACGAAGCAGGGTCAACGCGCCAGAAAAGACCATGATTGCGGAGCAGGCAGCAAACCTCGTCCAGAACGGCATGAAGATATTCGTAAGCTCGGGCACCACGACGCTTGCCTGCGTGAAGCAGCTTCATAAGCATCACGACCTGACGATCTTCACCAACTCGATCGCCGTCGCGGCGCATTTCTTTTCCCACGGCTGGGGTACCAGTGTACGCGTGCTCGGCGGCCCGATGGTGCCCGAATACCAGGCGACATTCGGACACGCGACCATTACCGCCCTGAACGGGCATCGTTTCGACATGGCCATCATGGGCGCAAGCGCTGTTCATATCGACCACGGGTTCATGGGTTTTGGCGAGGACGAGGTCGCGCTTCACGACGCCGCAAGACTTCAAGCCAACAAAACCGTCATGGTGGCCGACGCCTCCAAGTTCGGACGATTCGGCTCCGTCCGCGCTTTCGGTCTGGGCGATGCCCATCATGTCATAACGACCGCCGGCATCGGTGAGGAATTCGTCCAGCGGTTCGGCGACTTGGGCGTCAATCTCATAAGGGTCTGACGTCCCTGCCGGGCGACAGCAAGTCGGGACTTTACAGCCAGCGACATAGCTATAGCATTGATCGGGCGTGCCGGATGTCCCAGCGGGTCCGGACAAGGGTAGTCATTGCCCGCAGGGAATGCTCGTCCGCACGACTGGCTTGAGGAAATGTCTGTATCGGAAAGGGGCACGGCGCCCCTCATTGACCCGATGGGTGCAAGCCGTGTCGCCGCGGCCGAAGCGGGGCTGCGCCTGGCTTTTCCCGACGACCGCGATACGCTTCTCCTGGACAGACCCTGTGCTCCGCTTGACGCGCGAGTCTCGCGGGGCCTGGGAAGGGAGCAGCGTCTGGCGGCGCAAGCCGCCGGGCCCGGCGTACTCGTGCCCTCGCATCGTGGTATCGATAGCTCGCGCCTGTTGCTCTCAGTCGACGGGCAACCTCCGTCGATGATGCTGAAGGTGATTCACCTCGATCAGCGCATTTTCTTCGATGCGGAGGCTTCTTTCGACGCCCAGCGCAAGGCGGCCGCTTTGGGATGCGCCCCGGACATTCTCGCTTTCGACGTCACGCGTGCAGCATGGGTCAGCCAGTTCCTCGGAGATTGGGCTACCGCGCGGGTCAGCGATCTGAAAAGGCCTGAACTCCTGGACGCGGTCATCCGGGCCAAGCGGAAGATCCACGCCGGCCCCCGCTTCAAATCTTCATGGTCCGTGTTCGACAGGATTAGGATGCTCAATACGGCATGCACGCCTGTCGTGGCGGATGCGCCCGGGGATCTTCCTGTCCTTCTGGATACGGTCGGCCGCATCGAGCGAATGATTGCCGCTGCCGGGGTAGACGAGGTGCCGGCTCATGCCGACGGACTTGCCTCGAACATACTGATCGGGCCGAGCGACCGGATCCAGCTTGTCGACTTCGACGAGGCCCGGAACGTCGACCCCTATTACGAATTTGCGCTCCTCGCGAACGAGGTTTTCGAAAACGAGGAGGATTACTTGCTGGCGCTTGAGATGTTCGAGGGCCAGGCAAGGCAGGCAAGCTTTCGTCGAGCGCGTCTCTATGCAATGGCCGACGACCTTGCGTGGGCGCTATGGGGCATTTTCATGGATGCCACCTCGCCGCGCAAGGAAGTCGAGTTTTACCGCTATGCCTGCTGGCGGCTTATTCGTTGCCGGACTGCCCTCCAGGGAGTCGATCTCGATCTGTATGCGAGATCTATCTGAAGTGACTGTCATGGAGCGCAAGCTTGGAGAGGCGGGTTCACTCACCGAAATGGAATTGGAAAAAACGCTGTCTGGCGTGTCAGCCTGGCATGGCAAGGACATATATTACCGACCGATTTTCGGCGGATTCAGCAATACAAATTGGCGAGTTAGACTAGCCGGCGAAGAAAGCACTTTTTTCGTCAAGATGCCCGGTCCGGGAACGGAGAAGTTCATCGATCGAACCGCGTCGCTTGAAGCAAGCCGGCGCGCCTACACACTTGGTATCGGCCCGCGACCATACGACTATTTGAGCGATCGAGGGGTTGAGATCTGCGACTTCGTCGAAGGCTCCCGCCCTTGCACTTTGCGCGACTTCCACGTGCCCGAAATCAGAAACCGAACGATCGAGCTCTATCGCACATTCAACAATTCCGCCCCACTGGCCCTTTCCAAAACTGTATTTGATATGATCGAAGAACATATCAAGCAGTTGCGCGAACTCGGCGGAGTTCTTTCACACGATTTTCAATCTCTCTATAATCAATGTCTTCGGGCACGCTCCGCCCTGGAAGCCTCCGGGCTCGACATAGTGCCCTGCTACAACGATCCAGCGCCGGCGAATTTTCTGATCAACGATGCCGGGAAGATCACAATCGTCGATTTCGAATATGCTTCGAACAACGATCGATGCTGCGACCTGGCAACATGGTGCGGGGAGATGTTCCTGAGCGATGCACAACAGGACGAAGCCATCGAACAATATTTCGGGAAGGTCGATGCAGCGCTTCGATCGCGGATGTTCATCTACCGCATGCTTGGTGACTTCAAGTGGTCGTTGTGGGCCATGATCCAAATGAAAATTTCGACTATTGATTTCGATTTTTACAAATTCGGCATGTGGAAGCTGATGCGGTTGCGCTCTGCGATCGGCGACCCACGATGGAACAAAGCCCTCGCTTCGCTTTAAGATCTGTTGGGCCCTGTTGGCTTCATTCCGCCCTCCTCAGCTTCACGACCGCCGACAGCCCGCCGAGCTTCGAACGCCCCAGCGCAAGGTCACCGCCATATTCCCTGACGAGGTCATAGACTATGGCGAGCCCGAGCCCGCTGCCCGGCTTGGTCTCGTCGAGCCTGATGCCGCGTTTCAGCACTTCCTGCGCCTTGTCCTGCGGGATTCCCGGCCCATCGTCCTCGATCGACAGGGTGAAAACATTAGCGTCAGGCAATGAACCGAAGTCGTCCGCGATCGACACGATCACATTTTGCTTCGCCCATTTGGCAGCATTGTCGAGCAGGTTTCCGGCGATCTCCTCCAGATCCTCCCGCTCGCCGGCGAAGAGTACTTCCTGAGCCGGCAGGGCGAGCGAGAGCTGGAGATCAGGCTGGATCTTCTCGATTACGCGCACCAGGCGCTGCAGAGTCGGACCGACCGGCGTTCGGTAAACCACGCTGTCGCGCTGCGCCGCCATCCGGGCGCGCTGGAGATAGTACTCGACCTGGGTCTGCATTGCAGAGGCTTGATCTACGATCAGCCTGCCTTTGTCGCCGCCAAGGGCGCGGCCCTCATTGAGCAATACCGCGAGCGGCGTCTTCAGCGAATGTGCCAGGTTGCCGACCTGGGTGCGCGAGCGTTCCACGATGCGCGTGTTGTTTTCGATCAGCGCGTTGGTCTCGTTGGCGAGCGGCTCGATCTCCGTCGGGAAGCGGCCATCGAGCCGTCGGGCATTGCCTTCTCTCACGAGCGCCAGCGCCCGGCGCACCCTGCCGAGCGGCTGCAAGCCGAGCAGGATCGCGATCACGTTGATCGCGATCATACCAATGCCGAAGATCGACAGGTATGTGGCAAGCCGCCGCTCGAAGCCCGCAATCTCGTTCTCCAGCTCCGTGCGGTTGCCCATGACCCTGAAGCGCGCCACCCTGCCCTTGGTGTCGAGCTCGTACTCGTTCTCGAAGACCTCCAGCTCCTCGCCCTTAATCCCTTCGGTCCTGTAGTTGCGCTGATAACTGAAGTTAAAGGGGATCTCGGCAGGCGATGGGGACGCGATTGGCTCCGTCATCGAAGTCGAGTGCAGTTCGCCCTTCGCACCGCCCGAGACCGGTTCGACAGACCAGTACCAGCCTGAGTCCAATTGCGAAAAGCGAAGATCGCCGAGATCCGGATTGCCGGTCAGGTCGCCTGCATCCGTTGCGCCGACGGAACCGATCAGGTTGAAGAGGTGCGCCGAAAGCAGGCTCTCGAAGCCACGTTCGCTCGCATCCCTGTAGAGCGTAGAAATGACCGTCGCGATCGCGATCAGCGCCAGCACCGCCCAAAGGGTCGAAAAGGCGATCACTCGGAAAGTCAGCGATCGGAGCAACGCGGCGCCGCGCGAGCGCGACGTCTTGAACTGGCGGAGCGGCGTGTCAGTCACGCGTCCATCAAGCCTCCGGCGCCCGCATCCGATAGCCCATGCCGCGCACGGTCTCGATCATGTCAATGCCCATCTTCTTGCGCAGACGTCCGACAAACACCTCGATCGTGTTGGAATCGCGGTCGAAATCCTGGTCATACAGGTGCTCGACCAGCTCCGTGCGCGAGACCACCTCGCCCATGTGGTGCATGAGATAGGCGAGCAGCCTGAATTCGTGCGAGGTGAGCTTGAGCGGCGTCCCGTTCACGTTGGCCTTCGAGGCCTTGGTATCGAGCCGCAAAGGCCCGCAGGTCAGCTCGGATGAGGCGTGGCCCGCAGCACGGCGGATCAGCGCTCTCACCCGCGCCATCACCTCCTCGATGTGGAACGGCTTGGCTACATAATCGTCAGCGCCAGCATCTATGCCGGCGACCTTGTCGCTCCAGCGGTCGCGGGCGGTCAGCATCAGCACCGGCATCTTGCGGCCGTCGCGCCGCCAGCGCTCGACGACGCTGATGCCGTCCATTTGCGGCAGCCCGATATCGAGCACCACGGCATCGTACGGCTCGGTGTCACCAAGGAAATGGCCCTCCTCGCCGTCATAGGCGCGGTCGACGGCATAGCCGGCATCTGTGAGAGCCTCGTACAGCTGACGGTTCAGCTCCTTGTCATCCTCCACGACGAGTATGCGCATGGAATCGTTTGGTCCCCTGTGGCTTCGGTGAAGGCAGCTATGCCAGATTTGCTGCAGAGGGAAAACGCAAGCTCATCGCTACTCTGCCGGTACCACCACCTGCACCCGACGCGGACGCCCGCCGTCCTTGCCGGGGACGAGCACCACTACGACGCAAACGGTACGCCCGCCCTGGTTCGAGGCCGACGCCTTGGCAAGCGTCCCGCCATATTGGGAGGCGACCTGCTCGCCGACCGAGTAGCAGTCGGCTGCGGCGACCTGAAACATGTCGCCATCCGCATCCGGCACAGCCGGCGTGGCGGCAGCTTGCGAGGCCGCCACTGCACCGGCCGCAAGCACGCCGGCCAATCTCCGGACGTATGTGCGAAACTTGATCATGGCGTGTCTTTAACCCGCCACGGCTGAACACGGCATGAATAACGTACAAGGCATTTCCGGTCGTCCCCCCAGCAACCGGCACCAAGCTATAGGGCAATAGGGGAGTAAGGGAATAGGGGAGTAAGGGAATAGGGGAGTAGGAAAGGATGGCGGCATCGAATGTGCTGCAAATTGGCCTCTATCCCCTACTCCCCTACTCCCCTACTCCCCTACTCCCCTCTTCCGCTATTGCCCGAAACCGCAGCAATCCATGATGGACGGCGAGATCGTCATCGAATCGAGCTTCGGCGAATTCCAGCCGCAGGTTCACAAGCCCGTCGCCTTCGACAGGCAGCGACTTGTCGTCCAGCAGCCACCGCGCCGTCTCCATTATCTGCAGCGTCTCCTTGTTGCCCTTGGCCTTCGACCAGACGTGCAGCGTCAAGAGCTGCTCCGTCTCCTTCTCGGTTCCGGTCGACCAGTCGTAGACGCTTGTGCGACCGAAGGTGATGTAAGGAAAGGCGGCATTGCCCGGGGCCTGGTCATATATCCGGCTGCCCCCAAGCGCCGCCGTCAGCGCCGGATCGTTGCCAAGCGCAGTGAAGATCGCCTTCTGCAGTTCAGCGGCAGGGGCGGTCATAGGCAAGCTCCGTCGGTGCTGTCGGTCGCCTGGTGAGGGAATGTCGAAGCTCGCTCAACCTCGATATTGAGCCCGAAGCGAACGTCGAACTCAAAACGACCCTAAGAATTAACACGTTGCGAGCACCCATTGATTCTCAACTTCGCCTGCAGCTGCGCACATCCAACTCTAGCGTTTCCAGAACAGGGGCACTCGTCACGGCCGTTGCTGCAGCCTTCACGGCTGCCGGTCGTGGGGTGGAAACTAACCTTGTTCTGCATCCTCCGCTAGACCGTGCTCCTTCTGGTTCAATGCTCGCGCAAGGCGAGCGACCCTCGACCTGTTCCTGCAAGCAGCTACGGTCGATGTCGTGCTCTGCCCGCCCGCTTTCTCCCCCATGATCATGGCTTTCACGCTCTTTCGCTGTGCGTATAATCCCACAACCAGGGGGAGAGCGGACTGTATCCATGAAGCCATCGACCGAGGCTGACCGCATCACGGTGCTGCTCGTGGAAGACGACACACCGACTTGCGGGCGCCTGCGTGATGCCCTCGCAGGCGCCGGCGATTTCGAGGTGACGACCGCCGCCACCCTTTCGGAGGCCCGAGCCGCGTTCGCTGCCGGCTATCCCCGCGTGCTCCTGACAGACCTGCAGCTGCCGGACGGTCACGGCGTCGAGCTGATCCGCGAGACGCGGCAGGCCTCGCCGGCCACCGAGATCATGGTGGTCTCGATCCTCGGCGACGAGCAGAGCGTCATTTCGGCGATCATGGTCGGCGCCACAGGCTACCTCCTCAAGGACGCCTTCCCGACCGACATTGCCGCCACCGTCCGCGATCTTGTGGCCGGCCATTCGCCGATCTCGGCCTCGATCGCCCGCTTCATCGTGCGCCGCACGCAAGGCGCGTCCGAAGCCCGCGCGCCTGGTCGGGCCGTATCCGCTGTCCTCAACACCGCGAAGCTCACGCCGCGCGAGATCGACATCCTCTGGGGTATAGCCAAGGGCTTCAGCTATGCGGAAATCGCGGAGCATCTCGGCCTCTCGCGGCAGACAGTGCCCGGACATATCAAGAGCATCTACCGCAAGCTCGAGGTGAATAAGCGCGGAGAAGCGGTGTTCGAGGCACTGCAGCAGGGCCTGATCCGGCTGTGAGCACCAACCAGGCCGCTGCTCGGTTTCCATCACGAATGCACTGGCGTCTTTGGCTCGCCGGCTATTTCCTGATGCAGTCCGTCATCGTCGTGGGCTGCTTCCTGCTCTTGCGACTGCCCCTTCCCGAACCGCCGCAGCGCTATCGCCTGACCGAAGCCACATTGAGCGCCGGCGGCAGCAACCAGGCCGTCCGCCTGCCCCATCTCCTTTCTCCTTCCTCCGACCCTGACGAGCCGCAGCTCTTTACACTTTCATTCCGGCGACCGCAGACCGAGCAAGGCATCGCCTGGGCGGTGATGGTCCCTCGTTTCATCAGCGGCATCGAGATCGCGGTCAATGGCGCAGTCATCCTCGATAGCCGCCGAGACCCTACGGCCAACAGGCCCGATCGTAACACCCCGGTGATCGCGCCTATCCCGGAAGTGCTGCTGCATGATGGCACCAACCAGCTCACCGTGCTGCTGCACGCCTGGGGGCCGCTAACCGGCTTCCTCGATCAGGTCTATGCCGGCCCGGCAGACGAGCTGCGCCCGGCCTACGACAAGCGTGCGATCCTCTTCCTGGCGTTGCCGATCGTCTTCTCGGCCTGGCAGGCAATCCTCGCCGTGCTGCTCGGCGTCATGTGGGTGAAGCGCCGCCACGAACCGGCCTATGGTGTGCTCGCGGTTGCCATGGCGCTCGGCGTTGCCCAGGCTTTTGTGGTCACCTCGCCAACCGGTCAGTCGATTTATGCCGGGCTGAACGCGGTCCTGCTCGCTTCATCGCCTCTCGAGGCAGCCTGCGTGCTCGCCTTTGTCATAACCTTCTTCGGATTGAAATGGCCCAGATATGGCTGGGCGGTCTTCCTGCCGGGCCTGGCCGTTGCCGCCATGGGCATTATTGGCGGTCCCCCTCTGGTCCGCAGCATCTTCCTGGCGTTCGGTCCGCCGACCGTGCTTTTGGTGCTGGTGATCGTCTCGATCGTCCTCGGCCACATGGCGGTGGCGCGCCGGGATGGCATAGCAGCCCTTCTCGGCGTAGCGGTGACAATTGTCATCACCTTTGTCGTCCATGACCTGCTTGCCGCCCTCGACGTACTGGCCGACCGCCGCATTCAGGTCTCGCGACTCTCCTATTCAGTGATGCTGGTTGCGATCGGCATCGGGCTCACCTGGCGTTTCGCCAAGGCGCTTAATGAGGTCGACAGCTTCGCGAGCCGCATGCTGACGCTGGTCCGCGAGGCCGAAGACAAGCTCAGGGCGAGCCTTGCGCTCGAGGAAGAACGCGCACGGGCGGCCGCCCTTGCCGCAGAGCGCAACAGGCTGATGCGTGATCTCCATGACGGCCTCGGCGGCCAGCTTGTCAGCATCGTCGCGCTATCCGAGCGCGGCGACTGGGAGGGCCAGCGGATCGGCGAGGCCGCCCGCGGCGCCCTCAAGGACCTACGGCTCGTGATCGACGCCATGGACGACATCGACGGCGACTTGATGCTAGCGCTCGGTGCCTGGCGCGAGCGCACGGCAGCGCAGCTGCGCTCACACGGTCTGCCGCTGGACTGGCGCGTGCTCACGCCGCAAGGCATGCCCGTGCATCCCGAGCTCCGGCCCTGGCACGTGATCCAGATCCTGCGTCTGCTCGACGAAGCCGTCACCAACGCCGTCAAGCACGCCAAGGCCAGACGCATCACCATCAGCATCGAGACCGTCGGCTACGCGCCAGACGGCGAGCGCGGCCGCATCACCATCGAGGACGACGGCTGCGGCTTTGCCGTGGACGACCACCCCGCGCCAGGCACGCCGAAACTGGCGCGCGGCCTCACCAACATGCGCCGGCGCGCCGCGCGCTGCGGCGCCGGCCTGGAAGTGATTTCGGGTCCGGGCGGCACAAAGGTTCGGCTGGACCTGCCTCGCGAGTTCCCAAGCGCCGAATTGGCGGACGAATTCGGTCTTTCTTCTCACCGGCGCCCAACGCGATTGACCGGACCGCCCCGGTTGCCCGGGTAACCGGGAGCGCCCACAGCGCGCGGCGCAACCACGACGGGCGCAACCACAACCGGAGCGGGCTTCACGACAACAGTCGTCGGACGGACCAAACATCCCACGGGCACGCCAGGCGATGTGCAGTAGACCACCTTTGCGGTCGGACGCGCCACACAGCCTTTCGGCACGCCTACCGACTTGCAATAGACCACAGCGGCCTTTGCTGGGGCCGTGCCCACCACGACCGGTGCCGGCGCCAGCAAAACCGCCGCCAGGGTCGCGCCCAAGAGACACTTCATTCGAGCCATCACGATCTCCCTGCGGGGCCGCAGCACTGCGAACCATCAACGGCGCCCAAGCCTTCGTATGCCGTCGATCTATGCCGCTCCGCCAAAATCGCGTATCCCATGAAGATGGGAGGATGGCGCTGAAACCGCTCCATATCCGGGACACAAAGGCGCATTTCGGGCATGCTCATCTGCGCCGCCGCGGGACTGGCCGGAAACAAGGCCGGAGCGTGCCATGAACATGGCATATCTCGGCTACAGTCTCGTGATAGACGGCTCGTCGCCCGCTCATCCAAGGACAGGGGGGCTCTCATTCGCCAGGAGGACGAACCAATGATCAAATCGGTGCTTTTTTCTCTCACGCTCATCGTCGCAGGCGGCGCGGCAGTTTCGTCCGAGGCCGCTACCAAAGCGGAGCAGGCCGCCTGCCGCTCCGACGCGATGAAGTATTGCTCCGCGCATATAGGCAAGCCTTCCGAGATGAACGCTTGCCTTCTTGCCAACAAGTCCAGCCTTTCGGAAGCGTGCCGCAAGGTCATCGAAGCCCATGGTGGCTGAGCAGCGTGAATACGCTGCAGCGGCCTGAGCAGGTTGCGCAGAACGTAGCAGGGTTTTGCGACCTGCGAGAAGCAAGAGAGTGGAGCATTTGCGAGCGCCTGCTCAGCCGCGGCGGACGCCACTTGCCGTCGCCCTCTGACTTGCCTGGAGCAGGATGAATTCATTCATCCTGCTTCGGCATTTTTTTCCACCTTGTCAGAGAAGTCTGCAACTTTCTGCTGCGCTGACCTTCGGTTCGGGATCACGCTCTAAGCCGCCCTTTCCTTACGGCTACGAACCAGTTCTGTGAGGAGGGCATTCTCATCATTCGTCCGCCGTGTCAGCTGCACAAGCGCTATAGCAAGCGCTTCGTGCTCTGGTGAGCCCTTTTCGACGGCCAGAGTGGCGCGAGCCTTCTCAAGCACTCGGGCAAGGACCTGCAGCTCCTCCGGGTCGACAATCCCCGATGAAAAATGCGTGACCATGGCATGATGCTCGTTGGCGAACGCCTGATCTTCTATCTGTGCCAGCAATACTCAATCACAGAGCTGTTAGTCACGATATTTTGCGCCTGAAAGCTTGGCCTGTCCATGCCTTTCGAATCCAGTCAGGCTGTCACCGTCACGCAGCTGTGGAACTTCTCGGCCATGCGGCAATTCCGTTCATGTCGTCGTATGGAGACAGCGATCATGGCTCATAAAGAATCGAAGGCGGACGTCCCCGGCCGCTATGTGGTCGATGACACGGACGTGAAATATCTAGTTGAGAATACGGATCTCTCCCCCAACCAGGCGCGTGAACTCATCGAGGAGCATGGGAACGATCGGGACAAGCTGATGAGGCTGGCTAAAACGATGAAGGCCGAAAGCTAGACACCGGATGCCAGGAAGAAGGGCCTGTTTGCCCGCAAAGGCGGCTGCATTCGGGCCCCCTCGTCATCGTCTTGCGGGAAAAATACGAGCCCGTCGCCGAAGGGGACAAGCGACGGGCTCTTACGCCAAGCCTGGCACTGCTGCGGCGGGGGTGGGGCGATGACCGCGGCTTGGCCTACTAACAGCCACCGAAGTCGCAAACCGTCCATTTGTTCCGGGCAAAGTTGTCGAAGGCCGACAGGCAGCGAACGTGGTGGTTCAGTCTGGCCAGCCGAGCCCGCACACAGCCCGATACCGCCAACCTGAGATTTCACTCCTGTACACCTTTACCTTGCAGATCAAGAAACTGAGACTGTGTCTTTCGCGTGCTTGTCGCTGTCCCGAAAAAAGACGAATAGTCGGCTTGGGGCGCAGGCGCGCGCTGCCAAGAAAATGCCGGCTTGCGTTTTCACCTTCACGGCTATTTCAGTTCAGTCTCCAGGCAAGGCTACATGGACAAACCCGACGAAAGGAAGAAGCCGAGAGCTCCCAGGGCCACGCGCCTTCTGGATGTCGATGCATGGATCGATTCCACGCTCTATGAGGCTGGCTTCATCGCGCGGGAGACGTGGGAAAACCTGACAATCTTCTTCCGCCGCTTCCGCGTGACAGGCTGGCGGCGGGCTGTCATCGAACTGCTCAGCGAGTGCGCCACCCTCGGCGCCGGCGGCTCTGTCGTCATGCTGGTGCTGGCGCTGCCTGCATTCGACGAGACATCGAAGGATTGGAGGAACCAAGGCGATTTCGCCGTTACCTTCCTCGACCGATACGGCAACGAGATCGGGCAGCGCGGCATCTTCCAGCGCGATTCCGTGCCTCTCGACGAAATGCCCGACCATGTCGTCAATGCGGTCCTGGCCACTGAGGACCGCCGCTTCTTCGAGCATTTCGGCATCGATTTCATCGGCCTGTTGCGCGCCATGACGGTAAACGTCCAGGCGAATTCAGTGGTTCAGGGCGGCTCGACGATCACACAGCAGCTCGCCAAAAACCTATTCCTCTCCAACGAGCGCACCGTCGAACGCAAGGTCAAGGAGGCCTTCCTGTCGCTTTGGCTCGAGATGAACCTCACGAAGAAGGAAATCCTCCAGCTCTATCTCGATCGTGCTTATCTCGGCGGCGGCACCTTCGGGCTCGCGGCTGCCGCCGATTTCTATTTCGGCAAGAACATCAAGGACCTGACGCTGGCAGAGGGGGCTATGCTCGCCGGCCTCTTCAAGGCGCCCACCAAATACGCTCCGCACATCAACCTGCCGGCGGCGCGCGCACGTGCCAACGAGGTGCTCTCGAATATGGTCCAGGGAGGCTTCTTGACGGAGGGACAAGTGCTGTCGGCGCGGCTGCATCCGGCCGATGTCGTCGACCGCGGCGACCGCAAGAGCCCCGACTACTTCCTCGACTATGCCTTCGACGAGGCAAAGAGGATAGCTTCGAAATACGGCATCCACTCGATGGTTGCTCGCACAACTGTCGACCTCGACCTGCAATCGGCGGCAGAAGAAACGCTCGAATATCACCTGCGGCAATACGGCAAGGATTATGGCGTCACGGAGGGTGCGATCGTGATGCTGGAGAACAACGGCGCCGTGCGCGCGATCGTGGGCGGTCGCGACTACGGCGAGAGTCAGTTCAACCGCGCCACCAAGGCCCTGCGCCAGGCCGGGTCGTCGTTCAAAATCTACACCTATACGGCCGCCATGGAGGCCGGGCTGACTCCGGACTCGATCGTGGTCGACGGCCCGATCAGCTGGGGCAACTGGTCGCCCAAGAACTACGGACGCGGTTATGCGGGACGCGTGACGATCACCACGGCCCTCACCAGATCGCTCAACTCGGTGCCGGTGCGTCTTGCCAAGGAGAAGCTGTCGATCCCCGTGATCAAGGCCGAGGCGGAGAAGATGGGCGTGGAATCGCCGCTCGAGAGTCACAAGACAATGGTGCTCGGCACCTCGGGCATGACGGTCATGGACCAGGCCACCGGCTATAACACGCTTGCCAATGGCGGCTTCGTCGGGACGCGTCACGCCATTACCCAGCTCGTTACCCGCACGGGCGACGTCTTCTACGATTTCGACCGCGACGGGCCGAAGCCGAAGCGGGCGGTCTCCGAGAAGGCCGTGTCCGAGATGAACTCCATGCTCGTGCAGGTTCCGGAGATCGGAACGGGCAAGCGTGCTGCCCTCCCCGGGATTCGCGTGGCCGGCAAGACAGGCACGACGCAGAGCTATCGCGATGCCTGGTTCTGCGGCTTCACCGGCAACTACACGGCAGCGGTCTGGATGGGCAATGATGACTTTCGCCCGACCCGCAACATGACGGGCGGCTCTCTGCCGGCCATGAGCTGGGAGCGTCTCATGGAATATGCCCACAAGAACCTCGATCTGAAGCCTATCCCGGGTATCCAGCATCCATTTGTCGACCACAAGACGGCCGCCAAGGTCGCTGAGTCAGCTAAAACCGAGGAGCAGAAGAACGCCGAGCAGAAGCTCGAGCGGCCGGCAGTACTGTCGCATGCGTCGACCGAGTTCCTGAAGGAGCTCTCCGGCCGATTCCGCTCCGCTCCCGTAATCGAAGCGCCGCCGGAGCCGAAAACGCTGTCGGCGTTGTAGAGCGAATGGCGAGTAGCAATAGGGAGCGGTGGATGGCAAGCGTTTGATCGGATACGTCGTTACGCGCTATTCACTGTTCCCTATTCACTATTCGCTATTCGCTCCTCATGCTTCGAACCGTCTTTCTTACTCTGGTGACGCTCGCCATCGCGGTCGGCGGCGGCACGGCAAGCGTGTGGCAGGCTCTGCAGGCGCGCGAGGGCGTCGGCACGGTCACGATCGGCAGTTGGACCGCCTACCCGTCCATGGGAGCTCCCGATGCCGACCCCTATTCGAAGGCGCGCGCGGCCCGTCAGGGATTGCTTGCGCTCGGGCGGGCTGAAGGGATCGCCTTCTTTGCGACGCGGGATGCAGGCGGCGCACAGCTTTCGCGCAAATGCAGCTACAGAATCGAGGGATCGGCGCCACCGGCAAGGTTCTGGACACTTTACGCGGCCGACCCGTCGCTGCGCATCCTGGCAGGCGACCGGCACCGTAAGCCGGCGCTTCAGTCGCTGGACGTCCTTCGCAACGCCGACAACTCCTTCGCCGTGGCGGTCGGTCCCCACGCCAAGCCAGGCAACTGGCTCAGCGTCGCGGGCTCAGGAGCGATGATTTTCGTGCTCACCCTCTACGACACGCCTGTCTCCGGCAGCATCGGCGTCGAGGACGTCGAGCTGCCTCAAGTGCTCAGGACCGGCTGCGATGGTTAGCCCGCATTTCTCGCACTCCATGCGGCCTGCGCCGGTTCAAGAAGCCGACAGGGTAGGAGCTGCGCGCAGCCCGATGCGGTGCCATCGGGCAAGCGCGGCGACGCACACTGTCGGCTTCTTGAACCGGCCCTTCGGGTCGCCTTGTCGCGGGCGCCTGCCGCGTCGGGCGGCTCGACCGTATATCCCGATACGCCCTTCGCCACCCGACGCGGCATTCGCCGCGCACCAAGTGCGACGCAGGCCACATGGAGTGTGAGAAATGTGGGCTAAACTTGCGTATGCCATCGTGGTTGGTCTGGTCGGCGCCGGGATCGTCCACATTGCTGTTCTCTTCCTGCTGCCGACGGTCACCGAGCGCGATGCCTGGACGAGGCTCGCCAACACTGCCGGTCTCTATGTCATCACACCCGCCGACGGTTCGGACAAGTCGCAGCCGGTCGTCAACGCCCCGGACCCGCTGTTCAGGGCAGTGGCCTGCCGCTTCAATCTGGAAGATGGCCCGGTGCGACTGAAGGCCGAAGGAAAGGTGCCGTTCTGGTCGGCCTCGATCTACGACCGCTCCGGCCAGAACATCTATAGTTTCAACGACCGCACGGCGACCGAAGGAAAGCTCGATTTCGTCGTGGCGACCCCCACCGAGATGATCGAGATGCGCAAGGATTTGCCGGCCGAGCTGGCATCGGCGATCTTCGTGGATGCGGATGTCGGCGAGGGCATCGTCGTCATCCGCAGTTTCGCACCGGACGACAGCTGGAACTCGATCATCTCGACCTATCTGAAATCGATCACCTGCCAGACGCAGTAGGCCAGCCGCCTGAGCTCGAGCATCGGACCGAAAAGTGCGTAGCGGTTTTCGGACAAATCCGATGCCCAAACAAGGATCTAGGTGGCGAGGAGGCCCGCCCGGCGAGCCGCCTTTACGAAAGCTCGACGTGCATGCTTTGGGGCCCGCCAGCCGTCGAGCGCGTCCCTGCAGGCGCGGTAGGCCGCGCGATAGGTTCGCCCCTGCGCCCGTTCCGGCCACTGCTGATGCAGACACTCTATGGCCTCCCAGGCGCTCGCCACCTTACGTTCGTCACTGGGGCCGAGCTTCAACCTTATGGGATCGGAGAAGGGCACATCATTCATGCTTTGCTCCAGAACTCGTAATCTGTTCATGACGGCGAATGCGGGCGGGCCACACGCACGACGCACGTTGCTGAAACCTGTTGTTCGATCAGGCGCTCAATTCCTGGCCCTGAGGCTCATTCGCTTGGGTTGGGATCACGCCGTCCACCGTCGGAGCCAGAAGACCGGCCCTGCGCGCAAAGGCGACGAAAGTTGCCCGCACAGTCCCGGCGTCGACCTCGCCGACAAGCGCGGCCCTGCAGGCGTTCAGCGCGATGGCATGAGCGGCGTTCCTTTTAGAGGGAGGCCACTCGTTGAGGAGCGTGTAGGCTTCCATGATATCGTCGACGCGCGTCGGCAGACCAAGGCCGACAATAACCTCCACAGGCTCTTCAAAGGCTATGTGATCCAAGGTTTCCTCCATCGTAACAATCCGGTTCGACGGACCACACCATCTCCCGAGGCCGGCAGCTGAGCCATCCGGCGACCGGCGCTCAGGGCAGGCATTGTCGCAGCCGCCTCGGAAGCATTCTCGACGTCTCCAACAAAGGGATGGCGTGCCGGGCGGCAGCCATTCCCTTGGACGGGCAGTGAACCAATGCACGAGATGCGTCGGCGCCCCTGCGTCAGGAGCGCCTGCCAGGGTCAGTAATCCATGCCTCCCGGCATCGCCGGCGCGGCCGTTTCCTTCTTCGGCTTCTCGGCGACCATCGCCTCGGTTGTCACCAGCAGGCCGGCCACCGACGCCGCATCCTGCAGCGCGGTGCGCACGACCTTGGCCGGATCGATCACGCCCTGTTTATACAGGTCGCCATATTCACCGGTCTGCGCATTCCAGCCATAGGCGAAATCCGAGGTTTCGCGCAGCTTGCCCACGACGATGGACCCCTCAGACCCCGCATTTTCGACGATCTGGCGCGCCGGCATCTCGACTGCACGGCGAACGACGTTGATGCCGTATTTCTGATCGGGATTATCGGCAGCGATGCCGTCGAGCGCCTTGGCGGCCCTGAGCAGCGCTACGCCACCGCCGGGCAATATGCCCTCCTCCACCGCGGCACGCGTGGCATGCAGCGCGTCATCCACGCGATCCTTCCTCTCCTTGACTTCGACCTCTGTGGACCCGCCGACCCGGATCACCGCGACTCCGCCGGCAAGCTTGGCAAGACGTTCCTGTAGCTTCTCGCGATCATAGTCCGAGGTGGTCTCCTCGATCTGCACCTTGATCTGGTTGATGCGGCCCTGGATTTCCTCCTTACGGCCCGCGCCATCGACAACCGTGGTGTTCTCCTTCTCGACGATCACCCTTTTGGCGCGGCCGAGCATGTTCAAAGTGACGTTCTCGAGCTTGAGGCCGAGATCCTCGCTGATCGCCGTGCCGCCGGTCAGGATGGCGATGTCTTCGAGCATCGCCTTGCGCCGGTCACCGAAGCCAGGCGCCTTGACGGCCGCCACCTTCAGACCCCCGCGCAGCTTGTTGACAACGAGCGTTGCGAGCGCCTCGCCCTCGACATCCTCCGCGATGATGAGCAGCGGCTTGCTCGATTGCACGACGGCTTCCAGGATCGGTAGCAGCGCCTGCAGGTTCGAGAGCTTCTTCTCGTGGATCAACACGTAAGGCTCTTCGAGCTCGGCCCGCATCTTGTCCTGGTTCGTCACGAAATAAGGCGAGAGATAGCCGCGGTCGAACTGCATGCCTTCGACGATCTCGAGTTCGGTTTCGGCGGTCTTGGCCTCTTCCACCGTGATCACGCCTTCGTTGCCGACCTTTTGCATGGCCTGGGCGAGAAAGCGGCCGATCTCGGTATCTCCGTTCGCGGAGATGGTAGCGACCTGGGCAATCTCGTCATTGTTGGTGACTTTGCGAGCGTTGCCCTTCAGCTCCGCGATCACAGCTTCCACGGCCCGGTCGATCCCGCGCTTGACGTCCATCGGGTTCATGCCGGCCGCCACTGCCTTGGCGCCTTCCTGTACGATCGACTGGGCGAGCACGGTCGCGGTCGTGGTGCCGTCGCCGGCCACGTCGCTCGTCTTCGAGGCAACCTCGCGCAGCATCTGCGCGCCCATGTTCTCGAACTTGTCCTCGAGCTCGATTTCCTTGGCGACCGTAACGCCATCCTTGGTGATGCGCGGCGCGCCGAACGACTTGTCGATGACGACATTGCGCCCCTTGGGCCCGAGCGTGACCTTCACTGCGTCGGCGAGGATGTCGACACCGCGCAACATCTTCTCCCGGGCCTCGGAAGAGAATTTGACGTCCTTGGCAGCCATTGTTCTACTCCTTCAAAGGCAGCATTTTCCTGACGCAGCACTGATTGCCTGTTCCGGCTCGCTCAAGCGGCCTTCTTCGCAGCAGCCTCGACCTCGATCACGCCCATCACATCGCTTTCCTTCATGATGAGCAGATCCTCGCCGTCGAGCCTGATCTCGGTACCGGACCATTTGCCGAAGAGAATTCGGTCGCCGGGCTTGACGTCGAGTGGCTGCAGCTGGCCGGCTTCGTCGCGCCCGCCGGGCCCGACAGCGACCACCTCACCTTCCTGCGGCTTTTCCTTGGCGGTGTCTGGAATGATGATGCCGCCCGCCGTCTTCTCTTCGGCTTCGACGCGGCGAACAAGGATACGATCATGCAATGGGCGGAAGGTCATGTCGCACTCCTCCTACGGACATACAGTTTGCAGTCAGACGTCGCCGCACCCAGACAGGTCCGGCGCACCACCACGCGACCTTCTTCAAACGTCGCGCGTACGATCTGGTTGGTGGATTTTACCCTTTCAAGAGGGGCTTCGCAAATTTTTAGCACTCAGCCACACAGAGTGCTAATATTTTGTAATTATAGCGCTATTCGTGCTGAGCAGCGGAACGGCGGCCCCGATCGATTGGTCTGGGTCGGCCAGCACATCGGCTCGCCAGCCCGGCTCTGAAGGCCAGGGCAACCATTTCCCTTGAAGCCAAGCTTTCCGCCGATGGGATTGCTATCGCCCAAGCCCTCCGGGGGATAAACTTACCGTTGACGGCAAGCGGGATGCGTTGTCGTACAGGAGAGTAGTCTACCGTATTGCACAGGAAGGAGTGCCCCTCGCCTTTGGTGTCAATCGCAAGCAATCTTGTACCCCTAACCCGGCACTGCCGGGGCTGGCTGCTGCAGATTGAGTATTTGCTGGGCTGCCGCGGCGGCCTCACCGCCTCCTTGCACACGGACTGTCGGGAAGGCGATCTTGATACCGTTTTCCTCGAAGGCCTTCTTGATCATCATATAGGCGCGACGCTTTATGGCGAACTGCGTGCCGGGCCTGGTCATGAGCTTCATCCGCAGCACGATCGAATACTCGCCGAAATCGTCGATGCCCTGCATCTTCAAGGGTTCGATCGTGTCGGCGGCAAACTCGGGGGCATTGGCCAGCTCCTGGCCGATCTTCTTGATGAGCTTGCGTGCCAGTTCGACGTCGGAGTCGTAGGTGACCCTGATCGTCATCTTCTCGATCGCCCAGTCGCGGCTCATGTTCTGGACAGCCCCGAGTTGGCCGAACGGTACCGTGAAGACGGGCCCGCGCTGGTGCCTCAACCTTATGGAGCGCAGACTGAAGGATTCGACGGTGCCCTTGTAGGATCCGCTTTGGATATACTCGCCAACACGGAAGGCATCGTCGAGCATGTAGAAAATACCGCTCAGCACGTCCTTGACCAGCGTCTGTGATCCGAAGCCGATGGCGACGCCCAGGATACCGGCGCCTGCGATCAGCGGCAGGATTTGAATACCCAAGCCCGACAGGATCGTCAGGCCAGCCACGACGGCAATGAATACAACGAGCACATTGCGGAATATCGGCAGCAGAGTGCGCAGCCTGCCAGTTTGTACTCCAGTCGCATCGACTTCCGCAGCAAGCCTCAGACGATAGTCGATGAGTGCCTTCGACAGCTGCCAGGCGAGATCGGCTAGCACCAAGATGATGACGGCGTGAAACAGGCCGTCAACCACTCTCTCGCCAAGCTTGCTGCCGGACAGCGCCAAGGTACTGAACCGCCACTGGTATGCCAGCCAGGCTACCGCGAAGGCGATAACCAGCGCCCTGGCGCCCCTGACCACGAGAACATCGAAGACCACGCCCACGGCGCCCGCTGGCCTGCCGCTGCCCGCAATGGCCTGCACCAATTGGCCGACGGCCCTCAGTACGGCCGGCAGGACCAAGGCATAGATGCCGATCCACAAGAGGCCGGTCATTCCGCCTAGCCAAAGCAGCCAAAGCGCGATCAGGAAAAGCGTGAGCAGGATCCCCTTCAGGGCGGACGGAACTCCGTCGGGCCGATGCCAGACTACCTCGACCGCTGCCGCCAGCAGGCCGAGCCCCATCAGATGCGTGGCAAGTTGCGTGACCTCCGCTGAATTGCCGAGAGATTGCATGATGCTGACCATCACCCAGCCGAGCAGAAATATCCCGGCCATCAGGCTGATGCGACGGAACCAGAAACCCTGCACACCATCATCGACGACGGGCTGCTCTTTGTCGGACGCGACTTCACCGCCCTCGCCCGATGCATCCGGAAAGGTTCGAGGTGCGGCAAGCACTATTGCCGGCCACAGGACAGCTCGCAGCATGCGAAAGGCGATGATGGCCAACAGCAGAACCAGCACGATTTTCCGCAGCAACGGCGGCCATTCGAAAGCCAGGAACGACCCGATGCCAGCCAAGGAGAATGTCAGCAGGGCTGCCAGCTCCGTCAGAAGCATGCGGGGCGCGAGCTCTTGCCCTCCACCTTTCATGGGCGATTTCGGAAGCGCTCGTCGCACCAGCCATTCCGCGCCGGCGCCCACCGCGACGAGCGCCGCCAGAATGAAAACCACGAACCCTGGCCTGCCCGCATTGACGTCGCGCTCCATGACGTCGGCCGCCCTCGCCAGCTCTTGCGGCACCAGGGGCACCGCATGAACGAGCGTCTCGATGCGGTCGCGGATGCCATCCTCCCAGCCTGTCAGCATATCGGAAACCGGGTCTCGTGCTTCGGACTTGGGCACGGTTGCAGCAGCCTGACCTTCCAGCCACGCCTTGACGCCTGGATCTTTCAGCAACTCAAGAAACTGCTTGGCCTTGTCAGGGGGCAATTGGGCAGAAGCCGGCTGTGCCCAACTGACGCTCTGCAAGGCCAGAAGAGTGACTGCCAGCCCCACGGGCACGGCCAAGCAACGCAGGACACCCATGACTCTTTCGATCAACTCCGACTATCCTCTCGTATCGACGGCATGATGATGATCGTAGTCGTTCAAGGCCATAGCGACCTCACAGGCGAGTGTGACGAGCGCGGCCGCAAGCAGAAGGAGGGCGAGCGTGAAAAGCATGCCCGCCCCAAAGACGTGCTGTCGTCCGAGATAGGCACTGGCGAATGAAAAGATCACGAGCATCGTGGCAGCGACACCGCTCATGACGGCATAAAGCATCGCCCGGTTGACCAGCCGCGCCCTGCGCTCCAGTCGCGGAAGGTCAACTCTGAGGCGACTCTTCGGATGATCCCTTTCGGGCAGCGAATTGAGGTCGCGGATACGCCCGAGAATGTTGGTCAGCCGTGTAAACAACACAGAGACGAAACCTGCGACCGCGCCAAGCGAAAAAGACGGCGCGATCGAGTGCGAGATCACCTGAGAGATCTGCTCGGGGGATGGAGCATTAAACAGGTCGTTCAACACGGCTTACGGCTACTCCGCTGCCACAACGCAGAGTTTTCCGCACCAACCCGAAGCCGCCGAGCATCTGTCAATAACATGGAGGATACGGATAGTAGCCGCATGCCGGCCGCATATAGGGGTGATAGGGATATGCGTAAGGGTGATAGTAGTAGGGAGCGGCGGCTGCAACGGCTCCGGCAGCCGCGCCGGCATACCAGGCTCCGCGATAGGCAGTCCGCCGTGCCACGCCTGCGAAGGAGAGCGGCGTGAAGGGCAGGCCAATAATGTCAATGAAAGTCGAGGCGGGACCGTCTGCGCCGTCGAGGCTCCCTTCAAGAACGTCGACGTCGAAAGTGAGCTTCTCGCCCTCCAGTTTCGGGGCCTTCAGGGTAACGACGGCATCAACGACGGAACTGTCGTCCTTGCTGAGGACTGACACGGTCGCGTTTGGAGGGTCCTTGGCAAAGCTGTCGCTACCCACAGCCCACTCCTCGAGCAGGTGCGAGGTAAGCACATGGCCGGCGGCGCGCACCGGACGGTCGGCGAACATGATGGAGTTCGGCGACACGCCGGAAAGAACGAGCCGCCCGTCGGCAAGGCTTGCGCCTTTTGAATTGAGCACGATCAGCGCAGGCTCCATCTTGGGTTTCGCGGCCCCGATCGACTTCGTCGCGGGCGCCGCGATTGCGTCCTGTGCGAGCGCCGTCCCGACCGACAGTGAAAGGCCGGCAGCCGCCGTTGCGGCAAGCGCGATCATCCTAAGCTGCATGGGATATTCC
The DNA here is from genome assembly GCF_033542235.1 of Mesorhizobium sp. BAC0120. Taxonomy (NCBI): domain Bacteria; kingdom Pseudomonadati; phylum Pseudomonadota; class Alphaproteobacteria; order Hyphomicrobiales; family Phyllobacteriaceae; genus Mesorhizobium; species Mesorhizobium sp. BAC0120. Next base: position 291,421 of record NZ_JAWRCU010000002.1, on the reverse strand, counting down.
CTTCTTCAATTGCTGATGTAACGTTCGTTTTCAGGCTTTGCGGCTGCCGTCACGTGTCCGCCCGACAGGCGACAAAGCTCAAGCTGCCGTCGCGCGCACTGACGCCGCAGTTAACCGGAGCCGGGTTCAGGAGACTTCCTCGACGGCTGGGATCGTCCAGGTTCCGTCGATGATCGACGGATCGTTCTCGTTCGGCCAGTACAACCTCAGCATGAGATAAAACTTGCCGGCAGGCGCGGGCAGCCAGTTCGATTCCTTGTCCGCGCCCGGAGACGAGTTCTGCAGATAAAGCTCGAGCGACCCATCAGCTTTGTACTTCAAATCCTGGCGTGGGCTGATCGAGTAACGGTTGAGAGGGTTCGCGACGAAGAAGAAGTTCTCGTCATACATCGTGAGGGACCAGAAGCCCGAGGTAGGTGGCGTCTGGCCCTTTGCGAAATGGATGACGTAGTTCTTCCGGCCGTCATAGGAGCGGTGATGCGCATCCTTCTCCGAAGTCGGATAGACGGCGTCCTGAGGACGATTGGCACCGAGCCCGATGGCGGTCACCAGAGCCCGCATCAGATAGTCGGTGCCGTAGAGCCCCGTCTTGGTCGTGAATGCCCAGCCGTTGATATCCTTGACCTCGCTATTGACCTTGAACTGAAGCATGATCCGGTCGAAAGCGATCGTCGGGATGCGGTCGAGGAAATCTGCCTTCAATTTGCTGGCATCGAAATCCTGACCCGCGACAAGTCCGATCCGCCCGAAGCGCTCCAGCGCAGGCGCATCCGCGATGGACGGCGGATTGGTCTTCATCAACTCTGCAAGGAGCGTGAAGTACTCGGCCGCGGTCAGCCGATTGACCTGATCGCGTACCGCCGTCTTCATGTCGATGGACGGATCTACCTTACCGGGCGGAGGCGTGTAGTCCTTGCCATAGGCGCTGAGCGGCACCAGCTTGAACTCATCCTGGAGCGCGTGCACTTCTGCATAATCTTCTGGCGTTCCAGTGCAATAGATGCGCCCCAGCAGCCAGACGATGTTGGTCGGCGATTCGTATTGCGTCACGCCTTCGGGGAGTGTGCCGCTCCAGCCTGGACCTGTGATGGCGTAGGTCTGAGGCCCGGTTCCCGTCGTCCGCTTGCCCGGCACCTGGAAGACGTTCGTCCATCCGTCGAGCATCGGCAGCAGGAAATATCGGCCCTTCATGTCGGGGACGCTAAGTACGTATGGCTCCTTTCCGACATCGAAGAAGGAGGTCGTATACAAAGTGTCGGCATTCGGCGCAGTGACATCCCTGAACGAGGCGTCCGGATACTGGCGCAGCTTGATGATGTGCCCCATCGGACCACGCGTCCCCTTCACCTCGGCGACATTGGTCATGACGCGCCGAGTCATCTCCATCGTCACCAAGGGGTAACCGTAGATGTACGCGTCAGTGGCTATCCAGAAATTTTCCAGGTCCTCACCGGCCCGGAGTGCACCCTCGCCGAAATCGGCCCGGGCCAGTGAGGCCACCGATGTTCCCGCAAGCAGGCTGAAACCGCCTAAAGTCAAAGTTCGACGCGTGATATTCATGACGACCTCCTGGGAAAGAGGGCCGGACTTTGCCCCAGGGGCGATCGTCTGAGGACGTATGTTACAGTGATTTACCTAGGAGAATGGGACCGCAAATGACGGGGGAAGGCCGGCCTTAAGGTTAATCTCCGGTGACGAGGGACATCGTATCAGCGTCCGAACGGAGAACCGGTTATGGTTCTTGTCTTGGTTCCACGACATGCAGCGCTGGCGCCCTGCTCGACTATCTTGAAAGCGGCCCGTTCGCGAACTCGTTCTTGCGAGTGACGGTTTTGGCTAGTTCGAGCGCTGAATAGGCTCCCTCTAGTCTCAAATGAAACTACTTTACTTTTCTCTGTCTCTGCACGGTTACATGCTTGGACATGTTAATTACCTTCCTTTCTCGAGCGCTTATCATAGCCTGCAGGTCGTCCGGCGAGATCAACGGATCGCCGCATCACTCAATAGCGAGGAATGAATACCATGAAGCATTTTTCATTTGCCTTGTCGGCATTGCTTTTGTCCGCCGGCGCGACCGCTGCGGCAGACGTTCCGGAGGCGGCGGTAAACGCCTGCCTCAAACACGCCAACGCCTACAATGACGCCGCTCCTGGAACCGCGAAGTTCAACGGCAGTGCCGAAGCGAATGTCGCCCTCATGGGCCCGGGCGCAGGCGACTACTGGCGGCTGCTCGTCGATGTAGAGGGGGGCACTGATATATCTTGCACCGTCAGTGCAGACGGCAAGACAATCATGGTCAACCCTGCTGGCTGAGCCGCTTCCGGCCGCCGATGTTGCGAGCGTTGAAAGAAGCGCTCGCCGCCGACGGGCGTTGGCACCCGCCGCCCGGGTGTTCACGTCCGTCGGATTGAATTTGGAAGTGCATTCAGGTACCGGTGAGACCCACAGGACGGCCGCGAGCCCGCGTCGTCCTGTCCGCCCCAGAAATCACGTCGCCATTCAGTCCACGTAAATAACCACGTAGCGCCCGCCATAGGGCTGATAATAAACCCCTCCGCATCGCCAAACAGCCAAGCCATTGACCGTGGCCCTGACGCATCCGGCCGGCAAGGTGCTCGCATAAATCGCGGAACGGCGGATGACCCGCCTGGTCGTGCGGCGTGCCACGCCCGCCACGCTCCCCGGCGTCGCGGGCCGTCCGATCACCGCCTGGGCGTCTGTCATGATGCCAAGCTCGGGGAAGGCCGTATCGGCGATATCGGTCAGCACGAGGGCCATAACCACGCCTATGGCCCACTTTCGAATGGCTCGATTCATTGCTGAGGCTCCTCTAACAGCTCGCCGACCGCGTCGGCCGATATCGACTGGATCCGGGTCGCTCCCGCCGGCGCCTTGAGTTCGAACTGCTTGGCGTCGAACTGGGGAGCGGTATCCCAATCGCGCAGGCGCAGCACGTGCTGAGGCGCGCCGGTCATCCATTTCGTGGTGACGATGTATTTAAGAGGCAGAGGCTTATCGCCCTTCTTAATCCAGATCTGCCAATCCACCCGCGGATTGCGGAAGGCGAGATGCTCGCATTCCACGCCGCCTACGATGCCAGTGCCGACGTGGGTGGCCTCCGTCGTGTCCTCTGTCAGCATCGAATAGGAATTGGCTGCGAACAGGTCGGCTCCCGAAGCGTCGAGCCCGGTTGCCGTCCGCAGCTCCTCGACGGCCTCGTCGATGGTGGGGCCGGGGCTCTCAAGCTGGGCGAACATGTTGGCCTTCTTCCCCAATACCGAGATCGTGGCTCCGTCGAAGGTCAATTCCACATCGGCGAAAGAGCCCTTGCGTTCGAAATGAAACTTGCCCGGACGCTCGAGCGCGATCTTCCCGCTGGCGCTGAACTGCAGCTTTTGCCCGGCGGCATCGATGATCTCGTCCTCCACGTCGAACTCGGCGGTAAAGGATTTCAGCCCGGCGAGGTAGTCGGTCATAGTCCTCAGGATGCGGGCTGCTTCCGGGTCGACACCCTCGGCCGACGCTGAAGCGACGGTCAGCCCCAGGCCTACAGCAGCGGCCGGAAGAGCCAACATTGCTCTCAAGTATTTTTCGAATGTCGCCAAAGATTTTCTCCGATTACTCTCAGTTGGAAATTGAAGGCTGCCCCGACTTCCGCATAGCGGTTGGATATCGTCCGCAGACCACGATCACAGGTCTGGCGGCGCGCGATTCCATGGATTCCTGCGCATGGCCTCGGCATAACCTGCGTCGAACAGCGCACCCATGTATGCCTTGTCGAACGCCGATTTACTTTCGCGCGTGAAATCGGTTGGTATAGACGTATAGTGGTATGCGACTTGATCCCGCTGGGCGATCGCATAGATGCGAAAGAGATCCCCGATGCCATCTGACTTGATGAGGGTGTCGATCGAGCGACCGGCGATGTCCCAGACCTTAGGTTTGACTACGGCATATTCGGGAGAAATCTTGTTGTTGCGAATGACATAGAGGGTCCGTTTCGCCTTCCATCCTATGGCCGCATCGACCTTCCTGGGGTCGTAGCTCGGCGGATACAGGAAGACCTGCCGGGTCACGCCGCCATCGACATGCATTTCGTTGTACGACTTGCCATCAGCGGTGACGCTTATGTTTACCGGCGGAAAGGCGCCAGGAATCGACGCCGAGGCAAGAATGATCTGGTGAACGAGCTCCAGCGATTTCGGATGTCCGCTTTCGGCAATGGCGCTGATATTCCAGATCATCGGGCGCTGCGCCTCGAGATTGCTGGTGCCTATGAGCAGCAGGCGGCCCTTCCGCGACTCGACAGCAATCTCGTCGAGCATCGCTTGCGTGAAGTAGCGAGCGATCAGTCGCTTCAGTGGGGTCGTGTCCGCAAGCCCGGCGGACCGTCCAAGCAGAGCGGGCAGTACCTGTGCGGTGGCCACATCATCGGTCGTGATAGACGTGTAGGCCTCCTTGAGCGCTGCATCGTATTTCGGTCCGAGAAACGCCATGGGCGCGATCATCGAGCCGGTGCTTATGCCTGTCACAACGTCGAACTTCGGCCTCGTGCCCTTTGCCGTCCAGCCCACGAGGAAGCCAGCGCCGTAGGCACCGTTGCTGCCTCCGCCCGAGATGCAGAGGTAGTTGATCGGCACCTCCTTGCCCCGGAGCGAATTGCCGTAGATTTCGTGCACCTTCTCGATCGTCTCGCGCTCCCGCTGCACGAAAGCGCTAGGCGGCTCGTCCGCCCAGTAACGGATCTCATGGAACGTGCCGACCTTGGCATCGGTGACCTGGTTTTGAGGGACAGAATCCAGAACGTCGGTCGCCACGCACCCGCCTATGGGCATGGCAAGCGCCGCGAGAAGGAGCGCGCCAATTACTGGTGCATTTTTCTTGACCGCAACCGCGTCCTGCTGTCCAGGCGTTGCGTCGTCCCGTCGCCATCTGACCCTGAATAGGCCGCCAGTAGCAGCCGGTGCATGGATTTGCATGATGAACCTATGATTGTTTCGGAGATGCAGGAGACTGGGAGGACCGACAGTCGTTTGCCGACAGGCAGGACTCACGGGCGTGGCGGGTTATCGATTCGTGATTGGGCAAAGGCCTGGTTCTCCCGCAATGCAACTTCGATCTCGCGGGTCAGTCGCGCGACGAGATCTTGCCACTCGGCCTTCCTCGCAGCGCGTTTTGGCTCCGGAAGCTGCTCGACCCTCGACAGCGCCGTCTCCGCTTCCACAAGTTCCTCGCACATCTCGCGGAAACCTTGATCCGCCTCGAACATTCGGCGGATTGTCAGTTCGAGCTCTGGAAATCGGCGGACTGCCACCGATAGCGCTGCTCGCATGGCTGTAGCTTTCGCTGCCCATTCGTGACTTGAGGATGTCCGAAAGGCTAGTCATCGAACCATTGCGGAAGCAAGTGGTCAGATGTTATTTACATGGGGACCGTATAGCTGCAGAAGAAATAGCAGCGAAAGCCGCGGGAATCAGCAACGAGGGGGTATCGTGATCGGTGAAGAAGCCCCTGCGAACGGTGACTCCGCCCCCTCCGTCGACGACTGTCGTGCTCAGCTTGCGCGTATCCTGAGCAGCGCGGACTTTGGCGCCACCGATCGCAAACACAGGTTTCTCAGCTATGTCGTAGACGAGACTTTGGCTGGGCGCAGCGGCCGCATCAAAGCGTATTCGATCGCGGTCGAAGTGTTCGGCCGCGATGCTTCCTTCGACCCCCAATCGGATCCCATCGTCCGTGTCGAAGCCGGCCACCTTCGCCGGGCACTTGAACGGTACTATCTGACCGCCGGACAGGACGACCCTGTACTCATCAGCATCCCGAAGGGAGGCTACGTTCCCGCCTTTTCGCTGCGCTATGCTCCTGGTCCGCCCCCTGAAGAGCCCAGGGTCGCAGCTGCTCAGGCACCGCGGCCACGCCTGGGGAGCAAGCCTCGGCTCATAGCAGCAGCCGCAATATCGGCTGCCGCTGCCGTGGCGCTGGCGTGGTGGGGTTACTCATTCCGACTTCAGCCGAGCCAGCCGGAAATCCCACGCTTGCTGGTCCAGTCGTTCGACGGTCTGGCAGGAGCGGCCGAGTCCGCCGCCTTGGCCCGCGGGCTCACGCAGGAGGTTATCAGTCAGCTCTCCAAATTCAAGGACATCGTAGTCGTCGAGTCGCCTGACCCGAAAACGGTGCCACAGGCACGATACGCCCTTGCAGGAAGCGTGGATCTGTCGACGGACACGTTCCGATTTCGGGTCCGCATGCTCAATCGGGCGGACGGGTCGGTGCTCTGGGCGCACAGTTATGATGGTGCTCGGACAGTTTCCAATCTTCTGAGGGCACAGGCCGACGTCGCCAGCAACGTCGCCACCAATCTGGCGCAGGCCTATGGGATCATCTTCGAGGCGGACGCCGGGCGCGACGTTCGCAATCCTCCCGACGACTGGTCGGCGTATTCCTGCACACTCTCCTATTACTCCTATCGAGCCAGCTTCGATCCGGAAGTTAGCCCATCGGTACTCTCGTGTCTCGAGAAGGCAGTGGAGCGCTTTCCCTTTTATGCGACCGCCTGGGCCCTTCTATCGCTGACCTACATTGACGAGGCCCGGTTCCGCTTTCCGTTCGATCCCATGCGGTCAACGTCATTGATCAATCAGGCCCTTACCGCCGCCGACCGGGCCGTGCAATTGGAGCCACTCAATGTCCGGGGCCTGCAAGCACAGATGTTCGCTCTCTACTTCAACAGAGAGATCGACGCGGCCATGAGAGTGGGCAGCCGCGCAATGACCATCAACCCCAACGATACCATTTTTATGGGCGAGTATGGGTTTCGGCTGGCATTGTCGGGAAATTGGGACGACGGGTGCGCTCTGGTTGCAGAGGCGCGTGAACGCAATCCCGGGCCTCTCGCCTACTATGAGGTGGGGCTGGCAATGTGCTCCTATTTCAGCGGCAGTTACGAGCAGGCCGTCACGTGGATCAGGAAAGCAAATATTCCAGCCAATGCACTTTATCATTTGATTGCCGCCACGATCTTCGCCGAGGGAGGCTACAAGGCTGACGTCGAACGTGAGCGTGGTTGGCTTCTAGAGCACGAGCCCCTTCTGGTGACAAACGTCAGGGAAGAGGCGTTGCTGAGGTTTGGCCGTCCGGAAGATGCCGAACGATTTCTCGCCTCGCTCCGGAAAGCAGGCTTCGAGTTCCACTGATCGATCCCGAGCAAAGGGAACCTCGATCCCCACTCCGCGCCTGTTGGATACAGTTATTTACCTTCCCACGCGGTGAAACAACGGACCAACCTTGAGCGACGTCCGAAGCCAGGGGGGATCATGCTTAGGGAATTTCGATTTCGCGTTGTGCTGGCTGCTGCCGGTCTGATCGCCTCAGCTAGCTCAACCATCGCTCAAGATGCGGACGAGTTGTCGAAGCAGCTCGCCAATCCCGTTGCCAGCCTGATCAGCGTACCGTTCCAGAGCAATTTCGAGTGGGGAGGAGGCGCGGACGATAGCGGCTTCGCCTACACACTCAACATCCAGCCCGTCATCCCGATCTCGATCAGCGAGGACTGGAACCTGATCTCGCGCACTATCCTGCCCGTGGCTTATCGCGACTACCTGCCGCCGCCAGACGGCAACACCTTCGGCTTGGGCGACATCACCCAGAGCCTGTTCTTCTCTCCCAAGGCTCCCGGGCTTGGCGGCCTCATCTGGGGCGTCGGGCCTGCCTTTTTAGTCCCCACCGCCACCGACGATGTTCTCGGCTCAGGCAAGTTCGGAGTGGGTCCGACAGGCGTTGCCCTGATCCAGCGCGGGCCATGGACCGTCGGAGCGCTTGCCAACCACATCTGGTCTGTGGCCGGCGAAGACGACCGCGAGGAGGTCAACCAGACTTTCCTGCAGCCTTTCGTCGCCTATCAATTCGGGCACGGCACCTCACTCACGCTCAACACGGAGTCGAGTTACGACTGGGTGGGCGACCAGTGGACCGTGCCGATCAATCTCAGCGTTCAGCAGGTCTTCAAGCTCGGCGACCAGGCCATGAGCTTCCAGGTCGGCGGGAAGTATTATGCTGAAGCGCCGGAAGGCGGACCCCAGTGGGGCATCCGCACGACGCTGACCCTGCTATTCCCGAATAAATAGGACCTGCCGCATGGCCAAGCCGCGCCGAGCTCTGTTATCTAACGGACTCATACGTTCCGCCACCATCTAAAAAGCGCATCGTCACGTGGGGCCAATACCTTCGGCAGACAGAGCTATTTTGTCTTGCACGTGCCTTTTGCGGACTGATTCTCTGGAAAAGGCCGGACTGTTTCTCGACTCGCTCAGCAAAGCAGTTCTGGAAGGGTTCGATTAACCTGGAGCGCAGGGATATCGTCCCCTTTGCTCATGTTGCATACAGTTATTTACCTTCCAATACTCCGAAACATCGCGCCAACCTTGACCAAGAGGGCGGACACAAACGTCTCGCCTGCTTTCAAGGAGATGCTCGATGACGACCAGACGGAGCCTGTTGTTGACAGCCGCAGCTGTCGCGGCAACGGCGGTGCCGGCGAGACCGCGCGTGGCGCAGGCAGCCGACGAGGTGGCCGATTTTCTGTTCGTCCAGACCGCGGGCGCAATGACTTTCGACAAGGCGGCGAGCAAGCTGACGCTCGCGGGTGTAGGCCCCACGACCTTGTTCTTCTCTGACCGACCCGAGCGCATTGCGGGCAACATGAAAACGAGCGCCTTCGTTCCGTTCTGGAGCAAAGGCAAGGACAGTTTCCTTTCCGATCCGCCGAACGCCGACCTGTCGATCCTCGAAGGGAGCAAGCTCCAGCAGGCTGTCGTCGTCCTGGAGAATCCCGAACTGAACGGCAGCGACCTGACCTACAACGTGAAATTGGTTGGCGGCGAGATGCCGGAGAAAGGCTCCGAAGTGTCGGTGTTCATCGACATCATCGGCATGCCTTTGACCCCCCTCTCCTATGCGGGCGTGGCAAGGCGCGGCTACCGGCGGGCATTTCTGTACTAGCGGTTACCGGGAGGCTGCGCGAGGCTTCAAGAGATCGCTAACGATAGTGGCTTTCTGCTCCTGCTGAGACAACCCGTCGGGAACATCAGAGGTGCCGGATCTCGGTCGCTGGCCCAACTCTTTAGCGCTCGCAGCATAACTTTATCAAAGAGAGCCTTAATGAATCTTCGAACTCTTTTCCTTTCCGGCGGACTTCTCGCCGGATCCGTTGCTTCGGCACTCGCCGCGGACCAGGTATTTCCCGGCGCCAAATCAGTCGAATACCAATCCCCGTCCGGCTGGACGTTTACAATCGCGCCCTATGGTTGGCTGGCCGGGCTCGAAGGCGATGTGGGTGCGCGCGGCAGAACCGCTCATGTCGACGCCAGCATCGGTGATATCCTGTCCCATTTCGACATAGCCGCGATGGGGGTGGCCGAAGCGCGATACGAGCGGTTCGGCATCTTCACCGACCTTGTCTATGTTCGCCTGTCGGATTCTTCCGATACACCGTTTGGCGTGTTGGCAAGCGGCGTCGATGTCACAACGCAGAACCTGATGTGGACCGCTGCCGCCGAGTACCGCCTTCTTGACCAGACCAATGGCAGCATCGACGCGTTCGCCGGTTTCCGGCTGTTCTCTCTCAAGAACGAACTCGACTTCAACCCGCCAGGCCTCATCGGCGGCACCGAACTGTCACAGACCGAGACATGGGCCGATCCCATTGTGGGGTTGAAGGGGCAGGTCTCAATCACACCTGAGTTCTACCTCACCGGCTGGGGATTGGTGGGCGGCGGCGCCTCCTCGAAAATCGTGTGGGACGCAATGGGCGGTGCTGGCTACCAGTTCACGCAGTCCTTCTCCGCGGTGCTCGGCTATCGTGCAGCGGGCGTCAACTATGAGAATGACGGCTTCGTCTACGACACGATTCAGCAGGGGCCGATCCTGGGCGCCGTATTCCGCTTTTAGGCTCCGCCCCACGTGCTGCCTCGCAGGGTCGAGGCGATGACGATGTTCAAACCAGGAGGTTGAAATTGTTGAAGAGCTACCGGTTTCTCTGCGGTGCGTTCCTGTTCACCCTGTTTATCCCCATCGAGGTCGGCCACGCGCAAACGATAAGCTACGCCGATGCGATAACGACGCTTTCCCAAGCATGCGGTGCCGATATCAAGAAGCACTGTAAAGGCGTGAACCTCGGCAACAACGCGATTCAGAGCTGTCTTCAAGAGAACCAGGCAAAGGTTTCTCCGACCTGCACGGCGACCCTCGCGCAAGTTGGCGCCTCAATCCAGAAACGCCAGGCGGCGCAAGCTAACGTCGCCAGCATATGCCGGGGCGACGCCGCCCGGCACTGCAAAGGTGTCCAGCCCGGCGAAGCCCATCTTCTGGGCTGCCTTCTCAAGGCGGAGAGAGTGGTCACCGACGAATGCAACCAAGCCATCACTGATGCGGGATGGCGGTGAGATTGATCAAACGGGGAATGCTCAAAATGATTTCTGCTTCCGGCATCCGTAATGCTCTTGCTCTGGCTGCTCTGCTCGTCACAGGCAGCGCGCTGTCCGAGCCCCTCACCAACCAGCAACTTATCCAGAGCCTGGGCCAGGTCACCGAGGCTGCGCCGGCGGTCGATCCGGCGGTGCTCATGGAAGAAATCACCGCCAATGTCGGCAAGGGCGTTGCGGCCCTTCCGAACTTCGCTCAGCTCGCGGCCATGCCGCAGCTGACCGTCGAGATAAACTTCGAGTACGGCTCGGTTGCCATTGTGCCTGAGTCCTATCGGACAGTTGGCGTCATCGCGGATGCGCTACACTACCCGACTCTGCTCGGCCGCAAGTTTCTCATCGTCGGTCACACCGATTCGACCGGAGATGCCAACTCCAATCTGACGCTCAGCTTGAGGCGGGCCGAGGCCATCAGGGATGCGTTGAGCACGACGTTCGCAGTCCCACCGGACCGGCTATTTGCCATCGGGGTGGGAGAGGAGATGCCTCTCGACGCGGCTCATCCGACGGCGGCAGCCAATCGCCGCGTTCAGCTGATCAATATTGGATGGGCTCAATAGCCATCGGCGGCTGACCACCGCATCCAGTGCATCGGCCACCTTCGGCCGATCCGTCAATTCTCGGCACCTAATCTGTTCAACAAAGGAAAGCCCAATGAAACGCTACCTGAAATTGACCGGTACCACACTCATGGCCGCCCTCACCCTGCCTTCGTTCGCAGCCGTCGCACAGGTGAAACAAGAGACGGTCCAGTCTCTTGGCGCGTCCGAGGTCGCGAAGACGCGCTTCGTCGGCACGCTGGAGTTCAAAGACGGTGTGCCTACCGCTGAAACCGCCAATAAGGTATACGATACGCTCGATTTCACCCGCGCCCTCGACGTTTACAACAATAGCTTCCGCGGCGCGTCGGCCCTGGCGATCGTCAAGGGCTTTGCAGGCATTGGCGCCAAGCCTGGCGACGTCGCAATCTTCTCCGACCTGATGGACGCGAGCTCGCTGTTCCTGACCGCGAATGCCGACACGGTCTACTACTTGACGGCGCTCGATCTGAGCAAAGGGCCAATCGTTGTCGAACAGCCATCAGACGCCGTCGGCACGATCAACGACATGTGGTTCTCCTGGATCATCGATATCGGCGCTCCGGGCCCGGATCGCGGCCTCGGCGGCAAATACCTGATCGTGGGACCCGATTATAATGGCCCACTGCCTGAGGGCGGCTACTTTGTTGCGCATTCGAAGACAAACCTCGCCCTCTATGCCGCGCGGGCCTATCTCGTCGACAACGACCCCAAACCGGCCGTGGAGAACGTCAAGCGCAACCTTAAGATCTATCCCTATCGTCCGGGCTCCTTCGGAACGAGCATCGCAGAGGCACTCGATGGCACGGTGCGCATCGAAGGCGAGCCGAAGATTCCCGAGACGAAGTTCATCGAGGTCAGCGGGCTGTCGTTCAACACCATTCCGCCGAGTGACTACGGCTTCTTCGAACTGATCAACGAGAACGTTCAAAACGAGCCTGCCACGAGCTATGACATTGAGCTCGCCGGACAGCTGGCAGCCATCGGCATCGTGCATGGCAAGAAGTTCGCTCCTGACGAGCGGATGAAGATGATCCTGTCGGAGGCTGCCACCGTCGGCCAGGCATCCGGTCGCTCGCTCAACTGGCGCTTCGCGATGAAACACCCGGATTGGGCCTATTACGAAGGCTCGCATTGGGGCAGCATGCTGTGGGAAGGCGGTGCGTTTTTTGAAACCCCGCCGCCGCTCTTTGAGGAGGGCATATTCAAGCCGCTGGCGCCGACCGGCGCGCGTACGCTCGATTCTCGTACTGCCTTCTACTACGGCTACACGCTCGATTCGCCCGGCATGATCATGCGCATTCCGGAAGTCGGCTCGCAATACCTGATGGGCTTCCTCGATTCCGAGGGAACGCCCTTTGACGGTGCGAAAACCTACAAGGTGACCCTGCCCAAGGACATTCCCGCCAGGGCATTCTGGTCCTTCACGCTCTACGACAACCAGACGCGCTCGATGCTGCAGACGCCGCAGAAATACCCGCGCGCCGGCAGCCAGAGCTATCCCTCGCCCGCAGCCGAGTCCGCCGCGGACGGCACCACGACGGTCTATTTCGGCCCCACTCAGCCAAAGGGTGTGGCGCGCGGCAACTGGATCCAAACCGATCCCAAGAAGGGTTGGTTCACGATCTTGCGCCTCTACAGCCCGTTGCCGTCATTCTTCGACAAGACTTGGCGGCTGAGTGAAGTCGAACTGGTGAAATGACCAAACCGAGCCGGCGGCACATCGCCGCCGGCTCACCGGTTCTGCCTGCCCGAGCGTTCGGGGAGGCAGGCCGCAACAGCGGTGGCGATCGTTGGTTCACTTCAGGAGTGCAAGGGCGATAGCCACGATCCTTCGATCATATCCGAGCGAGATCGGTCCTCTAATTGGCTTGAGGTGGGCAAACAACTGCAGCACTTCGAGGGACCGGCATCCGTCTCGAAAATCCAGCTGGCGACCCGGATCGCCAGCATCAACCAGACGCTTGCGGGAAGCCTTCATGCGAACGCATATATTCAAGTCCTGCCTCATGCTCTTTTCGCTGAATCTCGTGGCTTGCACTACCAACGACGCGGTGGACGGCAATGCTGCAAATCTGGTCGGCACTGGGCCGGCCATTGCTCAGGCCGTCATGCCCGAATATTGCCAGGGGGCAGCGGCCAAAAAATTTTACGTCAGCCTGAATTCGATTTCCACCTTGCCCGCAGCAGCGGCGGATGGCGGTTTTGAAGTCAAGGGCAACACCACGGAAGGCGATACCAGGGTCTTCAATTGCCGGTTTGACTCAAGCGGCCGGTTCGTGGGTGTTATGACAGGCATCAGCGCGAGTTAGGCTGATCGAGATGGCAGACGGCTGCCGCAAGGCCGCGCCCGACACAAAATTAAGTCGGGCAGCGGACCTTGTGTGCAGAAGCTCAAACCGGCCGCAATCATGGGGCTATTCCGTTTCCCGTTTGCCGGAACCCAAGGGCGTCAATCGCTTCCTGGATCTGATCTCGTAGCCATTGGTGCGGTGGCTCGTCGTCGTGGCGAGCGTGCCAATACATCCTTATTTCAGGGACGGGGATCGGGAGGGGCGGCTCATAGATCGCGATGGGAAGCTTCCTCGCGACCGTGTCGGCAAACTGTCGAGGAACGGCAGCAAGGTAGTTTCCGCTGACGGTGGCCAGGGCGACAGCCTGGAAGTGCGGCAGAGCGAGGCTCACTCGGCGCGATCGGCCAATTTTGGTAAGGGCCTCATCGGTAAAGCCCGACATCGAACCATCGATGGAGCGGATGGCGTGAGGCAGATCGCAGAACAGCTCCATCGGTAGGACTTCGCCTTCCCTGACGCCCGCACGCCGGATTACGGCGTTGTCCTTGGCTGCAATGATTGCAAAAGGCGAGTGGAACAGCAGCGTGCTGGACACCCAGTCAGGGATCATCAACGGGCGTTCCAGCGCTGCATCGATCTGATCGTCCTGAAGCAGCCTCGCGACGTCGCCTCGAGCGCTATCCAGGAACCGCAAGGAAACTTGAGGCGCCAAGGCGGCGATGCGCGTAGCCAGTAAAGGCATCAGCAGCATCGAAAAGAAGTCGGCGCCCATGAGAGTGAAAGTTCGATCGAGTCCTGCCGGGTCGAATTTTCTCGTCGATTGGAAAGCGCGCTCTATCTCGCGCAGCGCCCCGCGGACGGGCTCAGCCAGGCTCTCCGCACGTGGGGTCGGGACCATCTCGTTGCCGCGCCGCACGAAAAGCTGATCGTTCAGGATGTGACGCAAGCGATTGAGCGCCGCGCTGACCGCAGGCTGGCTAAGCCCGATCTGCTCGCCCGCGCGCGTTACGCTTCTCTCGCGCAGAAGAGCATCGAGAACTCTGACAAGGTTGAGGTCGAGGGCGTTCGCATTCATCGTATCAATCCGCTCCATACGATCATTCGATTTCCGCTGACTACCTGGCTTGGCTAGACCGCCCCTCGACGGCGCCGCATCGGCAGCCTCAAGAAAGGAGCCAAAGCAAAATGACAGTGAACTCCAGCGCTATCGAGGGAAGAGAAATCCTGTGGTTCAACAATACACTTGTCATCGTCCATCTTTCGTCCGCCACGGGAGACGACGGCATCTGTGTTGTCGAGCATCACATGCCCTATGGCGATTCCCCACCGCTGCATGTGCATCGCCAGGAAGACGAAGTCTTCCACATCCTGCGCGGCAGAATGCGTTTCAGCATTGGCGGCATCGAGCGGATCGCGGGTGCGGGCGAAACGGTAATCGCACCCAAAGGCCTGCCTCACACTTTTCGAGTGGACTCGCATGAGGGAGCGCACTGCCTTACCATCACGCGCGGCTCTGATTTCGAAAGCCTTCTGCGCCAGATGAGCCGTCCGGCGGAGGAACTGAAGCTGCCGCCGCAGGCCGCGCCGACACCGGAAGCCATCTCAGCATTGACCGACTGCTGCGCGAAGAACGGCATCGACATCGTCGGAGCGCCGCTCCTCTGACGTCGGACTACGGGGCGGCGCTTCAGCCGCTTGCCCCGTCTTTTCCGGCTTACCCAGAAACCAGGCTGGCCCTGCCCGCTCAGGGGCATCTTGCACCGTTTGCGAAAGCCAATCGATGCCGGTCGCGCGGGCGGCCACGCGCCCCGCCTCCGCGCACCAATGGCCTCGGCCCTCAGTATTGCACAGGCCCCGGCTTCGGCAGTTCCGACTTGGCGATGATCTGACCGATCCGGTCGAGCGCGTTCTGCCGCTCATACCGTATCCCTGGAAAGATGATGATCGATGCAGTCGTGCCCGAGCTCGGCTTCGGCCGGGATTTCGCCGGCTTCATCGGCGAGAAAGAAAGCAGCATGCCCATTCGCGGTCCCCTTCTGGGTGACACACCGGAACCCACTACGCGACGCCTCCTCGAGCAGTAAGCCCATGGTAGGGTTAACAGCCTGCTAACGGTTTTTGGCTAGCATCGGAGGTGTGCGAAAGCTGCAACAGCCAGGCTCGTGCTGGCTGTGGCATTTCGCACAAGGTGTTGGTTGCGTCAGGCGTCGTTTTTCGTGTCATCTTCCGATTTCAGGCAGATCGCTGAGCGAAGCGATCGCGGCAGGAGAGAGCGGTTGTTTCGGGCCGCGGTGACGGCGTTCGCATCGCTTACCCGGCCGTCGCGCAATGAGATCGCGCAGCTTGAAGACCTCGTCCTTCCCCTCTACGACCACGTCTCGGTTGAGGCGCGCCGCTTCGTCGCGGCGGTGCTTTCAGAGATGGAGAACCCGCCTGCGGCCCTCGTCAGGCGCCTTGCCGACGAGAAGGTCGACATCGCCGCTCCCGTCCTGCTGCGTTCGAATGCGCTTGCCGACGTGGACCTGATCGCCCTTATTGGCCGCCATGGGCTCGGTCACGCCCGCGTGATCGGCAAGCGGCCCGACCTCAACCCGACCATCGCCCAGCTGATCAAGGCTCTCAGTCGAAGCGAGAAACGCGTCGCCCTTGTCGAGACAGCCACGGAACCTGACGGTCAGATGAAGCCAGCCGCCTCCGCAAGATCCGCTGCTCCCGAAACCCAGTCCCTCACCCGGAAGCCCGGCGCTGCCGCGGAGGAGGTTCGCGTAAAGCTGCGCGCGATGATGCGGCCGGCTGCGCCCGCTGCCGACGAGTGGCCGCGTATTTCGCTCACCCCTCCCCCCGGACTCTACGCCAAGCTCCGGGATACGGCGCTGACCGGCGTGCGAGAACTCTTCCAAACCGCGCTCGCAGACGCGCTTGGGATCGATTTCCCGCAGGCGCGGTCCATCACGGCCCGCTCGAACTTCGCCGAGCTGCTCGGCGCGCTCAAATTCCTCGAACTGGCTGAAGAACAGGCCTTGCTGGTCGCCGCTGCGGTCCACCCCCAGCAGTTCGGCCACGCCGAAGCGATCCGGCTCTTCCTCGAGCGCTACCGCCTGATCCACCGCGAGGCAGCCGCCGACAAGGTACGGGGCTGGAAGGCGGCAGCGGTCGCTACTGCGCTCAAGCCCGCAGCGGTCGCGACCGCTCTCATGCCGTCGGCCCAAACGGCGGCTCACGCGCCCGCCAATAGCCCCGGCAGGCGGGCGTTCGGCAGGGCAATAGGGCAATAAGGCAGTAGGGCAGTAGGGCGGTACAAGAATTCAGATATCGCGAATGCACATACACTGAAACCAGCGTCGCGAACCCTTATTGCCCTATTGCCCTATTGCCTTACTGCCCTAGTCAGGCTTCGCCACCGTTACGAGCTCTTCCAGAGGCGTCTCGCCGGGCTCGATCTCGACTATCCATATGTCGCTGTCGAAGCGTGCCTCCTTGGCGAGCCGCGTCTCGATCTCCGTGGCATCGCCCTCCTGGATCAGAATGCCGAACTGCCGCTCGTCGGGGCGGTCGCTGTCATAGGCGCTCTGTGGCGCCGGACCCAACAGCGTCGAAGTTCCGAAACGGCTACGCGTCACGATGAAGATCGCCCCCGCTTCGGTCGCGCCGCGCCGCACTACGGCGGCAAAACCGCCCTCACCGAACACTCGCCGGGTCAAGGCCGAAACCCAAAGATCGCTGGTGACACGCATGATTAGGGGAATAGGGGAATAGGGCAGTAGGGAATAGGGGAGTAGCGATCATAAAGCCAAGCACCGTCGGGAAAAACAGGCCGGGAAGCCCTGGTTCCCTTTACTGCCCTACTCCCTTACTCCCATAATCCCCTCTCACCTAGTTCGTCAGCCCGATCTCCCGCATCTTGGCGTAGACTTCCCGGCTGGGCTCGCCTGTCACTTGAAGGCCGAACAGCGACTGGAACTCGCGGATGGCCGCCTTGGTCTTCGCACCCATCCTCCCGTCGATTTCCATCTTGTCGTTGCCGAACGCCTTCAGCCCAGCTTGAATCTTCATGATCATCGGATCCGGGCCGGTGGCAGCCGGCGTCTCTAGCTTGGCCGAAATCATCTCCGGCTTAGGCATCGGATCGGACGGTACCGGCACCTGCGAATCCGGCAATATCTGCATTTGCATCTGCGGCGACGCAGGCGGCTTAGGCTTGATGCCTGCGGTCGTATCGTCGACCGCGAGCAGTTCGAGCAAGCTCGGATCGATCTCGCCCGACACCTCCGTGCCCAAGGTCTTGCGATACGCCGCGATCGCATTGCGCGTGGCAGGGCCATTGAGACCGTCGACCGCACCATCATAAAGGTTCATCGACTTCAGGATCGCCTGCACCTTTTCGATGGTCGGATCGGGTTTTGGCTTCGGCGGCTCGGCCGAGCCCTGCCGCTCGATCCTGATCGTCGTTTCCCCGGAAGGGTCCGGTGGTCCGACGTAGTTCGTCTCGCGGGTGGCGAAGAACGCGCCGTTATGGAAGTGCGGTTGATACCAGATCGCGTTGGCGGAGACATAGGAGAGCGCGACGACAAAAGCGGTGGTGCCGCCGACCAGCGCCGGGTTGCGCACGAGGATACCGCCGAGCGCTGCGACAGCCTCGCTGAGCGGGCTCTGCGGCTCGCTCTCCAGGTCAGGCAATCTTGCGGATCTGCCCATCAGGAACCTCGTCGTTCTGGAGCTGGATCACCTTCGGTGCATCACCGGCGGCAGCGCGTGCTGCCGGACCAGCGATCGGAAGGCTGATCGTCACAACTGTCCCCTCCCCGGGCGCGCTCTCGATCATCATCGAGCCGTGGTGAAGCTCGACAAGGCCCTTCACCAGCGACAGGCCAAGGCCAGCGCCTTCATATTCTCGCGTATAGTCGTTGCGAACCTGCGTGAAAGGCCGGCCGAGGCGCGCAAGATCTTCCTGCTTGATGCCGATGCCTGTGTCGCTCACCCAGAAATGCAGTCTGGAGCCGAGCCGATTGGCCCCGACCTTCACCGTTCCGCCAGTCGGCGTGAACTTCACGGCGTTGGAAATCAGGTTGATCAGCATCTGCTGCACCGCGCGCCGGTCGCCGACGATATTGCCGACAGAGGGCGCTATGTCCGCTTCAAGCGAAAGCGATTTGCGGGCCGCCTGCAGAGACATCATCGAGCGGCAGGTCTCCACCGCGTCCCGGAAGGCGAAGGACTCCGGCTCGATCGGATAGGAACCACACTCGATCTTAGAGACGTCGAGGATCGAGGTCACGACCGCCAGCAGATGATTGCCGGACTCCCGAATGAGCCCCGCATATTCCTTCTGCCGCGGATTGGCAAAAGGCCCGAACATCTCATTCTCCAGCATGTCGGAGAAACCGATGATGGCGTTGAGCGGCGTCCGCAGCTCATGGCTGACCACGCCCAGGAAGCGGCTCTTGGCAAGGTCGACCTCGCCGGCATTGGCTCGCAATGCCGCCAGCTCCGCGCGCAAGGCGACGACCTCGTCGTTCGGCCTCAGCACTGCAATCAGCGGCCGTTCGAGGTCGCCCGTCTCGGCGACCTCCACGACGAAACTCGGGTAGTTCTCCTCGGCCTCGTTCATTCCCCGTGGGGCACGTACCCTCAGCTCCAGCTTGCGGGACGGCGCGCCGTCGCGAAGGTCCGAGAGGGCGCAGAGCCAGGCGACGCGGTCGCCGACATGGATCCGGTCAAACAGTCCGGCGCCGAGAAGCAGCGACGGTTGCAGCCCGGTAAGTCTTTCGACCTTGCCGCCGGCGTCCAGCACCTCGCCTGTCTTCGAGAGGCGCAGCACGGCCGCATCGATGATGTCTTCCGCCGTGATCGGCCGGCGCTCCGCAGCATTTCTTTCCCGCTCGGCGAGAAAGGTCCTGGCCCGCACCAGAATGCTTGCGAGATAGGCCGCAGGAATGAGCCAGTGCCAGGATGTCGGTGCGGGCGGCGACAGATCGAGCGCAAGCCCGATCCAGCCCTGCAGCAGGAGCGTAACCACGGAGGCTGCGCCGCCTGCGATCATGGCGGTGCGGTCGCGCCTCACCCAGAGAGCCTCGGCGAGAGGCATTGCGGTGAGCAGCGCGAACGGCGAGGACAGGCCGCCTGCCCCGGCGACGATCGCTGCAGTCGACACAGAGATGATGACGAGCAGCCCGAACTCTGCCAGCCGTGCCCGGGTAATGCTAAGCATCAGACCCGTCAGCCAACCGAAGGCGATGACCAGGCAGACCAGCGCAACGATTTTCGAGGCACCGACCCTATCGGCCAGTGTCTGCACGAGGCCGGCAGCGAGCAGCACAGGCGCGAGCAGCGCCAGAATGAATAGCCTGCGGGGTCCAGCGGAGGCGCTCTCATTGGCCTCTGCCGGGTATGCAAAACGTTCGGCGGCGGATGAAACACCACCGAGGCATTCATGCCATCTGGAGACAAACGCACTCAACGCAACGCACTCGCACCTGCACGGTTCTGAAGCCGATTTGGTTAACGTCGAAACTCGCATCGAGCATTTAAGGAAAGGATAAGGCCGGGAGATCTGGCGCCCGCGGCGGCGCGAATATTGAGCCCGCCGGCCGCAAAGTACCGGGCTTTTGCCTGCATGGTAAATGGAGGGTTAGGCGCATGAGGCCCCGCCACTTTTGCGAAATCGATCCCTTCAGATCGGTTGCCTTTGGGAGAAGGTGCTTCCAGATCAACGGGTTAAATGATTAACAAAACCTTGCTTGCCTGGCAGCAATTCGCCTGAAAAGCGCAGCGAATCCGATCATTTAAAATTCGAATCGAATTCGCGGAAAATTCGATTCGCTCGTGAAAGCCGCCCTTTGCTCGTGTCTGTCATTGTGCGCTCGAAGAGAGACCGGCCCGACAAGGCCGGCAAGATGAACATGGTGTGAAGAGGGACAAGCCATGTGGTTTTTGATCCGTGCAGCGTTCTGGTTTTCGCTTGTGCTGCTGATGCTGCCGTTCGGCAGTGACGAGAACGGCAATCAGGTCAGCCCGCTGCAGGCGCTGCTGGCGGCGCGTGCGGCCGTCGACGACTTTTCCGGCATCTGCGAGCGCAAGCCCGAAGTCTGCGATACCGGCAAGGCCGCGCTCCACACGATCGGTGTCAGAGCCAAGGCCAGCGCGAAGCTCGCCTACGATATGCTTGGCGACGAAACGAACGAAACCGTCGTTCCGGCAAAGCGGCCCGGGGCACCTCAGGCAGACGTGACGATCAAGACCGGAACGGTCGCGCCTGCGGCTTCGAACGGTGCGAGCTGACCGGGCCGGATCGACACGGTGCTCAATCTCTTTGTCTGCGCATCGGATTTGTCGGAAAAACCGCTGCAGTTTCCGTCCGATGCTCTAGACGGACAACCCAGACGACAATTCTCCGCCGGACAACCGGCGCGCCGCCGGCTCGTTGCCCTCTCCGTACCGACGGCGCTTTTTTCTTTTATTCATTGCCGCCAAGCCCCAACTCATCCTTTTGGCCGATAGAGCAGCTTCCCCGAAAAGGCGCAGACTTTTTGGATGAGGTGATGCTGTAAAATAAAGCAGTTGGGTAGGATGAATGATCCGCCGAATTCGTCTTGTACTAATGCCGACTAGGGGGTTCCAACCGGCCCGGCAGCCGCGGAATCTGTGCAATACCCGCCGAGGATCCGGGCGGCGAGGTGCGCCGCCATCGTTGCTCCGGGACGGCGCGTCGGCCGGGGCGGATCAGGGTCTTGGGCAACACCCGGCCGACTACCGGCCGCGCGAATGCGATCAGGGAGGGCCTTCACACCACCAGGAATGGCCAAGGTCAGTGTCGGCCGGTTGCCAGCGGCGCGATCCGCACCGGCCCGCCCGCGACGCTGCGGTTCATGGGAACTATCGTACTTGGTTACAGATCAGGCCATGGGTTCCGGCGGACGTTGTCGGCCGGAGCCCCGTTTCTTTTTCCGTGACGCCCGCGCTCGCCGCTACTATATCGGAGGCATGACCGTACCGACGATCAACACGATCCGCGACGATTTCTCCTTCCTTGACGACTGGGAGGACCGCTATCGCTATATCATCGATCTGGGCGACCAGTTGGAGCCTTACCCGGATTCGGCCCGCGACGCAGAGCACAAGGTGCAGGGCTGTGTCAGTCAGGTCTGGCTGTTGACCAGCAGGAAAGGCGCGGGCGACCCGGTTCTCGAGTTCCAGGGTGATTCCGACGCCCACATCGTGCGTGGGCTGGTAGCGATCATGCTCTCGCTTTTCTCAGGAAGGCGAGCGAGCGAGATTCTCAAGACTGATGCCGAAGCTACCATGCGCGAATTCGGCCTCGACGAGCATCTCACTCCGCAACGCGCCAATGGACTGCGCTCTATGATCAAGCGCATCATGCGCGAGGCGGAAACGGCTTTGGCGCCGGCTGCAGTAGGGCAATAAGGCAGTAGCATAGGGGTTTATTCCCCTACCCCCCGCTATTCCCTGTTGCCCGTTCCCCGAGAAAGACGGCGCCGCCCTTCAACGCCGCCTTCCATGGGACTCCTGCGGAAACTCAGCGAGACTTGCGCTTGCGGCCAAGTCCCATCTTCTTGGCGAGCTGCGAGCGCGCCTGCGCATAGTTCGGGGCGACCATCGGATAGCTTGAATCGAGGCCCCACTTCTCGCGGTACTGGTCAGGCGTAAGCCCGTAATGGGTCATCAGGTGCCGCTTCAGGGACTTGAACTTCTTCCCGTCCTCAAGGCAGATGATGTAGTCGTCATGGACCGATTTCTTCGGATTGACAGCCGGCTTCTGTTTGTCGGCCGGCGGCTGCTCGGGTGCGCCGCCAACGCGTCCGAGGGCGGCATGCACGTCGGCGATCAGGTTGGGTAGTTCACCGGCAGGAACAGGATTGTTGCTGACATAGGCCGCGACGACATCGGCCGTTAGCTCGATCAGCATCTCGCTGTTTTTCGAGGTAGTCTCTGCGATTTCCATTTGTTTCGAGCCCCAACGGCTAGAGTTATGTAAGGTCCCCGTTACTTGCTGTTCGGGGTTCGGTTAGGCGCGCGCGACTAGGAGCCGTCCAGAATCGCTTCGCAACGCCTTAAATGGGCCGTTATATACATTAAGTCAATTCACTATTTGACGATTCCGCCGAACAGCTTTGACTAACGAGCGAACTATTGCGGCCAGCTTTGATTATTAACAATCTGTAATGTTCAGCTGCAACAGCTCAACCGTGGATTGGTCAGAATTTCTTTGGGCCCACGCACGCTTGCTCACTGAACATCCGTGCCGGCCATTTTGTCGCGGCCTTGCCCCGTGGCGTAATCGTCCGCCACCGAACCGCTCCACAATTTGAGACCGGACGCGTGCGCGGCTTTTGCGAGCAGGTGCGCCGAGACGGGTGCCGTTAAAAGGAAGAAAGCGACCCCGCCGAGCGCACGCGTGGTCATCGCAAGGTCATCCGTGTAGACCGCAAGTGCAATCAGCATCACGCACGAGCCCAACGTTCCAGCTTTTGAGGCCGCGTGCATGCGCGTGTAGAAGTCGGGAAGCCTGATCAAGCCGATCGAGGCAGTCAGCGCGAAGACCGATCCAAGAAGGATGAGGATCGCGGCGAGCGTGCTTTGCAGCGCGTCGATCATTCGACCTCTTCCCTCTCGATCGTCCTGCGCCGGAGAATGAACCGCGCAAAGGCGACCGTTGCCAGGAAACCGACCAGCCCCAGCGCGATCGCGATGTCGGTGTAAAGCGTATGGCCTGTCCTGATGCCGAGCACGGCGATGAAGCCGATCGCAACAGCGACCAGCATATCGAGTGCCAGCACCCGATCGGGCAGCGTCGGCCCAATGACCACTCTTGCGACAGTAAGCAGAAAGGACAGACTGAGCACACCGAGCGCGACATTGAGCGACCACTGAAGAAAGAGCGCGGCAGTCATCGGAACGCCTCCAGGATCTTGCGCTCGAAGCCGTCTGCGATGTCGCGTCGCGCCTGGTCGGGATCCGAGCAGTCGATCGCATGCACGAACAAGGTTTTGCGGTCGGCCGACACGTCCACCGAGAGCGTGCCCGGCGTCAAAGTGATAAGGTTGGCAAGCAGCGTAATCTCGAAGTTCCGCTCGACCTTCATCGGATAGGCGAATATCCCGGGCCTCAGTTCCATGCGCGGCATCAGGACCAGCCTCGCCACGCGGTAGCCCGAGAGCATGAGTTCGTAGAGAAAGAGCAGGGCGAGCTCGGCTATCCGCAAAGGCCGCAGAGCGACTTCCCGCCGCCGGCGCTGCTCGCGGGCAAAGGAGGAGGCAAGGACACTCAGCACCACACCCAGCAAAGCATTCGGGATTGTCCAGGAGCCGGTGAGCGCGATCCAGGCGAGTGTCAGCAGCAAAATGCCGAGCCAGTTCTTCACGGCGCCGCCCTCCCCGGGAAGACGGCGTCGACATAGGGTGTCGGTTCCAGCAGGCCGGCTGCGGCGTTCTTTGCCGCCGCGACAAACGGCTCAGGGTAGAGGCCCATCGCCAAGGACGGCGCGAGCAATGCGATGAGAGCAGCGAAGGCGAGGTGCGGCACCTTTCGCCGCCGTTCGGCCAATGCTGGATTATCGGCATTCTCGCGCCAGAAGGCGAGCAGGAAGACCCGGCCGAAAGCGACCGTCGTGAGTAGTCCGGTCACGAGAATCACCGCCGCCAACCAGCCTGCACCGGCATCGAGCGAAGCCCTGACCAAGACGATCTTCGGCCACAGGCCCGAGCCCGGCGGCAGTCCAGCGATCGCGAAAGCAAGGAGCAAGGCCCCTGCCGCCAGCACCGGCGCCCTGTCATAAAGTCCCGCGAGCGCTTCGAGCGAGAAGCTGCCGCCCGCATCGCGGATCATCCCTGCAAGCAGATAGAGCGCTGTGACCACGAGCATCGAATGAACGGCGTAAAGGATTGCGCCGGAGAGACCGGCCGCATCGCCGACCGCGAGGCCGGACAGCATGACGCCGACGCCGGAGATCAGCACAAAGCCGACCATGCGGCGGATGTCAGACTGCGCCAGCGCGCCGAGCACGCCCAGAAGCATGGTTGCCGCCGCGATCCAGCCGATGAGGGGAGAAAGCGCGAGGCGCTCCGCCGGCATGATCATGACCAGCACGCGCAGCAGCGCATAGAGGCCGATCTTGGTCAGCAACCCACCGAACAGCGCCGAAGTAACGATCTTCGGCGTGTGATAGGAGGCAGGTAGCCAGAAGTTCACCGGAAAGGCAGCCGCCTTCATACCGAAGGCGACAAGGTAGAGAGTAGCCAGCGTCATCATGGGCGCTTCCGAGCCGACTGCCGCCATCTTGCGGTGAAGGTCGGCCATGTTGAGCGTGCCGAACACTCCGTAGAGGTACCCCGTGGCAATGAGGAAAAGCGTCGTCGCGATCAGATTGAGGATCGCATATTTGACGGCGCCGTCGATGCGAGCCTCGTCGTCGCCGACCACCAGTAGCCCGAACGACGAGATGACGAACACCTCGAACCAGACATAGAGATTGAACACGTCACCGGTAAGGAAAGCGCCGCCGACGCCTGCCATCATCAGCGTCAAAAACGGATAGAAGCCGTAGCGACGTCCGGCGATGTCGATGTCGCGCAGCGAATAGAGCGCCGCGATGAAGCCGACGATCGAGGCGGTGAGTGAAAGCAGGGCGCCGAGGGCGTCGGCAGCAAAGGAGATGCCGAACGGCGGCAGCCAGCGGCCCATGGTCATCACGATCGGCCCTTGCGCCGAGACGCGCGCGAAGAGCAACGCCGCGCAGACGATCGTCAGCGCGAGACCGGCAAGTGCGATCGCGCCTTGCACGCCCGTCCTGTGGCGCAGCGCGACTAGCAGCGCTCCCGTTAGGAGAGGGATCACGACCGGCGCGATCACCAGCCAATCGGCAGGCGCGGTCGGCGCCGTAATGATGGCTGCCGCAAGGTCGATTGCGGTTCCTCCGGTCGCGGCCATGCTCAATACCCCATCGGCGGCGGGTTTTCGGATTCGGGTTCGGCAAGCCTCATGCGGCCGGTATCGTCGGTACCAAGATCGTTATAGGCCCGGTAAGCGAGCACCAGCAGGAAGGCGAAGAAGGAGAAGGAGATGACGATCGCCGTGAGGATCAAGGCTTGCGGCAGCGGGTTCGCGGTAGCGCCCGCCGGAAGATAGGCGCTCTCCGAAATAATCGGCGGCGTCTTGCTGGCGACCCGGCCCGCCGTGAAGATCAGCAGGTTCACGGCATTGCCGAAGAGGACGATGCCGAGTAGCACGCGGATGATGTGCTTCG
Source organism: Mesorhizobium sp. BAC0120 (assembly GCF_033542235.1). Lineage (NCBI taxonomy): Bacteria > Pseudomonadati > Pseudomonadota > Alphaproteobacteria > Hyphomicrobiales > Phyllobacteriaceae > Mesorhizobium > Mesorhizobium sp. BAC0120. The sequence continues at coordinate 265,812 of NZ_JAWRCU010000002.1, read as the reverse complement.
ACAGCATCAGGTATATCCCAGCAATGAAGAACAGGCCAACCGTCAGCGAAAGCGCCGTCTCCATCAGCCGTCTTCCCGGTCTTCAAGCGCCAGCGCCACGGAGGAGAGCGAGCCCAGCACGACAAGATAGACGCCAATATCGAAGCTCATGACTGTCGAGACGTCTATTTCGGCTCCGAGGAAATAAAAACTCGCCCAAATGCCGGTAAGGAACGGCACGCCCTGAACGAACGAGAGGAGGCCGGACGCGGCCGCGAGCAGCAGCCCCGCCCCGGAAATAGCAAGCGGATGGAAATAAAGGGCTCGGCGAACCGATGGCACCCCAAAGGCGATGCCGTAGATGGCGATAGCTGCAACGGCAATCAGCCCGCCGATGAAGCCGCCGCCGGGATCATTGTGGCCGCGCAGGAGCACGAATACGGAAAACAACAGCATCAGGCTTGTGAGCGCCGGCGCGATGGTCCTGAAGATCAGCGTGCGCATTTCAAACCTTTTTCGGTCATTTTCGCCGAGCTACGGCTCTTCATACGGATCAGAGTAAGGATAGCGAGGCCCGCGACCATCACCACGGTGATCTCTCCCAGCGTATCAAGCCCACGGAAGTCGACGATGATCCCGTTGACGATGTTGCGGCCATGCGCGATCGCTCGTGAATGGGCAGCGAAGAAAGCGCTGAGCGTGTCGTCGAACGGCAGTTGCGTCGCCTTCAGGAGGAGCAGCCCGAAACCCAGCCCGCCAGCGATCGCGACAAGGCTGTCGATCATCCCTGTGGGAAGCGGCCGGCGGTCGGCAAGCTCCAGCCTGAGGCGTGTCATCACCAGGGCGAGGATCACAACCGACAATGTCTCGATCATGAACTGGGTGAACGAAAGATCAGGCGCGCCGAGCAGCATGAAAAGCAGCGCCACGGCAAAGCCCTGAATGCCGAGCGATACGATCGCGGTGAGACGGCTCCTGGCGCGCAGCACGGCGATGAGGCCGATGACCGCAATCAGCAGCACCGCCCATTCGTGGAGTTGCAGCGCCGGCCAGGCCGGCATTGCCGGCCATTGGCCATAGCTCGCCATCGGAACCAGGAGGGCGAGCGCAAGGACGATGAAGGTCACCTTCATGTAGATGTCAAGCCGGCCACCCTGGATCACGCGGCTGATCGCGAAGGAGCCCTTGAGCAAGCCGCGAATGACCTGATCGAAGCCGCGGTCCGGGCCCCAACCGATCGCGCCGAGCAACGCCGCTACCGTGCGGCGAGCCTGGAACTGCCACGTAAAGACCACGAGGCCCAGCGCAACGGTCAGCACCGACAGCAGAAGCGGCATGCCGAGATGTGGGATAGTTGTAATCTCGATGTCGGCGCGAGCCCCCACGACGGCGCTCGCCATCGCCGAAGACAGGTAACGATGCGTGGTCGAGGAAAGCACAGCCGTGACAACGCTCAACAGGGCCAAGACAGCTGGGCCCAACCAGAGCAAGATCGGTCCTTCATGCGCAGGTTTCGGCGACCGCGGCTCCCCCCCGAGAAAGGGAGTAAGCGCGACGCTGAACGCGGTCGCCGCCATAATCGCGTTGCCGAACAGAGCGACTATGCTGGCGAAGGCTGCCGCAGCCCATCCGCCGCTTTCGATTACCGCCGCATAGATCTCTTCCTTGGCCAGGAACCCGAAAAGGAGCGGTAGCCCGGCCATCGAGGCACCGGCCACCAGCGCAGCGCCGAAGGTGATCGGCATCACCTTGCGCAGGCCGGCAAGCTGGGTGAGGTCACGCGAGCCTGCCTCATGATCGACTGCTCCCACGACCATGAAGAGCCCGCCTTTGAACATGGAGTGCGCGATCAGATAGAGCACCGCGGCCTCGACGGCTTTGTCCGAGCCAAGCCCGGTCAGCAGGACGAGCAGTCCGAGCGAGCCGACCGTCGTGTAGGCCAGCACGAGCTTGAGGTCCGTCTGCCGGATCGCAAGCACAGCCCCGGCGATCAACGTCAGCCCGCCGGCGACGGGCAGCACCGTCTCCCAAACAGCGGTGTTGCCCATCACCGGATTGAGCCGCATCAGCAGGTAGACACCTGCCTTCACCATCGTCGCGGAATGCAGATAGGCGGAAACCGGCGTCGGCGCCTCCATGGCATTTGGCAGCCAGAAATGGACCGGGAACTGTGCGGACTTGGTGAAAGCGCCGCCCAGGACCAGCATCAACGCGGCGAAGTAGAGCGGGCTCTCGCGCAGCGCGTCGCCCTTGCCAAGCAGCGCCGACATCCCGCCTGCGCCCGTAGCACTCCAGATCACCAGAAGGCCGGCGAGCAGCGACAGGCCGCCCATGCCGGTGACGACCAGCGCCTGGAAGGCGGCGCGCCTCGCCGCCTCGCGGTGATTGTCGAAGCCGATCAAGAGGAACGAGGTGATCGACGTCAGCTCCCAGAAGAAGAACAGCGTGATGAAGCCGTCAGCGAGAACCAGCCCCTGCATAGAGCCCATGAACAGCAGGATGAAGGAGAAAAACCGGCCCTGCCGCGGATGGCCCTGCAGATACCCGCCTGAATAGAGGACGATCAGCGCGCCGATCCCGGAGATCAGCAGCGCAAAGGTGAGCGACAGCCCGTCGATGAACCAGGAAAAATCGACGCCTATGCTCGGCGCCCAGGCGACAGTGCCCACGGCGGTACCTCCCTCGGCAACAAGCGGCTCGAAGGACAAAAAATGCGCGAACAGGAGGGCGGGGACCAACGCCAGCACCCAGGCGGCATTGTGACCGAGAAAACGCGTCAAGATCGGCGCAAAAAAAGCGCTGATGAAGGGAAGCAAAAGGGCGAGGAAGGTGAGCGTTCCCGCTTCGGTCGGCATGATTCTCCCGGTTTCACGCGAGCTTGGGTCGGCGGCGTTGACTTATAGGCTCACTCCGCACGCCACAAGACTTCTCGGCGGGCAACCTCATGCCAATCCCCGGCATACTTCTCGCGGCCGGGGATCGAGCTTTTCGAAGGGCGGCTCGACGGAGCCTTCGATCAGTCCGTCAGGCCGGCTTGAAGTTTAGCGCCACACCGTTGATGCAATAACGCTGGTATGTCGGCGGCGGGCCGTCGTCGAACACGTGGCCCAGATGGCTGCCGCAGGCAGCGCAATTCACCTCGGTTCGGACCATGCCGTAGCTGCGATCGACGCTTGTTTCCACGGCGCCTTCGACCGGCTCGTTGAAGCTTGGCCAGCCGGTGCCGCTCTCGAACTTGACCTTGCCTTCGAACAGCGGCGCGTCGCAGCCGGCGCAGTGGAACGTGCCTGGCCGCTTCTCGAACAGGAGCGCGCAGCTCCCCGGCGGTTCGGTGCCGTGCTCGCGCATCACTCGATACTGCTCGGGTGTCAGCAGCTCGCGCCACTCGGCGTCACTACGGGTAACTGGATAGGTATGCATCGCATCCTCAGACGGTGGAGATAGCCCGAAGTTAAGGTCGCGCGCGCACCGCCACAATAGCGGCCCGCTCGGCATCTCGACGGGACGCGAGCTTTTTTCGCGCCAAGCAGGAACATTCCCGGCAACGCGCGGTTCGGGAGCGCCGGCGCTGTTGCACGTCCCCTGCGATCCGGCGTTGCGGCTTCTTCGGAGGGAAACATGCCCCGGTTTGTGAGTTTGGCATTGCCATGCGTGGTGGTGATGGGTGCTGCGGCGTTCAGCATGGCTGTCGCCTCTGATCCACTGCCGCCCGATTTGAGCTACCGTCCGCTGCCCACCATGCCCTTCTCGGCCATAAGGGCCAATGACGAGGCCCAGAAGCCGGCAGTCATGGAGCGCCAGCGAAACCTCCTCAACGACCGCTATGATCTCGCCAATCGCCCGATTCCCGGCGTCATGATGTCGGGCGGCAGAAAGCCGGTCCAGCAAGGCGTGCGGGTTAAGCTGCCAGCCGGCGAGACCTGGGACAGCCTGGCCGCCAAAAGCCCGGAGGAGATCCGCCAGAACGGCCTCCTGCCCAAGGGCTTCATGCCGCTCCCACATGTCAAGCAGGCGGCCGGAGGACAGGTCTTTCCGGAGAACCAGATCGGCAAGATCGGCAGGGACGAAGGGCGCGACCTGAGGCGCTTCGATGTCGATTTCGACCTGCCTGACCAGATGACGCCGGAGTTCCCGCCCCCAATCTTCCTGACGACGCATCCCGAACTGGGCGACGTCTCCCACGGAGATGTGCTGACGATCAAGAACTTCTACGAATACATGGTGGGGATCCTCACTCCGGTACAGCTGGAAGGGCTGCGCCTGCTGCTCACGCCCTTCCCGCAAGAGGAGTTCAACCAGACAGAGGATCGAAAGGTGGCCATGCAGAGCACCGGCGTGGCCTGCCTCGACTGCCACGCCAATTTCCACACCAACGCCGCCTTTCACCAGACGCCGGACGTTCGGCCGCAGGCATCGCGGTTCAGGCTCGACACGACCAGCCTGCGTGGGTTGTTCAACCAGCAGATCCACGGGTCGAAGCGCTCGCTCCGCTCGGTCGAGGATTTCAGTGAATTCGAGCAACGCACAGCCTATTTCAACGGCGACCATATGAGCGCGACCCGCAAGGGCGTGAACCTGCCCGATCGTCCCAACCAGGTGGCGATGATGGCGCAGATGCAGAACATCATTGACTTTCCGCCGGCGCCCAAGCTCGACCCGCTCAACCGGCTCGATCCGACCAAAGCCAGCGAGCAGGAGCTGAAGGGCGAGCAGGTGTTCATGGGCAAGGGACGCTGCGCCGAATGCCATATCCCGGCGCTGTCCTTCATGGACAACAACATGCACGACCTGAAGCTCGAGCGCTTTTACAAGATCGGCCAGACCTTCAACGACATGGTCGCCATACCTGACGGCCCGATAAAGACCTTCACCCTGCGCGGCATCAAGGATTCCCCGCCCTACCTGCACGACGGCCGCCTGATGACCCTCGCCGACACCGTGGAGTTCTTCAACCTCGTGCTCGGGACAAAGCTCAACCAGGAGGAAAAGGATGCGCTTGTCGCCTACATGCTCACCCTTTGATCCGCCGAAACAGTCGCGGCCCTGAACCCTGGTACTCGTGCTCGGAACGGAGGACATCATGCGCGCTGCCGCAATCACGCTGGGATTGGCACTTCTGCCGGCCCATGCCTTTGCCCAGTTCGGCAATCCGGCTTTCATGGCTCCCGACACAAAGATGGAGAAGCCGGGAGTTCCGGCGCCGAACCAGACAAACAATACGGACCGGCTCTTTGCACAGTTGCTGGCGGCAGGCGGCATGGCTGAGGTGGACCTCGGCAAGCTGGCTGCCGACAAGACCGATCACGACGGCGTGAAGAACTTCGCAAACCGCATGGTGCAAGACCACAGCAAGGCCAATGACCTGCTGAAATCCATAGCCGAGAAAAGCAAGATTCCGCTGCCTGGGGAACTCGACGCCGATCACCAGAAAATGCGAGCCGATCTCGAAAAACTCAACGGCACGGAGTTCGACCTCGCCTATCTCTCGGGGCAGATCGTCGATCATCAAAAAACCGTTCAGCTTCTGTCCTGGCAGATCGGCTCCGGACAGGACGCAGAGCTTCAGCACTTTGCCGCCGATCAACTGCCCATCGTGCTCGATCACCTGCAGATGGCGCTCACGCTCCGAGCGGAGTTGGCCGGACAGGCAACCGCAGAGCCTGCCAAGGCCCAGTGACGCAAAAGGACTGCTCGCAGAAGGGGCAAACCTCGGTCATGCTCTGACCGGTCCCCCACATTGCGGCCATCGATTGCAGGGTTTCGTCGAGTCAGCGGCGTCGATCGGCAGGGTGGCCATCGGCTCGACACAATGACGTTTCTGCCCTTCCGATCGACAGCAGCGCCGCAAAAAGGCGCACTCGGCTATTCCCTCTTCCGACCGCCGTCGCCAAATTCACAAGACGCCGGCAATTGACATTCCTCGCTTGAACAGGCTCTGACGGCCATGTTCATACAGCATCAAAGAGCTCGACAGCCCCTTTCGCCATGAAGAATAGCTTTCAAACCGCCACCGCCCAGCCGCCCGTACCCGAGAAGCGTCCGCATTCGGATAGCCACCATGGTGTGACGCGCGTCGACGAATACCATTGGCTGCGTGCCGAGAACTGGCAGGAGGTTTTCCGCGAGCCCTCGCTTCTCGACCCGGCCATCCGTGCGCACCTCGAAGCTGAGAACGCCTATCAACAGGCGCTGATGGCCGACACCGCCGAACTTCGGAAGACGCTCTTTCAGGAGATGAAAGGGCGCATCAAGGAGGACGATTCCACCGTTCCGATGAAAGACGGGCCATTCGCTTACGGCTCGGCTTACCGCATCGGCGGCGAGCAGCCGCGCTATTTCCGTACCGCTCGGGATGGCGGACCGGAGGAGGTCTTGCTGGACGGCGATCTCGAAGGCGAAGGAAAGACCTATTTTCGCATCGGAGACGTCGATCACTCCTCAGACCATCGGCGTCTGCTCTGGTCTTACGACGATCGCGGTTCGGAGTTCTACACGATTGTCGTCCGCGACCTGGACGGCCAGGCGGACCTTGCCGACCACGTGCCGGACACTGGCGGGTCAGGCGTGTGGAGCGCCGACAATTCCGGGTTCTTCTATACGCAGCTCGACGCCAATCACCGACCGTCTAAGACCTTCTACCATCGTCTAGGAACGGGCGTTGACCAGGACAGGCTCATCTACGAGGAGCCGGATCCTGGCTTCTTCATGAGTGTCGGCGGCGACAGGCTGAACGACTGGATCCTGATCTCGATCAGCGACCATGAAACCTCGGAGTACCGGTTGATCCCGGCCAGCGATCCCGCGGCGACGCCGAAGATCGTCTCGCCCCGCGAGACCGGCCTTCAATACGACATCGAGGAGGGCGGCGACATCTTCTTCATTCTCACCAATGCCGATGGTGCCAAGGACTTCAAGATCGTCACAGCGCCCGTCTCGGACCCGAGCCGCGCAAACTGGAAGGAACTGGTGCCGCACGAGCCCGGGCGGCTGATCCTGGCCATGATTTCCTTCAAGGATTTCCTCGTACGGCTGGAGCGCAAGGACGGGCTGCCGCGCATCGTGGTCCGCGATCGGTCCAATGGCGAAGAGCACATGATCGCCTTCGAAGAGGAGGCCTTCTCGCTAGGCCTTGCCGGCGCTTATGAATACGACACGGACGTGATGCGCTTCTCCTACTCGTCGATGACCACGCCTGCCCAGGTCTTCGACTACAATATGCGCACGCGCGAGCGCGTTCTGCTCAAGACCCAGGAGGTGCCATCGGGGCACGATTCTGACCACTATGTCACGCGCCGGCTCATGGCGCCCTCCTATGACGGCGAACTGGTGCCGATATCGCTCATTCACCACCGCGACACGCCGATCGACGGCACGGCACCCTGCCTGCTCTATGGCTACGGCTCCTACGGCATCACAATTCCCGCCGGCTTCAACACGAACGCTTTGTCACTGGTCGACCGCGGCTTCGTCTACGCGCTTGCGCATACACGTGGCGGCAAGGACAAGGGCTTCTCCTGGTACGAAGATGGCAAGCGGGCGAAGAAGATGAACACGTTTCGCGATTTCGTCGCGGCTGCCGAACATCTCGTTGCCCAACGCTATACTTCGCACGACCGCATCGTCGCGCAGGGCGGCTCGGCGGGCGGGATGCTGATGGGTGCGGTCGCGAATATGGCGCCCGACCATTTCGGCGGAATCATCGCCGAAGTCCCCTTCGTCGACGTGCTCTCCACCATGCTCGACGAGACGCTGCCGCTGACCCCGCCGGAATGGCCGGAATGGGGCAATCCGATCGTTTCGGAGGAGGATTACAAGACGATCGCCGCCTATTCGCCCTACGACAATGTCGGCGCGCTTGCCTATCCGCCGATCCTGGCGGTCGCAGGTTTGACCGACCCCCGGGTGACCTATTGGGAACCGGCCAAATGGACGGCCCGCCTGCGTGAGCGCAAGACGGGCGACAACCCCGTCCTGTTCAAGATCAACATGGAGGCAGGTCATGCCGGAGCGTCCGGCCGCTTCTCGCGGCTCGACGAAATCGCCTATGCATATGCATTTGCCCTAAAGGTCGTCGGTCTCCCAGAAATCAGAAAAGCCTCTTGAAAACCACCCGGACGAGTGGCGAATAGGGCTCCCGGCAGCTATCGGTTGTTGCGATGGCCGTTCACGCCACTCATTCCAATCGACGAGCTACCTCCAGCGAAAGTCCGCATGCTTCTCATCGACGTCTATCTCGACAAGTCGCCAATCCAGGGAATCGGCGTGTTCGCCAAGCAGGCCATCGCCAAAGGCACGCTGATTTGGAAGCTCGACCAGCGCTTCGATCGCCTCATCGAGACCGAGCTTTACGAGAGCCTGGACGGGCCGATTAAATCCTATCTGGACCGTTACTGCTACCCGCGCCGGAGCGACCCGCGCTACATCGTCTTCGAAGCCGATGACGCGCGCTATATGAACCACTCGGATGCGCCCAATTGCGACTTCAGCCACGGCGACCTCGCGTATGCGTTAGAGGACATCGCGCCGGGCGAAGAGCTTACCTGCAATTACAACGTCTTCTTCGAGAACGGCTTCGAGTTCCTCGGCGAGCGCTGACCGCGGCCGTTCTGAAACCGGAAGAACCGCTGCGCAGTTGGGTCCGATGCGCTAAGCGGCTTCCCTCTGATCGAAGCTGACGGCCATGGTCGTACCAGCGGCCTGTTTCACGATGAGGGCAACGATCTGCTCGTCGGAGAACGGACAGTCGGGCGCCAGCCGTCGGACCTCCTGAAGGACAGTCCGGATCGAGATGGTATCGTTCGGGTGATATTCCAGAAGCGCTGTGAAAACCGCGTCATACGCGTCCGGGTCGAGGGATGCAGCAAATTCCGAAGCAGGCATCAGCGTCTCCTCCACGCCAAAGTCGAGCTTCCCGTCCCAAGATGAATCATACGGTAATATGCCGTGAAGGCCAGGGAAAATTTGGTCCGACCAGATGCCGTGATGCACGGTGCCTGGGCGCCAGATTGCCTCCCCGAACCTACTTCGACCGCACCTGCGCCGGATAGCCGTTTGGATGCGGCGGCACCGACTTGAGATAGGCGGCGATTGCCTGCCGGTCCTCGGCGGGGAGAAGCGCCATGTTCTTCTGGACCTCTACCATCGAACCACCGACGGAATCGAAGGCAGGCGTGAAGCCGGTCTCGAGGAAATAGGCAATGTCGCTCTCCGACCAGGAGCCGATGCCCCCCTCCCCGCTCGTGATGTTCGGAATGGTGCCTTTGCCTTCCGCTGCGACCGCGCCGGCGAGCCACTGCTCCTTTTTCGCGCCGCCAATGAAATCGCGGGGCGTGTGGCATTCACCACAATGGCCCGGTCCTTCGACCAGGTATTGGCCCAGCTTCGCGTGATCAGAAGCGTCGGGTGCGAGTGCGACAATCGGCTGGTCGCTCAGATACAGGAGTTTCCAGAGCCCAAGTCCGCGCCTGATGTTGAAAGGGAAGCCGAGCCGATGGCCGGGCGCCTTGCCGGCCACCGGCGGCAGCGTCTTCATGTAAGCGTACAGGTCGGCCACGTCGCCCGGCTTCATCCGGGTATATGAAGCGTAAGGAAAGGCCGGATAGAGGTGAGAACCGCCGGGGGACACGCCCTTGAGCATGGCATTGGCGAAATCCTCCAGCGTCCAGTTTCCGATCCCGTCGTTCGGGTCAGGCGAGATATTGGGGGCGACGAATGTGCCGAACGCAGTGTTGAGCTCGATACCGCCGGCTAGCTGCAGCCGCGCCTGCCCTTCCGATTTCGGGCGTGCATGGCAAGATGTACATCCGCCGATATTGAAGATGCGTTCGCCGCGCTTGGCATCGCCTGCGCCAAGCGCAGCCACTTGCTCCGCGCTCAGCCGGTTCGGGATGGTTACGATCCAGAACGCCGCTGCGCCGACCGCCACGAGGGCGACCGCCGCGCGGGCAAGCTTTCTGGCAAGAACCATCGAAACCGGGATTATTTCAGGCGGAAGGACTGGTGGCAGCCGCCGCAGCCGCCGCCGAGCGTGTTGATCTGTGCACCGAGTGCTGCCACATCCTGCGCAGGCGCAGCGACGACTTGCTGCAGCACGACCTGATATTTGTCATTGGCGGCCTTGAAGCCTGCCATATCTTCCCAGATTCTCGGCGCAGCCTTGGTGTCGCCCTTGTCGCTGCCCGGTGGGAAGAGCACATCGATATCGACCTTCTGCTCGTTTGCCTCCAGCTTCTTGAGCGTGGCCGATACCACCGCTGCGTCGAACGCCGTCTCGCCTTTCGCCATCTTGGCAAGCCCGCCCACCAGGTTGCCGCGCTCCTTCATGATGGCCCTGCGGTCGGCGATCGGGTCCGCCGCATAGGCCGCGGTCACCGCCAGGGCGACAGTCGAGATGGCAAGTATAAGTTTTCTCATAAATTCACCTCCGTTTGTCGGGCGAAAAGTGCCCTGTGAGCCAACGACGAAGTTCGCCGAAAAAATCCTGACCCGCACTTCACAGGCACGTGATAGTTGCAAAGATGAGGCTTCGCCGTGCAATCACACGCCCAAGCCGGCGCCTTAAATAAAACAACCCCAGCCAGGCCGGGGTTGTTGTCTTCGTCGGAAACCGCCGGGCGATCAGCCTTTCGCCGCCTCGTACATTTCGAGCACGTGATCCCAGTTGATGAGATTGTCCACGAAGGCTTCGAGATATTTCGGCCGCGCGTTGCGATAGTCGATATAGTAGGAGTGTTCCCACACGTCGACGCCGAGGATCGGTGAGGCGCCATGTACGAGCGGGTTCTCTCCGTTCGGCGTCTTGGAGATCTCGAGCTTGCCATTCTTCACGGACAGCCACGCCCATCCCGAGCCGAACTGTGTGGTGCCGGCGTTGATGAAGTCGGCCTTGAACTTGTCATAGCCGCCGAGATCGCTGTCGATCGCCTTCTGAAGCGCGCCCGGCAGCTTGTTGCCGCCGCCGCCCTTCTTCATCCACTGCCAGAAATGGATGTGGTTATAGTGCTGGCCGGCATTGTTGAAGAGGCCCGCATTCTTGCCGAAGGACTGCTTGACGACCTCTTCCACCGAAAGCTTGTCCATCCCGGCTTCGGCTGCCAGCTTGTTGCCGTTGTCGACATAGGCCTTGTGGTGCTTGTCGTGATGGTACTCAAGCGTCTCCTTTGACATGTAAGGCTGCAATGCCTCGTAGTCGTAGGGCAAAGGGGGCAGTTCAAAAGCCATGATGTACTCCTTCCTTGAACAAGGTGCGTTCCATTACCAAACAAAGATAGGTGCGGGCAGGTCCCTAGCAACGCGCGGTAAAGATTTTCCTCGGCTCAGGCGGACGGTGTCGAATGAGCGAAGCCCCAGTAGAGTTCGCGCGCCTTTTTCATCACCGGGCCGGGCTGCAAATTACGATCCTCGATACGGATGACGGGCACCACTTTCGAGTGGTTGCCGGTCGAAAATACCTCGTCCGCCTCTTTGAACTCGCGCACAGAAACGGCCCTCTCGACGACTTCGATTCCCTCGTCCCTGAGGAGCTGGATCGTGCGGGCGCGGGTTATGCCGGCCAGAAAAGTGCCGTTAGCGGCCGGGGTCACCACCTGCCCGTCCCGGACGAGGAAAACGTTGGAGCTTGCCGTCTCGGCGACGTTGCCCAGCATGTCGAGGACGAGCGCATTGTCGAAGCCGCGCATGCGCGCCTCCATGATCGCCCGGCCGTTGTTGGGATAGAGACAGCCGGCCTTGGCGTTGGTCGGCATCGTCTCGAGCGTGGGCCTGCGGAACGGCGACACCGTAAGCGAAAAGCCGGTCGAGCCGATCATGGGCGATTCATAGAGGCAGAGGCAGAACCGGGTTGAAGAGGGTTCAGCCGGAACACCCATATAGCCGCCATGTTCGGCCCAGTACATCGGCCGGATATAGACGGCGGTATTGCCGTCGAAGCGCTTCAGCCCGTCCCAAGTCAGGCCGAAAATGTCTTCGCTGGACATGGTGGGTTTGAGCCCCATGGCAATCGCCGAAGTATTCACCCGCCTCGAATGAAGATCCAGGTCCGGCGCCACACCCTCGAACCAGCGCGCGCCGTCAAAGACGCTGCTGCCGAGCCACATCGAATGGGAGCGTGGGCCAAGGATCGCGACATTGCCTTCATACCAGTCGCCATCGACATAGGTCCAAGTCTTCGACTGCGCGCTCGCTGCCAGGGTCATGGATCGTTATTCCGTGTGCCGTTTGGCCCATCGATAAGCTTTTGAGCCGCAGCGTCAATCGCGTGGTGGAGGAAAATAGTACGCCAGTGAAACTTGGATGAGGCCGCAACTTGTCTGTCCGTATGGCCTGTCCAGCCGTTCGCAAGCGCAATGGAATTGCCGAGAGCTGCGTTCGCGAGGTGCAACCCTGGCAAGATCGTCCCAAAGTTCGCCTTGACGGAAGGCCCCCGGTGCGGACACTCGTCAGAACCATAGCGGGGCTGGTGATGCCGCACTCGGTCTATGCTTTCGACGCCTACGGGACGCTGTTCGACGTTCATTCGGCGGTCGCCTCCCATTCTTCCCGGGTCGGGCCCGACGCAGAGCATTTCTCGGAACTGTGGCGGACGAAGCAGCTCGAATACAGCTGGATCAGGACGCTGATGCCGGGTGCCTATCGCGATTTCTGGAAGCTGACCGAAGACGCACTCGATTTCGCCTTCGCGAAGTTTCCGTCCGTTGATCGGAGCTTACGGCCCGACCTGCTTCAGGCCTATCGCACGCTCAAGGCTTATCCCGAGGTCCAGGCCGTGCTGGCCGCGCTGAAATCCCAGGACTCCCGAGTCGCGATCCTGTCCAACGGTTCGCCGGAAATGCTCAAGGCGGCGGTCGCGTCGGCCGGGCTCGATCTGCTCGTGGACCGGATTTTCTCGGTCGATGCCGTCCGAGCCTATAAGACGCATCCGGACGCTTACCGACTCCTCATCGACATATGGGGTATCCAGCCGGGCGAGATTTCCTTCCAATCGTCGAACCGCTGGGATATCGCCGGCGCGGCAAGATTCGGCTTCTATACCGTCTGGGTGAATCGGAGCAGTCAGCCGGATGAGTATCCGGATTCGCCACCCGATCGTGTCGTCGTCTCGCTTGCCAAGTTGATCGACCCGAACTGACGCGTGGCTTTCCCGCAACAGTGTTGCCAACGCCACACGTTTGCCTTTCTTTCATCAAGTTAGCGTCAACATCGGAACTACCTATCCCTTGTTAACTTATTGCGATCGAGCGCTTTTGTGCGCGTTCAGGAGAGACAATTCCATGCGGGAAGATATCCCCGGCTGCCGGCCGATGACGCGGCGACGGTTCTTGTCCGCTGCAGGCGCGTTGGCCGCCTCGTCCGCCCTTGGCGCATGCACGACAGAGCGGCGCGAGATTCCTTACGCCGCCGAGCCGGCTCCGGCTCCGGCAATCGAGCCGCTCGGCAGTTATGCGACCATCTACGGGCCCATGGTCGATGACGGCTTCAATCTGCCGGCGATCCCTTATCAGAAAATCGACCCGCAGTTCCTGCGCCAGATCGTGCCTGATCCAACCGGTCAACGACCGGGCACCCTCGTCGTCGACACCAATGGCCACCACCTCTACCTCGTTCGTGAAGGTGGCATGGCGATCCGCTACGGCGTCGGTCTGGGACGGGCCGGTTTCGAATGGTCCGGCGACGCTGTCATCCAATGGAAGCAGCACTGGCCGAAATGGACGCCACCGGACGAGATGGTCGCGCGCGACCCGAGCGTGGCGAAATACAGCGCCGCCAACGGCGGCATGCCCGGAGGGCTCACGAACCCGCTCGGCGCCCGCGCGCTCTATCTCTTCCACGACGGCAAGGACACGCTCTACCGGCTGCACGGTTCGCCTGAATGGTGGTCGATCGGCAAGTCGGTTTCGTCTGGCTGCGTGCGCCTGATGAACCAGGATATCATCGACCTCTACGACCGCGTGCCGAACCAGACGCCGGTGATCGTCACCGCAGGCCTCGGCACCCCCGTGGCCGGCGGACCGACCCAGTCCTATCCAGGCTCGGACCCGCTGTCCGGCCCTGTCGAGGTCGTCAACTGACGGCGCGTGGCGTCGACGAAGGCGGGCCGCTGTACTTATCCCAGAGGAGCAACTCTAGCTTCGAGGCCTTTGATACAGCGCCGCTTTCGCCTCACCATTGGCCGATGCGGCTTATCGCCGCGAGAGGCTGCCGAGGATGCCTCGCACGAGGGCCCGCCCCACTTGCGAGCCTACGGAACGTACCACCGACTTGATCGCGGCCTCCGCGACCGTTTGCCGACCGGAGCTGCGGCCGCTGCCCGTGCCAAAACCCGGTATGGTCCAGCCCGAGCCGCTCTCCTGAGATGCCGACTTCTGGGCCTGCCGCTTCGCTTCGGCCGCATCCGCAGCCGCCTGCCCTTTCTTCTGCAGTATCTCGAAGGCCGATTCGCGGTCGATTGCGTTGTCGTACTGACCAGCTACGGGGCTCATCGTCATGACCTGCCGGCGCTCCTGTGGCGTTATCGCGCCCACTCGCGATGCCGGCGGCCTGATCAGCGTGCGCTGCACCATTCCAGGTATGCCCTTTTCCTCGAGCGTGGACACCAGTGCCTCGCCGGTACCGAGCTGGGTGATCGCCTTTGCGCAGTCGAAATCGGGGTTGGGCCGAAACGTGTCGGCGGCCGTCTTTACCGCCTTCTGGTCGCGTGGCGTATAGGCGCGCAAGGCATGCTGGACCCTGTTTCCGAGCTGAGCAAGCACGGTGTCCGGCACGTCGAGCGGGTTCTGGGTGACGAAATAGACACCGACGCCCTTGGAGCGGATCAGCCGCACCACCTGCTCGACCCTGTCGACAAGAGCCTTGGGTGCATCATCGAAGAGCAGATGCGCTTCGTCGAAGAAGAAAACGAGCCGCGGCCTCTCAGGATCTCCGACCTCGGGAAGCTGTTCGAACAGCTCCGACATCAACCACAAAAGGAACGTCGCGTAGAGACGCGGGTTCATCATCAGCTTGTCGGCTGCAAGCACGTTGATTGCACCACGGCCATCACGGGTCGTGCGCATCAGGTCGGGAATCTGCAATGCCGGTTCACCGAAGAAATGGGAGCCGCCCTGCTGCTCGAGAATGAGCAGCGAGCGCTGGATCGCACCCACGGATTGCCTGGTCACATTGCCGTAGCGCGCGCCGATCTCTTCGGCTCGCTGCGCGATGTTGGCGAGCAACGCCTGCAAGTCCTTCATGTCAAGGAGCAGCAGCCCTTCCTCGTCAGCGATCTTGAAGGCGATATTCATCACGCCTTCCTGGGCCTCGGTCAGATTCATCAGGCGCGAGAGCAGCAGCGGTCCCATTTCCGAGATCGTGGCGCGGATCGGATGGCCCTGTTCGCCGAACAAGTCCCAGAAGATCACGGGAAATTGTTGATGTTGATATGGGTCAAGTTTCACGGCCTGGGCACGGGAGACGAGGAAGTCCTTGTCCTCGCCCATCATCGCGATGCCGGAGAGGTCGCCCTTGATGTCGGCGGCAAAAACCGGCACGCCGGCATTGGAGAAACCCTCGGCGAGGACCTGCAGCGTAACCGTTTTCCCGGTGCCGGTCGCGCCCGTCACAAGACCATGGCGGTTGCCGTATTTCAGAAGAAGCTGCTCAGGCCGCTGGTAGCTGTCATCGGGCTTGCGGCTTGCCCCAATGAAGATGCTTTCCTCGTCAGCCATGATCTTTCTCCGCCGAAAAGCCAAACTCAAGTACCACGCTTGGCTTTGGTATAATGGTGCTGCCGCTGCACGACAATCGGCACCCGGTAAACAGGTTTACTTCTTCATGGCACTTTGCCTTGAAACCGCGCGATGGCTCTGGCATCGGAAGCGGGGTGGAGCTTCGGTACGACGGAAGAAGGAAGAGGAGGAGCGATGAAGGTCGGTGACCTTCTCAAAGAAGCGAGTTTCCCCGCGTTCTCCATGGAACGCTGGCGAGAGCTTGCCGAGAAAGCTCTGGGCGGCGCCTCACTGGAGGAGGCGATTGTCTCGCGCACGGATGACGGCATCCGAATCGATCCGCTCAGCCTTCGCGTGCCAGATGCCCGGCCCGTGGCCATGCGCGTCAACCCGGCTGCATCATGGGCCGTGACGCAGCGAATCGACGATCCCGATCCGGCGCGCGCGAACAGGCAAGCGCTCGAGGATGTCGAGCAAGGCGCGACCGGTCTTGCGCTTGTCTTTGAAGGGGCGCCGAACGCCTTCGGCTATGGCCTTCCGGCCAGACCCGAGGCGCTCGCAGTGGCGCTGCACAACGTTCCGCTCAATCGCATCAGCCTGAGGATCGACGCGCATCCGGTAAGCCGGGCGAGCGTCGACTGGCTCTTTGTCCTGCTTGGCAAGCGGCGCGTCGATCCGACAAGGCTTGGCATTTCCTTCGGCATCGATCCAGCCGCGATCTTCGGTGGAACCGGAAACCTCAAAATGTCGATCGAGGCCCTGAAAGCCTCGATGCCGCCTTCGCTCGCTCATTTCTTTGCGCTCGGCCTGCCCGGCATCCTGCTCGAGGGCGATGGGCGTGTCTTCCACAATGCCGGAGCGACCGAGGCACAGGAACTCGGCATCGCTGTTGCTTCGGCCGTCTCGCATCTGCGCATGTTCGAGGAGGCGCGCCAGCCGCTCGTCTATGCCGCGCCGCATATCGGCTTCTCGCTCGCGGTCGACCAGGACCATTTCGTGTCCATGGCCAAGCTCAGGGCACTGCGCCTGATATGGGCACGCGTCCAGGAGGCATGCTCGATACCGCCCGCGACGGTTTCGGTTCATGTCGAGGGCTCCTACCGGATGATGACCGAGAAGGATCCGGAGACGAACATCCTGCGCAACACGATCGCGGCCTTCGCTGCGGCCGCCGGTGGCGCCGATTCGATCGCGATCCTGCCGCACACCATTGCGCACGGATTGCCCGATGCCTCGGCGCGGCGGATCGCTCGCAACACGCAACTCATCCTTGCGCAAGAAAGCCACATCGGTTTCGCCGCCGATCCGGCAGCAGGCTCCGGCAGCGTCGAGGCACTTACCGGCTCGCTTTGCGAGGCGGCCTGGGAAGAATTCCTGCGGATCGAAGCCGAAGGCGGTGTTCTCGACAGCCTTGCAGCCGGAAAAATCCAATCGCGTGTCGCTACGGCGCGGGCGGCGCGTGCCGCCGCCTATGAAAGCGGGAGCCGGCAGATCGTCGGGACGACACTCTATCCGCTTGTATCGGAGCGTCACGTCAGCGTGCTTCCAGCGAGCCGGCGCGCCCTCTCCCAGGACGGCGGCGTAGCATTCTGCGAGCGCCTGGCGCCGATGCGGATCGACGAGACCATTGCGGTGCAACGATGATCCCGGATTTCGCCAAGCTCGCCTGGTCGATGCCGAAATTCGCTCCGCGCGTTTTCGGTGGAGAGCCATGGCGCACTCCGGAAAACATCGAGGTCAAGCGTGTTTACGCGGAAGAGGACCTCACCGGCCTGCCTTTCCTGGATACATTCCCCGGCGCACCGCCGTTTCTGCGCGGCCCCTACCCTACCATGCATGTCCAGCAGCCATGGACGATCCGCCAATATGCGGGCTTCTCGACCGCGGAGGAATCAAATGCCTTCTACCGGCGCAATCTGGCGGCGGGGCAAAAGGGCCTGTCGGTAGCCTTCGACCTCGCTACACATCGCGGCTATGACAGCGACCATCCCCGCGTCGCCGGCGATGTCGGCATGGCGGGTGTGGCAATCGATTCCATCCTCGATATGCGCCAGCTCTTCGACGGCATCCCGCTCGGCGAGATGACGGTCTCCATGACCATGAATGGCGCGGTTCTGCCGATCATGGCGCTCTACATCGTGGCAGGCGAGGAGCAAGGCGTCGCCCAGAAGAGCCTAGCCGGGACCATTCAGAACGACATTCTGAAAGAGTTCATGGTCCGCAACACCTATATATACCCGCCGAAGCCGTCCATGCGGATCGTCTCCGACATCATTGGCTATACCGCCCGGCACATGCCGAAGTTCAACTCGATCTCGATCTCCGGCTATCATATCCAGGAAGCAGGAGCGACGGTCGACCTGGAGCTTGCCTACACGATTGCCGATGGGATCGAATATGCTCGCGCCGGCATCGCGGCAGGCCTGGATATCGACAAGTTCGCGCCTCGTCTTTCCTTCTTCTGGAACGCCGGCATGAACTTCTTCATGGAAGTCGCTAAGCTGCGCGCGGGGCGACTGCTCTGGGCTGCACTCATCCAGAAGAATTTCTCGCCGAGGGACCAGCGCTCGCTGTCGCTGCGCGCCCACTGCCAGACGTCCGGCTGGTCGCTGACGGCGCAGGACCCTTACAACAACATCATGCGCACCATGATCGAGGCGATGGCTGCGACGCAGGGCGGCACGCAGTCGCTGCACACCAACTCCTTCGACGAGGCGCTCGCGTTGCCGACCGATCACTCGGCACGCATCGCACGCAACACCCAGCTCCTGTTGCAGAAGGAATCCGGCCAGACGCGCTTCGTCGACCCTTGGGGCGGCTCGGCATTTGTCGAGCGGCTGACACACGATCTCGCAGCGCGGGCGCTTTCCCATATCGAGGAGGTCGAGGCGCTGGGTGGCATGGCGGCGGCGATCGAGAAGGGCGTGCCTAAGATGCGCATCGAAGAGGCAGCGGCACGCACGCAGGCGCGAATCGATTCCGGTGGGCAGGCACTGATTGGCGTCAACGCGTACAAGCCGGAAGCGGATCCCGAAGTCGACGTGCTCAAGATCGACAATGCCGAAGTGCGCGCGCGGCAGCTTGCCAAGCTGCAGCAACTCAAGGGCACGCGCGACGTTGCAGCCGTCGAAACGGCGCTCGACGAGTTGACTCAGGCCGCGTCTGGCGATGCCAACCTGCTCGAATTCGCCATCCGAGCGGCCCGCACCGGCGCCACGGTCGGCGAGATGTCCTACGCGCTCGAAAAGGTCTTCGGTCGCCACGTTGCCGAGATTCGGACGATCTCCGGGGTCTACCGCACGGAGATCGGCGGCAACCCGGCGGTCGAGCGCGTGCAGGAAAAGATCGCCGCCTTCGAGAAGAAGTCGGGACGCAAGCCTCGCATCCTGGTCGCCAAAATGGGACAGGACGGCCATGATCGCGGCCAGAAGGTGATTGCCACGGCCTTCGCCGACCTCGGCTTCGAGGTGACCGTCGGCGGCATGTTCCAGACGCCGGAGGAGATCGCCAAGCTCGCAGCTGAGCACGACGTCGACATAGTTGGCGCATCCTCGCTCGCTGCCGGCCATCTGACGCTCGTGCCGGAGCTGAAGGATGCTCTGAAGAAGCTCGGCCGCGACGACGTCGCGATCGTGGCCGGTGGCGTGATCCCGCCGGATGATTTCGATGCTTTGCGGCAGGCAGGAGCGACCGAAATCTTCCCGCCGGGCACGGTGATTCCGGAGGCGGCGGAACGGTTGGTCGATAGTCTGCTGGCTGGCTAAATGTAAGGAATAGAGCGCGGGCTCAACCGCCTGCACTCATCTCCACGATCTCCCACTCCTTGCCATTGACTGTAGCAAGTTCGCCGACCTTCTTACCGAACAAGGCGGCTGCCATTGGCGAAGAATGAGAGATCTTGCCATGGGCGGCGTCGGCCTCATCCTCGCCGACGATCTTCCAGCTTTTCTTGTGACCGTCCTCGTCCTCGATGGTCACGGTCATGCCGAAGCGCACCACGTCGCTGTCCGGATCGGGAATGGAAAGTTCTGCGCTCTCTCGCCGAGCGTTCCAGTAGCGCAGGTCGCGCGAAAGCAGCGCGATGCGTTCCCGATCCGTTGCAGCTTCGGCCCTGGCAAGCTCGGCGCGCAACGACGCGACCTCGGCGTCGATCGCCTTGAGGCCGTTTTCCGTCACGAGATTGCGGTGCTTGCTGACCGGCCGTTCGCCGATGTCGGCAATCACGCCATCTGTGTCGTCCTGGCGCGTAAATGCTCTGCTCATATTAGAACAAGCTATGCCTTTCTGGCTTGGTTCTCAAGGTGAATGATCAACCAGCTCTCGCGCTGGCACACATTATGCAACTGAGTGAGAAAACCAGGGGACCAGTGCCAATGCTGAACAGACGCAGCTTCCTCGCCGCTGTCGCTGCAAGCGCCGCCCCGGCACTCGTCCGGCCGGCCAGGGCCGCGGGCATGCCCGGCGTGATGACCGCTTCGATGCGCGGCTCTATCGACGCGACGGAGCTCGGCGTCAGGCCCGGCGCGCTCGACGACCAGAGCAAGGCGTTCGCGCGAATGCTGCAGCAAGCCGCGGATCGCAATATTCCGCTCTTCCTGCCGCCGGGCATCTACATGGTCTCCAATATCACTTTGCCGCGACGCGTGAGGCTTTCCGGCGTGCCCGGTGCATCGCGGATCGTCTATGGCGGCGACGGCCACCTGTTCGTCGCAGAGGACGCCGACCACATCGAGCTCGACGGCCTTGTCCTTGATGGCGCAAACCGCTGGCTGCGTGACGACGCCCAGGGGCTGATCGACCTCCGCCGCACGCTTCACGCCGCCATCGACAATTGCCAGATCGTCGGCAGCGGAAAGAACGCCATCGCCTTCGAGCGCGTCGGCGGCCGCATCGAGCGCACCGAAATCTCCGGGGCGGCCGACGCCGGAATCTATTCGGTAGAGGCGACAGGCCTGCAGATCAGCGGCAATGCGGTGTCGGACTGTGCCAATGGCGGCATTCTCGTCCACCGCTGGCAGGCTGCCGAGGACGGCACGATCGTCTCCGGCAACCGCGTCAGCCTCATTGAGGCGCGCGCCGGCGGCACGGGGCAGAACGGCAACGGCATCAATGTCTTTCGTGCCGGCAATGTGATCGTCTCCAACAACATGATCAGCGACTGCGCCTTCACGGCCGTCCGCGCCAACAGCGCGAGCAACATCCAGATCGCGAACAACAGCTGCCTGCGCAGCGGCGAGACCGGCATCTATTCGGAATTCTCCTTCGAGGGAGCGATCATCAACGGCAATGTGGTCGACGGCGCCGCCAACGGCATCTCGGTCGTCAATTTCAACGAAGGCGGCCGGCTTGCGGTCTGCTCAGGCAACATCGTGCGCAACCTGCATTCCGAAGGACCATATGTGCAGGATCCACCTGGTTTCGGTGTCGGCATCTCGATCGAGGCAGACTGCTCGGCGACAGGAAACGTCGTGGAATCGGTGCCGCTCTACGGCATGCAGATCGGCTGGGGCGAGTTCATGCGCAATGTCGTTGTTACCGGCAACGTCATCCGCAAGGCCGGCACCGGCATCGTCGTCACGGTCGTGGAGGGCACCGGCTCGGCGGTCATCTCCGACAACGTGATCGACAGTGTGAAGGACGGAGCAATCGTCGGCTATCGCTGGGCTGACCGGGCAACCGGCGACCTGGCGGTCGGCGGCGCCGGTGGTTATGCCAACCTGACGATCGAACGCAACCGAGTCAGCTGACGCAGGTCGCATTGCCCATCGGGGTTATCCCAAAACCGCTACGTACTTTCGCTGACGCGGTCCTTCGGCTCAGTCCGATGCGCTAGCGCAGCGCTTCCGCGGGCTTCAGCTCACCTACATGCATGCCATTCCAGTTCCTGAGCGCCGGCTCGGCGAGGTCGCCGAGTGCGGCCTGGACTGCACCGTCGTCCCTGAACAGTGTCGAAAGCACTGCCGCGACAGCCACCTCGGACGCCCTGCCCTGCCCATCGTCGCATTTGATCGCAATGCCCAAGCCCAGCTCCGGCACAGCGCCGCAATAGACAGCCTCAGCACCGGTCTTTACGAAGATGCGGCCGGGTGCGGCCTGCATCAGCCGCAGGTCTGCTTTACCGCTACCCGAGACATAGAAGGGCTCGGCCATGCAGGCCGCAAGCAACCGCCTGGCGGCGGCCGCACGGTCCGCCGGTAGCCCCTTGCCCGTGGTCATGCGGGCGAAGCCGATCGCGAGGCTCTTCAGCGGGACGGCGTAAGTCGGGATCGAGCAGCCGTCGATGCCGCGGTTGCCCTCGCCATGCTCGGCGCCTGTCACCTCTTCCATCGTGCGGCGTATCACCTGCTGATAGGGGTGGTCCGGCTCGATATAGCCGGCATGAGCGATCCGCATATGCCGGCAGCCGCACAGGAACCCGGAGTGCTTGCCCGAGCAATTATTGTGGAGCGCCGAGGGCTTGTCGCCACGTCTGGCAAGGGCGAGCATCGCTTCATGGTTCGACGGCCAATGCGCGCCGCATTCGAGCGCGTGCTCGTCGAGCGAAGCCTTGGCGAGCATCCGAGCCGCCAGCCCGACGTGCTGGGGCTCGCCCGAATGCGAGGCGCAGGCAAGCGCCAGTTCCTTGTTGCCGAAACCGAACGCATCGGCCGCACCGCTCTCGACCAGGGGCAAAGCCTGGATCGCTTTCACCGCTGAGCGGGGAAATACCGGCCGGTCGACATCGCCAAGCGCCAGGACGGCCTTGCCGTCAGGATCGAAGACAGCAACGGCGCCTGTATGACGGCTCTCCACAAGGCTACCGCGCAGCACCTCGACGAGAACGGGATTGTTCATAGCGGCGGCGAGGCTTAGCTCAGTTCTGGAACGCTGCGGCCAGCGCCTTGCGCAGACCATTGTCGGAATCGGCGGTGCCAAACAGGATGTCGTCGATTCGCGGCCGCCCTTCCTCGGTGATCAGCACCAGCCGGTCGGTCCAGCTTGCGGCCGGCTTGTCGGGAAACTCGTAGACGATCTCGATCACCTGCGTACGGCCTGTGTCGGTGAACTTGCCGGGCTTACACACCGGCGCGACGTCCGGGTAGGACTGGAAAGGGATGCCGTCGCCGAGCGGCGGCTTCTCGTCGGGGTGAGCGCTGGCGATCTCGCCATTCTTCTTGATCGCCTCGGCGATTGCCACGCCCAGCGACTTGGTCACCAGATAGAGACGGCCGAACTCGCCGTCCTGCTTACCGAGCTGGCAGAATATGTCGGCGAGCTTCGCTGCGTCTTGCGCGGGATCGGCCCTGGCCACAGAAACAGTTGCGGCAATGACGCCCGCGGCCAAGCAACTCAAAAGCTTACGCATTCTCCGATCCAACCCGTTCTTTTTCAGCGTTCGGGAAACAGGCCCGCAACAGCGAAACCGCCGTCGACCACCAGCGTGTGACCGTTGACGTAGCTTGCCTCCGGTGAAAGCAGAAATGCTACGGCCGCAGCCACTTCCTCAGGCTCTCCGTAGCGGGCCTGCGGCACGCGGGCAAGCCAGTCTTGCCGATCTTCCGCCGAATGCATGCGTGCCGCGGCGGGCGTCTCGACCGCCCCGGGTGCGATGCAGTTGACGCGCACGCTGCGGGAGGCACATTCCAAGGCCAATACCTCCGACATCAGCTTCACGCCTGCCGCAGCCGCACCATAGGCAAGATGGCCCCGATTGGCGCGCAGCCCCGAGACGGAGGCGATGTTGACGATCGCCAGCGAAGCCCCCATGCGCTCCAAAGCAGCGCGGGAAGCGACAAAGGCACCGACGAGATTGATGTCGAGCATCTCCCTGAGGAGTTCGGCCGTCGTCTGCTCTGCCGGCAGGCTCCTGAGCAGGCCTGAAGAGTTCACCAGCCCACCGATCAGGCCGAATCGATCGACGATCTGGTCGAAGGCTTCGGCTGCCTCGTCCTCATCGGTGACGTCGGCGACGATGAAAGCGGCATTCTCATCGGTAAACGCGGTTTCGGCCGCATCGAGCGCGCCGCGGTCGACGTCCACCATGGCGACCGGCCAGCCATCATCCAGCAACCGCTCTGCGATCGCGAGGCCGAGGCCGGACGCTCCCCCGGTGACGACCGCCGAATGCCTCATTTGATGCGTTCCAGGATCGAAACGTAGTTTGCGACCGCCGCGCCGCCCATGTTGAAAATACCGCCAAGCGTCGCGTTCGGCACCTGGATGCCTCCCGCCTCGCCGGTGAGTTGCATGGCGCTGAGCGCATGCATCGAAACCCCGGTTGCTCCAATCGGATGCCCCTTGGCCTTCAAGCCGCCCGACGGGTTGACCGGCAAGCGGCCGTCCTTGGCCGTGCTGCCGTCGAGCGCGATGCGTCCGCCCTCCCCGCGCGGCGCAAGCCCCATCGCCTCGTATTCGATCAGCTCGGCGATCGTGAAGCAGTCATGCGTCTCAACCAAAGAGAGGTCGGCGAGGGTCACCCCCGCCTCGGCCAAGGCGCGCGCCCACGCCTCCTCGCAGCCTTCGAAAAGAAGGATGTCGCGTTTCGACATCGGCAGGAAATCCTGCACATGCTGGTTGGCGCGGAAGGCGACTGCCCGGCGCATCTTGAGCGCGGTGGCCGTGTCGGCAAGAACGATTGCCGCCGCCCCGTCGGATACCAGGGAGCAGTCGGTACGCTTGAGTGGTCCGGCAACGAATGGGTTCTTCTCGCTTTCCTGCCTGCAGAAATCGAAACCGAGATCCTTGCGCATCTGCGCGAAGGGATTGTCGACACCGTTCCTGTGGTTCTTGGCGGCGATCGCGGCCAGCGCATCCGATTGATCGCCATACCGCTGGAAATAGGCGCTTGCGATGTTGCCGAAGAGGCCCGCGAAACCCGCCGGCGTATCGCCTTCCTCCGGCAGGTAGGAGGCCTTCACCAGGTTCTTCTGGACTTCCGGGCCGGGCGTCGACGTCATCTGTTCGGCGCCGACCACCAGCACGATACGGGCGGCGCGCGCCTCGAGCGCCCGAATGCCTTGCCGCACCGCTGCCGATCCTGTGGCGCAGGCATTCTCCACCCTGGTCGCCGGCTTGAAACGGAAACGATTATCGGCCTGCAAGACGAGGCTCGCGGTGAAATCCTGCGCGGAGAAACCTGCGTTGAAATGGCCGAGCACGATTTCGTCGACCTCGTCCGGCCCGATGCCGGCATGATCGAGCGCCTCAAGGGTGACCTTTACGATCAGCGATTCGAGCGTCTCGCCCTCGAGCTTGCCGAAGCGCGAATGCGCCCATCCGACGATGCAAGCAGTCATTGATGCAATCTCCCGGCGTGAGGGATCATGATTGTTCTTCCACTTTAAGATGGCCGCGCATTCAACCGCCGTAAAGCTCTTTCGCATTCGGCTGGCGCAGTCGATTTTTGTTGATTGACCAGTCAATGAAAAATACGGTGATGGTGGAGGAACGGCCATGCCCAAAGTTGGAATGGAACCGCTGCGCCGCCGAGCGCTGATCGACGCGACGATCTCGGCGATAGGCGAACGCGGCTCGCTCGACGTCACGATGTCCGAAATCGCCGGCCGCGCCGGCGTCTCGTCAGCGCTGGCGCATCACTACTTCGGCGCCAAGGACGAGCTGCTGCAGGCCACCATGCGCCGGCTGCTGGCCGACCTCGGCCGCGACTCGATCGGAGCCCTTTGCAGGGCAAGCACCCCGCGCGAACGAATCTCGGCAGTGATCGCCGTGAACTTCTCGGCCGGCCAGTTCCGCGAGGAGACGATTCACGCCTGGCTTGCCTTCTATGTCGAGGCCCAGAAGTCGACGGCGTTGCGCCGGCTGCTGCGGGTTTATGCGCGACGGCTCAACTCGAACCTGCTCTCGGGCCTCCTGGCGCTGATGCCGCGCGGCGAGGCTCTGCGGATGGCCGAAGCCATCGCTGCAATGATCGACGGGCTCTATATCCGCCGCGCCCTGAAGGACGGCCTTCCCAATCCGGCAAGCGCTGCCGCGCTCGTCGAGGATTTTGTCGAGACGAAACTGCGCCAGGTGACGACTGCCCGATGAACGCACGCCCCAATATCCTGATCGTGATGGTCGACCAGCTTGCCGGGACCCTGTTTCCCGACGGACCGGCGCCGTTCCTGCATGTGCCGCATCTCAAGGCGATTGCAGAGCGCGCCGCGCGCTTTGCGAAGAATTATACGGCGTCGCCGCTCTGTGCCCCCGGCCGCGCCTCCTTCATGAGCGGGCAACTGCCGTCACGCACGCGCGTCTACGACAACGCCGCGGAGTTCGCTTCCGACATCCCGACCTACGCCCATCATTTGCGGGCGGCCGGTTATTACACCTGCCTGTCGGGCAAAATGCATTTCGTCGGGCCGGACCAGTTGCACGGCTTCGAGGAGCGGCTGACCACCGACATCTACCCGGCCGATTTCGGCTGGACCCCGGACTACCGCAAGCCGGGAGAACGCATCGACTGGTGGTATCACAATCTCGGCTCGGTCGCCGGAGCGGGCGTCGCCGAGACGACCAACCAGCTCGAATATGACGACGAGGTTGCCTTCCATGCCGTGCAGAAGCTCTATGAGCTTGCCCGGCATTCGACCGGCCCGGGCAGGCGGCCGTGGTGCCTCACCGTATCCTTCACCCATCCGCACGACCCCTATGTCGCGCGGCGCAAATACTGGGATCTTTACGAGAGCTGCCCGGCGCTAGAGCCGGAGGTCGGCTACATTCCGGTCGAGAAGCAGGATCCGCACGCGCAACGCCTCTACCTCGCCAGCGATTACAAGAGTTTCGACATCACGCCCGAGATGGTCCGGCGGGCGCGGCGCGGGTATTTCGCCAATATCTCCTATATCGACGACAAGGTCGGCGAGCTTCTTTCGGTGCTGGAGAGCACACGCATGCTCGACGACACGGTCATCCTGTTCTGCTCGGACCACGGCGACATGCTCGGCGAGCGCGGCCTGTGGTTCAAGATGTGCTTCTACGAGGGCTCGGTGCGTGTGCCGCTGCTGATCGCCGGCAAGGGTGTCGCGCCCGGCCGCGTCGACACGCCCGTCTCCAACCTCGACATCCTGCCGACGCTTTGCGACCTGGCCGGCGTCGACGTCGGCGGCATCGCGCCGTGGACCGACGGCCAGTCGCTTCTGCCGCTGACGCGCGGCGAAGCCAGGACCGCGCCGGTGCTGATGGAATATGCGGCCGAGGGGAGCTACGCGCCCATGGTGGCGTTGCGCGAGGGTCGCCACAAGTTCGTCCATTGCGAGATCGATCCGCCGCAACTCTTTGATCTGGAATCGGATCCGCGCGAAATGAACAATCTTGCGGCGCGCCCGGAATATGCTGATCTCGTCGCTGCTTTCATGGAGAAGGTTCGCACGCGCTGGGACATGGCCGCCTTCGACGCTGCCGTGCGCCAGAGCCAGGCGCGCCGCTGGATCGTCTATCCGGCGCTGCGCAACGGGGCCTACTACCCCTGGGATTTCCAGCCGTTGCGGCAGGCATCCGAGCGCTACATGCGCAACCACATGGATCTCAACGTGCTCGAAGAAGAGAAGCGTTTTCCGAGAGGTGAATGATGGAAAGCCCGCTCGTTCCCGACCTCGCCCATCTGCGAGGGGCCTATGCCGTCACCTCGAAGGCAACGCAGGAGACGCCTCTGCTGGAATCGGCTGCGCTCGCGAAAGCGACCGGAGCGGCACGCGTCTTCGTCAAGCCGGAGTCGTTGCAATGGGCGGGCTCCTTCAAGGTCCGCGGCGCGTACTGGCGGCTGACGCGGCTTTCCCCTGACGAGGCCAAGCGCGGTGTGGTCGCCTACTCCTCCGGCAATTTCGCACAAGGGCTGGCTGCAGCAGGAGAGGCCCTTGGCATACCCGTCACGATCGTCATGCCGATCGACGCGCCGGCCGCGAAACGGGACGCAACGGCCGGCTATGGCGCTCGCGTCGTGCTGACGGACCACGGCCAGCGCCCACGTGAGGAAGTCGCAGCAGAGAAGGCGCGGCAGATCGCCGAGGAGGAAGGCGTGGTGCTGCTCCACCCGTTCGACGATCCTGAGATCGTGGCCGGCCAGGCCGGCGCCGGGCTTGAAGCGTTGCGACAACTCGAAGCGAAGGGTGCTCAGGCGGACATACTGTTCTGCTCGGTGGGTGGCGGCGGGCTGATCGGCGGCGTTGCGCTGGCTTTTCATTATCTCTCGCCATCGACCGATATCATAGCGGTCGAGCCGGCAGGCTTCGATGGCATGGGCAATTCGCTCGCTCATGGCGAGATCGAGACCATGCCGATGGCCCCAAACTCGATCTGCGACGGGTTGATGGCGCGCCGGCCTGGCGTCGCACCCTTTGCCGCGGTGCGGAAGGCCGGCGTGCACGGACTTCCCGTCACCGACCAGTCCGTGCGCAAGGCCATGAAGATCGCCTTCGAGCGCATGAAGCTGGTGCTGGAGCCGTCCGGAGCAGCGTCGCTGGCGGCGCTGCTGGACGGAAGTGTCGATGTCGCCGGCAAGACCATCCTGGTGATCGCCACAGGCGGAAATGTCTCGCTCGCCGATTTCATGAAGCATATCTCCAATGCTTGAAGCGGATTTCGTCGTCGTCGGCTCCGGGTCGGCCGGCTCTGCCCTCGCCCATCGCCTTTCCGAAGACGGCAAGCACAGCGTCATCGTCATCGAATATGGCGGCAGCGATTTCGGCCCGTTCATCCAGATGCCGGCTGCCTTGTCCTTTCCCATGAATATGAGCCGCTATGACTGGGGCTTCACGACCGAGCCCGAGCCGCATCTCGGCGGCCGCGTGCTCGCCACGCCACGCGGCAAGGTGATCGGCGGTTCCTCCTCGATCAACGGCATGGTCTATGTGCGCGGCCATGCGCGCGACTTCGACCATTGGGCCGAACAGGGCGCCACCGGCTGGGGCTTCGCGGACGTGCTCCCCTATTTCAAGCGCATGGAGACCTCGCATGGTGGCGAGGAGGGCTGGCGCGGAACCGACGGGCCGATGCATGTCTGGTGGGGAAAACGACTCAACCCACTCTACTCGGCCTTCATCGAAGCAGGCCGCCAGGCCGGCTTCGAGACCACGGAAGACTATAATGGCTCCAAGCAGGAAGGCTTCGGGCCGATGGAGCAGACTATCCATAACGGCCGCCGCTGGTCCACCGCCAACGCCTATCTGAAGCCGGCGCTCAAACACAAAAATGTGCGTATTGTCAAAGGTTTCGCGCGGCGCGTTCTGATCGAGAATCAGCGAGCGATCGGCGTCGAGATCGAAGCTCGCAAACAGATTCAAGTCGTTAAGGCGAGGCGTGAGGTCATCATTGCCGCCTCGTCAATCAATTCGCCGAAGCTGCTGATGCTGTCGGGCATCGGGCCGGCCAAGCACCTTGCCGAGAACGGCATCAAGATGGTCGCCGACCGGCCGGGCGTCGGCCAGAACCTTCAGGACCATCTGGAGCTCTATATCCAGCAGGAATCGGTAAAGCCGATCACGCTCTATTCGAAGCTCAACGTCGTCTCGAAAGCGATGATCGGAGCCGAATGGCTGTTCTTCAAATCGGGGCTCGGCGCCACCAATCATTTCGAGGCAGCCGCCTTCGTGCGGTCCAAGCCCGGCGTCGACTACCCGGATATCCAGTATCACTTCATTCCAGTCGCGATCCGCTACGACGGCAAGGCGGCTGCCGGCTCGCACGGCTTCCAGGCGCATGTCGGGCCGATGCGCTCGAAGTCGCGCGGATCGGTCACGCTGCGCGGGCCGGACCCGAAAGCGAAGCCGGTCATCCGCTTCAATTATATGTCTCACCCGGACGACTGGGTTGATTTCCGGCACTGCATCCGGCTGACGCGCGAGATTTTCGGACAGCAGGCCTTCGCACCCTACCGCGGTCGCGAAATCTCGCCCGGCTCGCATGTCCAGAGCGACGACGAACTCGACGCGTTCATCCGCGAGCATGCGGAGAGCGCCTATCACCCCTGCGGAACATGCCGCATGGGCCGCGCCGACGACAGGACAAGCGTGGTCGATCCCGAATGCCGGGTCATCGGTGTCGATGGCCTGCGTGTCGCCGATTCTTCAATCTTTCCGCGCGTTACCAACGGCAATCTCAACGCACCATCGATCATGGTGGGCGAGAAGGCAGCCGACCACATACTCGGCCGCACACCCCTGCCGCCCTCAAACCTCCAACCCTGGATCAACCCGCGCTGGCAGGAGAGCGATCGGTGACGGTGAAAGAATTTGGCCTCTCCGCCGACGTCTTCACGCGCGACCTGCCGCGCGCCCACTGCGTCGTCGCGTAGCTACAGGCGGGTAGCTGCTGGATCAACGCCTACAATCTGACGCCGGTCGGGGGAGCACGGTATTGGGCTCGCCGCAAATCAAATCTCAACGTGGAGTTTGGCGGCCCCCCTCCCTTGAGGAGCAGCGTTTGTATCTATCCAAAGCAGACGCCTTTAGCGGCCCGCTTCCTCCGTCCGGTCGAGATAGAGCATCAGCGCACAGACGAGATGATAGAAGATGCTGGCCGGCACCTCCGTCGCGACAGCCCTGCCCCGTTCGTCGATCTGATCGATCCAAAGGCCGCGCGGCGCCGCATCGATATGCCAGCGGAACAGCCGTTCGACGCGCGCCTCGATCTCCGGCTTGAGGTCCGGCCCATCCGGCCGGTCAAGCACGATCGCCGCCTTGATCGCTTCGGCCTGCGGCCAGCTCCGCGACAGCCGGTCGAGCGGCAATCCTTGTCGTGACACGGCTGCGTAGGCAAGCCCTGTCGAGCGGTTGAGGCCGTTGGCCACGGCGGATGCGTAGAGCTTGCGGGCGAAGCCGATCAGATCGCGTTGTCCGCTCTTCTCCGCGAAATCGACCAGCAGCGAGGCCCATTCGAAATGATGGCCGGGCTCGGTCCACTCGCCCTTTCCAGGCGCAGGCTTCCACTCGTCGTCGAAATATTCGCCGAGCGTCCAGCTCTCGGGGTCGAAAAAATGACTACGGAAGAGGTCGATAATGCGAGAGGCACGGCGGAGATATTGGCGCTCGCCGGTCACCGAATACCAGGCCAAGAAGGCTTCAAGCAGATGCATGTGCGGATTGGAGCGGCGCAGCTCCTGGCCGTCCGGCGTCTCCAGGAAGCCGGTGAGACGGATATCCTCGAGGTGAGCATCGAGGAAGTCGAAGGTCTCGCCCGCAAGCCGCAAGGCGCCCTGGTGCCCCACTCGCTGCGCCTCGGCGAGCGCGAGCAGCACGCAGGAATGGTCATAAGCGTCCTCGGCAGGGTCGGCGACACTGCCGTCGACATTCAACGTGCGCACCCAGCCGCCCCGGGCAGTGCGCCCCTTGTCGGCCATGAAGGCAAGTCCGTGCGAGATGATCTCATCCGCCGGTCCGCTCCAGCCGCGCGCCTTGGCAACGGCGAAGGCATAGACCTGGCGAGCCATGGTACGCATGCGCTTCGGTTTCTGGATCGGCGTCCCGTCGAAGGACAGCGCCTCGTGGAAGCCGCCATATGCGCGGTCGACGCCGATCGTCGACCACAGCGGCAGCGTTTCCTCGAACAACCAGTGACTCACGCGCCGCCGCCAGGCGCCGCTCGTGATCACCCGGTCGGGCGCGGGGGTGAACTTGGTCTCGAGCCTGCCCGATTTCTCCAGCTGCTCGACGATCTTCTTGACATTCTGGCTATGGCTGACCGGCGCGACGAATGTTGCGTCGACCGTCGAGACGATCGCGACATTCTTCAGGCCGATCGCCGAAAGCAGGCGGCCGTCGCTTCTGAGATAGGAGTCCTCGCAGTCGATCGCGACGACGTCGCCAACGATGACGTTCCCAGCCTTGTCGGTCGGGCTGACGTCGAGCAGCGATTGCCAGGAGCCGAGATCGTTCCAGCGGAAGCCCGCCTTCACCATCGCAATCCCGTCGGCCCGCTCCATGATCGCGTAGTCGATCGAGTTCGAGGGGATCTCGGCATAGAGATCGGCCGGCAGATAAAGTCCGGAGACCTGGCTTGTCGCCGCTCTCAAAGCCGCCTCGGTCGCCGACCAGATGTCGGGGCTGAGCTTCTCGAAGGCGGCCCGCATCGTGCTTGCGCGAAAAAGGAAGATGCCGGTGTTCCAATAGAAATTGCCGGCCGCGAGATATCCCTTTGCCTTGTCGAGATCAGGCTTCTCGACGAAGCGGGAAACCTGGTGCACCGGCCCGTCGCCGGAGACCTCTATATAGCCAAAGCCCGTCTCCGGCTGGTTGGGCTTGATGCCGAAGACGATCAGCTTCCCGTCATTTGCAGCAGCCGCGCCGTTCTCGACCGTCTCCCAGAACTGGCGGTCGGTCGAAATCTCGTGGTCGGAGGGCACGACGAGAACGAGCGAGTCCTGGAACCGGTCGAGGGTGTGCAGCGTCGCGAGCGCCACGGCTGCCGCCGTATTGCGACCTGACGGCTCGAAGAGCGCGCCGCCTCCGCTCAGGTCGAGCGACGCGACGTCGCCATAGATCCGATCCGCATGCTTTTCCGAGGCGATGAGGAAGACCGGCGTTTCGCCCTCGGCCCGTGCCTTCAGCCGTTTCAGCGTCTTGAGCAGCATCGAGCCGTGGCCGGAAAGATCGTGGAACTGCTTGGGGTTGTCCTCGCGCGACAGCGGCCAGAGCCGCGAGCCGACCCCGCCGCTCATAACGAAACTGACAATACGCTCTGCCATCCCCTCCGAACCTCGTCAGAACGTCTGGTTGTATGCGCCGACTTCTGGATTGCGGCGCAGCACTGCGTCGACAGCATCGAACATCTCGCGCCGCCTTTCCGCAGAAACCGGGCTCTCGACGACCACCACAAGCTCGGGCTTGTTGGAGGAGGCGCGCACCAGCCCCCAAGTGCCGTCCTCGGCGGTCACCCGCACACCGTTCACCGTCACCAACGAAACGATCTTCTGTCCGGCAAACCGTTCGCCGTTCTCATAAAGGGCCCGCAGGTCGCCGAGCACTTTCTCGACGACGCCATACTTCACCTCGTCGCCGCAATGCGGCGACATGGTCGGCGTGCCGTAGGTGAGCGGCAGCTCGCGGTAGAGATCTGCCATCGACTTTCCAGGGTTGCGGTCAAGCATCTCGCAGATCGTGATTGCCGTGATGAGCCCATCATCATAGCCGCGCCCGATCGGCGGATTGAAGAAGAAGTGACCGGACTTCTCGAAACCGGCGATGGCGTTCAGCTCAGCGACGCGCCGCTTGATGTAGGAATGGCCGGTCTTCCAATAGTCTGTCGAGGCGCCGTTTGCCTTGAGCCTCGAATCGGTGGCAAACAGGCCGGTCGACTTCACGTCGACCACGAAGGTCGAGCCGGGGTAGAGCGCCGAGATATCGCGTGCCAGCATCACACCGATCTTGTCGGCGAAGATCTCGTTGCCCTCGTTGTCGACGACGCCGCAGCGGTCGCCATCACCATCGAAGCCGAGCCCCACATCCGCGCCGGTTTCCAGCACACGATCGCGGATGGCATGCAGCATCGCCATATCTTCAGGATTGGGATTATAGCGCGGAAACGAATGATCAAGCTCCACATCGAGCGGGATCACCTCGCAGCCGATTCGCTCGAGCGTTTCCGGCGCAAAGGCGCCGGCAGTGCCGTTGCCGCAAGCGGCGACTACCTTGAGCCTTCGTCCGAGTGATTTGCCCTTCATGAGGTCAGCGATATAGGCCGCTCGCATGTCCGCAACGAATTCGTAGGCGCCGCCGCCCACCAGCTCGAAGTCGCCCGACAGCACAATCTCCTTCAAGGCGCTCATTTCGTCGGGCCCGAAGGTCAGCGGGCGCTCGCATCCCATCTTGACCCCGGTCCAGCCATTTTCGTTGTGAGAGGCCGTCACCATGGCGACAGATGGCGCATCAAGCGCAAATTGCGCGAAATAGGCCATCGGCGAAAGCGCAAGCCCGATGTCCTTGACGCGGGCGCCTGCCGCCATCAGGCCTGATACCAATGCCAGCTTGATCGACAGGGAATAGGCGCGGAAATCGTGCCCCGTCACGATGTCGGGCCGAATGCCCTTGCGCCTGACCAGCGTGCCGAGCCCCATGCCGAGCGCCTGCACACCGATGAGGTTGAGCTCCGGCTCCTGCGGCGAGCCCGGACGCCCAAACCACCAGCGGGCATCGTACTCACGAAAACCTGACGGCTTGATCACCGCCTGCGTCTCGAAGCCGAAGGTGTTGGGTCTGGCAAGACTGACTGGCGCGGCTGACAAGGATCACGTGCCCCAAATGCCGGGATAATACTCCAAACTTGGCCGGTAGCACTTACATTCGGATCAGGGCCGGGGCAAGCTGAGCAACTCGGCACGCATATACCTAAATCAGATGCGGCAGACATGCCTTTGGTGCTTGCAGGAAGCGGAAGCGGCCGCTATACAGCCGCCCGTCTGGTCACGGAGTGTAGCGCAGTCTGGTAGCGCACATCGTTCGGGACGATGGGGTCGCAGGTTCAAATCCTGCCACTCCGACCAGATTTTTCAGGGCTTTCAGATTCCCGAGTGCGCCGCTCCCACCTGATATCCCACCTGAAATGATCCAGCGCCCGGACGGATATTATTGAGTCAAGATCGCCGAGAGCTAGGAATGGGAAATTGCGGAATTCGCCAACGGCAAGTGGTGGATCACGGCTTCAGCCGATCCAGTTGACCCTGGGCTGATCGCCGCAACCGGCGCACGCGCCGAGCCGCCCGATAGGGACCGCGTGTGAGGACCCGTCGCGACGTTGGCAGGATCCTTTGGTGCGCTGCCATCGGCCTGCCGACGCTATTGCTCTGGCACAGTTGGCCGGCTGGTTGGTTCCTTGGGAAATTCTAGGGCGAAAAACCGCCGCTGGGAGAGAGGTCACCAGCGGCGGAGATAATGGCGGGGAACACCGACCAAGGTTGTTACCCCACGGTAAGATCTAGCTGACGCTGAACTGAGCCGCGCTAACATTAGATAATTCGGTGCGCTTGATAGACGTGCCATGCCTGC
Source organism: Mesorhizobium sp. BAC0120 (assembly GCF_033542235.1). Taxonomy (NCBI): domain Bacteria; kingdom Pseudomonadati; phylum Pseudomonadota; class Alphaproteobacteria; order Hyphomicrobiales; family Phyllobacteriaceae; genus Mesorhizobium; species Mesorhizobium sp. BAC0120. The sequence goes on along the minus strand of NZ_JAWRCU010000002.1, from coordinate 231,179 downwards.
CAGCGAGACGGGAGAGCAACACGCCTGCGAAGCCCGCTGGCCTGAAATTTATCGAGCCCTTGAACCCGGTCCTCGCCGAGGAGCCGCCGAAGAGCGACCAATATTGCATGAGATCAAGCTGGACGGATACCGCACCGAGCTGCTGGCTGAAGACAGAAAGGCACGGGCACTCACGCGGCGCGGCGTGGATTGGTCAAAACGTTATGGGTCGATCGTCGAGGCCGCCGCGAGTCTCCCGGTGCGGTCTGCAATCCTCGATGGCGAGATGGTCGCCTTCGGCCCAGACAGCCGCGCTACAATCGAGCCGTTCCGGTCTGCCAGTCCTCAGCAGCTCGTCTATGTCGCGTTCGATCTTTTGCACCTCATGGCCAAGAGCCCTGCATCGAGCGCCGATCGAGGCTTGCCGAGTTTCTCGTTCGGGCCGAGAGCAACGCATTCAGTTCAGCCCGCACGGAGAATTTGCGGGAGGAGGAGGCGATGGCCGACTGGCTAAAGCAAAATCTGCCCACCGTGGCGCTCGAATTCGCGCGCCTGAGTGAAGCCGGCGAAACTGCCAAGAGTTGAAGAAGAGCGACGGCGTGAGCGCGGCCGGTTACGCGTCCGATTTAGCGTCTTCGGATCAGGTCGCTCGGGAGGGCGTCGAAGGCGACACCCGCACAGGTAGTTCAACCTAACAAATGTGACTGCGCCTTGGGCCGCTTTCCAATACCATCGACTTGTACAAGCCTCGTGCGCAGGGGACGGGGGATGCCGTTCAGAGATATTGCCGATGCTGAAGAGCGGGTGATTCTCACCACGGCTCTCTTTGAATATTGCCGCGAGCACAGGATCGATCCGTCTAGTCCAGAGTATGAAGATGCGCGCCGGCTAATGGTGTTGCTCTTCGAGAACCATGGGCTCTACACTGTCGCCGATTTGAAAGCAGCGCTGGTCGCTGCAATCCGGCGCGAGCAGTAGGTGCATTCGCAAGTTCGGCATGCCGGGAGTGGCTTGGTTGCCGGGATCCGCTCGCACGGTCGGGTTCGGTTGCTCGCCTCTGGGGTGACCAGCTCTGCGCCTGACATGAGGGAGGATCGAACGATCGGATGGAGCCCGCCCGAGAGAAAGGCGGGCTCCTTCTGCACAGCCGGGGCGACGCTGAGGAGTAGTTCCACGGCTGTACTTGTCTAACCATCCATCTATCGAGTTGTTCCGCAGTTGAGACTCATCGAGACGCTTTCTGCCTGCGGACTTCGTCGAGATAGAGTGGCTCCAGAGGCATCCGTTAACCTTCGCCGAGCGTCCACTCCTCCAGGAACAAAGAGATTCGACCCCTGTTAGGGCACAGCGCGGTTCGGTCGGCGTGCAACGCTAACGGAGACGCGCCATGAGAATTCTAGCTGCCACTGTCTTGACCTGCTCGCTCGCCCTCGGTGGCGCCGCTCTCGCTCAGAGCAGCACCGGTTCGAGTAATAGCACCGGTGCTGATTCCTCCGGCACGATGGGCTCCAAAAGCGAGATCAAGACCAGGTCGGGGAAACTGAGCGCCAAGCAGCATGCTCGGGCTCGAGCGGACTGCCTGCGGACTGGATCCGTAACAAAGGGCGAGACTGCATTGAGGCCTAAGGTTGGGATAACTGGCCGCACCGCCGGCAGGCCTGCGGCCTGCGATTGAATGGACCCACAGCAACGGCGCCAGGCCGGTTCCGAGCGCTAGCCGCTGGAATCGAACGGCCGGGCGCCGCGCTGGCCGTCGGTCATTGCTACGGCCTGCCGTGCGAGTAGGCGATCACTTCCCGCATCCGAACCCAAACAATCCGCAGGCGCGGGCGGCGAGCGCAATCTTCCGTTGGCAGCGTCTGCGCTCGAAAGTTGGTCACTTAGACGGCCCATCGAGTAATCGCTTGGGCTTGCTAATGATGCGGAATTGAGGGGCGCCGTTCACGTACATATAGTCCTCGACCTCCGCCTCAACATCTGTTGAGGTCCATGCCGCTTGCGCTTCCCGGAGCAAGTGCTCCTTGATTTGACGTTTCTCGCCCGGATCAAGCTTCCTTCTCACGGCAGCACCTGCCTCCAGACTCCTACCTCGTACGACAACATATCACCGGCTCGACCCTGCTCAAAACTCCTGCATAATTGCTAATGCGGTCGTCGGCCTGATTCTGCACCCTCGGGCCCATCAGGGCCCCTACTCGAGCCGAGCGCTGGAATTGTGCCACCAGCTGCCGCTGCCGTTGAGAGCCTCACTCCGACCTTCCCGTTCATCTGCGGTTCAGGCTCGATTACTAAATTCGATAAGCGCGATGGGACCTTCTAGGAGGTAACGATGAAAGCGATTCTATCCGGGTTAATGGCCAGTGCCCTGGCTGTGTCGTTTGCCATCGCTGCGATGGAGCCGGCCAATGCCGCACCTGTCTATATGCCGAGGGCCGAGCAGGGGCAGTTGGACGTGCAGCAGGTCGATCACACTTATCGCCATTGGAAATGGCAACAGGAGCGCTGGGCGGAACGCCGCGCTGAACGACGTGCCTGGCGCCGATACGCTTGGCGTGAGCGTTGCCACCGCTGGGGTGATTGCCCCCCATACGCCTACGGCCGCCGCTATGGTTTTGGTCCAAAGCACTACTACGAACGGCGCCAATATCACCGGCGCCCGGGCGTGACCTTGGAATTCGGCTTGTAGCGAAAACTGGCAACGCGATGATGACTTGCGTCTCGGCCGGCAGTCGGGGTCGAATGCCGGCCGGGCGTATACCGAGCAAGCCTCCCGAATTGAATTAGATCAGGCCGACGATGCTCGCCGCGCGCACCTGCGGACGAAGACATTTGGGCGACGCGGGTTCGTCAATATGGAACGGGTGATTCAAAGGTTCGGAGCCCGCCAAGGGGCCCGTGAGGAGTCACGCGCTAGCTGCAATCGAACGTCTAAACAGAATTGTAATCCGTGTCCCCTGCCCGGGGTTTGAATCCACCTTCAATTCGGCTTTCGCATTTTCCTTGAGCGATCGGGCAATCAGCGCCCCAAGCTTTCCTGCTTTCGGCCAGGATTCTCCGGGCGGCAATCCTATGCCGTCATCGGCGACGACAACGCGGCACCCATCACCGTTTACGACACTGTGTAGTGTGACCGTGCCCCCGTCTCTTCCAGCAAAGGCATGCTTCAGCGCGTTCGTGAGAAGCTCATTGACAACAAGACCTGCCGGCATCGCAACGTTGATCGAAACAGGATAGGTGTCCACCTTCAGGTCGAGCCGTATTCCCTCTGTGGCATGGGCTTGCATCGTCGCAGCCGCAATCTGGCTTAAATAGATGCCCAGATCGAGCTCGTCTTTGTGTTCTGCCGCGGCGAGCGTACGGTACAGAATAGCGAGCGACTCCACCCGGCCTGCTAAGCGTTCCAGCGACGTGCGATCCGGCGCGACATGATTGCGCGTCTCAAGCCTGATGAGGGTCGTGATCATCTGCAGGTTATTCTTGACACGGTGCTGCAACTCCCGAAGCAGCATGTCCTTTTCCCGAATGCGGTCTTCGAGCGTCTCTCGGTCGACGTGTTGATGCGCCGTCACATCGACCAGCGCAACCAGCCGGAAGCAGGGTATTCCCTCATCGTTTTCAATAACATTGGAATAGGCGTCCACGATTGCGGGCTCGCCTTCAATCCGCTTCAGCTTGAAGCTTCCGACGCAGTCGCTGTCCTCACGAATGGCATCGGCGATCGACCGCTCCCGTTGCTGCCCCAGCCCTTCTCCCTCGAGAACGCTCCAGGGCTGACCCAAGAGCTTGGCGGCCGACAAAGCGGATAGCTTCTCGAACTCGGGATTGGCATAGACGATCAACTCTTTGCTTCGAAGTTCCGCCACGCCGATTGCGATTGGCACCTGGTCGAGAAACTTCTTGAACTGCTCACTTTCCAGTGCATTGGCGAGATCGGGGCTGTCCAGCAACGCTTCGATCTGCCCGGCCTTTCCGGCCTGTTCTTTCGTCATGCGAGCTGCTCCCTGTGTGTTGGACATTTTTAGCACAGGTCCTGGGTGCGATCAGTTTCGCAGTGATCGGATCCGAGTGAATAGCAATGGTCCTGCAAATAGCCGGGGGGCGTCGAGCTGCGGGCCTACCTCCGCGCGGCTTCAGAGGAGCCGCTGATCGGAGATTTGCCGCCGATGTTGGCACGGCCGTGACTAGCCGAGATGATCCGCGTGCGTTTTATCAAATTATAATGAGATCGGCCGGATGCAGAGATAGCTTTTCCGGCGGGGAATTCATTGCCAATTGACTCTCCGGCGATGGAAGTAGCCCCATGGCCGCTGCCGCGCTTTGTGACCCTTCGCGGCGGCGGCTCATCCCTAACATGACGCAGAAGTTCCAGCTCGGAAATGGAGCGTTCTCCTGAAGTGCCTTCCCCGCTCGATCAGGCCAACGCGGCTGGCGACGCGTCCTTGCACTTACGTCGCCGCGATCGAATCTGACACGAGGGACGCAACCTTCCCGGCGCCTTCGCCGTCCAAAAGCTGTGGCTGAGACGGTCGGGAGCCGGCAAGTAAGCCGGCTCTCGATTTCAGTCGGGCTTGCGGAAGCGCCGTACGGCCGCGTAGAGGGCCGCGCCCGCGACACCGATGGCGATCAGCCCGGCCCCTGCGATCGGAGCCGGCGTCGAGGTCGACCGGCCCCAGGCATGGCCGTTGCCGTTGCCTGGCGTAGCCGACGCCGAGAGCGTAAGCGACGCCACGATCAGTGGTACTGCGAAGAGAAGTTTCGGGATCTGCATTGGCCCCATCCTTCTTGTTGTTGTGACGGGGTGCTCCGAGTGCCCTGGCTCGGGCTCCAGCGTTAACTCTATGGGGGTTATAATATCCCGACAATTCAGGATTATGAGGTAGGGAACGCTACCAATAAGAGCCGCGCTACAAATAAACAAATGTGAGTGCGCGTCATTCGCGACCAGATATTTTTTCTTGCCTCGATTTTTTTGCGGCCGGCGTGAGTCCGGTGCTGTTCAGGCACAGTGCCGTATTCCGCTAGGGACATGACGACATCTGGCGAAGGCCCTGATGCTCGCACCAATGGGCTTGGACGCCGGTCGGCGCGCCCGGTGCGTGAACAAAGGCCTCTTAGGAATGCCAACCGCTTGAACTCCGGCGTTTTGCTCGAAGCAGAGCTTGTTCGGGACAATGGGGTCGCAGGTTCAAATCCGGCCACTCCGACCAGAAAAATCAAACACTTAGCAATTCCGATAAATCCGCCCCTGCAGCTGCGCGGCACAGCTTGGGTCGCAGACGGTTACGACGGCAAGCGACGACGATCTGAGCAGCATTCTGTCCCCTGCTCGCGAGCGCTGATACCGGATTTGTTCACAGCGGGCATTTGGAAAACTCCAGGGAAAACTCCGGAAAGTCCGGATCGAAGCGCTCGAAATGCGTGTCGTCGATCATCCGGAACGCCATCGTGGCATCGCCGATCATGATCGCGCTGGAGCAGTTCATAAGCACTGAAAAATGGTCCTTGAGCTCCCGGACCTTGGTGATCGTGCAGCTTGCCGTCGACGCGGCGACTTTGGAGCCCGAGATTATGACGCCGGTATTGAGGCTCGAATCCGGATTCTTGAACCGGATTTGATTGCCGTCACGCTTGAAGATTGCATTGCAGTCGGTGCCGTACATCGCCCACGCACCTTGCATGGCCTCCATCGGTGCGGCCGACGCCGCACCGACGACGCCGCTGATAACGAGTACGGCCAGGCCCTTCCCGAGATGTCCATATTTCATGGTTAAGCCTTTCCTCCTACTCTTCTCAGCAACGAGCGGCCTAGCCGGGATCCGGCCCCCCGCACCGAGGGCAAAACCCCTGTTTCCATGCACTCGACCCGTAAAAACGACTTCAGACTCCCGGCGCCTATTTCGTCTCAGGAGCCCAGTTCAGGAAGAAGCCGACGTCGCCCGGAATTCCGCCTGGAAAATTGATGATCATGGCCTTCAGCTTGTAGCCCTGCGGCTTGCCGTATTTCAGGTAACGCTCGTAGAACTCCCTGGCCTTACCCTGGAGGGAGTTGGGCCAATCGGGATCGCTGTTGTTGATGGCCCGCCCGCCGTCAGAGCAAAGGTCAGACGGGAAGCTGTATACCATAGCTTCGAACTTGCCGTCCTTTAAGGCGTTGGTCACCAGACGCCGGACCATAGCGATTTCATTTTCCGTAACATGCCCCTTCAGGAAGTCGTCCGTGAACGCGGACAGCTTCTGCTGCTCCTTCTGCTTTTGTTGCTCGTACTTCTTCGCCTCTGCGAGTTGTTCCTCCAAAAGGCGCATGCGCAGTTGTTCCGCGCTTGGCGGCATCTCGTTCGGGTTCGTAGGGTCCGACATTTTTCGGTCCTCCGGTTGGATCTGTTGTCGTTCTTGCTATTCTGAACTCCTCACAACACGTCCGGCACGATATTCCGGACCGCAGTGTCCTCGACGAAATCGTCCGGGCGCTTCTGTCGCTTGCCCAATTTGGGTTCATCGAATGGGACGCGCTCGTAAGGGATCGACTTCAAGATGTGTGAGATGCAGTTGATGCGAGCCCGTTTTTTGTCGTTGGATGGCACGACCCACCACGGCGCATACCGCGTGTCTGTCATGCTGATCATTTCATCGTAGGCTCGGGTATAGTCCCACCAACGCCGATAGGATTCGACATCCATCGGGCTCAGCTTCCATTGCCGCAGCGGATCATTGATGCGCTGCCGGAATCTCTTCTCCTGCTCCTCCTCGCTCACGTCGAGGAAGTACTTCAGAAGAGTTATGCCGCTTTCGACGATCGCGGCCTCGAAACGGGGGGCCAGTTCGAGGAAGCGCCGGGCCTTTCCCTCGCTGCAGAAGCCCATTACGCGCTCGACGCCGGGGCGGTTGTACCAGGAGCGGTCGAATATCACGATCTCTCCGGCCGCCGGCAAGTGTGCAACATAACGTTGCATGTAGATCTGCGATTTCTCCCGATCCGTCGGCGCCGGCAGTGCGGAGACGCGGAACACGCGTGGGCTCACTCGCTCGGTGATGCGCTTGATCACCCCGCCTTTGCCGGCAGCGTCCCGGCCTTCGAAGATAATGACGATGCGCGCGCCAGACTTTTTGACCCAGGCCTGGAGATGGGCCAGCTCGACCTGAAGCTCGGCAAGTTTCTTCCTATAACTACCTGATTTCTTCTTTTCGACTGGCTCGAACTCGCGTTCCATCACTGCAACGTCAGACGCGCTGCCGCTGCTGCCGTCGGCATCATCGTGATCCCGGCCTTTGTTATTCCTGTGCTTGTTCTTGCCCATGCTTTTCTCCTAGTCCTGTCTGGAGCTCCGCCGCGGTCGACCTCTTGAAGGCATTGTCGGCGTCCTCGAGGTTGTCGAAGACCATGGCGGCGCCGATTTGTCCGATCACACCTGATCGCGTCAGGATCTCGCGCACTTCGGCGTGCAGATCCGCGACCCCCAGCGAAATGCCGCGATTGGCTAGTTCGCCGTGCATCTCTTCCAGCATTGCTGCTCCAGAACTGTCGATCTGCTGGATTGCACTGGCCTCGATCACCAACCAGCGCGTGTCTGGAGGCAGCCCGTTGGCAATCGTCTGCAGGCGCAACTTCACGTGTTCGGTGTTGAAGAACAGAAGGCTGCCCTGGATCAGGCAAATGGCGAGCCCGGGCACTGGTTGGGCCTCCGTCGTGCGATGCAGCTTATAGAAGCCGTCTCGGCCCGGTACACGGCCGAGCATCGCATCGCGTGGATACATCAGTTTGTGGAGGACGTAGGCGAGCGTGGCGGCAATCGCGATAACCACGCCATTGAGCACGCCGAGGCTGATCGGGCCCCACATGGCAATGAGCGCAAAGACGAACTCCATGCGGCTGATGCGCCAGATCTGTTTCAGGCCGGCGAAGTCGATCAGGCTCAGCGCCGTGGCTGCCAGAATTGCTCCAAGCGCGGGGATCGGCATGATCCGCAGGGCCGGCCCCAGAAAGAGCACCGTCGCCACCAGGGCCAGGGCCGCAACGATGCTCGCAGCCTGGGAGCGGCCCCCGATGGTCATGTTGACAGCAGTTCGTGAATCGGAGGCGGATACAGGGAAGGCACCGAACAAACCCGCAGCTATGTTCGCTGCGCCGAACCCGGTGAGTTCGCGGTTCGAGTCGACGGGATAGCCACCCCTGATCCCAAAGCTCCGCGCCGTAACGACCCCGGCGCCGAAACTTACAAGGAAGATCGCCAGAGCGCCGAATGTGAGCGTTCCGACCGGAAGTCCTGCCGCAATCCGCGGAAGGGCCAATCCGGGCAACCCTTGCGGGATATCGCCGACGATAGCTATGCCCCTCCCCTCGAAATTGAACACGGCCGAGAGCACGACCGAGATCACGACCACCAGAACCGGGCCGGGAACCGGAAAGCGGCTAAGCCGAGCGGCTTGCAGCAGGGCGAACATCGACAGAGCCAAGAGGAAGGTCGGCCAATGTATCGATCCCACCTTGCCGATCAGGTCGAGCACGGGGCCGACAAGCCCGTCTCCCCGGACGTCCAGTCCGGTAAATCGGTCGATCTGACCCACAAGAATCGAGAGCGAGATTCCGGCAAAGAACCCGGTCAGGATCGGGCGTGAGAGGAAGTTTGCAACGACACCCAACCGCAATGTTCGAGCCAGCAGGCAGAGCAGGCCAACTCCCAGCGCCAGAATTGCGGCCACAGCCGTGCGGTCAATACCGGCGGGAGCAGTTGCAAAAACGGCCACCAGCACCGCGGCCAGGACCGTCATGGTAGCGGCATCCGGCCCGACGACAAGCTGTCGCGATGGTCCAAACAAGGCGTAGGCGATCAACGGCCAGATGCTTGCATAAATGCCGGTTTCAGGAGGCAGTCCGGCTATCGCGGGATAGGCGATGGCGCTCGGGAGCCCGACGGCCGCAATCGCAAGCCCTGCAGAAATGTCGCTACGGATCCACTCGGCGCGATAGCCCGAAAAGCTGGTCAGGAGCGGAAGCCGAAACCTCTGCCTGATCTTCATCTCGCCGCTAGTCGACATTCGACTGGCCTTTCAGGGATGGCAGGCTTTCAATAGCCAGCCCGAGTCCCGCCAGGATTGCCGGATCGCTTGTCCGAGCCCCGGCGTCATACACTTCAGTCGCCCACGACACTCCATTGAGCACCTGGATTGAAGCGCTTCATGCGCTTGACGATCTCTTCCGTCTGAGGGCCGAGATCTGCCTGGTAGACGACACCCTGTTGGTTGACGAGGAACGTGTTTACGCCCGTCTCCCGATATTTCACCGGCCAGGCCACCAGGGCGAAACCGCCGATCATGTTGCCATTGATGACGTAGTCGTAGGCACCGCCGGCGACATTGTCGCCCTGGCCGGTCAGGATGCGGAAGCGATAGCCGAAGTATCCTTCGCCCTTCTTCGCCTTCTCGAGTGCCGCCTGATTGGCAAAGTTCCCCGCCGGGCTGTCGCCGTCGCCCTGGTCAGGGGGCCAATAGAGGCCATCGGTCTTGCCCGGGGAGCTGATCAGCTTCTGCGCATATTTCAGAACACCGCTGGCGTCCCGGACCTGAGACGCATACTCCCGTTGTGCATCGACATATTCATGCATGGTGTCGATCGCCTGAAGCTCGTTCTCGCCCACGCGGCGGTTGATGATCTCTTCGAACCCTGCGTTGGTATCGAACGCCCATTTGGCGTCCGGTGCCTTCACGAGCGGAAACGGGAATGGCCAGAGCTTGTCGCCGAGATCGAGAATCTTGCGATCATTCAGATCCTCCACCACCACCTGCTTGGCGGCGGCGTCGCGGATCTGGTCGAATGTCGACATCACATCCTTGTCTGCCTTCAACTTTTCGACATTGAGCCCGACAAGGTTGGCGAGGGCAGCAACGTCGTTCTTGGCGAGCGCATCCTTGAACGCGTCGATCGCCGCGCCGGGATCGTCGAACGTAGGCGGCTTCTTGTCTGCCGCGAATGAATAGATGCCGGTCCGATCCTGCGCAAAGGCCATTCCCGATCCAGACACCGCGACAACTGCGACAATGGCAGCGGCGTTGAGCCAAGCTCGCAAAATGGTAAGGGAAGATCTCATTGTCCTGCTCCCTTCAAGGTCAACGCCGACCGCCACCGCGACCGCCACCACCACGACCACCACCGCCACCACGACCGCCGCCACCGCGCGCTACGGGTGGCCGGTATCCTCCTCCCCGCGCTGCTGGTGGCCGACCGCCACCGCGCGAGACGGTGCGTGGGCCGCCACGGGCACCACCGCCCATGCTTTGACGGCCGCGGTTCGAGTTTATTTGGGAGGCCTTGCCCCGGTCGACGTTGCCGAGAGCCGAGGGATTATTCGGGCGACGATCGACCTTGCCGCCTGCTTTGGGCTTGGCCGAGGCACGATTGGCGCCCGACGGCCTGTTGAGGTTTGCGTTGCCGGCGCCGGGCCGGTTTGCATTCCCCGCACCAGCCCTGTTGAGATTTGCGTTTCCAGCGCCCGGCCTGTTGCGATCCGCATTCGCCCGGCCCAGATCTGTCTGCTGCAAGGCATTCTTTCGCACATCCCTAGCCTGCGTCCCCCTGTCGGCGAGGTTTCTTGCTCGCTCGCCACTGACGTTTGCTGCCTGGTTACGAAGGGAATTGGCACGGTTTGACTCAAGGCCATTCTTGATTTTCGTACGATCGATGTTGGCCAGCTGGTTCCTGTCAAAATTAAGCTTGGAGCGGTCGACGTTCTTCCAATCGACATCTTTCAGGTTGACCTTGCCGTTGATGTTGTTGAGGCAGTTGTTGCAGTCGACATCGATGTCGCCGCCCCAGTTGCCGCCCCACACGCCCCAGTTGTCCCAGTCCACGGCGGCGCCAAAGATCGCGCCTGTCACCGCACCCGCCCAGAAACCTGCAGATGGAAAATAGTAGTTGGGATACGGGTCCGCGTAGTAAGATATGGGTTGGGGTGGGTAGTCGGGCACGTAAAGGACCTGCGGATCATATTTCGGCACATAGATCTTCTCCGCGACTGCCGGCTGAATGACGATATTGTCTCCTTCCGAAACCACCTTGATCTTGTCATCTGTCTTGATGATGTTCTTGGCGACCGCCTCATCGCGAAGTTGCTGAATTGCGACGAGGACGTCCTTCTGCTGGTTTGTCAGCGCATCCGCCAGTGCCTGCGTCCAGTCCAGATCGTCGGCCATCATCTTCACGATGTCAGGATAGTTGAGCAGGGAGATCACGCTGGGGTCCCAGCTGTCCTTGGGTTTGAGTGTCTTGTCCTTCGCCTGCTTCTCCAGAAACCGTTCGGCCTCCACGATCTGCAGCGGAAACAGGGAGGCCGAGCAGATCAGAGCCACCAGCTCATCCGGGTAGAGCGCAAATCGCGCCACTAGTTCTTCTAGCTCGTCCTCGGATAGCGGTTCCGGCTTCTGGGCTTCGGCTGCCGGCTGATTGGTAGTCGCGGTCTTTTGCTGAGCAGAGACCGGCAATGAAGTTCCCGCTACTGTCATGAGGGCCGCGACGCCTGCAGCCGCTGCGGTGGCAATCGGGATCCCAAACCACCTGTTGGCCATCATGTTACCTCTCGCACCAGACGTCGCCCGACGGCGGCCCACAGCCGCTGGGCTCCTTGGACACACCGCCCAAGTCACACAGCCATTGATTGTTGGCAGGAATGCAGGGATCAAGAATCGGCAACGTAAGTTACCGTAGCTTCACGCGCGGCTAGTGAATGGCCAGTCCAGAAGGCAACCCGGCATCCCGTAAGGCTGCCATGATGTTGTCGGCGAGACCGGGATTGATGCTCTGGAGGCCCAGCCCGCCCAGGGTCCCGATGCCACCGTGACTGGCGATCTCCACAATCTTCCCGATCGCAGCTGTCGCCTCTGCGCCGCGCCCTAGACGGATGAGAGAGATGGCCTCGGCCACGAAGCCGTTTGCTGCGTCCGGCGTACGGATCCGCTGCGCCTCCGAAAGAGCGTCTTCGTAACGTCCGTTCATGAAATGATAGAGCGAAAGTCCGATCCGCTGTGAACCGAACTCGGCCGGATTTCGAGCGAAGGCCTCTTCGAGCAGAGGGACGCCTCGCTCCCAATTGCCCGCCAAGGACAGCAGCAAGCCGAGGTCCGCCATCACTTCGGTGGCGTTCGGGTTGATCGCCAGCGCGGTAGACATTGCCTCCAGGCCCCCAGCCATGTCCTTGAAAAGCCAGCGCGCCACACCTCTTGCGTGGTACCCCCGGCTTGAATCGGGAGCAAGTTCTATGGCTCGATCTGCCAAATGTGCCGCCCGCTGAAGCAGCCGCGCCTGCGGCTCGTCGGGTGCAAAGCCGAAGCGATACCCGTCCGAATAGATGTGGGACAGACAACCGAAGCCTTCAGCATAATCCGGGTTCGCGCTGACCAAGTGCTCCAGCAGCGCGCGAGCCTGCGCAAAGAGTTCGCGCCGGTACGAGCGTCTGTACTGATAAAATCGGATCACGCAATCCAACGAGGTCAGCTTGTCGGCGGCCCTTCCGTCTGCAACCCTGGCATTGCACTTGAAGATCACCCCATAGGGCTCGGCGAGGATTCGCGTGATCGCGTTGGCGATGTCGTCGCGGAAGTGCAGAATATCGGCAGAGTCCAGCTTTCGCTCAAATGTCTGCCCCCAGACCACTCGTCCGGTCCGCGCCTCCGAGAGAACCGCTTTCACGTTCAGCACGCCTTGATACAGCGAAGTGCTGCCGCCCAGCACCAGATCGACACCGGGTTCCGGCTGCGAATGACCGTCGCCTTGCGTCGGCTGGCCCTTCGGAACTGCGTTTGGTTCAAACACCTCTATCTCGGGAAAACGGCTCAACCCGACGAGAATCTGATGTCCGAAGCCACGATTGAACCCCGGAAACATCGATTCATCACCCTCGGCATCGAATGGCGCCACCAGGATCGATGTGCCACGTACAGCAGGGTTGGGATCGTGCGGGAGAGATGGCCGAGCTACACTCCCCGCGGCTGTACCCTTGCTAGAAGGCGGCTGGAATTCCGGTACGTATCCGCCTTTCGGCAGTTCGATCCTGATCAAGCTGTTCTTGCCATCGGTCAGGTAGAAGCGTTCGAGCGATCTCCGCAACCGTCTGGCTTCCATTCGTACAACCGGATCCAGTTGAGGATCGAAATTCACATCACGGCCAAACACTTCCGTCGCAATGTTGTAGGCTTTGATGCGGCCGGCTCGCCCCGCCAGCGTCTCCTCGACCACATATTCGAGAAATCGCCTGTTGCGCTCCGAAGCGTCAAACTCGCTGGAGCCCAACACACGTCGCACCTCGGCCCGAATCTCATCCGAAGACCGGCTTTCTGGTAGCAGCTCAAGCCCAAGGCCGCAGCCCGCCAGATCAGCATGGCTGCCATTAATGTTTACGGACATTGCAGCGCGCCTCGATCATTCGCATCGCCATCTCTGGGCAAGGAAGCATCTGGGCAAACCGATGATTTGGGTATTTACCTTCCAGTTCCGCCAATTTCTGTCTTTGACGTGAATCAAATTTTGATGATTACACGCAGAGGTAGAACTGACTATCTTATGTTAAGATAATGCTTGCATTAGATAATCAATGTCAATGGGCAAGATAGTCGACAGCCATCGATCTTTCGATTGACGGGCGGCCTCTGAGGAGCCTGCCAAAGCATAATATACCTTCAGACCCTGGTAGAGTTTTTATTGCAATTTTATTAACCTGTTCAAATGTGACTACCTAAACGGGTGGCCGTCTTCAGTCGCGCTAGCCGCAAAGCAGCCGGCCGAGCCCGTGCTGCTTCATAGTCGGGCCGCATCTTCAGTGCCCTGAGAAAACGAGCGTCTGCACCGGGAGCAGCGCGGCCTGCAGGCGCAGGATCATGGCGTGCACCAGGCCGACCGTATCGATCGCGTGCAGCACGAAACGGTGAACGGTGCCGAGATCCTCGGTGGCGAGAATCTCGTGATTGCTGGTGTAGGCGTTGGCAAGGCAGCTGCTTCCCGGAGGGAGTCCATCTATCCCTCCCGAATATAGCGGCTCCAGATAGGCCAGGACTGTTCCGGGTTGCGCCGTTTGCTGTGCGTCGAGCAATATGTCCGTCGGACGCACCTGGCCCGTGGAGACGACTTGCTGGACCTGCGTGACGACCATTGGAATGATGGTATAGGGCATCGATGCGCAGGCGGCCTCCGCGACCATGCCAACTTTGATGACCTGCGCCTCGATCTGGTTGAAGCCGGCAAACAGCACTCTCCTGCCCGCCTCCGATGGAATGAGTATTCCGGCCGGGCGCAACAATGGATTGATGATGTCTCCCTTACGAAGCGTGAACTGCTCGAGATAGCCGTCAACGCCAGCGCGGATGACCGCCTTCTGCAAATCGACCTGTGCCTCGGCCAACGCAGCTTCGGCGCTGGCCTTCTGCGCGGGCAGGACCGTCGAGATCTCGGCCTCTATGCTCTGCTTGTTTGCCGTCGCAGTGGCAACTCCGGCCTCCCTGCCCTGCATGGCGACGCGAAGCCGATCCACTTCACGCTGGGCGACCGTAGAGGCGTTCCGTTGAAGCAACTCGTTTTTGGTCTCGTACTCGTCGCGGGCTTGCTGGTATGCGCTCTGGGCTTCCTGGATCTGCGAGTCGGCGACAACGAGCTTGGTCTTGTCCGCTTCAAGCTGCGCATCTGCCTCGGCTATACGGCGCCGGGCCGTCTCGGCTGCGGCCTCCTCCGCAGAAGTGTCGAGCTTGAACAGCGGCTGTCCGGCTTTGACCTGCTCGCGATAGCCCACGAACACCTCCTCCACGCGGCCAGTCCTCTCCGGCAGTATCGGTATAGTCCGAAAATACGAAACTGCGTTAATGGCGGACGGATGAAAATAAAATATAGCGGTTATAAGCGAAATCGTCAGTATCAGGCATGTGGCAATTCCATATCTGAGCTCGAACCAGACCGAATAGAGGTTGATTTCCTTCCCGAACCTTTTCCCTTGCACGTAGCGACGGAAAAGGTAATCCGGCAATATCGTCACCATGGAGCAGAGCATCAATTCCAGCACGGTTCATGCCCTTTCCTTCGACGTCGCGCGCTGCCGCGCCGCCTGATCGTTGCCGGACGAAAACATCGATCCGTCGGCGGCAGGAGTCTGGCCTGCGCGCGTGACTTGTGAACTCGGCTCCGGTTGCGGAGCAGCTGGCGTGGCGGAGGGCGCATCCGCAAGTTCGGTCCGAGAGACCATGCTCGCCTGCACATCGCTTCCGGACAAATGTCCCGGCTCCGGTCCTGCAGATGATGTGCGGCCGCGCTTTCCCCTGCCGGCCATCCTCGCGAGAGAATCGGCCATTCCATTCAGTGGGGTCGAGAAGTCCGGAAGGGGAATGAATGCCAGCAGCAGGCCCGCGATCCAGAAATAATGATTGTGCGTGAACAAGGAGATCAGCGCAAGAAGGGCCACCAATTCGTATTGGATCTTCTGGCCTTTATGCGCGATCTGCTCCGGAAGGGCGTGCAGCTTGAAGTAGACGACTATTACCAGGAGGACCATGACGATCAGGAAGACCACCATGGCATTGAACAGCACGTCCGTCTGACCGGGAGCAGTGATGAAGAACGGCAAATGGTGGGGAGCGGCAGGATGTATTTCACTGGCCATGGCCGCGACTCCGGGTTGATCTATGCAGCCGAAAACGATCGAGGTCCGGATGCCGCCGATCGGCCGGCGGCGAACGGTATCTGCAACATAGATCACAGGCAAATTTTATTTCCACAACCAACCTTCAGTTCTCAAGCTTGTCCTCCACTCCCAGCAATGTACGAATTATCTCATCTTCAAGTTCCAGTATTAACGACTTATATTCAGATATTTCTTTAGATCGTCTAGGTTTCATTTTTTTCAGATTTGTCAATGTTTCACGTGCCAACTGATAATCCTCACAGAGATCCTTCAAAGCCTCGTCACTTTGCGAACGAATTTTAATCAGGTCAGCCACATCAGCGAACCTCGCCATTGCGGTTGTCAGCTGCATTGACCGGTTCTTCGGCTCTTTCATCGGTCGACGCTGGGAGGCGGTTGCGTAGAATTACCATCACAGACCTCATCGCCGAGAGCACGCAAGTAAGTTACTGTAGGTGCCTGAGTGGAGTGTGGTCGTGGCGGTTCGCAACTTCGCTTAAGTCATCCATAGTCCGTATTTCTCACGTCCAGTTGAGCTCATGGAGGGGTCCAAGACGCGAGCTGGCCGACGCCGGCGTACATTCAAGCTACGCAGCTCCATCTCTTTGTTTTCGCATGGAATTTCCGAAACCGGTGCGCATTTGTCGGTCGATGCGCTAGTCTGCCGCCGCTCCGCCCTTCTCCCGGACGTCAGCGCCTGCAACCTGCATCGCTGGTTCCCTGGCTTCTTCCATCCAGGCATTGAGCAGTGTGTAGGCGACAGCCAACACAGTCGGTCCTATGAAGATGCCTAGGACGCCGAATGCGATCAGGCCGCCGATCACACCCGCCAAGATGAGAAGCAAGGGCAAGTGTGCCCCCTTGCGGATAAGGATCGGACGAATGACCTGATCGATTGTCGCCGCGACGATGGTGAAGAGGAGCAGGACGGCGCCGCCGATCGTGTTGCCGGAGTAGTACATCCAGATCACCGCCGGAACGAGCACCAGGCCGGGACCGAGCTGTATGAGGCAGAGCACAAACATCAGCGCCGTGAGCAGCGCCGCGAAAGGCAGCCCCACCAGTCGCAGGCCGATCCCCCCGATCAGACTTTGCGCCAGAGCTGTCACGACGACACCGAGCGCCACGCTGCGAATGGCTTGCCCGGCCAGGAGGATTGCCGTCTCGCCACGCTCGCCGGCAAGCCGCCGGCCGAAGAGCAACATCGCCGCCGCCGCCTGCTCTCCCTTGGCATACATGACCGCCGCGATCGCCGCCGTCAGCAGGAATTGCAGGAACATTTCGCCGAGACTGCCGGCTGCAGAGGCGATCCATTGCGTCAGCGTTCCCACGTAAGGGGTTAGCCTGGGGGACAGTTGCTCGATGCCGGCCGACGACAGGTTGCCCCATGCCTCGGCGGCAGTCGCGCCTATGACGGGAAGGCCAGCGAGCCAGCCGGGCGCCGGCGGCACCTTCAACGACAAGACCTTGCGCGCCATGTCTCCGATGTCGTCGATATGGGTGACGACCGTGCTCACGGCGGCCCAAAGCGGCACGATCAGAACGAGCAGCACAGCAAGCGTCATCACCAGCACGGCGACCCAGCGGCGGTTGCCGGCATTGCGTTGCACGCGTAGCAGCAGCGGCCAAGTGGCGAGGACCAGCGTCGTCGCCCACAGAACTGCCGGAAGGAAGGGCAGCATTATCCAAACGCTGGCGACCAAGAGACCGCCGATGAACAGCACGGTCAGCGTGATGCGCCCGATGTCCTGGCGCCGGGCGAGCGCAGCTGTCGCGCTGGGTGCCCTTCGGGCCTCTGCGAGACTATCCGGTATGAACAACGAGCTGCCAGTGGGCATGCGTCACCCTCCTAGACGACATCCGCGCTCGAACGTCGCCTCTGCCAGACGAATACGGGAATGCCGAGCAGTCCGCCACGCGCCGCCGCCATACGGACTTGGCCCATCAGGGGCGTCCAGCCGTTCAGCGCTCCGATCGACGACAAGAAAACTGCGAGAGTGATCGAGATTTTGGCGTCAAGAATCGACATCGCCCGAGCCGCATCGGAGAACGGGCCGACGGAATAGGCGAGTTCCTCTCGCGGTAGCACACCCATCACGGAAAGCGTTCCGAGTACGTCGGCCATTGCAGCCACCCCAATGCCGGGCACTGTGAAGTGGGGAACGTCGAGTCGGGATCACGAACGTCACCTGCAGCGTCACCCTCAGGCTGCAGTTCCCTCGGCCTGCTCGGCCCGGCCGCGAAATGCCTGTCCCGGCATCGGCCGCTCCGCTCAAGGGAATGCCACTGCATCGACAAAGACGTGCAGGAACCTCCTTCAACGGCCGCATCACGCTGTGACCGCATTCATGCGCGGGAGTGGGGGGCAATCAAGGATCGGAGACGTAAGTTACGGTAGCAAATGCTCAGCTTAAAGGCCGGCGCCTCAAAGGCTGGCGGACTCCACAGTTCTCAACGTGATTTATCGGACAGCCAGTGCGTCACCTCCGACCAGTTCGTGGCGCGGCGTGTCGGTCGCCTCCAGCTCGAACTCCGATTTGAGCCGAGCGACGTTGACGCGAGCTACTCGGGCCGCGCAACGCCGTCCGGCCGCCTTGTCACATCGGGGACGCTAACGAGCGTCGGCGCACATCCGGCCTTGCGTCGTGGGTCCCCTCACTCAGTCTTCGGTATCAGTATTTTCCAGAAGTCTGTCCTCGACTTGATCCCTCATATCACGAAATACAAGGATCGCTGCGATTCCCAACCGGCGCTTCTGGTCGGCATTTAGTGTTTGGTAGAGCGGTTCCCAAGCATCGGCGAGCCGTCTGACTTCGGCCGATCGTTGAGCGAGGGCGTCAGCACGCCTACGCAAAAAGTCGACCGGATTGCGGTCTCGCAAGACTTCGATCGCGTTGCCGTTCCGCAGTTCGTTCACGCGTGCCTCCCGTTCGGCCAAGCGCGCCTGTCGCCCGGCCGCCCTGGCGCGAATAGCCTCTTCAACGGGCGGCCAAAGCTTTTCCTGGTCAGGTGTCATCTGCAGAGCAAATTTGACGATTGCAATTCGTGCGTCGGTCAGTGCCTGGAATTCACTACCCGTCAACCGCTCCAGGGAAGCGCCGCCGCCCGGAGCGTTTTGCGCGTTGGCCAAGCAGGGCGATCCAACCAAAATCAATGCTGCCAAGGCAGCAGGTCTCAGTCTGAGCATGACAAACTCCCAACGTTTGAGCCGATACAATCTGTTCGTGACGGTAAGCGCCCCCTAAGCTACATTCTCAAAAATCGCCTTCGGCGATTGCAGTTCGGGAGGACCCTTCCCAACGTTTCTGTCCGTTTTCCTTTAGGTACGAATAGCAACCGACGCTGCGATCTCCTTTTCTGGGTAATGATGACGCCCAGCTCCCGCCGCAAATGCGGACCGCTCATCGACGCCGTTCCGGGTTTGGCAACAGGTCCCAAGGGTCGATCGGCAGCACGCTTTTCTTTCCGGCGCGGTTGCTCGTTATTTGCCGAGACGCAATATCAGTAAATGCTAATAATCGGTCGAAAGCGTGGCAGTCGAGCATGTGGACGAATGTTACTTGCCAAATACGGAACAACTGCAATCGAGTCGGCAATACGAAAAGACCGATCCGTCCAGGTGACCAAATGGGAGTGAGCAGATGGGCACCCTTCTGAAGGAGATTCGCCAAAGCCCCATGCTATGGTTGCTCGTCGCGGTCCCGGTTGTGTTCGCCGCCGCAAAACTCGCTCCGGAAGCCCACACAGCGCTCTTCGTGTTGTCGGTGCTCGCCATCGTGCCGCTGGCGGGATTGCTCAGTCACGCTACCGAGTCCGTTGCCGCCAAGACGGGCGACGCCGCGGGCGGGCTCCTCAATGCAACCCTGGGAAATCTAACCGAGCTGGTCATTGCACTGGCCGCTCTGCGCGTCGGACAATACACGTTGGTGAAGGCATCCATCGCAGGTGCGATCGTCACCAATACTCTGTTCATGCTGGGCGCCTCGTTTCTGCTGGGCGGCCTCAAATACCACTTGCAAGAATTTAACCGAGCCAGCGCGCGTCTTCAGTCGGGTCTGCTTTTCCTGGCAACGATTGCCTTGCTAATGCCTTCGGCCGTCGCAGAAGTGGACTCGATATCAGCAGCAGCAGCAACCCAAAGGCTCAGCCTTGGCTTGGCCATTCTGCTGATCGTCGGATACGGGCTAGGGCTGTTGTTCACGCTCAGCACGCACCGCGAAGTCTTTTCCGGGGCGGAACATGCCGAAGCGGGTGAAGTACCGTGGCCGATTGGCCTGGCCCTGGTCACCCTGGGGGCCGTAACAGTACTCGTGGCCCTCGTGAGCGAGATTTTCGTCGAGTCTGTGCAGAAGGCAGCCGAAGCTTTCGGGATGACCCCTGCTTTTATCGGTTTCATCGTCGTCGCACTGGTCGGCGGCGCCGCCGAAATGGCCTCAGCCTTTTCCGGCGCGCGCAAGAACCGACTCGACTTGAGCGTGGGCATCGCGCTTGGAAGCGCTTCCCAGATCGCGTTGTTCGTTGCACCAGTCCTGGTGCTGGTGAGCTACCTGGTTGGCCCCTCCCCGATGAACCTGCAGTTCTGGCGGGGTGCCGTAGTAATGGTGCTCATCGCGACCCTCACAGCAATGTTCGTCACAAACAGCGGGCGGTCGGCGTGGTTCATCGGCGTTCTCGCGTTAATGGTTTACGTGATCCTCGCCATGACGTTGTACATGCTACCGCCGACCGTACAGTGAGTTGATCTGACAATGGGCTGCGCTCCCTACACGCGGAGATCAGAACGGCCGGACTTATGTGTACCTCTCGACCGGAACCATCGTCGCGCAGAGCTGAAAATCCTTCAGGCGGCGTGCCAGCCAGGGCTTTGCGACGTGCGTTTCACCACCGAGAACGTCCCGGCTTGCAGGATCCGCGCCGGCGAAGCGCGCCTGATTACACCGGATGCCGGATGGCCCAGGAGAACCTCCTGCAACGCCCCGGGGGGCCTGGGTACTGTCAGGCGTCCATGATAACATCAGTAGCCAATTGCGACGCGAACATCGTGGGTCAGCCCGTCGGCATTGAGCCCTATGCTCCCGTCTGCCGAAAGGATTCCGTCCACGGTGACGGACAGAACTCCTCGGCCGACCTTCTTCGAGTTGTCGAAACGGATGCGGTAGGTCGCCGATCCATATTTGTAGTTCAGCTCATAACCCGGCCAGCTCGCCGGAATGCAGGGCTCGAACCGCAGCGTCCGGTCCTGCCGTCGAAGACCAAGGATGGCCTCAAGCGCTGCCCGATACAGCCAGCTGGCCGAACCGGTGTACCATGACCAGCCTCCGCGTCCCGTATGCGGCGGCGCGCCATATACGTCGGCGGTGACCACATAGGGTTCCACCTTGTAGTGTTCGACTTGTTCTCTCGTCGATGTATGGGAGATCGGATTGATCAGGTTCCAGAGATTGAAGGCGCGATCGCCGTCGCCCAGCAGCGCAGCCGCCCAGACCACCCAGGTGGCCGCATGCGTGTATTGGCCGCCATTTTCGCGGATGCCGGGAACGTAGCCCTTGATGTAACCCGGGGATAGCGAGCCTTTGTCGAAGGGCGGCTCGAAAAGCGCGATCAGCCCGTCCTTTTCGCGAACAAGCCTTTCGTAGACCGAGTTCATCGCCGTCGAAGCCCGGTCCGCATTGGCCTCTCCGGAGATGACAGCCCACGCCTGCGGGATGGCATCGATCTGGCATTCGTCGTTCTGAGACGACCCGAGCGGAGTACCGTCGTCGAAATAGGCTCGGCGATACCAGGCGCCATCCCAGGCATCGGCCTCCAGGGCCGTGCGTAAGCTTGCTGTCCGTTCGCGGCACCAGGCAGCGCGGCTTTCGTCACCACGGGACGCCGAAATCTCGGCAAACGATTTCAAGACCGTGAGGAAGAACCAGCCGTTCCAGACGCTTTCGCCCTTCCCTTCGGCGCCGACCTTGTTCATGCCGTCGTTCCAGTCGCCTGTTCCCATCAGCGGCAGACCGTGGCGGCCCAATCGAAAACCATGTTCCAGCGCGCGTATGCAATGCTCGTAGACGGTGCCCGTCTCTTCGCTGATTTTTGGTTTGTTGAAGTCCTCTTCCTGGTCCTTCTTCAGCACCGGTGACTCGATGAAGGGTACCTCCACATCGAGCAACGGAACGTCGCCGGTGATCGTGACGTAGTGGTAAACGACAAAAGGCAGGAAATACAGGTCGTCCGTCATGCGCGTGCGCACTCCGATGCCGGATGGCGGATGCCACCAGTGCTGGACGTCGCCCTCCCTGAATTGACGAGCCGCCGCCCGCAAGATGTGCGAGCGGGTTTCGTCCGGCGCACTGTGGACCAGCGCCATCACATCCTGAAGCTGGTCCCTGAAGCCATATGCCCCACCGGACTGGTAGTTGCCGGTGCGCGCCCAGACACGGCAGGCCAGGACCTGGTACGGCAGCCAACGGTTCACCATGAAGTTCAGGCCGATGTCCGGAGTCGAGACCTGGACTGCATTCAGAATGTCTTCCCACCGGGAGGATATGGCAGCGAAAGATCGGCGCGCGCTCCCAGGCTCGGCATGGTCGCGAACAAGTCCGCGGACATGGTCGAGATCGGCACCCTGTCCAAGTACAAAGACGACCTCCTTGCTCTCGCCGGGTGCCAGGGAAACGTCTACCATCAGCGCCGCGCAAGGATCCTGCAGGGCACCGAACCTTTCCGCCAGCGCGGTCCGCGCCAATGCTGCCGGCCGAAACACGGAGCCGTATTTGCCAAGGAATTCTGCACGGTCGGAAGTGGCTGAGCTTGCAGGCTGGCTGGCGGCCGCAAATGCGAGCTTTCCAGCAAAATCACCGCCCCAGCTGTTGCGCGCCACGATAGCTCCCGTTTCGGCATCGCGTTCGCAGACGATCTGCATCGCGGCGTCTTCACGTTGTGTCCCCAGCACCCACTCGGCGAAATACGTTGCCGATAAGTGGCGGGTTCGGGTTCCATTATTGGTCAATTCAACGCGCAGGATCTTGACCGCGTCCTGAGGCGGGACATGCACCGTCAACTCCTGATGCAGATGCCGGCTACTGTTTTCGTAGATGCTGTAACCCTGACCGTGGCGGACGGTTACGATTGCCGGATGCCCGAGCGGCAAGGGCGTCGGCGTCCAAACCTCGCCGGTTTCTTCGTCCCTGAGGTAAATGACCTCGCCGGGCGTGTCGGAAACCGGATCGTTCGACCAGGGCGTCAGCCGGTTCATCTGGCTGTTGTCCGCCCAGCTGTAACCAAGCCCGGCTTCGCTCGCAAGGCAACCAAAACTAGGGTTTGCGATGACGTTGGTCCAAGGTGCCGGCGGCAGCGCCGGGGCCTGTGCGTCATGGCAGTCCACCACCACGACATATTCGCTTCCGTCATGTGTAAAGCCGCCGAACCCGTTCCAGTACAGCAGATCCTCGACCGTAACGGCAGCAGGTTCGGTGGGAACCTCGGTCGCTCGAGCCCCGGATATCTGTGGGGGAAGCGATGAGACTGAGCGCTGCCGATCAAGTTGATCGGCAAGCGAGCCCGATTTGCTCGACAAGACGATATTGGCGACGGCCGCGATGGTGTCCACATGATCAGCCGGGGCGGTGGCCCCGGACAGGACAAAAATGCCTCCTGGCTTGCCGACGAGTTCGCCTTCCGGGCCGGCTTGCAGCTTTGTCGTCAATCGCTTGGCACTACTGGAGCCACGGGCGTCGAACAGGACAAGGTCAAATTGCAAACCCCGGCGGCAGCTGAAGCCATGCGCCGCCGTCATGTCGCGAACCACTGCGTCGTCGCCGTCATTATCGATGCCGACCAGGACGATCGGCAGATCGCCGGAAATTCCGTGGGACCACAAATCCCCCCGATCCAGCAGATCTTTCTTGGAGTGAATCGTCTGCCGAACGACGGGATTTGCGAATGCAATGCTCCCGGCCAGACGGTTGAACAGGGCGACCTGGTCAGCGGTGAACTTCAGGTCGCGGAGCTCGGCTCGATAGTTCTTGAGCGCCTCAGAGAATGTTTCATCGACAGCATCGAAACGCGAATACCGCTCGGCGATTGCCTTGACGGCGAGTTGGTCGTCGGCGGCTCCGGTCGCGAAGGCCACCCGCGCAGTAGCACCAGGTTCCAGATGGAGCGTCCGCCGCAGACAGAAGACCGGATCGAGTACGGGACCTGTCGTGTTGGAAAGGGCCGCGCCGGCATCACATGCCGCTGGATTCGCCACCGTACGGCCACGTCCAAGAAATCTGAGCCGATCGGTCTCATATCCGACGACTTCGCCGGCCTCTTGGCTGGATGACGAAACATGAACCGCCCAAATTGGTTTTTGGTCTGCAGCGCGCGGTCTGCGACGCGCAAAGAGGGCGCCTGTATCATTTTCGTAGCGTGTTTCCACAAAGAGCTTGGCAAATGCCGGATGCGCTCTGTCCGCGCGACGATTGTTGAGGCAGACCTCGGAATAGCTGGTGAATTCGAGGCTGCGCCGACGCCCGCCATGGTTGGTGACGGTCAGTGCGCGCACTTCTGCGTCGACATCAGGTGCGACACAGACATTCCAAGCGATGTCGATGTCTTCGGCGCGACACCGGAACTCCGCCCTATCTCCATGAAAAGCGTGCCCGTAATTGTTTGCGGGCCGGAAAGCCGGCTGCTTGCCGATGGACCAGCACGTGTTGTCGGCCAGATCTCGGACAAAGCAAAACTGCCCCCAGCAATCCCTTGTGGCATCCTCCCGCCACCGAGTGACGTCAAGGTCTCGCAACTTGCTCCAGCCGCTACCTGCATCGGTGACCATGACACTGTAGCGACCGTTGGAGAGCAAGCTGATAGCGGGTGCCTGATCCATCAGTTCGTTCGCCGTGGCGGGCGCGCTACCGCGTTTGGCCAATTTTTCCATCGCCGTCTTCCCTATTCAAACGACAGCCCCGACTCATCCAGCCTCAGCCAGTCCATGGTGGTCGGCCTTCCAACAGGCTGCTAACCGGCAAGGTGTCCATTCCAGATCCTGACTGCGGGAATCTCGTGGTAGTGGGCGAGAACGCTCACAGTACCCGTATCCAAGAGAAAGTGCTGTCCGGCATGCGGTGGCAGCCCGAGCCATCGCGCCCCCAGCACGCGCAGCACATGTCCGTGCGCGAAAAGGGCGACATCGCCGTCCGCAGCCCGCGCCCGGGCCAGGATGCGATCCACCCGAGCACCGACTTGGGCTGCCGTCTCGCCGCCCGGGCATCCATCCCGGAAAATCAGCCAGTCCGGCCTCTTCGCCTGGATTTCCTTGGGCGTCAGCCCTTCGTATTCGCCGTAGTTCCATTCCATCAGGTCCGGGTCGACGATGGCTCCCTCGCCAAGCCCCGCCAAACCGCAAGTCTCCCGTGCCCGCTGCAGCGGGCTTACGAGAACGAGCGCGAAGTTGTGCCTGGCCAGCACGGCCCGCATCCGTTCCGCCTGTCGTCGTCCATTGTCGGTCAGGGCGATGTCTGTCGTGCCGGTGTGGTGCCCGCTCTGGCTCCACTCGGTCTCCCCATGCCTGATTACGAACACGCTCACGTCCAGCTCTCCCGGCTTAGACGTTGTCGGTTTTCCCGCAGCAATTCAGGGAGGCGCGGCTTGACGCATTCCCTGGTAAGGCGCTTCTCGAGCAGGGCTGTCATCGACGCCGCCATGCCGGCCGCGACGGGAAATGACCAACCCCGATCAGGCCGCCTCCATCTCGGCAGTGTACTTCCCAAGGCAGGCCGCCCCGTTGCAGTGAGCCCGGCGGTAAAGCGCCTCCTGACCCATCCTCAGTGTCTCTTCGCGGCCCTGCCACGCCTCCATTGCCGGGTCCTGGAGCGCACGCCCATAGGAGAAAGTGATCTTCCAGGGCTTGGGCCCGGGCAGTCGGTTGATGGCATTAAGATGGGCAGTGGCCGCCAGCTGGTCCTGGCCGCCCGATAGAAACACGATGCCGGGCACCGCAACGGGCACGTGACGCCTGAGGCAGCGGAGAGTAGCGACGGCGACCTCCTCGACGGAAGCTGCCCGAGGGCATTTCTCGCCCGCGATCACCATGTTGGGCTTGAGCAGCATGGACTCCAGCACCACCCGCTGCTCGAACAGGGCATTGAACACTGCGTGGAGGACCGCGCCGGTGACTTCTTCGCAGCGCTCGATCGTGTGCGACCCGTCCATCAACACTTCCGGCTCCACAATCGGCACGAGATCCTGCTCCTGGCAAAGCGCGGCGTATCGCCCGAGAGCATGAGCGTTTGCACTCACGCATGCGACGCTCGGCAGAGCGTCGGCAATGCGAATTACGGCCCGCCACTTGGCGAAGCGGGCGCCCATAGAACGGTATTCCGAGAGGCGATCCCGCAATCCGTCGAGCCCTTCGGTCACCTTCTCGTCCGGCGAGCCGGCAAGAGGCTTCGCGCCCGTGTCGACCTTGATGCCGGGAAATATCCCTTGGCTCGAGAGCACCTCCGCGAAAGGCGTTCCGTCGGAGCTCTCTTGGCGGATGGTCTCGTCATACATGATGACGCCGCTGATGAACTCGGCAGCCCCCTTGGAGGTGAACAGCATTTCCCGGTAGGCCCGCCTAGTTTCTTCAGTGGATCGGATTCCGAGTGCGTCGAACCGCTTGGTCAAGGTCGGGACCGTCTCGTCCGCCGCGAGAATGCCTTTCCCGTCAGCAACCAGCGCCGCTGCCGTGCTCGCCAGTTCGTGGGTCATCGAGGAGCCCTCCCGATCGTGCTCCACCAGCCCTCCGGTCAAAAAATATCATCATTCGCGGGATCAGAACCAGCTTTGGATAAAGAAGTTACTGTAAGTTCGGGGGTCGGATTAGGCACTCGCAGGGAGTGGTCGAGCAGTTTTCGGGAGTAGCCGGCAACTGGTGGGCGCCCGCCAACAGGATTATGACCTGCTCACGCTGGCACCTGGGTTGCCAAAAGCTCAGGCAGGAGTCTCAGTCCAGGTCCATCCACCGTCCTCGCTGAACTCGAGAACCGCGCTGTAGATACCACGCGCTTCGTGGGGCTCACCGTTGTTGACGCAGGTAATCGAACGCTCGGAAAGCAGCTGCAGTGTTTTGCGGAGTTGCTGGGGACCGAGGGTCGCGTCGACCCGATCCAGGAACACGAAGCGCGGCGCGGCAAGCATCGCTCCCGCAAGGGCCAGAAGCTGCTGCTCGGTCAGCGACAGGGAAGTCGCCCAGGCTTGCTCCCCATCCAGTCCGCCTGCCCTGCTCACGAGTTCCTCGATACCGAGCTCGCGCAACACGCCGAGAATTCGGTCGTCCGACATGTCGCTTGCCTTCTCCGGGCGCACCAGGATCCCACGCAAGGTACCCGGCGGCAGATAGGGCCGTTGCGCGAGAAAAGCGAGATCGCCGGACCTGGGCCGAATGATGCGCCCTGCGCCCGGGGTCGGAATGCCCGCGGTCGCTCTGAACAAAGCCGTTCCCGGGGCCTTGTTCGGTCCTGCGAGCAAGACGTGTCCCCCGCCCGGGATCGACACTGACAAACTCTTGATGAGAGGGGGCCCATCCCTCGATGACAGCAGGGTCAGCCCTTGGTAAGTCAAAGACCCTTCTCGCTCGACGATTTCGATGGTCGAACCAGCGCTCGGGGTAGCCGGTGCTTTTTCGATGGCCTCTATCAGCGAACTGATCCGCGCGACTACCGCTGCGAAGTTCGAGATCGACTGGAATTGGGTGACGATCAGCGAAAACGCGCCCACAAGTACGGCGAATGCCGCGGCGGACTGGGTGATCACACCGAACTCGATCTCGCCTTTTATAAATGCCGGAGCAACGATCAGGGCCGGGATGATCTGGATCAGCCAATTATAGCCGGTGGTGAAGAATCCCACGTTGCGATTGATGGAAGTAATTCGGCGAAAATTCGCGACCAGATCTTCGAGCCTGGTCAACAACAGCCCTTTCTGCCGCTCCTCGTCCCTCGCCAGCAGGATCGGCTCGGCACTTTCCCGAACATGAATGAGCCCGGAACGGAAGCTAGCCTCCTTGTCGAGCTGATCGTAGTTCAGATTGATCAGCGGCCGCCCGAGGGCGATCGTCAGATAGGAGCCGCAAGCCGCATAGAGGACGGCTACAACGAACAGCAAAGGATTGATCGACCACAGCACGCCGGAAAAGGTCAGTACCGTGAGACTGCTGTTGAACACCATCAGAACAAAGGAGAGCGTGGTGATCGTGAAGGTGCGAACGTCATCCGCCATCCGCTGGTCGGGATGGGTAAGCTGCCCCGAGGCGTCCAGACGGTAGTAGGTCCCGTCAGCGAGATAGACCGTGACCGCGCGCCGGGTTATGAACTCGCGCCAAAGCAGCGCCAGCCGCTCTTCGGCAAATCGGGCGAAGACCCCGACAAGCGTCAAAGCAGCGAACACGCCAAGATACAGTATCGCCAGCCGGATGAATGCGTCAGTCTGGCGGTCAGCGATCGCTGTCATGAAATTGCGGCCGACGTAGCTGTTGACCACGTTCAGGCCGCTCAGACCGCACAGCAGGGCGAAGAGGCCGCCAGCCATGAATTTGGCCCGCCCGCCGACCTCCGAGCTCGCAAAATTTCGAACTGCGCGCACGAAGCGGGCCCAGGTCACCTTGAGCGGAACCCGTTGCCGATCCATTTCATCCCTCCCCGCGAGTGAGACAGCCTGCGACTTCGTCGGACGCGCAGCCCGCGCGTCCCGGGAGCCAGATCCATCGCCTTGGTCTTGCGGTTTCCGCCCGGCTCGGGTCGCCTGCAGCGGTGGAGTCGGATAGCCCTAGGCCGACATAGCCCCCATCAGTGACGAACCAACTCATCGCTACTTCAGCTCAGAGCGTCATCGAATCCAGGAGACCGTGCAGCAGCGATGCGCTTCGGTAGAGCGCCGCATGCTCCTGGGCGTCGAGATCGGGGAAGAGCTCTGCGGTGATGCCCCGGCGTCCCACGACGCGAGGGACCGACAGGGCCACATCTCGAACTCCCTCGACGTTCTCCGTGACGATCGAGACGGTGAAAACGGCATGCTCATCCTGCCGTATCGCACCGACGATCCGCGCCAGGCCTGCCCCGATGCCGTAGTAGGTGGAGCCCTTCCCCTTGACGATTGTGTAGGCGGCGTTTCTGGTCTTGTTGTCGATCTCTGCCTGCACTGCCTCCGTGATCGGCGCGCCGACTTGTGCTCCGAAGCCAGCAAGGGGAACCGAGCCCACGCGCGCGCATGACCAGGCCAATACCTGGCTGTCGCCATGCTCGCCCAGCACATAGGCGTGAACGGACCGGGGCGAGACATTCAAATGTGCGCCGAGCAGGCTGCGAAACCGCGCGGTATCAAGGATCGTGCCCGATCCGATCACGCGACGTGCCGGCAGGCCTGAGATCGTCCTGGCTATTTGCGTCATGATGTCCACCGGGTTCGACGCGATCAGCAGGATCGCATCGGGGCAGACACGCATGATCTCGGCAATGACCTCGCGGAACACTGTGGCGTTGCGCCCAAGCAGGTCAATTCTTGTCTCGCCGGGCCGCTGCGCGACGCCTGCGGCGATGATGACTACACCGGCATTTCGAAGGCGGTCGTAGTCCCCGCTCGTAACCGCGGTGCCGGAAGCAAAGGGCATTGCGTGAGCGATGTCGAGGGCGTGCGCTTCTGCCAAAGCCGGATCGAGGTCGACCAGCACGATCTCGCTCGCCACGCCACGCAATCCCATGGCATATGCCGCGGCACTGCCCACCATGCCTGATCCGACAATTCCGACTTTCAACCACCACCTCCCGTGAGCGGCAGCTTGAATTCGACTTCTCAGCTCTATTACTGTGGCATGGAGCGCCGGCCAAAGATGCAATTCCCCGCGATCGCGCCCCGATCTTACACGATCTTACGGGCGCTGAGGGTAAGACAGGAATAAGCTATCGCTCGGGCTTCAGGGAGAGCGGGCATTCGTGTCGATCGATGCCCGACAAAGCCTCCCGACAGGACATTGGGCTTGGGGTCCTGGTTTTCGACGGATTCATGTGAACGGCCTCGATCCGGACAGAGGAGTGACCCATGGCTTCAATCACCGCTGAAACACCCCAGAA
Source organism: Mesorhizobium sp. BAC0120 (assembly GCF_033542235.1). Classification (NCBI taxonomy): domain Bacteria; kingdom Pseudomonadati; phylum Pseudomonadota; class Alphaproteobacteria; order Hyphomicrobiales; family Phyllobacteriaceae; genus Mesorhizobium; species Mesorhizobium sp. BAC0120. The sequence goes on along the minus strand of NZ_JAWRCU010000002.1, from coordinate 201,472 downwards.
GCGTGCGACCCCCAAAACCCAACCGGCTGCCGGTCCGCTGTCGGCGACCGAATTGCAGGCGATGGATGCCTACTGGCGCGCTTCGAACTACCTGTCGGTCGGGCAGATCTACCTCCTCGACAACCCGCTGCTGAAGGAGCCCTTGAAGCGCGAGCACATCAAGCCGCGGCTGCTCGGCCACTGGGGCACGTCGCCGGGCTTGAACATGCTCTATGTCCACCTGAACCGGGTCATCAAGCGCGACGACCTCGACATGATCTACATCATCGGCCCGGGGCATGGCGGGCCATCGCTGGTTGCCCACGCCTACCTGGAAGGGACCTACAGCGAGGTCTATCCGAACATCGGGCAGGACGCGGAGGGCATGAAGCGGCTGTTCAAGCAGTTCAGTTTCCCGGGCGGCATCCCCAGCCACGTTGCTCCCGAGACGCCCGGCAGCATCCATGAAGGCGGCGAGCTCGGCTATGCCTTGAGCCATGCCTACGGTGCCGCATTCGACAATCCGGACCTGATCGTAGCCTGCATCGTCGGCGATGGCGAAGCCGAGACCGGGCCACTCGCAACCGGATGGCAGGGAAACAAGTTCCTGAATCCGGCGCGCGACGGCTGCGTGCTCCCGATCCTTCACCTCAACGGATACAAAATTGCCAATCCGTGCTTCCTCGCCCGCATCCCGAAGGACGAATTGCAGAAATTCTTCGAGGGCATGGGGTACGCGCCCTACTTCGTCGAAGGGCGCGATCCGGCGAAGGTCCACCAGGAATTGGCAGAGGTGCTCGACAAGGCGGTGGCGGAAATCAAGCGCATCTGGGCTGACGCACGAAAAGGAGGCAACCTCAAACGCCCAGCCTGGCCAATGATCGTCTTTCGCACGCCGAAGGGCTGGACCTGCCCCCCTGAAATCGATGGCAAGAAGACCGAGGACTATTGGCGCTCGCACCAGGTGCCGATGGGCGACATGGATAAGCCCGAGCATGTCAAAATTCTCGAAAAGTGGATGAAGAGCTACCGTCCGGAGGAGCTGTTCGACGCCGACGGCCGGTTCAAATCCGATTTGGCATCGCTGGCTCCAACCGGTCACCGGAGAATGAGCGACAACCCGCATGCCAATGGCGGGTTGTTGCTTCGCGATCTGAAGATGCCGGACTTCCGCGACTATGCGGTGGAGGTGACCAGCCCGGGTGCAACAACCGCCGAGTCGGCCAGGGCGATGGGCAAGTTCCTCCGGGATGTCATGAAGTTGAACCTGGACAACAAGAACTTCCGCCTGTTCAGCCCGGACGAGAACAACTCCAATCGCTGGCAGGACGTGCTCGAGGTCACCGACCGTTGCTACATGGCCGAAATCTACCCCGAGGACGATCATCTCGCGCCGGACGGCCGGGTCATGGAAGTGCTCAGCGAGCATCAGTGTCAAGGCTGGCTAGAGGGCTATCTGCTCACAGGCCGGCACGGCTTCTTCTCGTGCTACGAAGCCTTCATCCACATCATCGATTCGATGTTCAACCAGCACGCGAAGTGGCTGAAGGTCTGTCACGAAATACCCTGGCGGCGTTCGATCGCCTCGCTCAACTATTTCCTGAGCTCCCATGTCTGGCGGCAGGACCATAACGGGTTCAGTCACCAGGACCCGGGGTTCATCGACCACGTCGTCAACAAGAAGGCGGACGTCATCCGGGTCTATCTGCCGCCGGACGCGAATACGCTCTTGTCAGTGACTGACCATTGCCTGCGCAGCCGCGACTACATCAACGTCGTCGTTGCCGGCAAGCAGCCCGCGCCACAGTGGCTCACGATGGATCAGGCGGTGAAGCACTGCACGGCGGGTCTCGGCATCTGGGAGTGGGCCAGCAACGACATGGGCTCCGAGCCCGACGTGGTGATGGCATGCTGCGGAGACGTGCCGACCCTGGAGACGCTGGCCGCGGTGGAATTGCTTCGCAAACACCTGCCGGAACTGAAGGTGCGGGTCGTCAATGTCGTGAATCTGATGAAGCTGCAGCCGGAGAAGGAACATCCGCACGGGCTTTCGGACCGCGATTTCGACGCGCTATTCACGAAGGACAAGCCGATCATATTCGCCTTCCACGGCTATCCCTGGCTGATCCATCGTCTGACCTACCGACGGACCAACCACCCCAACCTGCACGTCCGCGGCTACAAGGAAGAAGGAACGACGACGACTCCGTTCGATATGGTGGTGCTGAACGACCTCGACCGGTTCCATCTGGCTGAAGACGTGATCGATCGCCTGCCGCAGCTCGGAGCGCGCGCCGCCTATTTCAAGCAGGCCATCCACGAGAAGCTGATCGATCACCGGCAATATATCGAAAAGCACGGCGACGACATGCCGGAGATCAGCGGATGGAAGTGGGGCGTCAAGGGTAAGGCGCCCGCCTCCCGCAGAACTTCGACGGAGGCGGACAACATTTGAACCGCGTTCCAACTAAGCGAATCGCGCGGCTCCGTGACGGCGGAGTTCCGCGCGATCTCCCCTTGTTTCCCCACTGACGGCGATGCCCGAAACCCTGTCGACCGACGCCGAGCTGCACAGGCTGCCGACCAGCGAAGATCTCGCACGCCTGCAGTTCAGCACCGTGCTGTACTATCTGCACGAAACGAACCCGGACAACGGCCTGGTTCGGGACAAGACGGAACCGAATACTCCGGCAAGCATTGCTGCGAACGGGATGGCGCTGGCGACAATCCCCATCATCGTGGAGCGCGGGGTAATTATTCGCAAATTCGCTGCGAAGATTACCCGCAGGCGATTGCAGTATCTGTTGGAGCTTCCGCAAGGACCCGAGCCGGACGCCTCCGGATACAAGGGCTTCTTCTATCATTTCCTGGACATCGAAACGGGTCGCCGCGTCTGGCAGTGCGAGCTGTCGACGATCGACTCAGCGTTTCTGTTCGCAGGCGCACTGACAGTCGCGGCCTACTTCGATCGAGACACGCCGGAAGAGGCCGAAATTCGTCAACTCGCCACCGAGCTCTATGAGCGTGCCGACTGGAACTGGGCGTGCGACGGCGGCGTGACGCTCACCCATGGCTGGCGCCCGGAAAGCGGCTTCATACCGCACCGCTACAGTGGCTACGATGAAGGCCTGCTGCTCTATTTTCTGGGCCTGGGATCGCCGACCCATCCGTTGCCGCCCGAGAGCTACCCTGCCTACACCGAAACATACGAGTGGAAAGAGATCTACGGCCGCGAGCTGCTCTATTCGGGTCCGCTCTTCACCCATCAGCTATCGCACATGTGGGTGGATTTCCGCGGCATCCGCGATGCCTTCATGCGGCAGCACGACAGCGACTATTTCGAGAACAGCCGGCAGGCGACTTTCGTGCAGCAGGAATACGCAATCCGCAACCCGATGAATTGGGCCGGCTACGGGGAACATTGCTGGGGGTTCACTGCTTGCGATGGGCCCGGCTGGATCACGCGGGAGGTTAACGGCGTCAAACGCGAGTTCTTCGACTACATCGCTCGCGGCGCTCCCTTCGGCCCCGACGATGGGACGGTGGCTCCTTGGGTTGTAGTCGCTTCGTTGCCCTTTGCGCCGGAGATCGTCATCCCGACGGCTCGCAACTTCGCCCGGCTGGACCTCGGCATGACGCGGCTCTACGGCTTCAAGCCGTCATTCAATCAGTCGTTTCCGGTCGAGGATAGCGCCACGGGGTGGTGGGTCACTCCCTATCACTTCGGCATCGACCAGGGGCCGGTCGTGCTGATGGTCGAAAACTACCGGACCGGCCTGCTTTGGGACATCATGCGACGTTGCCCGCCACTGGTGGCTGGCTTGCGCCGCGCAGGCTTCTCAGGGGGGTGGCTGGAGCGGTATTAGCTTCCCCGCTCTTTTCGAGCGCGGTTCAAAGGTGGTGGTCGCGAGTTGCTGCCCCCCCCTGCGCAGCCTGGTTCTCAAACCTTCATTCGGCCCAGCTTGCGAAGCCCGCAACCAGAACGGTTGCGTCGATCAAGACGTGCGGAATACCTTGTTCGCTCAACATCTCGCCCTCTCAGAGTTCCGCAGCGCGATCGCACACGCATCGGAGGGAGGTCCTCACCATCGCTGCACAGAAAAGCTTTGCCGGCACACGGAACTTCGCGCTACCAGCACTTGGTTTATGCATGTGCCGTCAACGGCGGAGGATGTTGTTCGATGATGGGATGGTTTCGCCGGCTTCTGCCGCGTGAGGATCGTTTCTTCGATCTCTTTTCACAGCACGCAGGAATTCTGGTGCTCGGCGCCAAAGCGTTGGAGCGGCTTTTGGCGTGCGATGACATCGAGGCCTGTTGCAAGGAAATCATATCGTTGGAAGAGCGCGCCGACGCCATCGCCGGCGAGGTTCTTCTCGCGACAAGGCGCAGCTTCATCACGCCTTTCGACCGCAGCGACATCAAAGACCTCATTCAGTCGATGGACGACGCGATCGACATGATGCGCAAGACGGTGAAGACCGTGACGCTGTTCGAGCAGCGCAGCTTCGACCCGCTCATGCGCGAGATGGCTTCCGCGATCGTGGAGGCTGCCAACTTGATATCTCAAGCCATTCCCCTCCTCGAACGCGCGAGTGCCAATTCGCAGCGACTCAGCGAGCTTGCCGAGGAAGTCGTACGCGTGGAGGAGCGGTCCGATGAACTCTACGACCGCGGGCTCAAAGAGCTTTTCCTGGCACATGGAGGCTCCAATCCGATGGCGTATCTGATCGGCAGTGAAATCTACGGAGAGCTCGAGAAGGTGGTTGATCGGTTCGAGGACGTTGCCGACGAGATCGGCGGCATCGTGCTCGAAAACGTGTAGGAGCCCCGATGGAGGCGACACTCGCGTTTCCGCTTCTTGTCGGGCTCATTGCTGTTGCTCTGGTCTTTGATCTTCTGAACGGCCTGCATGATTCGGCAAATTCCATCGCTACCATCGTTTCGACACGCGTGCTCAGGCCGCAATACGCCGTCTTCTGGGCAGCGTTCTTCAACTTCATTGCGTTCCTGTTTTTCGGATTGCACGTCGCAGAGACGCTCGGCACCGGTATTGTCAGTGCGAATGTCGTCGACCCGCGCGTGATCTTCGCGGCGCTCACCGGCGCAATCGTCTGGAACGTTCTCACCTGGCTTCTCGGGCTCCCTTCGAGCAGCTCCCACGCACTGATCGGGGGGCTGGTGGGAGCCGGCGTCGCCAAGGCAGGCATCGGGGCCATCGTCTGGCCGGGTCTTTTGAAGACATCGGCCGCGATCGTCATGTCACCTGCGATCGGCTTCTTCTTGGCGGTGCTCCTCGTCCTGGCCGTCTCATGGTTTTTCGTGCGCAGCACCCCCTTTGCCGTGGACCAGACCTTCAGGACGATGCAGTTCATCTCGGCGGCACTCTATTCCCTGGGTCACGGCGGCAACGACGCGCAGAAGACCATGGGCATCATTGCGGTGCTTCTCTATTCGCAGGGCCTGCTGGGCCCGGAATTCTACGTTCCCTTGTGGGTGGTGATTTCGTGCCAGCTCGCCTTGGCGCTTGGTACTTTGCTCGGCGGCTGGCGCATCGTTCACACGATGGGATCAAAAATAACTCGACTCAATCCGATGCAAGGCTTTTGCGCAGAGACGGGTGGAGCATTGACCCTGTTTGCCGCTACCTGGCTCGGCATTCCCGTCTCCACGACCCACACCATCACCGGCGCCATCGTGGGGGTCGGCAGCGCCAGGCGGACGACGGCGGTCAGGTGGGGAATAGCTGGCAACATCGTGGTCGCCTGGGTAATCACGATCCCGGCGACGGCCGCCATTTCCGCTGCTTGCTATGCTCTGGAGGGTATCGCGGGGTAATATCGCGTCAGCCTATTACTCCGCCGCCAGGTCTTGAGGTTGAAAGCCTGCCAGCAGGGAGACGAGTCCGGGTTCATCGACCAGGCTCGCGGCCTCATGACTGGTCAGCCACTTTCTTTGTCGCTGACGCCGCTCCTTCCAGTTGGATAGCTCAGTTTCTACCTCGAGGGCATAGACTGTTACATGTACTGGCACGAATGCGTTTTTCATGCGCTTCCAATATTGGTACGCGCCGATCGGCGTGGGATCGATGCGTCCAGTCACGCCAGCCTCCTGCTGGGCCTCGATAGCCGCAGCCTCTTGAGGAGTCTTGCCTTTCATCGTCCAACCCTTGGGAATAAGGAAACGACGCGTGTTCCTTGAGGTCAGCAAAAGGAATTCGACGGCTCCTGCGTACGGCCGGCGATACGGAAGTGCTGCAACCTGGTGGATCGGATGCCCCTTACGGGCAATTTTCTTTGCCTTCTTGGTCTTCATTTGCGGCCCGGATCATAAGCCGGCGAATGATTCGATCAAGGTCACGAATGCGTCATGGCGCAAGCGATCGATGCGAGCTGGCCCCCTTTGAAGCCGAAATCGCGGCTTCATGAGTTCGGATCGCCTGCGAAACCGCGATCCCCTTTATCCTACGCAACGAGGCCTTCTGATTTCGAGCATTGGCCGACTTGAATCGGAACTCATCGGCCCGCAGCAGCAGGAACCTGTGGCTGCGATTGTAGCTGACGCCCCCTCGGGAATCCACTGCGGTCGCTATAATCACGCCATTGCCGGGAGTTGCGAGCCCGGCTTGCGCTCAAGCTTTTGGCAACCAGGATATCGAGCACCGTCACGCCAAGCACCATGGCCAGGGCCAGTCCGACATTGTCACGCCTGGGATTCGGTCGACGCATCGCGCGCCGAAGTGTCGCAATGTCGAGTACGTCGCCCGCAACTCTGCTCCAAAGCCCGATATGCCTGTCTATAGAAAGCGAGAGAATGCCGCTCATGATCTCCCGCGCGCCATAAGCTCGCAGGAGCCCTTCCTGTCCTCGCATGCCCAAGCTGCGCGCCATGCGTCGCGAAGCGAACAATTCGGCGATTCCCAGGCCGATCCCAAACCAGCCGAGGTTGCGAGCCAGGCGGTCCCATCCAGTCAGAGAGCTTGGACCCGTTTTCAGGACCTTGGGGTCGCCTGCCGAGCGCGTAATGTTGGAGACAAGATTCATCTGCTTCTACCTCGCTACGGCTTCAGAACGACTTTGATGCAGCTGTCCTGCTTGTCGCGGAATACCTTGTACATCTCTGGTCCATCCGCCAGACGGGCGATATGGGTGATCACGAAGGACGGATCGATCTGGCCTTCCTCGATGCGTCTCAGCAGATCGTCGGTCCAGCGGTTCACATGGGTCTGCCCCATCCGGAAGGTGAGGCCCTTGTTCATGGCCTGGCCCATCGGGATCTTGTCGACGAGGCCGGTATAGACGCCCGGGATCGATATAATGCCGGCAGGGCGGCAGACATAGATCATCTCGCGCAGCACATGCGGCCGGTCGTTCTCCATGAGCATCATCTGCTTGGCGCGATCGTAAAGCGTGTCCGGCTGCCCGAAAGACACATGGCTTTCAGTGCCTATGGCATCGATGCACTTTTCGGGCCCCTTGCCATGGGTCAGCTCGTTCAACCGCTCGACGACGCTTTCCTGGTCGAAGTTGATCGTAATCGCACCGGCCGCTTCAGCCATCGAGAGTCGTTCAGGCAGGTGGTCGATTGCCACGACCTGCCTGGCACCTAGCAGGACGGCGCTGCGTATCGCCATCTGGCCGACGGGACCGCAACCCCAGACCGCGACGGTATCGGTCGGCTCGATGTCGCATTGAGCGGCCGCTTGCCATCCGGTCGGAAAGATGTCGCCCAGGAACAGCACTTGCTCGTCGGTCAGGCCTTCGGGCACCTTGACATGAGTCGTATCGGCGAATGGAACGCGTATGTACTCCGCCTGGCCGCCGGGATACCCCCCCGTAAGATGCGTATAGCCGAACAGGCCGGCGGTGGTGTGGCCGAACGCCTTTTCGGCGAGATTCTTCTTCCTGTTCGTCCGCTCGCAGACGGAGAAATTGCCGCGCCGGCACTGGTCGCATTCGCCGCAGATGATGGTGAAGGGTATGACGATCCGCTCACCCTTCTTCAGCCGCCCGTCGACACCCGAGCCGACCTCGACCACCTCCCCCATCATCTCGTGACCCATGATGTCCCCCGGCAGCATCGCGGGCACAAGATTATGGAAAAGGTGCAGGTCCGAGCCGCAAATGGCGCAACTCGTCACTCTGACGATGGCGTCGCGCGGGTCCTCGATCTCTGGATCCGAAACTATGTCACACCTGATGTCTTCCTTGCCGTGCCAAACCAATGCCCGCATGCTTAGCCTCCATCCATGGACGCAGCCGCCCCGCATCGAACTTCAGTCGACGCTGGCTGAACCGCTGTTCGACTGACCGATGCCAACAAGCGGGACTTCTCGTCTTTTCCCTCGGCAAGGGCCGGCATCGCCGTGATCTCGACGTGGAAGATCGGTACGGCGTGTGCAGTCGCGCCTAACGGTGCCCCGGGCGGCATTGTTCCTTCAGGAACAAACAATTTCGGTCGGCTGGATCACGAACTGACGAGGTCCCAGCCGCGGCTGGCAAAGGCAATCGCTGCGCGTCAAACCTACTTCCGTTTGCCTTGCTTGCTGACAGGAAACGTAGCGTCGCCATCTCGCTTGTCGGACAGCGGCCGAGGATTGGCACTGGCCATTCCATCATTCCCGGCACCATGACGCGATTGAACAAACTGCCCTTCCGCGTCACGCTCGACGTCCTCTTTGCCCGTGCCGTGCTGGTTGACTTGCTTGCCGATATGCTTCGGCGAGCCTTCTGCCGGGTCCTTCCCGCGATTGCCCTTCTGCATCTTTGCCTCCTGCGAATACAGCCCAACCTGACGGTGGGCCTTTCGTTCCAGGCGCGGATCAGCGCAGCGCATAGAGATAGGCCGCGACATCGCGCGCCTGCTGCTCGGAGATTCCGGTCGAGGGCATCGCCGTGTGCGGAACCATCTGGCGCGAGGCGCGCAGCCAGCGGATCATGTTCTCCTTGTTGTTGGGCAGCACGCCGGCAATATACCGCCTCGACGAAAGCGTTGCGTCGAGCCTGGGGCCGACCTGCCCTTGTGCACCGGGGACACCCGGAATCGTATGGCAGCCGGCGCAGCCATTCGCCAGCATTACCGGGATCGCGCGTGCGGCCACGCCGCCGACCGCCAGATCGACTTGGCGCTCGACGCGCTGCTCATGATAGGCCCATGCGCCGGAAAAGGCTGCGACGAGCAAGGCGAGGATCGGACCGATCCATTTCAAACCGCCCAGTTGAACCGGCCGGCTTGTCGCGGCCGGCGAATGGATCGCGCCAGCCCCGGCACCGGCCGCGGGCGCTCGCTGCGGGTCGTACCGGTCTCGGGGGCGCACCCACCACCACACCGCACCGGCTGACGCGACAACGGTGTAGAGGAGCCAGTCATGGCGTCGATAAGGCATGAGCAGTTCCACCGTTGGACTTGCCGCTTGCCCTGATCCACAACCCGGCGATGAGCAGCGCGGCAAGGCCGTAGACCAGTCCGGCGGGCACCCACATGATCAATCCGGCGAGCTGCTGGTCCTCCAGTGGCGTCAGGCCCCATTGCTCCGAAAGGCCGGTATTGGCCGGATACCAAAGTCGCGGCGACAGCAGCAGCAGAACGCCGAGCACGCTCGTGTGCATCGATGTCAGGAAAAGATGCATCACGGAGACCCCGAGGCCCTGCTCTGCCCCCCTGCGCGGCAGCAGCACCCACCAGAACAGCAATCCTGTGCCCAGGAAGCTGGCGTGCTGGGCATAGTGGAGCACGCCGCGCTCCAGCGCAGCCTCGAAAAGACCTGGCACGTGCCATATCCAGATCGCCAGCCCATGCAGCACTGTCGCGACGGCCGGACGAGAAATCCGGCGCCAGATTTGGACAACCGGGCCGGCTCCGAGCAGGTTTCCCACCGCGTGCCGACAGCCGCGCGGCAGCGACCATAGCATCGCCGCCCCGGGGGCCGATGCTGCGATCAGGGGCGCCGCCACAGCCATGATCAGCTCGTGCTCGATCATATGGGCCGCGAATAGCCGCTCGCTCAGGGCGTGCAAGGGCGTGACGAGCGCGGCGGCAATGGTGAGCCAGCCCGCCGCAAACAGAAGAGCCTGCTGAAGTCTCAGAGCATGGGCGCGCCTGGTCCTTTGCCACAGGCGCAGCGTCCCGCCGGCATAAAGGGACGCCACCAGGACGAGCGGCAGGACGATCGCCGGCCCGATCGTCCAAGTCGTCTCTGGAGCCGTTCCGCCGAGGCAAATCGAGGCGTCGAAAAGCCAGCTCATCGCGTGCACTCATCAAGGATGAGCGAAGCTATGCCTTGCATGACGACAACGAGCGCGAACAGCGCCGCTGTAAGCATGCCGAGCATTGAAACGAAACGCTCGGTATCGAACTCCCGTTCGGGCTTGAACGACGCTCCGCCATGCTGCCAGGCCCGCCAGGACAACGCCCCCCCTGCCAGAGCGAACAGCGCAAGCACGAGGGCGGCCAGGGGGATCACCGGGAGCTTGCGCTCGCATTGCCACTCCACCAGCGCGTAGTTGAGCTGAGTAGAGATGCCCCAGGCCAGAGGACCGGCAAGCAGCCCGCCCCAGGATGTTCCGACCCGAAGCGCGCGCATCTAGAACCTCGGCATCCAGTAGATCAGCACATAGAGCGGCAGCCATGCCAGGACGACGAAATCCCAGTAGAACACATTGTCCTCGACATCCCCGAAGCGCCGCCCGGCATAGCCGTGCCGCGTGAACATGAGGACCGTCAGCACGATCGTGTCGCCTACGTCGGTGAGCAGATGTGTCGTGTGTAGCCCAAGCAGCACCCAGAGCATCGAGCCATAGGCGTTGGTGTCCCAATAGATGTTGAGCGCCGGGAACTCGAACCAGCGCACGACGAGCGGCGCGATGCCGAACGCGCACATCACCAGAAGTCCGATGCGGACCGGCAGCATCTCGTATTTCTTGGCGTAGCCGTTGAGCATATGGTTCGGCACCACGCTGGCGAGCAGCAGGATCGTGACGATCGTGCCGGGCCAATGGTTGGGCGGCGGCGCGCTGAGCGGCCAGCCGGGGGCGATGTAGGCGAGGTAGAGATAGGCACCGGCCGCCAACGCGAAGCCGGTGCCCTCCAATGCGATGAAGCCGAGCGTGCCCCACCAGGTCGGGCTGCGCGGACCCGAGCCGAAAGTGGCGAGATGGGATAGGTCGACGACAGTGTGCTGTCTCATTCCTCGTCCTCCGGCGCGCCCTTCGGCCAGAACCAGCCGACCAGCGAAATGGTGATCGGCAAGGCCCCCCACACGACTGCCCAAGGCGTGAAGATCGAATAGAGAAACGTGGCGCCGACGGTGAGCGCAGCGAAGAGCGGCCAGATCGATGGCCTTGCGGATTTTTCCCGGATGTCGGGTTTGGCCTCGGCGATCGTAGAAATTAGAACTTCGCGGGCGTCTACGCGAAGTCCTCCAGCCACAGGCAGGACCTCACGCTCGGCCCAGAGCGGCTCCTGGTGGGTCACAACGGGAATCCGCGCGAAATTGTAGCTCGGCGGCGGCGATGAGGTCGCCCATTCCAGCGTGCCGGCATCCCATGGATTTTCGCCTGCGACGTCGCCCTTCGTGGCGCTCCACACGAGGTTGATGACGAACAGGACGAAACTGAGGAAGAACACTACTGCGCCGGCCGAAATGAAAAGATTGATACCGCCCCAGCCGAGCTCGACAGGATAGGTGTAGACACGCCGCGGCATGCCCCAGAGCCCCACGATATGCATAGGAAAGAAAGCGGCGTTGAAGCCGATGAGAGCGAGCCAGAAATGCCATCGCCCGAGTCGCTCGCTCATCATGCGACCGGTCAGCTTGGGGAACCAGTAATAGGTGGCGCCGAGCAACGGAAAGACCGAACCGCCGATCAGCACGTAATGGAAATGCGCGACGACGAAATAGGTGTCGTGCACCTGCAGGTCGAGCGGCACCGAAGCCAGCATGACGCCGGTCAGCCCTCCCGCCACAAAGGTGAAAAAGAAGCCGAACACAAAGAGCAGCGGCGTGTTCAGCCTCGGCCGGCCACCTTCCCACAGCGTCCCCAGCCAGCAGAAGATCTGGATACCATTCGGGATCGCGATCAGCATGCTGGAGGCGGTGAAGAAGCTCGCGCCGAGTTTGGGCAGGCCTGTCGCGAACATGTGATGGACCCATAATCCGAAGGAAAGGATGCCCACCGCGATCAGTGACAGGACGAGCGCCAGATAGCCGAACACCGGCCGCCGCGCGAATGTTGGAATGATGGCCGACACCATGCCGGTTGCGGGCAGGAAGATGATGTAGACCTCAGGGTGTCCGAAGAACCAGAACAGGTGCTGGAACAGCAACGCGTCCCCGCCCTCGGCCGGGTTGAAGATGTGGGTGCCGACCAGCCGGTCAAGGATCAGGAATGTCGAGGCGATCATCACGGCCGGCATGGCAAAGATCACCACGAACGACGTGACCAGCATCGCCCAGACGAACAGCGGAATCCTGTCGAGCGACATGCCCGGCGCCCGCTGCTTGAAGACAGTCACGATGGTCGCCACCGCTACGGCCAGCGAGGAGACCTCCGTATAGGTGATCATCTGCGCCCATGTGTCAGCGCGCTTGCCGGGCGAGAACTCCGGACCGGAGAGCGGCACATAGGCAAACCAGCCGACGTCCGGCCCCGTATTCAGCGCGAAGGAGACCCAGAGGAACAAGCCGCCGGAGAGATAGATCCAGTAGCTGAAGGCGGCGAGGCGCGGGAAAGCGATATTCCGCGTGCCGACCATCAGCGGGACAAGGTAGAGGCCTACAGCCTGTACCATTGGCACGGCGAAGAGGAACATCATCGTTGCGCCATGCATCGTGAAGATCTGGTTGTAGAGGTCGGGACCGATCAGGCCGCGCTCAGGACCTGAAAGCTGGATGCGCATCACCACGGCAGCCAGACCGGCGAGGCAGAGAAAAACAAAAGCCGTAATCAGGTATCGCTTGGCGATGACCTTGTGGTCGACGCTGGACAGGAAGCCGATGAGGCCGGGCCGCGTCCTCCAGGTCTCGGCCAGCCGTCGGTGCAGGCTGATCTCGTCAAGTTCGGTGTCCCGTATGCCGTGATGCTCCGGCGCAAGGTCGACGCTGCTCATTTGAGGTTCTCGAGATAGGCCACAATGGCGTTGAGCTCATCGCCGGTGAGATTCATGACCGGCATCTTGGCTCCCCACTTGATGCTCTGCGGGTCGGCGATCCAGGCGGCCAGACTGCCGCGGCTCATCTGCAGCGTGCCGGCGGCGAGGGTCCTGCGGCTGGCCACATGCGTGAGGTCGGGGCCGGTCGTCCCCCCTGCCGTCGTGCCCTGGATACGATGGCACATCACACAAGGGCGATCGAGGAACAGGTCGCGGCCCGTGCTCTGCTCTTCAGTCAATGGCTGCGCGGCATCCCTGAGCTGATCGGCGTACCATGCGTCGAAATCGGCCCGTGGTTGTGCAATGACGAGCATCGCCATATGCGCGTGCTGCAGCCCGCAAAACTCGGCACATTGGCCACGATAGACGCCTGGCTTGTCGGCTTTGAGTGTCAGCGAGTTCACGACGCCCGGGATGAGATCCAGCTTGCCGTGGAGGCTCGGCACCCAGAAGGAGTGGATCACGTCGTCGGACTGAAGCACCAGCCTGACCTGCTCGCCCGCAGGAATATGGATCTCGTTGGCTGTGGTGAGAATCTTGCTCGGCTCGGCGTTCTCATATTTGACCTCCCACCACCATTGTTGTCCGGTCAGCCGGATGGTCAGCACCGCATCCTCGCCGACACCGGCGAGGGTCCGGTTCGCGAAAAAGCTGAGCAGCGTGAGCGCGACCAGTACGATCCCAGTGGCGGCGACAGCGGAGATCACCACCCGCGAAACGGTCCGCTCACTGGCTTGATCGACATGCAGAGGATGGATCCGTCTCTGCCTGCGTCGAAGCATGATCGTGACGAGCACGGCCATCACCAGCACCCAGATGACGGCGCAAAGCACAGTGAAGAGCCAGATCAGATTGGCAAGCTCGTCCGCGGCCGGCCCCTTCGGATCCAGCGCCGACTGCACTCCATTGCAGCCGGCAAGGATTGAACCCGACAGAGCCGCGATCCAGCCAAGACCCCGCCTCACGGCGATTTCCCTTCTGTGGCGGCGCCAGGCAGCCGGTTCTCCGCCGGATGCGGCATCATATCGTCGTTGCGGTTGGGAGCCGCTGCGCTCGGCACCTTGCCAGAGAGCGAGCGCACGAAGGCGGCGAGCTCCCAGATCTGATCATCGGGTATGTGGTTGCGGAAGGACGGCATCCCGTTCGGCCGGCCGTCGCGGATCGAGGCATGGATCGCCTCGATCGAGTCGCCGTAGATCCACTTGTCATCCATCAGCGCCGGCCCCATGCCTCCACCTCCATTGGCATGGCAGCCTGAGCAGTTGTACCAGCTGAACAGGCGCTTGCCTTCGCTAAGCTGGAAGGCATTGGCTTCGAACTCGGCCGCTTTGGCGTCCGAGAGCAGCGGGCTTCCGCCGCCAGGCGCCAGCGTCGTCACCGGCACGCCTTGCTCGCTGTCGCCGAGCGATGGTTGAGGACGTGTCTGCCGCTCCTCGCGCTGGCAGCCCGCCGCTGCGAACGCCAGGCAAAGGAGCAGCATGGACGCGAGCCGTCTCATGGTGATGCCGCATTCCCCGTATCCAGCCGCGGCACATGAAACTCGGCCAGGACCGCGTCTATCTCCTGCCGGTGCTTCTTGAGCGCGGCGTCGAGCTCGCCGCTCAGCGCCTTCTCGTCGCGCCGCACGCCCATGGAGATATCATAGAGCATCGGCACGACAGGCTTGTCGATCAGCGGTGAAACCGGCGCGACCCGGAGCTTCACCGGCTGCCGGCTTGCGAAGAAACCTGCCAACGGCCCCCACACGATCGCGACATCGATATCGCGACTGGCTACCGCCTCGATGATCTCCGATTGCGGGTCGGGCGTGGAATAGTCGCCATAGACCGGAAAGCCCTTGAGGTGTGCGCCGATGCCGCGGCGGGCGAGCGCCGCTACGGGCGGCGAGTTGGCGCCATCGTCGCCGATCAACTGCACGCCGATTTTGAGGTCACGGAGTCGCGGGTCGTCGAAGGAGGAAATGCCCGGCTCGCCTTCCCGCGTCACAAAGACGTAGCTCGAACGATAGTAAGGCACGGTCGTGCGCAGCATCTCGAGCGCCGCCGGCGCGCCGGGAATGAGATCGCATAATCCGGCTTTGAGCGTGTTGCGGACGAAGCCCCGGCGCTGCGCCCACCAGACATAGGATACGTCGGCGCCAAGCTCCTTGGCGACGATGTCGACGATCCTGTTTTCGAAGCCTTCGCCTCGCTCGTTGGAGAAAGGCAGATTGTTCGGGTCGGCGCAGACACGCAGCTCGCGCGCCTGGGCGGCTGTCGCGACACTGACGAATGCCGTGACCAGAGCGCCCGCCATCAGCGAACGTGCAAACCCCGCGGACATCGCCCTTATCGACGCAGCCATCTTCTCAAGGTAGCCGGAAGACATAAAGCGTTCCTCCGGTGTTGGTCACATCCTTGAGGTCTTTCATCGCGTTGACGAAGCCCAGCGCCGCGGTCGCGTCGCGCGGATCGAGATCACCCGCGACGATCGCACCGGACCAGCCGCCGACGCCGGAGAGGATGGCGACATATTCATGGCCGTCGGGTCCGCGATAGGCGATTGGCTGGCCGATGATCCCCGACGAGGTCCTGAACTGCCAGAGCAGCTTGCCCGTCTTTGCGCTTACTGCTTTGAACCAGCCCTCCATGGTGCCGTAGAAAACGACGTCGCCAGCCGTTACGAGGGCACCGCTCCAGGCCGGAAAATTCTCATCGATCTTCCAGACCGGCTTCTCGTTGGCAATATCCCAGGCCGTGAACTCGCCGCGGTGGCCGCCCGGTCCCGCCTTCATGCGCACGTTCATGCCGACATAGGGCGTGCCGGCGATGTAGTTCACCTCGATGCCCTCCGAGTCCATGCACAGGTTGTTGTGCGGGATGTAAAGCAGCCCCGTGCGCGGCGAGAATGCCGATGGCTGCCAGTCCTTGGCCCCGGGTGAGGCCGGACAGATATCGCGAACGACCTTACCGGTCCCGGTTTGTTTCTCGGGATTCTCGATCAGCCGCCCACTTTCGAGATCGACGCCCTTGCTCGAATTGACCGGCGCAAAGGGCTTCGCCGAAAGAACTTCGCCCGTGGTGCGGTCGAGCACGTAGAGATAGCCGTTGCGATCGGGGCGAACGAGCACCTTGCGCGGCTCGCCCTTCCACTGCATGTCGAGCAGAATCTGCTCGTTGATACCGTCGTAATCGTGCAGGTCGTGAGGTGTCCACTGGTAGAACCAGCGCGCAGCTCCGGTGTCGGGATTGCGCGCGAAGATGCCCGCGGTCCACTTGTTGTCGCCGGGCCTCAGATCGGGGTTCCAGGGTCCCGGATTGCCAGTGCCGTGATAGATCAGGTCGAGTTCGGGATCGTAGGAGATCCAGCCCCACATATTGCCGCCGCCGATCTGCCAGGCGCTCGGCGGCCAACTCGCGACGCCGAGGTCGGTGCCCTTGTCGCCGTCATAGAAGGGCTTGAACTCCGGGCCGATCAGCACGTCGCTGTCAGGGCCGGTGCCGTAGGCCGTCCACACGACATGGCCGTCATTGGCGTCGAGCGCCTTGACCCAGCCGCGCACGCCCAGCTCGCCGCCGGAATTGCCGACCAGGACTTTGTCCTTGACCACCAGCGGCGCCATGGTGATCGTTTCGCCGATATTGATGTTGCCGATCTTGGTGTTCCAGACCGGCTGGCCGGACGCGGCGTCCACAGCGATCGTGTGGCCGTCGAGCGTGTTGAAGAAGATACGGCCGTTCGCAAAAGCCGCGCCGCGATTTACAAGGTCGCAGCAGGCAACGCCTTGGGAGGCAGGCTCCGGCCTTGGCTCGTAGCGCCATTTCATAGGCGCACCTGGCTTGGTGAGGTCGAGCGCAAAGAGGATGTTCGGATAAGGGGTCACGATATACATCGTGTTGCCGACCACCAGCGGCGCGGCCTCGTGCCCCCTGTTCACGCCGGTCGAGAATGTGAAAGCGACCTGCAGCTTGCCGACATTGCCTTCGTTGATCTCGTCGAGTTCACTGTAGCGCGTCGAGGCATAGTTCTTGGCTGGCATCGTCCACTGGCCGTCGTCCGGCGGGGCCGCTGCCGCAGGGGGTTTAATGGCCGGTTGTTGGGCAAATGCCGGGAAGAAGCCCGTCGAGAACGCCCCCAGCACCGCAAGTGCGAAGATTGCGACGGAAACCGCCAATGTGGTTTTCCTTGCGATCGTGGCGTAATGAGAGGACATCATTTCAGCGAACCGCCCACGCCTGCTCCCAGCTCTGCCGCAATATCGGCTTCGCTGCCGGAACACTTCGGATGGCCCCATCCGGATGCGCTCTTCCCACCCGGATCGATGTCGTAGATGATCCCGTCCTTGGCCTTCGGGTTGACGCCGGCAGGCACTTTGTCCAGGCTAAGCGCGCCGCGCACACGCCACGCGACATTGTGGTCGGCGCAGGCGGAATCGCCACTGACACCCAGCCCACCGACGATTCCGTTCTGATCGTAAAGGGCCAGGCCTCCGCCGAACGCCACGATGCCGCCGATCGGCTGGCCGACGAGCGGATCGTTCCCGGTCCCGAATGTGGCCGGATCGCCTCCGTAGGCGGCTGTCGTGTTGACCGGATTCGTGCGCTCAAGGCCGAACAGGGGACCACCGGGCTGAACGGCAGCGTAGAGGTTGGCGCTTGACAGCGCCATTTCCTTCACGCTCATCCCGTTGGCGGTATTGGCCTTTGCCGCCGCTACCAGCCGGCTCCCTGGCCATTGCGCATCTGCCGTCGGGCCAGTGAATGCGACGGCGCACACGCTCCCGTCGCGTGCAACGACGACAGCCCATTCATTCGTTTCGAGGCCACCATTGGCGGGACCGCCGCTCGCCTTGACACTGCCCTTGAGTGCCGAAAGCAGCTGTTCATGCTGGACCGGACACGGAGCTTTGGCGGAGACGGCCGACGTGGTCGAGCAGAGAATCCCGAGGCAAAAGAGAACGCATGTGAGCTGCAACGAGATGCTTCGAAACGGCGTGCGGTTCATTGGGACTCGCTCTGGTTCGGATCACACCTAATTACCCAGCCAATCGTTTGTTCCTCGATCGGCCTGGGTGACGCGAACGGCTCAGCCTTAGTCAGCCGTTCCGGAACAAAGCGACCGCCCTACCGTTCGGACAGGCAGGAACTCGCGATGAAATACTTGAAGCTCTTCTTCTCTCGAATTGGCCTCGCCGGCCGGGAAGACCGGCCGGACAGTGTCAGCCCGGTGGACGCAATTGTGCGCCTCTTCAAGTCCATGCCCGGCCCTAGGAGCGGTTTCGGCACGGTCGTTGGGGATGACAGCACGCAACGGCGCGTACGGTAAGGTGCCGCATGACCAGCCAGGTTCCGCTTCGTGACTTGGATGCAGCGCCGCGCCGGAACCGCGGCGACAACGCATGGAGCATTGCCGGCGACCTCGCCTATCTGAAGCTCATGATGGTGAATGTCGTGTTCTATGGCCATCCGAGAGAACCAGACTGGGTGCTGGTGGATACCGGTCTCAGCATCAGCGCCGACGAAATAATGGAATGCGCCGAGAAGCGCTTCGGCAGCGACACGCCTCCTCGCGCGATAATCCTCACCCACGGCCATTTCGATCACGTCGGCTCGGCCAAAACGCTTGCCGATAGGTGGGACGTTCCGGTTTACGCTCATCCGGACGAACTGCCCTACCTCGACGGCTCGACCTCATATCCGCGGGCCGATCCCTGGGTCGGCGGCGGCACGCTCGCGCTGATCTCGCCCCTTTTCCCTCGCGGTCCAGTCGACCTCGGGGCAAGGCTGCATACACTGCCTGACGATCACTCGGTTCCGGGCATGCCCGGCTGGCAGTGGATCCACACGCCGGGCCATGCGCCTGGACACGTCTCGCTCTGGCGCGAAGCCGACAAATCCCTCATCGCCGGCGACGCCTTCATCACGACTGGTCAGGAATCGGCCTACGATGTCGCAACGCAGGAACTCGAGATGCACGGCCCTCCCCGCTATTTCACGCCGGACTGGGAGGCTGCCGAAGCCTCGGTCCAGACCCTTGCGAAGCTTAATCCGGAGCTGGTGATCACAGGTCACGGCGCACCGGCGAAGGGCCCTGGCATGAGAACAGCCTTGAAGAGGCTGGCGCGCGACTTCAGGGAAGTTGCCGTGCCGTAGGACGATTGATAGGCGTCACCGGAGCGGCTGAGCCGCAACCAAGGCTTCGGGCTCGGAAGTTGGGCAAAGAGTGCTCCAGACCTCACGCAGGGGGCCGCCGCCAGGATTACAAAATCACGGCTCGTCCGACGAAGCTCTCTTCAGAGCCTCCTCGACGCGTTTGCGGCGAAGCGCGTCGGCAATGAAGAGACGGGACAACGCATGATAGAGTGGTTCGTTGGAGATGATCCGGGCCGTTCCATAGCCGAGCATCGACGCGATCATCAGCGGGATGACGGTATTGTGCGAGCCGGTCATCTCGAGAAGGATGACGAAGGTCGTCATCGGCGCCTGGACCACGCCGGAGAAGTAGCCAGCCATGCCGAGCAGCGCGGCCAGGCTTGTGCCGGAGCCCAGCAAAAGACCGATCGAGCTGCCAAGGCCGGCACCCACCGATAGCGAGGGCGCAAACAGCCCGCCCGGTATTCCGGAAATCGTCGAGAGCAGTGTCGCCAAGAATTTTTCGAAGAACAGGAAAGGCGGCAAGGCTTCGCCCTCGATCGCGCCACGCGCCTGTTGGTAGCCTGTACCGAACGTATCGCCGTGAGACATCAGGCCGATCAAGGCAACGGCCAGCCCGCAGATCGCCGCGACGACCAGTTTTCGCCGCAACGGTGCCGGCTGGACGAAGCGGCGCAGCCGCCGCGTGGCCCGAAGCACCGCGATGCTGAACCCTGCGCCGAACGCCCCTCCGGCGATGCCGCACGCAACCACCAGAAGCCAATCCAGGGGGCCGGAAACGGCCGCATCGGTTTCACCGAAATATGTGTAGTTGCCCACCAGCGCCAGCGCCGCCAGGCCCGCCAGGATGACCGCGGTCAACACGAGGCCATTGGTGCGAGCTTCATAGGTCTTTCCCATTTCCTCGATAGCGAAGACGATACCGGCGAGCGGCGTGTTGAAAGCGGCTGCAATTCCTGCGGCAGAACCCGCAAGGATCAGTCCGCGGGCCCTTGCCATATTGCCCCACCGGGCAACCTCGAGCATGACGGAGGCGCCGATCTGCACGGTCGGACCCTCGCGTCCGATCGAGGCACCGCATCCAAGGCCGATCACCGTCAGAAGGACTTTCCCGACAACGACGCGCAGCGAGAGCATGGGACGGCGCTCTTCAGGCTCGCGCAGATGACGGGCGGCGATCGCCTGCGGGATGCCGCTCCCCGGCGAGCCCGGGAAAAACCCGGCGAGGTAGGTCACAGCGATAAAGCCAGCTGGAGTGAGGATGACCGGAATGCCGGCCCACCAGCCTGCCCCCGCGGTAAGTTCACGGAACAGCAGCTGTGTCTCGTCGGCAAGCCGCGCAAAGAGCACGCTGATCAGGCCAATCGCCAGGGCTCCAGTCCAGAAGACCAGGCGTGGCTGCCAAACGCTTCGCGTCCACAGCGTGCGCGAGCGACGCCATACCGGATGCCATCGGGTCCTGGCCAATTTGTCTCTCCCTCCGCAGGCGCACTTGCGAGGCGGTCTCGCATCGATCTGTGCTTCTATGCTAAATTGCGCCGAGCCGCCGGGCTGCAACGCATCGCGAGCGGCAAGCTATGGTAGAAATCTGCCATGGGCTCAAGATTTCGCCGCGCGCGCTTCGCGTTCACCTCCTGGGCGTCGATCACCAACTGGTGAATTGCACCCGGAACTGCTGCGAGGCAAGCAAAGCAGAAAATGAGTCGGCTTACGGCACGACCGCAGGCTGACCTCGGGGGAATTGCTTGAGAGCATTTTTCGTACGCAAGGCAGCGGACCATGAGGTTGTGGGCTTATTCGTTGCGCCGACCCTTATTCTACTTGCAACTCTCGTCGACGAATGTTGCGATCCGAACGCGTGCGAGTACGCCCTGGCCCGAATAGGCGGGATTATGGTCGGGGGATCGACCGCGGCGAAATGGCCCCTCTCCGACACCGACTCTGATGGTTCTTTCGAATTTGCCACTGGTCTGGAGACGGCCGTTCTCACACAGCATTGGGAGGACGACCTACGTTTCATTGGACGCTCCCTGTTATGGAAGCCGCTCGCCCGAGCCGCCAGAAGATTGGCGAGCGATTTCAAGCGCCGGCAGACCGGACAATCAGCCAGTCCTCGCGAAGAAGGATGACAGGCCGCCCAGCCGGATCGCTTGGCCATCGAACTCGGCCCGCTTGCCGGCATGCTCGATCAGCTCCAAAGCGCCGAGCTCAGCCGGAACCTCCCACTCGCATGCTTCGTTCGCGAAGTTGAAAACACAGAGCAGCCGCTCGTTTTCGCTTGGGCGCAAGAAGGCCAGGACGTTATCGTCGGAATCGAGGAAGCGAATATCGCCGTTGACCAGCGCCGGATGCCGCCGGCGAAAGTCCAGCATGTCCCGGTAATGCGCCAGGACGGAGGAGGGATCACCTTCCTGCCGGTCGACGGTCCGGCGCAAATGCGCCTCAGGTATTGGCAGCCAAGGCTTGCCGGTCGTGAAGCCGCCATTCGGCGCGGCAGCCTCCCACACCATCGGCGTGCGGCAGCCGTCGCGGCCCTTGAAGGCGGGCCAGAAGCGGATGCCGTAGGGATCGCGCAGGTCCTCGAAGGCAAGCTCCGCCTCTTCGAGGCCCAGCTCTTCGCCCTGATAGAGGCAGATCGAGCCGCGCAGCGAGATGAGCAATTCGATCGCGAACTCGGCCATTCTGTCCGTGTTGCCGTCGGGCGGCGTCCAGCGGGAGACATGCCGCATCACGTCGTGGTTGGAGAAGGCCCAGCAAATCCATCCGTCGGCGACCGCCTCCTCGAAATCCGCAACGGACTTCCTGACATGGGCCGCCGAAAAAGCTGGGCTGAGCAGGTCGAAAGTGTAGCACATATGCAGCTTGTCGCCGCCCGACGTATAGAGCGCGACCGTTTTCAGCGCGCGTCCTTCGTCACCGACCTCCCCCACCGAAGTGCGGTCGGGGTACTCGTCGAGAAGAGCCCGGAAGCGCTTCAGGAAGCCGGGATTCTCCGGCTGCGTCTTATCGTAAAGATGGTCCTGGTAACCGTAAGGGTTGGTGGCTGGCACGTCCACGACCGCGCGCTGCTGTTTCGGTGGGTTGTCGCGCAACTTGCTATCGTGGAAATAGAAGTTGACGGTGTCGAGGCGGAAGCCGTCGACGCCTCGCTCCAGCCAGAAGCGCACAGCCTTTAGCAGTGCATCCTGCACGTCGGGCTCATGAAAGTTGAGGTCCGGCTGCGAGGCCAGGAAATTATGCAGATAATACTGCTTGCGCGTGCCGTCCCACTCCCAAGCCGGCCCACCGAAGACCGACAGCCAATTGTTGGGCGCCGTGCCGTCGGGCTTGGGGTCTGCCCAGACGTACCAATCCGCTTTCGGGTTGTCGCGGCTTGAGCGGCTTTCTCTGAACCAGGGATGCTGGTCGGAGCTATGCGACAACACCTGGTCGATAATGACTTTCAGGTTGAGCCGGTGCGCCTCGGCGACCAGCCCGTCGAAATCCTCGAGCGTACCGAACAGCGGGTCGACCGCCTCATAATCCGAGACGTCATAGCCCATATCCGCCATGGGGGACTTGAAGAAAGGCGACAGCCAGATCGCGTCCACGCCAAGCGACGCGATATAGGGCAGCCTTGCCGTGATACCCGAAAGGTCGCCGGTGCCATCGCCGGTCGTGTCCTGGAAGGAGCGCGGATAGACCTGGTAGATGACTGAACCGCGCCACCAGGCGGGATTTCCGGCCTCGCTCATGCTGATTTCCCTTCATCCGGCCTCCGCTCCTCGCGGAGATAGATCACGGAGCGGCCCGCGACCAGCATGGCGCCACCGCCGAGCATCCGCTGAACATCGCGCCCAGTTCCGGCTGCGGGCGACCAGCGAAAGCCTTCGCGCACCGGAACGTTGAAGGCCGAAGCCCGGCGGTCGCCATTGACGAGGACAGCGACCCTTCCTGCTCCGTCCGGCTCGGTAAGAACCATTGTCAGGCGCCGTCGATCTGGCTCGCCCCAGTGTCCCGTCGAAAGCGGCTCGCCGCTTTCCGCCAGCCATTCGACGTCTGCGGGGCCAGACTGGCCAATCGGCCTGCCATCGAGAAAGTTGGTGGCATTGAGCGCGCCTGAATGGCGGCGAAAGGCGGCGAGAGCGCCTACATGGGCTTCGAGCTCGCCGTCGCGACGCTCCCAGTCGAGCCAGGTCGTCTCGTCGTCCTGCGCATATGCGTTGTTGTTGCCGGATTGGGTACGGCCGAACTCGTCGCCAGCCGTCAGCATGATCGCGCCGCGCGAGGCAAAGAGCGTCGAAAGCAAAGCAAACAGGTCGCGCCGGCGCACCGTGGCGATCACAGAATCTGCCGCCTCCCCCTCGACGCCGTTGTTCCAGGAGAAATTCTCTCCATGACCGTCGCGGTTTTCCTCGCCGTTCGCCTCATTGTGCTTTTCTTGGTAGCTGACCAGATCGGCAAGCGAGAAGCCGTCATGCGCTGCGATGAAATTGACGCTGCGCGTCGTCGGCTGACCAACTCTGCGGAAGACATCGGACGAACCCGCAAGACGCGTCGCCAAGGTGCCGGTCATGGCAGGGTCGCCACGCCAGAAGCGGCGGATATCGTCGCGAAAGCGGTCGTTCCATTCGAGCAGCGGCGGCGGGAAATTACCGAGCTGATAACCGTCGGGGCCGACATCCCAAGGCTCGACGATCATGACGCGGCCGCTGAGCATGGGGTCGGTCAAGATTGCGTCGAACAACCTGGCATCGGGATCGAAGTCCCGCCCCTCCCGCCCAAGCACCGTAGCGAGGTCGAAACGGAAGCCATCGACACCTGCGTAGGCCACGAAATGACGGAGCGCATCGACGATAAGCGCCGCGGCATCCGGGTTATCGCAGGCGATTGTATTGCCGGTGCCGGTATCGTTGACGAGCAATCCCGGATCGTCGGGATCGCTGCGGAAGTAGCTGCGGTTGTCGAGGCCGCGCAGCGACAATGTCGGCCCTTTGTCGTCGCTCTCGCCGGTGTGATTGAACACGAGATCGAGGAGGACACCGATGCCGGCCTCGCGCAGCGCAGCCACGGTCTGCCTGAGCTCCGTGATCCCGCCCGGCGCAAGGCGCGGATCGAGTGGCTTGAAGGTGACAGGGTTGTAACCCCAGGCATTCCGGAGCCCCAGCGGTGGCAGGTGCCGCTCGTCGATCCAGGCGACGATCGGCATCAGTTCCACCGCTGCGACGCCGAGCTTCTTCAGATGCGCGACGATCGCCGGGTGTGCGAGCGCCGCTATCCTGCCGCGCAGATCTTGGGGCACATCGGGATGGCCGATCGTGAAGCCCCGAACGTTCACCTCATAGACAAGCCCGCCGCCCGAAAAGAGCGGCGGCTGCGGCTCGAACGCGGGCGGAAGGCGAGTGACGATCGACTTCGGCACCAGCGGCGCCGTGTCGCCACCTTCGTGGCGCGGCGCAGCCAGCCTTGGATCATAGGTATAAGGGCGGTCGATCGCGACCGCGTAGGGGTCCACCAGCAATTTGTCCGGGTCGAACCAGCAGCCGCTTGCGGGATCGTAAATCCCGTCGGCGCGCAGGCCATAATGCGTGCCGGCCCCTACGCCGTCGACCTCCGCCACGAACAGGCCTTCGCCAATGGCGCGCGCTTCGACACGGCGCATCTCTGCCTCGCCGGTGAAGATCGAGACGAATATCCGCTCCGCCGCCCGGCTGCGTATGGCAAAGCGCACCCCGCCGTCGATGATCGTCGCGCCTAGAGCAGGATGAACGGAATCATTCATCCTGCTCTCGCTCTTTGTTTTTGCAGCATGATCTTATCCGAAAAGTCTCCAACTTTTTGCTCCGCTGACCTTCGGTTCGGGATCATGCGCGAGCCGGCTCGGTCAGATCGCTGGCGGGGCTCCTCAGGTGATGACAGTCGGCTTGCTGCGCCCGGTATGCTTCGTAATGCCGGCGATCTCGTCCGCAGCGACGATCAGGTCAGCGAGCGCCTGCTGCGTATCTAACCCGTGCTTGGCCGGATCCGCCTCGTAGCGCTCGATATAAACGCGTAACGTCGCCCCTTCCGTACCGGTGCCGGAAAGCCGGAAGACGACACGCGAGCCGCCTTCGAACATGATGCGGATGCCCTGATTGCGGCTCTCCGAGTGATCGACCGGATCGTGATAGGCGAAGTCGTCTGCGGCAGCGACCCTGAGGGCGCCGAGCGATGTTCCCGGCAGAGTCGAGAGCCTGGCCCGCAACTCGTCCACCACAGCGTTGGCTCGCTCGGTCTCGACTGCCTCATAGTCGTGGCGGGAATAGTAATTGCGGCCGTATTCGGCCCAGTGCTTGGTGACGATGTCCTTCACGCTTTCCTTGCGCACGGCAAGGATGTTGAGCCAGAGCAACACCGCCCACAACCCATCCTTCTCGCGCACATGGTCGGAGCCGGTCCCCGCGCTCTCCTCGCCGCAGATCGTGGCGAGCCCGGCGTCGAGCAGGTTGCCGAAGAACTTCCAGCCAGTCGGCGTTTCGTAGATGCCGATCCCGAGCTTTTCCGCGACGCGGTCGGCGGCCGCGCTGGTCGGCATCGAACGGGCTATGCCCTTGAGGCCATCCTTGTAGCCGGGCGCGAGATGGGCGTTGGCAGCCAACAGCGCCAGCGAATCCGACGGTGTTACGAAAATTCCGTTGCCGATGATCAGGTTTCGGTCGCCGTCGCCATCGGATGCAGCGCCGAAATCAGGTGCGTCGTCGCGCATCATCTCGTCGAAGAGATGCTTGGCATGGACGAGATTGGGGTCGGGATGATGCCCGCCGAAATCCGGGAGCGGGACGAAATTGTGCGCCGTGTGGTTGGGAGCGCCGAGCCTGTTCTCCAGGATTTCCTTGGCATAGGGGCCGGTCACCGCATGCATGGCATCGAAGGTCATGCGGAAGCCCGAAGCGAACATCGTACGGATTGCCTCGAAGTCGAACAGGCTTTCCATCAGCTCGGCATAGTCGGCCACGGGATCGATCACCTTCACGGTCATCTCCCCGGCCTTGACGCTGCCGACCTTGTCGATGTCGACCTGGCCTATATCGGCTATCTTGTAGCTGTCGATCGCCTTGGAGCGCGCGAAGATCGCCTCGGTGACCTTTTCCGGCGCGGGTCCGCCGTTGGAAATATTGTATTTGATGCCGAAATCCTCGTGCGGGCCGCCGGGATTGTGGCTGGCCGACAGGACCAGCCCGCCGAACGCCTTGTATTTACGGATGATGTTGGAGGCGGCCGGCGTCGACAGAATACCGCCCTGGCCCACGATCACCTCGCCGAAGCCGTTGGCCGCGGCCATCGCAATTGCCTTCTGGATCACCTCGCGGTTGTAGAAGCGGCCGTCGCCGCCGATCACCAGAGTCTTGCCCTGAAAGGCTTCGAGCGAATCGAAGACGGATTGGATGAAGTTCTCGACATAGTTCGGCTGCTGGAAGACGGGCACCTTCTTGCGCAGGCCGGAGGTACCCGGCTTCTGGTCGGTGTATGGGGTGGTTTTGACGGTTCGGATCATGCCTGTCCCTGCTTTCTTGCGATCAGCGAGTTGTAGAGCTCGACATAGCGAGCGGCGCTCCGCCCCCAGGAGACATCCGCCTTCATCCCCTGCTTTTGCATGGAGGTCCAGACCTGTTTGTCGGCATATGCCGCAATCACGCGCCGGATCGCGTGCACGAAGGCATCGCCGTTGTCGGCCGTGAACTGAAAACCGGTAGCGACCCCCGCCGAGAGCGCGGCCTCATTAGCGTCGATGACCGTGTCGGCGAGCCCGCCGGTTCGCGCCACAACTGGGACGCAACCATAGCGCAGGCCGTAGAGCTGGGTAAGGCCGCAAGGCTCGAAACGCGAAGGAATCAGGATTGCGTCGCAGCCGCCCTGCATCAGGTGCGACAGAGGCTCGTCATAGCCGATGACGACGCCGACCCGGCCGCGAAAGCGGGCCGCGCCTGCCAGCAAAGCACCTTCCAGCGCATGGTCGCCGGAGCCGAGCACCGCGAGCTTGGCGCCTGCCGCGACAATGTCGTCCATGATGGAGGTCAATATGTCTATGCCCTTTTGCCAGGTAAGGCGGCTCACTACACAGAGCAGCGGAGTTGCGTCGTGATCCAGCGCCAAACGCTCCTCGACCGCGCGGCGATTCACGGATCGCTTTCCGAGGGTGCGGGGCGAATAGCTGGCTGCGAGCAGCTTGTCCGTTTCCGGGTTCCAGACCTCGGTGTTGATGCCGTTGACGATGCCGGCGAGATCGGCTGCGCGGATGTTGATAAGGCCGTCGAGACCCATGCCGAATTCGGGAGTGCGTATCTCCTGGGCGTAAGTCGGGCTGACGGTTGTGATTTCCGAGGCTGCCTGCAGCCCTCCCTTCAGATAGCCGACGCCGCCGTAATATTCGACGCCGTCCAGCGACATTGCACTACCCGGCAGGTCGAGCTCGCCGAAAATGCCGGCGCCGAACTGACCCTGGAAGGCCAGATTGTGGACAGTCATGACCGACGGCACGCCGGGAGCCCGGCCATAGCGCATATAGGCGAGCGTCATTGCCGCCTGCCAGTCATGGGCGTGGACGATGTCGGGCAAATAGCCGGCAATCGCTCCTCCCGCTATCTCGGCCCCTACCTGGGAGAGCGCCGCGAAACGCCGCCAGTTGTCCGGCCAATCGATTCCCGCCATGTTCCCGTAAGGGCCGCCCTGTCGATCGAAGAGATGCGGCGCATCGAGCACCAGCAGGTCGAGGCCGCTCGACTGGCCGGCAAAGACCGACGCCTGACCACCTTGCAGAGCAGGGTACTGCAGGACGATCTTCTTCTTGCTGAACCTGCTTGTGACGACAGGGTAGCCCGGCACCAGCGTTCGTACGTGGACGCCCTGCCCTTCCAAGGCGAGCGGCAATGCGCCGGTAACGTCGGCGAGACCTCCTGTCTTGATCAGCGGATAAATCTCGGACGTGACTGCCAACACCTGCATCAATCAGAGACCCAGTCTGTCGATCATCGGCTGGGTGATCAGGCAGATGCCGTTCTCCGAGATCCGGAAGCGCTTCGCATCGAGCACCGGATCCTCGCCGACCACAAGTCTTTCCGGGATGACGACGCCGTGATCGAGCACGACCCGGTTCAAACGGACATGCCGGCCGATCACGCAATCGGGGAGCATCACCACCTCTTCCAGAGTGGAGTAGGAATTGATGCGGGCGCCGGTGAAGATGAGGCTGCGCTTGAGATGTGCACCCGAGACGATGCAGTCGCCCGAGACCAGCGACGACACCGCCATTCCCCGCCGGCCGTCCTCGTCGTGCACGAATTTTGCAGGCGGCCTCAGCTCGGAATAGGTCCAGATCGGCCAGTCGCGGTCATAAAGGTCCAGCTCGGGCGTCACGTCGGTGAGGTCGATGTTGGCTTCCCAATAAGCATCTACCGTCCCAACATCACGCCAATATGGCGCCGCCTCGTGACTGGAACGCACGCAGGATTTGGCGAAGCGGTGAGCGACCGCCTTACCGTTCTTGACGATATAGGGGATGATGTCCTTGCCGAAATCGCGGCTTGAACCGGGCTGAGCGGCGTCGCGGCGGAGCTGGTCCATCAGAAACTTGGTCTTGAAGACGTAGATGCCCATCGAGGCTAGCGCGAAATCGGGCTTGTCGGGAATGCCCGGCGGGTCGGCAGGCTTCTCGATGAAGGAGATGATGCCGTCCTTCTTGTCGACATGCATCACACCGAAGCCGGTTGCCTCTTTGCGCGGCACCTCGAGGCAGCCCACCGTCACGTCGGCGCCGGCGTCGACGTGCTGCCTCAGCATCAGCTCGTAATCCATCTTGTAGACGTGGTCGCCGGCGAGAACGACCATATATTCCGGGCCGTAGGCCTCGATGATGTCTATGTTCTGGTAGACCGCATCCGCCGTCCCCTCGTACCACTGCGTCTCCGAGACGCGCTGGCTGGCGGGCAGGATATCGAAGCTCTCGTTGCGTTCGGGCCTGAGGAAGTTCCATCCCCGCTGCAGATGCCGGATCAGCGAATGGGCCTTGTACTGCGTTGCGACGGCCAGTCGGCGAATACCGGAATTCAGCGCGTTCGAGAGTGCGAAGTCGATGATGCGCGACTTGCCGCCGAAATAGACCGCGGGCTTTGCGCGTCGATCGGTCAGCTCCTTGAGCCGGCTGCCTCGCCCCCCGGCAAGCACATAGGCCATCGCATCGCGCGCCAGCGGCTGATTTCTGCTTGTTGCCATCTATTTCCTCCCAGGTCGCTCAATCGGAGACGAGCTCGATCATGATCGTCGCAAGCGGCGGCAACAGCATCGTTGCGGCTGTGCCCTTTGCGTCTTCCGTCGCAGTCACGCTTCCGGCGTTCCCCTTCCCTGACCCGCCATATTCGACGGCGTCCGTATTCATGATTTCGCGCCACTCCCCGGACACAGGAAGCGGCAGGCGGTACATTTCGCGCATAACGGGCGTGAAGTTCGAGATGACGGCGACCGGGTTCCCCTCCGGAGCCTTGCGCAGCCACGCGAAGACAGAATTTTCCGCATCATCGACAATCAGCCATGAGAAACCCTCGGGCTCGCAGTCGCGAGCATGGAGCGCAGGGCAAGAACGATACAGATAGTTCAAATCGCGTATCAATTGGCGCATGCCGGCATGCGGTTTGAACTGCAGCAAGTTCCAGTCGAGCTCACGTGCTTCACTCCATTCGCTGCGTTGCGCAAACTCCTGCCCCATGAACAACAGCTTCTTGCCCGGGTAGCCCCACATGAAGGCATAGTAGGCCCTCAGATTCGCGAATTTCTGCCAGTCGTCGCCCGACATCTTGTTGAGCAGTGTGCCTTTGCCGTGCACCACCTCGTCATGGGAGAGAGGCAGCACGAAGTTCTCGCTGAAGGCATAGAGCAGCCCGAAGGTAATCTCCTTGTGGTGGAACTTCCGGTAGATCGGCTCGCGGGACATGTATTGCAGCGTGTCGTGCATGAAGCCCATGTTCCACTTGAAGCCGAAGCCGAGCCCGCCTTCATGTACGGGCTGCGAGACCTTGGGCCATGAGGTCGATTCTTCTGCGATCGTCACGACACCAGGGTGATGGCCGTAGACGGTGCGGTTCATCTCCTGCAGGAAGCGGATCGCCTCCAGGTTCTCGCGCCCGCCATATTTATTGGGGATCCACTCGCCCGCTTTGCGGGAATAATCGAGATAGAGCATCGAGGCGACGGCATCGACGCGAAGCCCGTCCAGATGAAAGACTTCCGCCCAATAGAGCGCGTTGTTGACGAGGTAGGAAACCACTTCACGCCGACCGAAATTGTAGATCGCCGTGTTCCAGTCCGGATGAAATCCCTGGCGCGGGTCGGCATGCTCATAAAGCGCCGTGCCGTCGAAGCGCGCCAGCCCATGCGCGTCGGTTGGGAAATGCGCGGGCACCCAGTCGAGAATGACGCCGACCCCGGCGCGATGGGCGCCGTCGACGAAGCGCGCGAAGCCATGCGGGTCGCCGAAGCGAGCGGTGGGCGCGTAGAGCCCGGTGGTCTGGTATCCCCAGGACGGGTCGAAGGGATGCTCGGTGATCGGCAGAAACTCGATATGCGTGAAGCCGGTTTCGACCACATAAGGGATCAGCCGGTCGGCAAGCTCGTCCCAGGAAAGGAATGAACCGTCCTCACGTCGTTGCCATGAGCCGGCATGGACCTCGTAGATCGATACCGCCTCGCGCCGGTAATCCGCCTTGCTCCAGAATGCACGATGCTTCTGGTCACCCCAGTCGTGCCGGACGGGCGATGCGGTCACCGAAGCAGTCGCCGGACGCAGTTCGGAGCGGAAGGCAAATGGGTCGGCTTTCAGCGGTAGGACTTGCCCGGCGGCGCCGATGATCTCGTATTTGTAAGGCTGGCCTTCGCGGATATCGGGAATGAAGATCTCCCAGATCCCGGTGTCCTGCCTGAAGCGCATGGGGTGGCGGCGGCCATCCCAATCGTTGAACTGCCCGACCACCGACACGCGCCTGGCGTTCGGCGCCCAAACCGCAAAATGGATGCCGGTGGCGCCCTCGTGGTCGATCAGATGCGAGCCGAGCTTGTCGAAGAGCCGCAGATGCGATCCCTCGGCGATGTAATAGTCGTCCATCGGCCCGAGCACGGGACCGAACGAATAGGGATCGGTGATCCACCACTCGCCACCGGGATTGCGGGCACGGTAACGCAAGGGCTGACGCTTGCGGACCGAGATCCTCCCCTCGAAGAAGCCGGCGTCGTTGCGACGCACAAGCTCACCTGCTTCCTGGCCGTCCAGGGTAAAGGCGGTGACCATCTCGGCGTGGGGAATGAAACAGCGCGCGACGAAGCCTTTGCCCGCTTCCTGGATGCCGAGGACCGCGAAAGGATTGCCGTGGACCCCGGACACGATCGCCTCGACGTCCGAGGCAGCGGCTTTTCCTATCGGGCTGTTCGGCCCTTTGGCCGAGCGGTTTGTCTTCATCCGTAGCGCCCCTCCCTCAGTGCCGGCGCCATGGTCTTCGCCCCGCCTAAGCAGCCATTCGTGGTTTCCCACGGATGCCTGCCTAGATTCCTTGTTTGTCGCAGGTTCTTGTCGCAAAACCGTGGAATACTTTCACGGAACCTGCCTAGGTTTCATTCATGCGGGACGTTCCATATTTCGCTGGCATATTGCCTGATTGTCCGGTCCGATGAAAACCACCCCATGCGGGCGACGTTGCGGATCGCCTTCGCATTCCATTGGGGGCTGTCGCGCCAGATCTCATCGACTTTGCGCTGGGCGGCCGAATATGACTCGAAATCGGCGGCGACCATGAACCAGTCGCTGTCGTAGATGCCGTTGAGCAGGTCGCGGTAACGATTTGGATCGTCCGGCGAGAACACGCCGGAGGAGATCGCCGAAAGTGCCTGCGACAGTTCCGATGAGGCTTCGATGATGTCGCGCGGCCTGTAGCCGTTGGCGCGGCGCTCCGCCACTTCTTCGGCGGTCAGGCCGAAGATGATGATGTTGTCCTGCCCGACATGTTCGCGCATCTCGACATTGGCACCGTCGAGCGTGCCGATCGTGATCGCCCCGTTGAGCGCGAACTTCATGTTGCCGGTGCCGGAAGCCTCCATGCCGGCCGTGGATATCTGCTCGGACAGATCGGCGGCCGGCATCATGATCTCGGCGAGACTCACATTGTAGTTCGGCACGAAGACGACCTTGAGCAGGCCGCGCACTGCCGGGTCGTGGTTGATCACCTTGCCGACGTCATTGGCGAGTTTGATGATCAGCTTGGCGTTGTGGTAGCTCGGAGCCGCCTTGCCGCCGAAGAATTTCACGCGCGGCAGCCAGTCGCGATGCGGGTGCGAACGGATCTGATCATAAAGCGCCACCGTCTCTATGATGTTGAGGAGCTGGCGCTTGTACTCATGGATGCGCTTGATCTGGATGTCGAACAATGCCGACGGGTCGACCTTGATCCCAAGCCGCTCGCCGACCAGGTTCGACAGCCGTGCTTTGTTGGCGCGCTTCACGCCAGCAAATTTCTCGCGAAAGGAAGCATCCTCCGCGAACGCGTCGAGTTTCTTCAGGTCGCTGATATCGTCGAGGAACTTGTCGCCGATTGCGTCGCGCGCGAGCGCGGTCAGGCCCTGATTGCACTGGATCAGCCAGCGTCGCGGCGTGATCCCGTTGGTCTTGTTGTTGATGCGATCCGGGTAGAGCTTGTGCAGGTCGGCAAACACCGTCTGCTTCATAAGCTCGGTATGGAGCGCCGAAACGCCGTTGATCGAGTGGGATCCGACGAATGCGAGATTGCCCATCCTGACGCGCCGTTCGCCGGCCTCGTTGATCAGCGAGATGCGGGCAATCTGCTCGTCGTCGAATCCCTTGGAGCGCGCTTCGAGCAGGACTTCGGCATTGATTGCATAGATGATCTGCATGTGGCGCGGCAGCAGCCGCTCGAATAGCGGCACTGGCCAGCTCTCCAATGCCTCCGGCAGCAGCGTATGGTTGGTATAGGCGAACGTGCCCTTGGTGATCGACCAGGCGGTGTCGAAATCGATGCCGTGCAGGTCCATCAGGAGCCGCATCAGCTCGGCGACGGCGACGGCCGGATGCGTGTCATTGAGATGTACCGCCGCCTTTTCATGCAGTGATAGAAAATCGCCGTACTGGCTGAGATGACGCTGCAATATGTCCTGGAGCGACGCGGCCGAGAAGAAATACTCCTGGCGCAGCCTGAGCTCCTGCCCCGCCATGTGGGAATCGGCGGGGTAGAGCACGCGCGAGAGGGCGTCCGCCTTGTTGCTCTCGCGCAGCGCGCCGATGTGGTCGCCCGCGTTGAAGGCGCCGAGCAGGATCGGGTCTATCGGCATGGCCGACCACAACCTCAGCGTGTTGACGCGCTTGCCGCGCCAACCGACCACCGGCGTGTCGTAGGCGACGGCCAGCACACGCTCCTGCGGCTTCCAGACGTGGCGTTCGAGGCGGCCGTCGCTGGAGGTGATCGATTCCACCGAACCACCGAAGCCTATCTCGAAGCTGCGCTCCCGGCGCTCGAACTCCCATGGATTGCCGTGGTCTAGCCAGGTCTCCGGCAACTCCACCTGCCAGCCGTCATGGATCTCCTGCCGGAACATGCCGTTGACATAGCGAATGCCGTAGCCGTGCGCCGGCACGTCTATGCTCGCCATGCTTTCCATGAAGCAGGCAGCCAGGCGGCCAAGCCCGCCATTGCCGAGCGCGGCGTCCGGCTCGAGCGCCTCGATCACCTCCATATCCACTCCGAGGCTGGCCAGCGCCTTGCGCATCGCCTCGAGCAGGCCGAGATTTGAGAAGGCGTCCCGCATCAGGCGCCCGATCAGGAACTCGAGCGACAGATAATAGACCCGCTTGGCCTCCTCGCTGTAGGCCTCCTTGGTCGCCTCGATCCAGTAATCGATGATGCGATCGCGTACGACCGAGATCGATGCCGTCAGCCAGTCATGCTGCGTCGCGACCGACGCATCCTTGCCGATCCGGTAACGAAGGCTCGTCAGGATTTCGGATGCGAGGTTTGTCGGATGGGGGATTGTCACGAAGGGCCTTTGGAGTTCGACTGTTTTCGCCCGCGCCATTATCGCCTCGAAAAATATACCGCCAGCTTGGACCAGCGCGGCGGTTTCCACCAGCTTTCCTCCAACGACGTTTCCTTATTCCCTGTCTTGTACCAATTGAAGTGGCTGGCCTGAGATTAGTTCCCCGCCTGAAACGAAGATCAAGCGGCCATGGCAGCCTCCGGTGGCCTCTTTGCGCCGGTCATGAACGCAACGGCATCAGACATCGAATATTCCTTCGGGTTTATGACGCAAAGACGACGGCCGAGCCGGTGGATGTGGATTCGGTCTGCAACCTCAAACACGTGCGGCATGTTATGCGAGATGAGCACAATGGGCAGGCCGCGCTTCTTGACGTCGAGGATCAGTTCGAGCACGCGACGCGATTCCTTGACGCCCAGTGCCGCCGTCGGCTCGTCCATGATGACGACCTTCGATCCGAAGGCCGCGGCACGGGCCACCGCCACGCCTTGTCGCTGACCGCCGGACAATGTCTCGACCGCCTGGTTGATGTTCTGAATGGTCAGGAGGCCAAGCTCGCTGAGCTTCTCGCGGGCAATCCTCTGCATCGTCGAGCGATCGAGCCGGCGAAACAACGTGCCGACCCAGCCCGGCTTGCGGACCTCGCGCCCGAGAAACATGTTGTCCGCGATCGACAGCGCTGGCGACAGCGCGAGGTTCTGGTAGACCGTCTCGATCCCGGCATTGCGCGCCTCGATCGGCGAACGGAAACTCACCGGCTGACCGTCGAGAAGCACCTGCCCCGAGTCCGGGATGACCGCTCCCGTAAGGACCTTGATCAGTGTCGACTTGCCAGCGCCGTTGTCGCCGATAACCCCAAGGATCTCGTTTCGCCTGAGGTCGAAATCGGCGTTGTCGAGCGCCACGACGCGACCATAGCGCTTGGTGATGCCGCGCGCCTCGAGAACCGTTGAAATGCCCGCTCCGCTCATGCCGATATCTTCCTGATCCATTGATCGAGGGTAACGGCCACGATGATCAGCACGCCGACCGTGAAATCCTGCCACAACACTTCGAGACCGGATAAGGCCAGGCCGTTGCGGAACACTCCCACGATCAGCGCCCCGATCAGCGTGCCGATGATCGAGCCGCGGCCGCCGAACAGGCTGGTACCGCCGATCACCACGGCGGTGATGGAATCAAGGTTGGCGGTCTGTCCGGCCTGCGGGCTCACGCCGCCGATCCGGCCGATCAGCACCCAGGCGGCGATCGCGCAGATCAAACCGGCGATCGTGTAGACGGCGACAAGCGTCCGGTCGGTATTGATGCCGGCAAGGCGGGCCGAGTCGGGTTCATCACCGGTCGCGTAGATGTGGCGGCCGAACGCAGTGCGGTTCAGCATGTACCATACCGCTATCGCCAGCAGCACCATCAGCAATGAGCCGTAGGTGATGACCGAGCCCTTGAGCCATCCGACCTCGATCCCGATCGTATTCAGAATGAGGTCGTAAGGCTTGATGATCGTGCCCGTCCATTGGAGGAAGGGCGCGGAAGCTTCGATGTCCTGCTGCCTGATGGTTTCGCTGCGGGAATAGAAGACATTGAGCGCCCCGAAGATGCTCCAGGTGCCGAGCGTCACGATGAATGGCGGCAGCCGCAGGGCCGTCACGATCACGCCGTTCACCAAGCCGCATAAAAGGCCGACCAAAAGGCCAAGCGGGAAGGCGATCCAAAGTGGGACCCCATAGATGACACAGGTGCGGCCCATCACGACCGAGCAAAGGATCATGATCACGCCGACAGAAAGATCGATGCCGGCCGTAAGGATCACCAGTGTCTGGGCGATGCCCAGCACGGCGATGATGGTCACCTGCTGGAGAATGAGCGAAAGGTTGAAGGCGGAGAAGAAACGGGCACCGGCAAGCGCCGCGAACTGAAGCTCGCCATCGACATATCGCGGAACGGGGATCGTGAAGGCCGCGATGCCGATGAGGAGCACCACGAACGGCACCATCGTCGGAAACTGGTGCAGGAAATGCTGCACCCGGCGCATTGCGCTCTTGTGCTCTTCCTCGAAGGAAGCGACAGCTGCCGGCGCAGATGCCAATGAAGCTTCGAAATCCGCAGGGCGGTGATTGGCCGTGTTGTCGGCGGTGCTCATGCGCTTATCCAGTGCCTCCCACACGAGACCGAGAGAGCAACAGGTGCCTGTTGCTCTCTCATTGAAGCGATAAGTTTGGCTTTCAAGCGATCAGTCTAGGGAAAGTACCGTGAGAAACTAGCCCCAGCACAGCTTCAGACCTTCCTCGACCGAAATCGAGGGAACGCCTTCCACCGGCTTGGCAGTGATAAGCTGCGCTCCGGTATCGAAAAAGCCGACCTTGGGATCGATTTCGGGAAGCTTGCCCGACACGATTGCCTCGAGCGCCATCGAGGCCATCTTGAGCGGATATTGTTGCGAAGTTGCGCCGATCACGCCGGCCTTCACGTTCTTCACGCCGGGGCAGCCGCCGTCGATGGAGACGATCATGACGCTGCCATCATCCTTGCCAACACTCTTCAACGCTTCCCAGGCACCCGCTGCAGCAGGCTCGTTGATCGTGTAGACCACGTTGACGTCAGGGCACTTCTGGAGAGCGTTCTCCATTGCCGTGCGGCCCTTCTCCTGGTCGCCCTGGCTGATCTCATGCGTGCAGATGCGCTTGTCGTTCTCATCGCCGTATTTGTTGGGATCCTTCACGTCGATGCCGAAGCCCTGCATAAAACCTTGATCGCGCAGATAGTCGACGGTCGGCTGGTTGGTCGCGAGATCGAGGAAGACGATGCTGGCGTCCTTGGCCTTGTCGCCAAGCGTCTTCGACGCCCACTCGCCGATCAGCATGCCAGCCTTGCGGTTGTCGGTGGCGAAGGTCGCGTCCGCCGCGTCCATCGGGTCGAGCGGGGTGTCGAGGACGATGACCTTGAGACCGGCGTCACGCGCCTTCTTGATGGTCGGCACGATAGCCTTGGAATCGCTCGGAACAATCGCAAAGCCCTTGGCGCCAGCGGCAATCAGGTTCTCGATCGCAGCGACCTGGCCGTCATTGTCGCCGTCATATTTGCCAGCCGCGGTGATCAGGTTGACGCCAAGCTCCTTGGCCTTGGCTTGAGCGCCTTCACGCATCTTCACGAAGAACGGGTTTGTCTCCGTCTTCGTGATGAGGCCGACAGTATCAGCCGCATAGGCCGCCGTGCCGGCCATCAGGCCGAAAATCGCGGCTGCAGCCAACGGGGTCTTCAAAAGTCTCAGTTTACCCATCGCGGATTCCTCCCAGTGAACACTTTGGAAGCCGGCTCGGCCGGCATCCCTCTGCGAGCTCCGGATTACACTCCCATTCCGGACCTCGTGTGAAGGGAATACCAAGGCGACAATGTTGTCAATAAATAAATCAATCTGATTTAATATTGACAGCACCGGCGGACGCCGCCATTCTCCGCCCGAAATCTGAACGCTCACGGAGGCGCTGGGTGGAGGAGACCGGCATCCTCAGGAACGGCATACCGGTTGCGGCCGAGCGCTATCACCGCGGCACCAACCAGAGCGGCATGCGCGATTTCAATGAGCGGCTGGTGCTGTCGCTCGTGCGCCGTCACGGCAGCCTCGCCAAGACCGAGATCGCCCGCCTGACCCGGCTTTCCGCACAGACCGTTTCCGTCATCATGCGCGAGCTGGAGGAGGAAGGCCTGCTGCTTCGCAACGAGCCGGTGCGCGGCAAGATCGGCCAGCCGTCGATCCCGATGTCGCTCAATCCGGAGGGCGCCTTCTTCCTCGGCCTCAAGATCGGCCGGCGTAGCGCCGAGCTGGTTCTGATCGACTTTCTCGGCACGGTCCGGTCGATGCTCCAGCACTCCTACCGATACCCTACCCCGCGCGACACCGTCGAGTTCGTCGCAGAGGGCATCAAGCGCATCCGCGCCGGCTTGACCCTGGAGCAGGACCGGCTCATTGCCGGCCTCGGCATTGCCATGCCCTTCGAGCTGTGGAGCTGGGCCGACGCAGCCGGCGCGCCGCGCGAGGTAATGGATCA
Organism: Mesorhizobium sp. BAC0120; assembly: GCF_033542235.1. Lineage (NCBI taxonomy): Bacteria > Pseudomonadati > Pseudomonadota > Alphaproteobacteria > Hyphomicrobiales > Phyllobacteriaceae > Mesorhizobium > Mesorhizobium sp. BAC0120. Next base: position 163,127 of record NZ_JAWRCU010000002.1, on the reverse strand, counting down.
TTGGCGCAACCGCGACATCCGTGCCGACATCCAGGCTGAGCTCCCCTTCCCCGTCTACCTGCAGAATGATGCGACCTCGGCATGCGGGGCAGAGCTGGTGTTCGGCAAGGGCGGCACCCCGCGCGACTTCATCTATTTCTATATCGGCGCCTTTGCCGGCGGCGGCATCGTGCTGAACGGCGGGCTGTATAGCGGTCCGACCGGAAACGCCGGCGCGCTCGGCTCGATGCCGGTCCCAGGTCCCGGCGGTGCGCCACGCCAGCTCATAGACATCGCCTCGCTCGCCATGCTCGAGCGGGCGCTCAACACCAAGGGGCGCGACACGTCATTCCTCTGGAACTCGCCGGAAAGCTGGGGCGAGTTCGGTCCCGAGCTGGACGACTGGATCGGATCGGCGGCCAATGGGCTGGCCTATGCGATCGTCTCGGCATCCTCCGTCATCGATTTCCAGGCTGCCGTCATCGATGGCTGGATGCCAGGCGCGATTCGCGCCCGTCTCGTCGCGACCGTCGGCGAAGCGCTGATGAGGATCGATGCGGAAGGCCTTTCGCTGCCGCCGGTGCGCGAGGGGACGGTCGGCATCCATGCCCGCGCGCTGGGCGGCGCGAGCCTGCCGCTTTCGGACCGCTTCCTCGTAGGAGCGACCGCGGCTATTGGAGGCTAGTTGCTGCCGTGCAGCCTTGGCTTTATGGCAACGTCGTCATCCGCAAGTGTATGATCAATCCATGAGGGGCTCGTAGAGAATGATTGTCTGCTGCGGCGAGGCGCTGATCGACATGCTTCCGCGCGAGAGCACGGCGGGTGAGCCTGCCTTCGCGCCCTATGCCGGCGGGGCATTGTTCAACTCGGCAATCGCGCTCGGCCGGCTCGGCGCGCCGGTCGAATTCTTCTCCGGCCTCTCCTCCGACCTGTTCGGCCAGCAGATCCGCGAGACACTCGCCTCCAGCAAGGTCGGCTCGCGTTACGCCGACATTTCCGCGCGGCCGACGACGCTCGCCTTCGTGCGGCTTACCGACGGTCACGCCACCTACACTTTCTATGACGAGAACACTGCCGGCCGCATGCTGAGCGAGGCCGATCTGCCGAGCTTCGACGCCGACATCGACGCCATGCTGTTCGGCGCGATCAGCCTGATCCCCGAGCCTTGCGGCTCCGCTTATGAAGCGCTGATGAAGCGCGAGCACGAGTACCGCGTGGTGATGCTCGATCCGAACATCCGCCCCGGCTTCATCCAGGACAAGGACAAGCACCTTGCCCGCATGGAGCGCATGATCCAGCTCGCCGATATCGTCAAGCTCTCGGAGGATGACCTCACCTGGTTCGGCGAGACCGGCTCGCCTGCCGAGACGGCCGCGAAATGGCTGGGCCTCGGTCCGAAACTCGTCATCGTGACCGGCGGCAGTAAGGGCGCGACCGGCTACACGAAGGACCACAAGATCTCGGTCGCGTCCGGGCAGGTGACGGTGGTGGACACGGTAGGCGCCGGTGACACGTTCAATGCCGGGGTGCTCGCATCGCTTCACGACCAGCACCTGCTCTCCAAGGAAGCAATCGGCAAGCTGTCCGAAACGCAGATCCATCGGGCGCTGACGCTCGGCGCAAAGGCTGCAGCAATCACCGTCTCAAGAGCCGGCGCAAACCCGCCCTGGCGGCGCGAAATCGACTGATCTACTGCCGGCTGATTTTCAGGTCGGGATCAGGCTCTGAGGCCCATTTCACGATCAAAATATATTTCGCAGTGCAGCACGAGGAGCCAGCAGAATCGGCGCTCCCGCGGCAAAAAGCTTGGCCGCCCTCACCTTGCAGCAATCGGCACAGGCGCCTCCGGTAACATCGGCCGCCTGAGGTCCCCTGGCCCTGCAGGCCTCGGCTGCTTCCGCCGTTCCGGCAACTCTGATATCAGCCTTGCCCATAAGATAGTGAAATTCTTCTGCTTTTGGGGGCCTGATGCAGTTCATCGATCTCGGCGCACAGCGCGAGCGGATTGGCGCCAAGCTTAATGCCGCGATCAGCCGCGTCGTCGAGGGCGGTAAGTATATCCTCGGTCCGGAAGTCACGGAATTCGAGCGGCAGCTTGCCGCCTATGTCGGCGTCAAGCATGTCGTCGCCTGCGCCAACGGCACAGACGCGCTGCTGATCCCTCTCTACGCTTCCGGCATCGGCCCGGGTGATGCGGTGTTCGTGCCGAGCTTCACCTTCGCCGCGACCGCCGAAGTGGTTGCGCTTGCCAAAGCGGAGCCAGTTTTCGTCGACATCGACCCCGACACCTACAATATCGACATCGCCAGCCTCGAAGCGGCAATCGATATGGTGAAACGCGAAGGCCGGCTGACCCCCAAGGCGATCATCCCAGTCGACCTGTTCGGGCTCGCGGCGGATTACGATGCAATCGATGAGATCGCCGCGCGCGAGGGCCTGCTGGTGATCGAAGACGCCGCGCAGTCGATCGGCGGATCGCTTGCCGGCAACAAATGCGGCAGCTTCGGCAAGGTCGCCGGCACCAGCTTCTATCCGGCCAAGCCGCTCGGCTGCTATGGCGACGGCGGCGCGATGTTCACCAATGACGACGAGTTCGCCGAAAAGCTTCGTTCCTTCGCCTTCCATGGCAAGGGCGAGACGCAGTACGACAACATCCATGTCGGCGTGAATTCGCGCCTCGACACGCTGCAAGCAGCGATCCTGATCGAGAAGCTGTCGATACTCGAGGACGAAATGGCCGCCCGCCAGAGGATCGCCCGGCGCTATGCGGAAGGCCTCGGCAATGTCGTCAGGGTCGCATCCGTGCCAGAGGGCAGCCGCTCGGCCTGGGCGCAATTTTCGATCGAGACGCCCGAGCGCGAAGCGCTCAAGGCGCATCTCCAGTCACTCGGCATTCCGACCGCCATCTACTACGCCAAGCCGCTGCACCTGCAGGTCGCCTATCGCGATTTCCCGCGCACGCCGACTGGCCTCTCCGTCTCGGAATCGGTTGCCGAGCGCATCCTGTCGCTGCCGATGCATCCCTATCTCAGTGAAGCCGACCAGGACCGTGTCATAGAGGCCATCCGCGAATTCGTGATCAGCCGTGCAACGCCGATTGCGGCGGAGTAGACCGCCTCAACAGCCCTCGACCTGCCCTTTCGCGATGAAGTCGGGATTGGCGAAATCGGCGCCCCCCGGCCGGCCGCGCTTGCCGTAGATGAGCGGCTTACCGTCGAGCGTCGTCGTCAGTCCGCCTGCCGCCCTGAGCACCGCATCGCCCGCCGCCGTGTCCCACTCCATGGTGCGGCCGAAGCGCGGGTAAAGGTCCGCCTGGGCCGCAGCTATCATGCAGAACTTCAGTGACGAGCCGACCGAGACGATCTCGGCTGCGGCGAAGTTGCGGATGTAGAGGTCGGTCTCACTGGTCCTGTGCGAGCGGCTCGCGACAATAGTCAGTGGCGTGACCCCGGCGCGCACCCGGATCCTGCGCCGGCCCTCGACCACATAACCGTGTCCGACCTGAATAGCCTCAGCGTGGTCGGCGAAGCCCGAATGCATTTCGCCGCGCGCCGGGGCGTAGACCACGCCGACCACGGGTGCGCCGTCGCGGATCAGCGCGATATTGACGGTGAAATCCGGCCGATGGCCGACGAACTCGCGCGTGCCGTCGAGCGGATCGATGAGCATGAACTCACGGCCGAGCGCAGGCGGCACGATGCCGGCCGCGATCTCCTCCTCGGCTACGCAGGGCATGCCCGGAAACTCGCGGCGCAGCTGCTCGAGGATCAGCCGCTCGCTCGCGCGGTCAGCGGCCGTGACCGGCGACAGGTCGGCCTTCTCGTCGACCACGATCTCGGACGCATAGACGTCCATGATGAGCTTGCCGGCCTCGAGCGCCAGCTGTTCGAAGAAGGCGGCGATCTCAGCGTCAGATGCCTGCGCCGCTGTCGTATTCCTGATCGGCATTGTCGCGCTCACGAAGTAAGTTTTCGAGAGCGTCTACCATCTCCTCGGGAGATTTGCCGAGCGTCTCCAGGTGAATTTCCGGATTTTCCGGCGCCTCATAGGGCGAATCGAGGCCGGTGAAGTTCTTGATCTCGCCGCTCAAGGCCCGGGCGTATAGGCCCTTGGGGTCGCGCTTGGCGCATTCGTCGAAGGGCGTGTCGACGAACACCTCGACGAACTCCCCCGCCCCCATGATCGATCGCGCGAATTGGCGCTCCGCGCGGAAGGGCGAGATGAAGGAGACGAGCACGATCAGACCGGCATCCGCCATCAGCCGCGCAACCTCGGCGACGCGCCTGATGTTCTCGACGCGGTCCTTCTCGCTGAAGCCGAGATCACGGTTGAGGCCATGGCGGACATTGTCGCCGTCGAGGATATAAGTGTGCTTGCCCTCGGCGTGCAGCTTCTTTTCGAGCAGGTTGGCAATCGTCGACTTGCCGGACCCCGATAGTCCGGTGAACCACAGCACCGCCGGCTTCTGACCCTTGAGGCCGGCGCGCGCTGCCCGGTCCACCTCGATCGACTGCCAGTGAATGTTGGCAGCCTGCAGCGGACGGAGGAACATGCCGGCGCCGACAGTCGCATTGGTGATGCGGTCGATCACGATGAAAGAGCCGGTCGAGCGGTTTTGCGAGAAGGGATCGAAAGCGATCGGCGACTGCGCCGTGATGTGGCAGACGCCAACCTCGTTCATTGCGAGCTGCTTCGCCGGCTCAGCGGCAAAGCTGTTGACGTCGATGCGATGCTTGAGCTCGGTGACCGTGGCGCTCGTCTGATCCGTCTCGGTGCGCAAGATGTAGGCGCGACCTGGGAGCATCGGAGTTTCGTCGAACCAGACGACATTCGCCGCGAATTGGTCGGCGACGCTCGGCCGCGCCATGGGCGAGACCAGCATGTTGCCGCGCGAGACCTCGACCTCGTCTTCGAGAACGATGGTCACCGCCTGCCCCTCGACCGCACGCGGCAAGTCGCCGTCTTGCGCGACGATGCGCTTCACGTGCGACGACTTGCCGGATTTTGCGACCACGACCTCGTCGCCCGCCGCGATCGAGCCTGAGGCGATCGTGCCGGCAAAGCCGCGGAAGTCGAGGTTCGGGCGGTTGACGTACTGCACCGGGAAACGGAACGGCGCCTCCTGGCTCTCCTCGTCGACGACGATCGTCTCGAGATGCTCGAGCAGCGTCGGGCCGGAATACCAGGGCATCCGCTCGGAGCCCTGGGTGACATTGTCGCCGAAGCGCGCCGACATCGGGATCGGCGTGACCGAGGCGAAGCCAAGGTCGGCCGCGAAACCTGCATAAGCGGCGCGAATGCGGTCGAACACGGCCTCGTCGAAGCCGACGAGGTCGATCTTGTTGATGGCGAGCACGACGTGGCGGATGCCGAGCAGCGAGGCGATGATCGAGTGCCGCCGGGTCTGGACCAGCATGCCCTGGCGCGCATCGACCAGCACCACCGCGAGATCCGCGGTGGAGGCTCCGGTCGCCATGTTGCGTGTGTACTGCTCATGGCCAGGCGTATCGGCGACGATGAACTTGCGCTTCGGCGTGGCAAAGAAGCGGTAGGCGACGTCGATCGTGATGCCCTGCTCCCGCTCGGCTTCGAGCCCATCGACCAGCAGCGCGAAATCGATATCGTCGCCATTGGTGCCATGCTTCTTCGAATCGCGCTCGAGCGCGGCAAGCTGGTCGTCGAATATCAGCTTGGTGTCGTAAAGCAGCCGCCCGATCAGCGTCGACTTGCCGTCATCCACCGAGCCGCAGGTGAGGAAGCGCAACAGCGACTTTTTCTCCTGCGCGGCGAGGTAGTCGCGAATGTCGTTCGTGCCCGTGATTTCAGCCGCCCCGACTTGCGGAATGGTCACATGCTGCATGGTCAGAAGTACCCTTCACGTTTCTTCTTTTCCATGGAGCCGGCCTCATCCTTGTCGATCAGCCGGCCCTGCCGCTCGGACGTGCGGGCAGTGAGCATCTCGCCCACGATATCCTCGAGGCTCGCTGCACTGGATTCGATGGCACCGGTCAGCGGGTAGCAGCCGAGCGTGCGGAACCGCACCACGCGCTCTTCGATGGTCTCGCCTTGCCTGAGCTTCAGCCGGTCGTCGTCGACCAGGATCAGCATGCCGTCGCGCTCGACGACAGGCCGCCGTCCGGCGAAATAGAGCGGCACGATCGGGATGTCCTCCTGGAGGATGTATTGCCAGATATCGAGCTCGGTCCAGTTCGAGAGCGGGAAGACACGGATCGATTCGCCGGGCGAAACACGCGTGTTGTAGATCTTCCACATCTCCGGCCGCTGATGCTTGGGATCCCAGGCGTGCTGGGCGTTGCGGAAGGAGAAGATCCGCTCCTTGGCCCTTGACTTCTCCTCGTCGCGCCGGGCGCCGCCGAAGGCTGCGTCGAAACCGTATTTATCGAGCGCCTGGCGCAATGCCACGGTCTTCATGATGTGTGTGTAGGTGTTGGAGCCGTGGTCGAACGGGTTGATGTTCTGGCTCTTCCCCTCCTGGTTGGTGTGGACGAGCAGGTCGATGCCGAGCTTCGCCGCCATCTGGTCGCGGAAGGCGATCATCTCCCGGAATTTCCAGGTGGTGTCCACATGCAGGAACGGGAAAGGCGGCTTCGCCGGAAAGAACGCCTTCATGGCAAGGTGCAGGAGCACCGAAGAATCCTTGCCCACCGAATAGAGCATGACGGGGTTCGCGAAGTTTGCCGCGACTTCGCGAAAGATATGGATGGCCTCGGCCTCCAGACGCTGGAGGTGGGTGAGATGAATGGTCATTGGCAGGCGCTTCGGGTGATATTCGTCAAGTGATCTCTTCGGCCGCACGCGGTCAAAGAGACTTTGTGCAAAGAGGCGGCTGCATGGAGACTTTGAGAAACGTGTTTAGCAGCCGGCCCATCAGCCGGCAAAGCGTGGCGTATCGCGCTTAACCCTCATGCAAAAGGATTTTGCCAATTAGCTCAGGCGGAATAGAATTTTCTCCCTCCACCCCAATAGCATAGCTTCCGGGCGCGCAGAACGCCTTTCCCGTCGTGCCAACCCGCCACCGGCGCAAGGGCTTGACGGGTCTCTCAAGGGGAAGTTGCATGTCGGGGGACGAGCCCCTCGCCCGCCATTCGCCATACTCTCGTGTCCACTCCGGCAAGGCAAGAATGTCACCGAAGTCGATCCTGATCACCGGCGCTACTGGATTTGTCGGCCGCCATCTCGTCGAGCGGTTGCTCCAGAGCGACGCCGGGCTCGTCCTTGCCGTCCGCGATGTCGATCGCTGCCCGCCGGACTGGCGCAGCCACAAGCGCATCCGCTTCATCGCCATGAAAGGAGCCTCGTGGCGCCAGGAACTGCGTCCGGCGGCGGGCCAGCGGATCGGCACGATCGTCCATCTCGCCGGCCTCGCGCATGTCCGGGAAGGCGAGCAGAGCGTTGCCCAAGCGCTGGAGCAATCGAATGTGGGATTCACGCACGAGCTCGTGACTGCAGCACTCGATGCCGGCATCCAGAGCTTCGTGCATATGAGCAGCATCGCGGCGGTGGCGCCGAACTCCACCCCGCTCGTGATATCGGATGGTGCGGAGGGACTGCCGGACACATTCTACGGCAAGACAAAGCGGGCGGCCGAGGCCGAAGTGCGCAGGATCGCCGAAGCCGGCGGCTTTGCGATCTCGCTGAGACCGCCGCTTGTCGTGGGGGCGGATGCAAGGGGAAACTGGGCCCTCCTGCAGAAGCTCGCCGCGACCGGCTTGCCGCTGCCGTTCGCCTCGGTCCACAACCGGCGAAGCTTCATCGGCATACGCTCACTGGCGGAGATCATCGCATCGCTCAGCCGGGCCACACCGCGAGCCGGCCTCTCCGGCGCCTATTGCGTCGCCCATCCCGACCGGCTCTCACTGCGAGAGGTCGTGCGACTGCTGAGGAGCGGGATGGAGAAGCCTGCACGGCTCTTCCCCTTCCCACCCGTTTTGCTCAGGCTGACAGGCAGCGCCGCGGGCCGCGGGCGCCTGTTCGCGGAACTTACCGGTGATCTTCGGATCGACGCCACGCGGTTCTTCGAGACGTTTCCGAGATGCAACCCGGGGCTGATCCGGGAGGAGATCGAGGAGGCCGGTTACGAGTTCATCGCGCGGCGGGGTAGGTCCTAGTGGTTGGCGGGAGTGCTTGATGCAACGGGCTGAATCAGCGTCCGTCTTCAGCTGGGCGAATGACCGGCCGAAGCTTTTCACCTGCGAGCCTGGCTGGATTGTTTCCCGTGGCACAATCCCGCATAAGCGATACGTCCAATGGCAATACTGGTATTAGATGAAGCGCGTCTTCGACATCGTCCTTGCACTGATCGGCCTGGTTGCGGCCTCGCCGGTCATTCTCGTCTGCATGGCAGCCATACGCGCAACATCGCCCGGTCCCGCCATTTTCCGACAGAAGCGCGTTGGCCTGCACGAGAAGGAGTTCACCTGCCTCAAGCTGCGCACAATGTACCGCGACACGCGCGACGCGCCGAGCCACGAGACAGGCGCGTCGGCCGTGACGCCCGTAGGCAGATACTTCCGACGGTTGAAATTAGATGAACTGCCACAACTCTGGAATGTGCTCATTGGCGAGATGAGCTTCGTCGGGCCTCGACCTTGCCTGCCGTCGCAAACAGAGCTGATCATCAGCCGCAGGGCGCTGGGGCTTTATAAAATCCGGCCGGGTATCACGGGCGTCTCGCAAGTGGCCGGAATCGACATGTCGGAGCCGGAACGACTGGCGGCCCATGATGCGACCTATCTGCAGGATATGTCGCTTGCTGCGGATTTCCGGTTGATTGCCGCTACGGTCCTGGGATCAGGACGCGGGGATCGTGTGAATTCGGCTGGGTGAAGAACGCTCATTCACCGGCGCCGACCAGCTTTATCCCCGCATACAAGAGCTGATAACTCCGCTATGATGCGTTCGGCAGCACGGCCATCCCATTTTTCTGGAATTCTGCCGTGCTTCCAGCGCCCTTGAAATAGCCGATCGAGCGTTGGTTGCAATTGATCGGGATCGGTGCCGATAAGCTCGTTCGTCCCGATCGATACCGTTTCCGGTCTCTCGGTTGTGGAGCGTAGCGTGATGCACGGTACTCCCATAACCGTCGTCTCTTCCGTCACGCCGCCTGAATCGGTAATGACCGCCTTTGCATATTTGACCAGGTAGTTAAATTCCAAGTAGGGTTGAGGCTCGACCAACTGGATCGAGCCTGGGAGGTCACCTAGCCTACTGATCGTCTTCGCCGTTCGGGGATGTACGGGGAAGATGGCAGTCATGCCTCGTGTCGCCCTGCCAATGGCATCGAGCAGGCGCCTGAATGCGCCGAGGTCGTCCACATTGCTTGGCCTGTGCAGAGTAAGTACGAAATACTCTCCGCGCTCAAGGCCAAGCCGATGCCAGAAATCCGGCGGCCGCAATCTGCCTTCATTGGATAGCAGGGTGTCGATCATCGTATTTCCAACGAAGAATATGCGCCCGTCGTCAACGCCCGAGCGCCGCAGATTTTCGTTCGCGACCTCGCTGGTAGTGAAGAACCAGTTGGTGATCGAGTCCGTCACCATCCGATTGATCTCCTCCGGCATGCCCCAGTCACCAGAACGGATACCTGCCTCGACGTGAGCGACCGGGACCCCAAGTTTCTGAGCCGTAATTGCGCAGGCCATCGTAGAGGTAACATCGCCCACAACGAGGCATACATCGCTACGCGCTGACATTAGTAACTTTTCGTAGCCAACCATGATCGCAGCCGTCTGTTCGGCCTGCGTGCCCGAACCCACCCCCAAATTGGCGTGAGGCTCCGGTATGCCGAGTTGCTTGAAGAACTCTCCAGACATGAGTGGGTCATAGTGCTGACCGGTGTGAACAAGGCGATACCGGAGGCGGGTCTGATCCTCGGGCAGTGTTTCAATCGCACGAATGATCGGAGCGATTTTCATGAAGTTGGGCCGTGCGCCCGCGATCACATCAACAAGCTTGGAGCTATTCATGGAGGTAATCTCATAATGCGCAAGGTGCTTCGGCCGAAGGTTCAGCCCGTATGGAGCGCTACTATCGTGGGGGAAGAACGTTGCGATCGTGTGAATTCGGCCGGTTGAAGGACGCGCCAGGAGCGAGCGCTACATCATGAGCAGCCAGGAGCTCATCATAAATTTCCAAGGTCTCGCTGACTATTCGATCCAATGAGAAGCTGGATTTGACTAGGTCGAAGGCCGCCGAACCGTAACGGCTGCGCAACTCCGGATGCTTTATGGCCTCGTGAAGGGCATCGGCCAGTGCCGACGCATTGCGTGGAGGCACGAGCCAGCCTGTCGACCCGTGCTTGACGATCTCGCGACAGCCGGGAATGTCCGTAGCCACGATCGCACAGCGGCTTGCGGCCGCCTCCAGGAGCGACTTGGGAAATCCTTCGTGGTAGGTTGGAAGACAAACTATCTGCGCCTGCGAAAGGACCGCGGGCATGTCGTCTTGCCAACCCCAATATTCGACCGCCCCTTCCCTCACCCAGGCATCCACCTCTTCCTGGGTCACGCTTGCCGGATTTGCAGGATCGGGCTGGCCAACCAGCGCGAAGCGAGCCTTTGTGCCCCTTTTCCGCAGCAGGCTGGCGGCGGCGACGAATTCGCCGACACCTTTTTCGCGCAGCAGGCGCGCCGGCAGAATCACAAGAGGCGGCTCCGCTGCAAAATTCGCGGCGCCATAGGAATCCGGATCGACACCGGCGCCACGGATCAATCGCACAGTGTCGGCGTCCGCGAGCTGGCCCGAAACGACTCGCTGCAAGTCATCGCCATTCTGGACGATAAGTCGCGCATTCGACCCACGTAGGGCAAACCGCAGGGCCGGTTTCGCAATGAGGCGGAGGATTTTCGCCTTGGCTCCCTCTGAAGAGAAAACGTAGCCAAACCCACCCAGCGCGTTGACCACCCCCGAAATTCTCGCGGCACGCGCGGCAATCGAGCCATAGATCACGGGCTTGAGAGCTACGTGATGAACGATGTCCGGCCGTTCGCGTCGATAGAGTTTGATGAGGCTTGCTAAGGTCCGAATCTCTTCAACCGGGCCAGTTCCGCTCCGGTTGAAATCTATGGGGCAGAGCTTGAGACCCTTCTCTCTGATCAACTCGCTAAAGCGCCCTGCACGAGTTGCAACGGTCACGTCATACCCGGCGCGACTGGCAGCGACAGCGAGTTGGAGCCGGTGCGAAACGAAATACCAGTCTTCGGTGACTACGAACAGCAGCTTGGGTGCTCTACCCGCTCCAGCGGCTTGGCCGACAGCTCTGGTTTTCAGGCCGTCCCGGCAACCGAGCCGCTCAGGCGACGTCATAGAATCCCTTGTACCAGTCGACGAAACGAGCAATGCCTTCCTCGATCGGGGTACGTGGCTGGAAGCCCGTATCGGCAACCAGTGCGTCGACATCGGCATAGGTACGCGGCACATCTCCTGGCTGGAGCGGCAGCATATTCATCTTTGCTTTCTTGCCGACCGCCTTTTCGATGCACTCGATGAAATACATCAGCTCCACAGGCTGGTTATTCCCGATATTGTAGAGGCGGTAGGGCGCTGCCGACGTGCCCGGATCCGGAGCATCGCTGCTCCAATCGGGGTTGGGCTCCGCAACGCGATCGAGTGTCCGAACGACCCCTTCGACAATGTCATCGATATAGGTGAAATCGCGCGCGTGTTCACCAAAATTGAAAACGTCGATCGGCTCGCCTGCAATGATCTTCCTGGTGAAGAGGAAGAGCGACATATCCGGCCGCCCCCAGGGGCCGTAGACGGTAAAGAAGCGCAGACCGGTCACCGGCAATCGGAATAGATGGGCGTAGGAGTGTGCAATCAGTTCATTGGACTTCTTGCTGGCGGCATAGAGGCTCAGCGGGTGATCGACATTATCATGCACGCTGAACGGCAATCTTGTGTTCGCACCATATACCGAACTGGATGAGGCATAGACCAGATGCTCGACGCCGTTGTGGCGGCACCCTTCCAGTATGTTCAGGAACCCGACGAGGTTGGATTCAACATAGCTATGCGGATTCTCCAGCGCGTAACGAACCCCCGCCTGGGCAGCCAGATTGACGACTCGCTGCGGGCGGTGTTCCGCAAAGACTTTCTCGATAGCGGCGCGATCCGCCAGGTCGCATTTGACAAATTGAAATCTTGCGCTGGGTGTCAAGCGTGACAGCCGAGCCAATTTCAAATTGACGTCGTAGTAATCGTTGAGGTTGTCTATCCCAACAACTTCGTCGCCACGGTCGAGTAGCACCCTTGCCGTATGTGATCCAATGAAGCCCGCTGCGCCCGTGACAAGAATTTTCATCCTTCGGTCCCGAATTTTATCTAAAACACAGCAAAGGGCGCTCAGACGCGCGCATCACTCGCCCCAACAGGCAGAACCTGCTTAAGATCGTAGAGCACCCCGCCCGCTGTGAGCGATCCGCGCATGCTTTCCGCGCTGAGCTGCCGGAATTGGTCGTGTCGCACAGCCAGCACCAGGCAATCGAACAACCCGTCCGGCATGTGCGTTGCAACTTCGATGCCGTACTCTTCAAAGACTTCTTCCGGATCGACGTAAGGATCATAGACGACGACTTCGTGAACCAGGCTTTTCAGCTCGCCTATGAGATCGGCAACTTTTGTATTGCGAATGTCGGGGCAATTCTCCTTGAAGGTCATGCCCATGACCAGCACCCGGGATCGACCGATTTCGATCTTGTGCTTCAGCATGGTCTTGACCACGTCCAGAGCCACCCACTCGGCCATACCGTCATTGATGCGCCGACCGGCCAGGATCATTTCAGGATGGAAGCCGATCGATTGCGCCTTGTGAGTAAGGTAATAGGGGTCCACGCCGATGCAATGTCCACCAACGAGGCCGGGCGAATACTGGTGGAAATTCCATTTCGTCCCAGCAGCACCGAGTACCTCGCGCGTCTCGAGCCCCAAACGCTTGAAGAGCTGGGCAAGCTCGTTGACCAAGGCGATGTTTACGTCGCGCTGGATGTTTTCGATGACCTTGGATGCTTCGGCGATGCGGATCGAGCTTACTTTGTGGGTGCCTGCGCTTACCACTCGCGCATATACCTGGTCGACAAGGTCGGCGGCCTCCGGGGTTGACCCCGAGGTCACTTTGACGATGTCTGGCAGGCGGTGCTTATGGTCGCCTGGATTGATGCGCTCGGGCGAATACCCCGCGAAGAAATCGCGGTTGAAAACGAGGCCGGACTCACGCGCAACAATGGGCACACATGTGTCTTCGGTCACGCCCGGATAGACAGTCGATTCGTATACGACGACGCTCCCCTTGCTCAGGGCCCTACCGACGGTGGCCGAGGCTTTCTCAAGAGCACGCAAATCCGGCTGCAGCGCCGAGTCGATCGGTGTCGGCACGGTCACGATGAAAAAATTTGCCTCCCGCAATGCCTGGAAATCATTGGAGAAGCGTATGTGTGTGGCGGCAGAAAACTCCTCAGGAGTCACTTCGCGAGTGCGGTCGAGCCCGCGCCTGAGCTCAGCGATACGTGTCTCGTCTATGTCGAAGCCGATTACCGGAAAATGCCGAGCCATGTGCACGGCAAGCGGTAGCCCCACGTAGCCAAGGCCGATGATTGCGATCCTCACTTCGCTGATGCTTATCAACGCCATTCGATCCCCTGGGCTGTAAGGTCGAGGCTGGGGACACCCACCCCCCCTTTGCCAGGGTTCTGTAGAGTTACAGCCAGGACTTGGCAAGCGACTTGCGGGACGGCTTGCTCCGCTCTAACCTGGGCCCTCGCGATGCGACCCCGGCCACTCGGGACGCGGCCTGGGTCTCTCTCCGAAGCTTCCGTGTGGCGCTATGCCACGGCACAGCAGGCGCCCGCCGATATGCGGTCCCGCGGTGCCCGTGAGCCCCACCAGCAAAACGAGTTTATGTCGGTTCACGTTGACCGCATATGCCCGACGACTTAAGCACTGCCGGAAGCCAACGACGCTGACTTGGTGGGAGCGCAACACAATGTCACAACACGACTCGGCCGAAACATCACAACGCTACGAATTCGGCGCGAACTGGAAAAATTTTATCGACAAGCACTATTCCAAGGAGCGGCTCGACCAGGCACAAATGGCCCTTCTCAAATTTCTGGACATGCAGGATTTGAGTGGCCTCACTTTTCTCGACATTGGCTGTGGGAGCGGCTTACACTCCTTGGCTGCACTTCAAGCAAACGCCCGGCGCATCCATTCCTTCGATTTCGACAAGAACTCTGTAGAGACAACCCTGAAATTGCAGGGCTTAGCGAAATCTCCGTCCCACTGGACTGTCGAGTGGGGGGATGTTCTGGACAGCGGCTACATGGGCAATCTTGGGCTTTGGGACATCGTCTATTCCTGGGGCGTTCTGCACCATACCGGCTCCATGTGGCAGGCCATCGACAATGCGGCCCAGAGAGTGGCCAATAATGGGTTGTTCTTTATTGCGCTTTATTCATCAAACGTCGCCACACCTTCACCGGAGTTCTGGCTCGATGTGAAGCGGCGCTACAACGCGGCCGATGCCAAATCCAGGCGCAGGATGGAATATTGGTATCTGTGGCGCTTCGGTTTACGTCGGAATCCGCTGCGGTTACCGCTGCTTCTTAAGCAAATCTACGACAAGAAAAAACAGCGTGGCATGAGCTATATGACTGATGTGAAGGACTGGCTCGGGGGCTGGCCGATGGAGTATGCCGATGACCAGCAGGTCGTGGATCGCCTTGAGGAAAAGCATCGGTTTAAACTTGCCAAAATCTCGACCGGCGAAGCATGTACGGAATTCTTGTTTCGGAATGTCGCGATAGAAGGCAGGAAGACCAAAATCAGCGAGTTTGTGGCGAGACAAAGATCTACTGTGTCACAGGAGTGATGAAGTGAGCGCGCGCCAGTTGCGCCCTCCTTCCTGTTGAGCAGACCGGATATGACGATGCTCAGATCTGTGCGCACCGTGACGCTGCTCGGGGTCGCGGTTCAGTTCGCTGCGTTTGCGCGAACCGCAATTATCGCAGCTTCCCTCGGCGCTTCGCTGGATGTCGACGCCTACAATATCGGTCTGATCGCGCCGACGTTTGTTTCGACCGTGATCGGCAGCTGGGTCCAGGTCAGCTTTGTCGGGCGCTACACCTCGCTGGTGACACTTGGCGATGAGCGGCTCGCCGCGGCCTATCGCACACGGATGCTGGCGATTGTGCTCACCCTGGCGGCGATCTTCGCGAGTCTATGCTTCCTGCTTCCTCAGACCATCCTGGCATTGTTCATGCCCGGCATCGCGCCCGGTCTCCTGGCCACGTCCGTAGATGCCCTCCAGGTCGCCGGCTGGACCATGCTGCCCATCATCCTGGCCGATTTCATCGGATTGATCCTGAACTGCCACGGCCGTTTCCTGGCAGCCGCCATGGCGCCGCTTTTCAATGCCCTAGTGTCGGTCGCAGCCCTTCTGCTGTGGCCGACATCTGGCCTGTCATCTCTCGTGTGGACGCTTCTCTTGGGGAGCGTCGCACAACTTCTCGTCGTCAGTGCAGCGCTTCTTCAGCTCAAGCTGCGCTATCCCATCGACACCCGCGCAGCAAAGGGCGAGGTGCGGAGAACCCTCGTCTTGGCGCTGCCGCTGCTGCCTGCGGTTATGCTCTCCAATGCGATGGCTCCGATGATCCAGTTTCGGGCTGCCGAACTGGGCGAGGGCGCGGTCGCCGTATTCGGCTACGCCATGCGCTTGCACTGGGCCCTCATGCAGGTCCTGGTGATGGGCCTGGGGACCGTTCTCTTGCCTCATTTTGCTGCGCTCGTATCCCGGAACGAAAAGGACGAAATCGTTTCGTTGTTGCGCCGGCTAGCCCGCGTCGGGATGCTTGTCACGCTCTGTCTGAGCGCGGTCATCATCCTGATGGGCAACGCAATCGTAGACACGCTCCTGGGTCGCGGCGCATTCGACAGCGCCTTGGGAATTCAGGTCGCCCAAATCTGGGCCGTGCTGAGCCTATCGCTTTTCCCTTTCGCCTTCGGCACCTTCATAGCAAAGCTCGGCCAAGCCATGCGGCAGGTCTCGATTATCCTCGCTACGAGTGTTGCGTCGTTCCTGGCAACTCTGATCATGACCAAGGTCGGAGGCTTTGCTCACGACCTAGTTGTCATCTGCATTGCTCCGACCGCTGCAGTCACCGCAGCGACCTGTATCTGGCTTATCTGGTTGAATAGGAAATTTTATGCCCGACCCGTGCTGGCCGACATCGCGGCCGCCGCGCTTCGGTCCATTGTCGTCTTGGTTATCCCTGTCTTCCTGGACATCGGGCTCCGCCCCTTGCTCGGCGACTTGCCCGGCATGATCGCTCTCGGACTGCGCGGCATTGCCTTTGTCGCCGTCGTCGGTGCGTTGTTGTGGGGGCTAGGCTGGCAAAGGTGGTTCCTTGCAGCGCAGTTCGCCCGGTCGGAGAGGCTCCCCGCGACCGCTTCAGCGGCCGAATAGAATGAAACACGTCCTGTCATGCGGCCATGGCGGGCCAGCACTCTCGCTGCTTGTCTCGCCAGGCCTGGAACATCAGGACATCCCAAAGAAGGTACTGGTTGTCCCGCCGTCCGGATAGGTGTTCCGACCAGGCATGACGGATTGGTTCCGGCCTGAGGATTCCATCCGCTTGCAGCCGCCTCTCACTCAGCAAATCCTCGGCCCAGTCACGGAGCGCACCGCGCAGCCAGTCGCCGATGGGAACGCCGAACCCCATCTTCGGTCGTTCGATCAGTGCCTTCGGGACATATTTGTAGAGAATTTGCCTGAGCGGCCATTTCGTCGTGCCTTCTGCCCGAAGCACGGAAAGCGGCAGGGAGAACGCGAACTCGACCAGTCGATGGTCGAGCAGCGGGACCCGGGTCTCCAGGCTCACAGCCATCGCCGCTCGATCCACCTTTACCAGGATATCGTCAGGCAAATAGCTCTTGAGGTCGAGATACATCATCCTCTCTACGTTGCCCTGCAAGCTTGGCAGCCCTTCAAGGCCCGTCAGCATCGTTGCCGGCTCTTCACTTCCCACAACGATCTGGCTCGGGTCTGCCCAGTGCGAGCAGAGCCGCCGATAGACGTCATTGGGGGTCCGTAACGAAAGAAGCTCCGCACCCTTGTGGACCTTGTCGCCGAAACGATTGAACCGGAACTGCTCCGGCATCAGCGGCATCAATGGCCCGACCAGCCGGTCATAGAAAGCTGGAGCGGGAAGAGTCGCCAATCCTGCAATGGCCGACCGCAAGGGCCCGGGAATTCGGGACAGCCTGTTCCAGAACGCGTCAGTTACGGAGTAGCGCGTATAGCCTGAAAACAGCTCATCGCCGGCATCTCCCGAGAGCGAAACCGTGACGCGCTGTCGCGCCAATCTGGAGACAAGGTAGGTAGGTATCTGGGAGGAATCCGCAAACGGCTCACAATAGATTTCGGGCAAGTTCGGGATGACGTCCATGGTCTCCTTTTCGGAGACGTAGAGTTCCGTGTGATCTGTTCCCAAATGTTGTGCGACTTGCTTGGCGTGATCCGCTTCATTATAGCTTGTCTGCTGGAAACCGATCGTGAAGGTACGCACCGGCTGCGAACTCATCGACTGCATGAGTGCCACGACAGTGGATGAATCGACGCCGCCCGAAAGGAATGCGCCCAGAGGCACATCGGCCATCATTTGCCCGTTCAACGACTGCCGCAGCAAAGCTTCGAGCTCAGTGACAGCCTCCTGGGGACTCCCCTCAAAAGGCCGATCCCGGCCTTGCTCCGCCGCCTCGCGCGCACTCCAATAGGGTTCGACCTGAGGCTCGGATGCCGGGCTCGAGAGGGTGAGGAGACATCCGGGAAGAAGCTTCTGGACGCCTTTGTAGATACTGTAAGGAGCGGGTACATAGTTGTGGCGCATCAACAGAGCAAGCGCGCCACGGTCGATCTCAGGCTTCCAGGACGGAAGCGCGCGGAACGCCTTCAGCTCGGAGGCGAATGCAAAGCGCCTTCCGATTCGCCCGTAGTAGAGGGGCTTTTCCCCCACCCGGTCCCGAGCCAGAAACAGCCGACGCTCTTTGCGATCCCATAATGCCAGCGCAAACATGCCGACCGAGGCCTGCAGAGCAGCCTTCACGCCCCAGCGCTCGATCGCGGCAAGCAGAACCTCGGTATCGGAATGGCCGCGCCACTCGATATTCGTCTCGCTGTCCAGCCGCTGACGCAGCTCGCGAAAATTGTACATTTCGCCATTGAAGACGATGACGTATCGTCCGCTATGCGAAATCATGGGTTGATGACCCGCTGGCGAAAGGTCGATGATGGCAAGCCGTCGCTGCGCTAATCCAATACCGGCTTCCGGATCGGTCCATTCTCCTCCATCATCAGGCCCCCGGTGCATGATGAAGTCGGTCATGCGCCGCACGGTCTCGCGGTCGATACCGGAGGAAGCGTTCGTTTCCAGAATTCCAGCTATGCCGCACATCTAATTTTCTCTTGAGAGACCAAACCAGGCCGAAACGGAGCTGCTCGAACGCCAGGACTTGTCACCATAGCCGATCTGTCGGTCCGGAACAAAGGGCTCGGGATTTGCCATTCAGACGATCGAGCTCGTGTCTACCTGGTAGATGTGCTCGTAGGCATCGACCATCGCTTCGACTGAATAGCGTTCGCGAACGCGCCGGGACCTCTCCTCCCTTTGCGGAGCTGCTTCGTGCAGACCATCGATCACTTTGAGCATGCCTCTCGCCAGGTCATCCGGATCCTCGGGGCGAACGAGCTCGCAACCTGGCATCCGGTCAAGCGCCTCTGGATTACCTCCGATTTTGGTGGCAACGACCGGCAACCCGGCAGCCAGCTTCTCGAGCAATGCGTTCGAAAAGCCCTCCTCATGGGAGGCCATGACGCCGACATCCATAGCGGCAAGGAGAGCAGGCACATCATCCCTCGAGCCCATGAATGTCACTCGTTGCTCCATGCCCAGGCGCCGCACCTCATCCCCGAGCATCTGACCGAGCCCACGATCCTCCCCTATCAGGAACAGCTTGAGCCCCACGCGTTTACTCGCGATCGCTGCAAATGCGCGAATTAGCTCGCTATGCCCCTTATAGGGAATAAGGTTTGCTACCTTTACGATTGCAATGTCGGTTGGCTCTATCCCGAGCTGGCGACGCACTTCCTCTCTGGAAGAGAGGGATTCTGCAAATCGGCTAAAATCAAGCCCGTTGGGGATGACAACGAGGGGCAGCTTTTTGTTTCCGTCACGCTTAACCGTGTCTTCTGCCACCGCATGCGAGTTTGCCGTTATGATATGCGACAGGGCGTTGGCGGTTCGGTCGAGCCATTTCATCCGTGGACGGCGGTCTTGATGCCGGCCAAGTCCGCGTTTTGAAGTAACAATTCGGGGAACGGAGGCAACCCTGCCGGCGATAGCGCACATGAAGTTTGTAAGCGGCAGAAAACCATGAGCGACGTTCGGCCTGATCGCCAAGATATGCCGGATCAGCCGGATTTCGCAGCGCGCGAGAGACAGCAGCTTTGGGATCTTTCGCACGGATCGGTGGCGATAGCCCCCGTCAATAACTTTTATCCCGGCGCTTTCAAGGCGATCAACCAGCGCTCCCGTGCGTTCAAGGGTGTAAACTGAAACCGCCCACCCACGCATGACAAGCTGCTCGGCCAATATTGCAAGCTGGGTTTCAGCACCGCCGACGGCCAATATACCGATCACAAACAGGATTTTTTTGGATCGCGC
This sequence comes from Mesorhizobium sp. BAC0120, assembly GCF_033542235.1. NCBI lineage: Bacteria > Pseudomonadati > Pseudomonadota > Alphaproteobacteria > Hyphomicrobiales > Phyllobacteriaceae > Mesorhizobium > Mesorhizobium sp. BAC0120. The sequence continues at coordinate 143,412 of NZ_JAWRCU010000002.1, read as the reverse complement.
CGCTTTCACACGTTTTCTCTTCAACAAATATCTTCGAAGTTTTTCAGGTTTTCTTAGAGCTTTGGCTTCGATCATGCGCAGCCAAAGCCCATAAATGCGGTCCTGGGAATAGCGATCGTTGACCTTGGCCGCCTCGGTTCCGAGTCGACGGCGAAGGTCGGAATCGGCCGCCAGCTGCTGAAGAGCCTGGGCAAGCGCGTCTACGTCCTCAGCCGGAACGAGCCAGCCACTTTGACCATGGGCAACCAGATCCCGTGGGCCGCTTGGGCAGTCGAAGCTTATGCAGGCGCGCCCTATCTGCATGGCTTCCAGCAGCGCATTCGGAAACCCTTCGTATCGTGAAGACAGGACAGAGATGTCAGCGCGCTGAAGCCAATCGCCGACATTCGATACCCGACCAGGCACGCTGAAAGCGTCGCCCACACCGAGAGCGGCTGCTTGCTGAAGGAGTTTGGCTCTCTCCGGCCCTTCGCCAAGCACCACGACCCGCCATCCGGCTCGAGCGAGGCTCGATCTGGAGAACGCGTCGAGCAGCAGATCGTGCCCCTTTTGGTAAGTCAGTCGTCCAACGGCAAGGATGGTTCCTCCACGTTTCTCCGTTTTGTCCAATTCGCTGGCAGACGTCCGGATGAACTCACCCGATCTGATAGCATTTGGAAGTACACATATCTTGTGGACAGGTAGCCATTTTAGAAACCAGCTTCGCGCTGATTCTGTCTGCACGACAACTGCGGACGCCAGGGGATATGTGAGGCGACGCGCAACACGCCAGGCGCGAGAAACCTCATTGTAGCGGGGATCCACTCGTTCCGCAGCGATGACGGGGATGCCGGATCCTAAGAGTGAGGCAATGACGCGGACATTTGTTTGATCGATGAAACTCAGGACGATATCCGGCCGAAGCCCAACAATTCTTCGCCGCATTGTCCTCAGGTGCTTCAACGAGAACCACACCGTATCTATGATGGAATGAGACGGGCGGCGGATCTCGAGGCGTTCACGTCGTATACTAGGCGGAACAGGGTAAGCGTCTGGATCTTCGCCGCTTAATGTTAAAATCGTGACAACATGCCCCAGCTTGCACAGATACTGGGATAATTCGATGACAACGCGCTCGGCTCCGCCGCCGCCAAGCGAAGAGACCACCGTCACGATGTGCATCGGTCTTGTACCCTCACAGAGCGGAGGCTTCATGTTGGATTGATGCATGCGCCGCGGCTGGTACTGAATTCATGGAGCACATTCAACCCCGGCTTGCCGTAGATTTCGACGCGCATCGTGCTATTAGGATCTCGCCGCTCCACAGAGGCGCGTGAAGAGGAAGCTTGGCATGATCGCAACCGAAGACACACGGTTCGAATTCGGACAAAACTGGTCCAACTACTCCAAAGGGATCAGCCAGACCGAGCTGGAATTTGCGCGCATCGGCGTCCAGAAGCTTTTGCCCGAAAATTTCGATCCGGCCGGCAAAAGCTTCCTGGATATCGGCAGCGGCAGCGGACTTCATGCCGTCGCGGCATCGAGGCTGGGGTTTGGCCCCATTGTCGCGGTAGACTATGATCCGAAGTCCGTTGAGACGACGAAGAGAACAGCGGCGAGTTTTGGTGCTGATATCGAAGCGTTCCGGGACGATATCCTGCACTCTGCTGTCGACCAGAAATTTGATGTCGTTTATTCCTGGGGTGTCCTCCATCACACTGGCGATCTCGACGAAGCGGTTCGGCAGGCGAAGGCTCGCGTGAAGCCGGGTGGACTATTCATAATTGCCATTTATACAAAGACACCCTTTTGCGGGATGTGGCAACATCTCAAGCGGGCTTACTGCTCGTCGGGACGACCTGTCCAAAATGTCATGGTGTATAGCTACTATGTTATACTTACAGGAGCTCGAGCCTTGAAGGGCTCGTTATTCCGCAGCTATCGCGAACAGAGAGGCATGAACCCGTTTTATGACGCGGTAGATTGGATGGGCGGATACCCCTACCAGAGTGCCACTCCCTCCGAGATCTCGCGCCTCGTCGGCCCGGAGTTTACCCTGCTTTCTTCCCTCAACACGAAAGCCGGTCTGGGCTTACTGGGTACGGGGTGCGCTGAATATACATTCAGGCTGGCTGCCTGATCGGCTAGAGCCGCATCTGTACAGTAGGCTGAGGCAGGAACTCACGGCCTAGCTTTCCAAAAAAATGCAGCGGGTTACCTAATATAATCCATGCGCATTCTTGTCACGGGATATAGCGGGTTCATCGGCGCTTCCCTTGTGCAGCTGCTGCTTGATGCCGGATATAGGCTCAACCTGGCTGGCCGAACCGTAAACGCCGAGCACAACCAGAATCGCCGGTACTTCGCAATCGGCGATATTGGACCCTCGACGGACTGGAGTCGCGCACTCGAAGACTGCCAGGCCGTCGTCCACCTGGCGGCGCAGGTTCCAGCATCAGGCGTCTCGGACGAATTGGTCCGCAAGGTGAATGACCTCGGGACCGCCCGTCTTTTGGAGCAGGCCTCCATCTCAGGCGTCAAGCGCTTCATTCTAATGTCGAGTGTCTTCGCGGTGACCGATCATTCGGTGGATACCGTGGTCGATGAACGGCTGCCCCCTGCCCCATCGAACCCTTATGGACGTTCGAAACTCGCCGCCGAGGGGCATTTGCTCACATTCAGCGGTGAAGGTCGTCGTGGAATCGCACTGAGGCCGCCGCTCGTCTACGGAGCCGCAGCGCGCGGAAACTGGCGACTGTTGCAGCGCCTGGCTGCAAGCGGAATACCGCTGCCCTTCGGCGGGGTGTGCAATCGTCGCACGCTGATCGCCGTCGATAATCTGACCGACGCCCTGCTGAAGCTGATCTCCCTACCTCACGATGCCCTGCGCCCGGGCATCTATATGATTTCAGACAGCGAATCCGTAAGCTTGGCCGAAATACTCTGCTGGCTGCGCCATGGTATGGGACTGCCGCAACGCCTGCCGCCTGTGCCGGCTGTGGTGCTGAAAGCTGCGCTCAAAGCCCTAAATAAGGAGCAGGCGGCGAAGAGCCTTCTCGGCGATCTGGAGGTGGATTCGACATTGTTTCGCAGGACGTTCGATTGGGCGCCCAAGATAGATGCGAAGGAAGCCGTCACCCGATCCGGAGCCGAATTTGTGTCGCTGGCCCGCGGGTGAGGCCAACAAACGCAGCTTGCCTCGGTTGCGTAATCGTCATGCGTTCCCCCCTCGAGAGGCGTGTCCGAGTGGCCGCCGCCGGCAGAGCCTTCCATTAGCGTTTTCGAATAGTACACAAGTTATTGAAGATCCGGCCTAGATCGGCTATCGGGCGTTGGGGCCGCCCCGGGAGGGCAAATGGCATGATCAGGGGGGAAATCTGCGCGGGGGAGCCGATGCAGGCGGAATTCGCTACAGGCCGATACAGCGGCACCGGACTATCTTTCATACCTTATGTTTTGGTTGCCCTAACGATTATCGGGTTTCAGAGCAATCTAGTGCCCTTCTTCTCTGATTCACTCAGAGCATGGCCGGCATGGCGCCCTCTCTACTATGGTTTTTGGCTTGCGGCACTCGGCGCGGCCGCAGCAGCTCTGATATGCAATCGAAAGGTTGCCATAAAAACTTTGCCTGTACTGTTGTTATGTACCGGCTCGGCTGCCCTCGTGATTCTTCACCCAATTGATTGGGTCGCAAAAAACTACCTCGTCGCCATGGGCCTCTGCGTCAGCATAACGGCGCTGGCGCTGACGATCGGAACAGATCGCGTCCTGCGCCTTGCGGCCGCAATCACAGCGTTCAACGCTTTGATGTGTCTCGTTGACATCATGCTGGATGAAGGCTTCACGAATACCGCAGGTCGTGCCGCCGGCCTGGCCCAGGGACCGAACATGGCTGCTGCCCAGTTAGTGCTTGGGGCTGTTGTCGCATGGAGGGCCGTTCCGCCCAAATGGCTGTGGCCTTTCTTGCTGTTGGTGGGGGCCGCCCTGGTGGCCACCCTATCACGCTCTTGCCTGATGGTTGGCTCCATGGCCTTAGCGGCTGCCGGCGTGACGTACTTCATCAAGCATAGACCGCGAGTTGACGCCATCAGATGGCGAGACGTAGGGGTTGGCGCGGGCCTCGTCGGGTGGGTATTGGTGGCTGTAGTGTCCAATGATCGGTTCCTGATCGCCGTTGACGCCACTTACCACAGCCTCGGACAAGCGGTTACCGCAGCGGTCCAGGGAGCCACAAGCTTCAGCGTCTTGGCAGCCCCGGGGGCGACGATAGAGCTGCCAGAGCTAGATCAGCGTGCCCTTAGCGAAGGTGAGATAAACTCCGCCGCTGCCCGGTCAGTGCTCCTCCGCAGAGCGTTGATCCGTTATGCGACGTCACCTTGGGTTGGCGTGGGGCCGAAGGAGGCCCACCGACTGGTACCTCACAATACTTACCTGTTGCTTGCCCTGGCGTTCGGTGCTCTCGGATGGCTAGTCCCCGCAGGCTTCGTTGTGATTGCGGTTATGGTGGCAATGCGGACAGGAAACTGGGAGTTTCCCCTGACCGTCGCCGCCCTGTTCGCCGTGTCGCATGACGTGCTGCTATTCCCGTCCAGCATCGTTCTGCTGGCACTGGGCTTATCTCAGCTCAGCCAACACGGCAGCGTGTGCACCACTCCACACAGTGTCCCCTTCGCCTGAGTTATCGGAATACCAGCTCAGATAGTCGGGAGAGCTTTCGCAGCCTCATCCGCGCATCTGCGTGGCAATCGCTTCGAATGAGCCGGTTGAGGTCGCTGTGTACATTAGCTAAGCTGCAGTTGTACGAGAGAGGGGGAAATCAGGTGCATGAGCCGGCTGCGGGCCGGGCGGCGATGATTGGTCCAGCATCAACGGTGCCGAACTCCGAAAGCAAAGGAAAACAAATGCAGGGGGATTTGGCTCTGGATTGCAATGCATTGCGAAACATTGCCTTCAGCTTGGCAGCCACAGCGCTTGTGGCGTTTGAGGGGAATATAGTCACGTTCTTCTCTGGAGCGCTTGCTGACCTACCAGGGTGGCGGGCCGTCTACTACGCATATTGGCTGGCGACACTTGGTGTCGCGGCCATTGTCATCGTCAACGAACGTAAGATCGTCGACGGCACATGGCCTGCCTTGGTTACATGCTTCATCTCAGCCGCATTTGTCCTGCTCCATCCGGTTGACTTCGTCGCGAAAAACTATCTGGTTGCAATGGGGCTTTGCGCCAGCCTGACGGTTTTGTCGGCGGCCTGCGGGATCACTCGCGTCCTGCGCCTTGGGGCTGCAATCACTGCATTCAGCGCCGCAATGTGCCTTGTCGACATCCTGCTTCCGCACGGTTTCACCAATTCCGTGGGCCGGGCGGCAGGCCTCGCCCAAGGCCCCAACGTAGCGGCGGCACAACTGATCCTCGGCGCCGCTGTCACGTGGCGCGCCGTACCGAAGGCATGGCGCCAGTCCTTTGTCGTTTTGGTGGCCGCGGGGGTTTTCGTGACCTTGTCACGATCCAACTTGCTTATCGCTGCGACCGTGACAATCGTGGCACTTACGCCGGCAACCATCAAATTCCTCCAAGCTTGGCCATCGGGTGACAGACTCATCCCGGACAGGCGCGCAGTAGTAGCGGGCCTTCTGGCAGTGTTTTGGATCGGCACGGCTACGGCAACCAACGATCGCTTCGTCGTTGCCGCCGACAGTGCCTATCACAGTGTCGGCGAGGCGAAACACGCCATTGTGCGGAGCCTGTCGTCAATCGATATTCTGACTGATCAGGTGAACGGCGAGGAAGCTGGATTCAGCGATGAACTCATCGAGTTGGATCAGCGCGTGCTAACGGAGGGGATGGTGGACTCCGCCTCGGCAAGGTCGCTACTGCTTCGTCGAGCTCTGATCCGATTCTTCGACGCACCATGGCTTGGGCTTGGGCTTGTGGAGGCACACGCGTTGGTGCCACACAACACCTATCTTCTCTTCGCCTTGGCGTTCGGATGGATGGGATTTCTGATTCCGCTTCTCTTCGTCGGCACTGCCGCTTTCTATGTATGGGCCAGGCGCGATACGTGGGAATTTCCGGTCGCGGCAGCCGCCCTGTTCACGATGTCGCACGACATTCTTTTGTTTCCAGCAAGTATCGCGATCTTTGCGCTCGGCTTCTGCCAATACAGTGTGCCGAACCCTCCATTTAGGCTATCAGGCTGATATTGCCGGTAAGTTTGACTGCAGTTTCCAGCTTCGCAGCTCTATGACAATCGGAGCGACAGGGGCCGGCTTCTCCTTCTCCAGCTTACCGGGCGAGACGTGCTGGCATGTACCTGAACCGGGTGCGACTGCTGCTGAGAATCGGCCCCACCGACCTCCAAAAGCGAGGCCAGCAGAGCCCTGCATCGAGCGCCGCGACCGAAACCCACAGGGCGATCACCAGCAAACGCCACTTCCAGACAATGGCTTCGGTCTCGACTCGGCGAGCAGCATCGAACTGCGCATCTGAGCCTGAGACCATCCAGCCCTGGCGATAGATCGATCGCAGCAGTGGAACCATGCTCTGAAAAGTGGGCCCGTAATAGGTATCGACCAAGCCAAGATTGTCTCGCATCTCTTTCAGGGATCGCGGGATGAACACGCCGTAGTCAGCGTCGAGGACGTGGCCGGCTGATTCGACCACCACGTGATTAGGGTGATGGACGACGACCGACCCAATGCCCTGATCGCGCAGGACCGAGTACACGATCCGGGACACTTGAGAACAATATCCATATCCACGGTGCCAAGCGAGATCGGGTGTGATGAACTCGTAATCCGCAAAGTGCTCGTAGCCGGGAAAGAATGACTTCAGCCACAACGGGTAAAGGTCGAATGGGCTCACGCCAACGAAAGATCGATCCTCGGCGGGCCAGTAGTGAACCATCCAGGCATTGACGCCGTGAACAAGCCGCTCCTGATAGTCGGGCAGAGGCTCGCCGTCACGCCTGCGAAGTTCGCCCAGCTCGACCGCTGCCGAGCGGCCAAAATATGGGAGATTCATCGCCTCATTAGGGGGAGTTGGATACGGGTTGACGACCCCGAGTTGCACTAGCAGCACAAGTACAATGAACAGCATCGTGGCCGCCGTCACCAACCCACCCACGATCTTCAAAAATGTACCGACGAACACCTGCTAGAAACTCAATCTGGTCGCCCCATATAGTCGCAGATCTAGGCCTGAGCGTCAAAGAGCGACGACACAGATATCGGCACCCTGACTGCGCTAGGTGGGAGAGAGGGGAAATACTACGTAACGCAAAGAGTCAGCTCGTCGAAGGCGTTTTGCTCGTGCTGTATTGCAGCATAGCCGTTCACGGCTCCCGTCAGCCAGACAGACGTGTGCCGCATGCCTGCCCACTTTCGGTCGATCGGTCATCACCGTTTCCGGCCGACTCTTGCGTTGCGTGTTCTTGCACGTCCCAGGCGATATCCGCATATCATCGATATCTGTTAGCGCTGCAAGAGCGATTAGCCTGACCTCGCGCTAGAAGCGCCCTTACTGATAAGGCGAATACAACCAAAAGCGGCGCTATCGTAAACAACACGTATCTGACTTCCAAGTGTATTGCTGCATATGCAATTGACGGTCCTATACAGATGAAAAGGAGCGAAGCGACGATCGCAAGCTCGCGTTGGGACTCTTGAAAAAGAAGTGCAAAAACCGATAGAAAAATCGGGAACAATGTCACGCAAGAGAAAAATAGGACAGTGACGAATATGTTGTACGGCATACCCAATGCGTCCTGCGGCAGCATCACATTCACTAACACTGGAAGTCTACCTAACGTTTTCTCCATCATGATCTTTGTATTATTGTACCATTCGTATAGGTAACGGCTTCGGGCCAGATTGGCAATCTGGACCGTCGTCATATTATGGTTTGCTACCAACTCCGAATAAATACGCTTGGTGTCTGACCAACCATCAGATTGGACCCGCGCCCTGGCAACCCGATCCAGCAACGTATCTTGCGTGAAAATCGCCTGGCTCTGTTGGTCGGCCTCTACGAGTGGCAACAAAAGGGCTGTACCGCTCCCCGACGTGAAGACGATCTGGCCGGTGCGGCCATAGTTCCATGCGAACACAGCTAGGATTGCGAAGACCATCGGCATGTAAGCTAGTGTCAAGTGCGGCACTATCCTCACGAAGGCCTTGCGCCCGACTGCGCACAGAAGGAGAGGCACAGTGCAAACAACAATCAGTGCATTCATTTCGCGAAGCAGCGACAGACCGGCAAACGCCAGGCCAATCAGTGCGCACTCAATGTATCTAAGGTCTCTTTTCTCGATCGCGAGCAAGGCGAGTTGAGATATGACTATCGTGGAAATGGATATGGTCAAGCTATCTGACAGCAACGCCCTGTCCCACTTCTCTCGCAGAGCGATTGCCCAAACTGCTGTCAATGCCAGGGCCAGTATGCGATTTTTACCAACTCGGGCCACTGACCGGTACAGGATGAACCCCGCAAGGACTGAGATTGCCATCTGGAAACCGTACAGGGCGGGCTTCCAGTGATCTCCAGCAACCAGCTTTAAGAGAGCGATCACGATCGGGTAACCGGGGACCCGGAACAGCGTCGGGTCGGTACCAGGACCCACGGAGGCGAATGTCCAAGCCTCACCTGAAATAAAAGCATCTGCCGCAGCTACATAGAGTCCGGTATCCGGGTATTCATGGGTTCCATCTTGGATAAGTGACCAGGTTTGCAGAGCGCAGAGCGCCGCGAACACAAGCGTGTTTGATATGCGCACATCTCGAAAAATCCGTTGCGCAAGTGCCACTTCAGGTATGTCGCTAATTCGTCTATGCGCAATGACAAGCACAGCAAGCAACAGCAGCGGAAGAAATGTAATTGACGCGATAGCTGGCCGACTCTGTAATGAGTAGTTTCGCCTGTTGGTGCGCGGATCACTGTTGTCGCTCGTCGAAAAGAGAAGTCCACCGTTCCAGTGTGAGAAGCGCCCGCCACCTTTCTCGGCAATCTCTTGATGGCCCGAATGGGGAGGCCCCAGTGCGTGCTTGTTTTCAAGTAGGATCGAGCTCGAGATGGATGGGTTGTCCATAGAGTCGGATGGATAGAGGACTTCGGCGCCCCACGAGGTAGGCAAAACGAGCAGGTACGAATAGCCCTTCGCCGGCCGCATCAGGCTCGGGTCAAGCGGGTCGTTCTTCGTAAAAGCGTCAAGCTGACGAGCAACAAGAAGTCCAAGCAGGACAAGAACGACAGCGCGGATGGCAAATTCAAGGATTTTAGTAGGAACTGATTTTCTCATAGCTGATCGCAAGACGCGGTAATTATTGAAGGGTCGACCAACTGGATCACCAAGTCCTTAGCAACAGCCGATAATAACGCTTAACATTAATGGATCCCCGTTTGTCAGAAACCTTTCAGCTTCTCCCCCCTGTAATACTTTGCCCGCTCCACCAGCACGACCTGGTCAAACCCGCCGCCCTTGGCCCAAGCCTTGGCAGAATGATTCAATCGGATTGCAACTCACTCGCTTAGTCTACGTCTAGATGTTCGGTGGCCCGTTATCAGGCTGTCCTGACCCAATGTAGATAGCAAATGTAATTCAACGGTCCCTGTAAACCCAAAGACCTTGGACAACAAAGCTCACGCCAATAATTAGGACGGCCAATGCTCCCTGAACGACGACAAAGCTAACATTGAACACTTTCGGAACCGACGCAGTTGCCGCAACATTGATGCAGAACATGAGGCCCGCGAGGATCATATATCGCGCTCCGGCCGATTTATGAGGGCGGTCCGTCTGATAGGTCCATGCGTAGTGCGCCCAATAATTGAAAGCCACTGCCAAGACATACGCAACGGCCGCGCCCAGTGCCGGTTTACCTGTCCCCTGGGCAATAACCGCGAGAACAAGCGCGTAGATCGTGGCCGTCAGCAGGCCTACAGTTACAAACCGCAGGAAAGTTTCGGCCTGTTTTCGGATCACACCCATCAGCAGATCCAACGCCCTAAGTTGGGGTCTCTGTTCGCCGCCACTCCGCTAAGAAAACTGCGAAGGGCGCGCGGCCCGGAAGCTTGTTGTAGAGACTTTCAGCGGCGAATAGGGGCGGTGCAATCCGCGGCTTGAGCTTGAGCGGCACCCGCGTGACCAGGCTGTTCAAGATGAGGTAGAACGCGGGACCGCCGACATGGAGCACCCGCTCCGGCACGAAATAGGGCGCGGCCTGCCTGGAAAGCTCGTCGTGCACGAGGGCTGCTTCCGTCTCTGCCTCGAACCAGCGATCCTTCTTGTACCAGATGCGCCTGACTGCGCTGAGGAAGAAGTCCTCGCTTGGCTCCATCATGAGGAAGCGGCCACCCGGCCGAAGCATGCGCGCCACATTTTTGAGCGTCGTATCCAAATCGGCCACGCAGTGATGTAGGCCACCGATGATCAACGCAGCGTCATGGATTTCGGCCGGCTCCACTTCTCTCGTGAGGTCGATCTGGTGCGCCACGCTCCCTGTGCGGAGCCGGTAGTCACGGCAGGCGGACTCGGAAATATCATAGCCCGTGGTCCGAACCGATGGGAAATAATGCCGAAGCGCGAGCGAGTTGTGGCCGCTGCCGCAGGCCAGATCCGCTACCGAGGCGCCGTCGAGCTTCAGTCCGGCAAAGAGCGGCCGGTAGATGAACCGATGGCGATAGGCCATGGAGGATTGGTCGTAATAGTGAGCCTCGTAGGCGTCGTGAATCGCCTCGTAGTGCGCCTCCTGCGCATTGGGGAGGTCGTGGGCCGTCATTGCGTGGCACCCCTGTTCTCCAATGGACGACGCCCGAGCACCGTCCAGCTGTAGCCGTGCCGGTGATGAAGCCTCACGTCCGTGAATCCGGCTTCCTCCAATAGCCGTAACGCCTCGTCGCGCCGATAGTATTTGGCGTAGCTCGGCTTCAGTTGGTCATAGATCACGAGATAGCGCTTCTCCGCAGAGAAGCGGCCAATCACCTCGGTCATGTAGCCGCGGAGCGGCAGCGGAAAATGGCGCGCGAGCCAGATATAAACGGCGAGCATCGCGTTGAGGAAGTGGCACAGGGGCGCAAGAATGGAATGTGGAAGCTTCGTGGTCAGCTTGCGGATCGGCAGCACCAGGCCAAGATAGGCAGCGTTGCCTTCCCACCCATAAAGCCACGCCAGCATCCAGCCGCCTGGCTTCAGGGCATTATATGCGGCGGCGACCACCGGCTTCGGATCGGGGATATGGTGTAGCACGCCGATTGAGACGATCGCGTCCTGCTGCGGTTCCGGCGGCAGTTGGTCGCCGCGGCATTCGAGGTAGGTTATCCGTGCCGCGTCGCGCTCCGTGTTGCGCTTGAGGACGCTCATCGCCCGCGAGGGTTCGACAGCCGTAACATGCGCTACACCCGCCGCGAGCAGCATGCCCACGATGCGCCCGGTTCCGCTGCCGATCTCGGCTACCCGTTTCCCGCGCAACGCCTCGGGCGCCATGAGGGGCCCGAAGATATCGGTCAGAAGCTCCGGCGAGGCGTAATAGCCGTCGTTATCGGTATAACGAGTCCACTGGTCGCCGAAATCATCGATCGTGCGTTCGGTGAGGCTGCCCGTCATGGCGTGGTCCTGCTTTCCGTTTGATCCATTCCCCCGGGCCGCCGCGCAAGGGCGAGAATGGAGACGCCGAATGGCGGGTTGAGATAGGGGGCCGTGCTTACGTCGAGCCTGAAAATAAGCCCAAGTGCTCGGTTGAGGAGCGGACCGTTTACCTCGTTCTCGCTGTTCAGCTGAATGCCGAAGAGCTTTATCAGCCGACGGGCCAAATATATCGGCGTGAACAGAAGATAGTTGAAGTGGAATTTTTTCTCCACGTGGAGACCAGCCCGGTCGAGCAGCCGAAGGAAAGGTGCCATCCGGTAACGGCGGTAATGGTGCGACCGTTCGTCCTGCAATCCCCAAAGGCTCGGAAAGGCGGGAACCGTGATTAGCGCGAGGCCGCCCGGGCGCAGAACCCTGGAGATCTCCGAAAGCGCCTTGTGATCGTCCTCGACATGCTCCGCGACATCGGTCGCCAGCACCAGGTCCACCGACCCGTCCGGCAAAGGCAACGCCCTTATGTCGCCCTCGCGGACCATACCCAGTCCCTTTTCGGCACACCAATGCGCCGCCTCCGCGCTCGGGTCGATGCCAGTGACGTGAGTAAAGCCCATATCGCGCAACAACCTGAGATTGGCGCCGGTGCCTGTGCCTATGTCGACGACCGCCGCGTTTGCAGGAATGCCTGCCTGCGTTATGAGCCTGGCAAAAAGCCGGCGCCGGCCGACGAACCACCAATGGCTGGCCTCGATCTTTGCCTCGGCTGCGTAAGCGGCACGATCCATGTTCAGGCTGCCGCCGCCGGCCCGTGCAGCGCCTGCTGCAAACTGAGCCAGGTCCATAGAAAGAGCCGGTTGTCGGCGCGGTCGGCGCGATGATCCTTCCAGGCCCGCTCCACCCAGCCAAGCCGTGTGCCCGGCACAGGCTGCAGCGGCGGTGTCTCGGGCACGCTGCGCATCCATTCCGCCAGCGGAATGCCGAAGCCTTTCTTCCTGCGATGGACGATCGAGCGCGGGAGCAGCGGCTCCAGCGCCTTCTTCAGCAGATATTTTCGCTGCCCATTGCGGTATTTGAACCGGTTGGGCAAACGGCGGCAGAACTCGACAACGTCATTGTCCAGGAACACCGCGCGGGTTTCCAAAGAGGACATCATCGCAGCACGGTCGACCTTGGCCAGGATATCGTCCTGCAGATAAAAAACTGTGAAAAACTGCAGAAGGCGATCCACACGATTCTTGGCCGGTCCGGTCTCCCAGAGCTCGATCGCTTCGCTGAAGAGTTCCTCCGGGCGCATCGGCTCTTCGAATAAATGTTTTGCGCTTTTCGGGTCGAGCGGCGCCATCCAGGCCGGGGCCCAAGCGGATTCGGGCTGGGACAACCCCATCAGCGTGCGGCGTATCTTGAAATCGAGGCTCATGTTGCGCGATGAGCGCGGCAGGTAATCGGCGCAGATCCGTAGAATGTCGTGCAGCGGCGCCGGCACGAAGGAGCTGTAAAAGGCCGCCGGACGGAGCGCCTTGAATGGATCGTAGCCTGCGAGGAGCTCATCGCCCCCGTCACCTGATAGTGCGACCGTCACCTGCTCGCGCGCGAAGGCACTCAACAGATGGGTCGGCACGATCGAGGGATCCCCAAGCGGCTCATCCAGCCGCCTGAGCACTTCAGGAATGAGGTCGCGCGCCTTCGCAAGGTCGAGAATCCGTTCATTGTGACGCGACCCGACGTGCTCGGCCACCGCGCGTGCAAAGCCGGATTCGTCATACGACGGCTCGGTAAAGCCGATCGTGAAGCTGCTGACGCTGCCGGCAGGAATATGCTTTGCCGCCGCAAGGAGGATGGTGCTGGAATCGAGGCCACCGCTCAGGAACAGCCCTATCGGCACATCGCTGACGAGCCGCCGTCCGGTGGCCTGCACGAGAAGGTGACGCAGTTCCTCCGCCAGATCCTCTTCGGTCCGGGAGGCCAGATCTTCGTCCGGTTGAAGCTCGAAGCGCCAATAGGCCTGGACCCGCACTTCCAGCGTATCAAGATCGACGGTCATAAAATGACCGCCGGGCAGCTTGGCCGTGTTCTCGTAGAGCGCATGCGGCGCGGGCAAATAGCCATAGGCGAACAGCTTGCTGAGCGCGAGCTGTGACGGCGTGGGCGCGACCCGGCGATGGCGGGTTAGCGCATTGAGCTCGCTTGCAAAGGCGAAAACGCCTTGCAGCCGGGCATAATAAAGCGGCTTCTCGCCGAAGCGATCACGAGCAAGGTAGAGCTGCCGGCGCTCGAGATCGAGCACGACGAAGGCGAACATGCCATTTAGCCGCTCCGCGAGGCCAGCGCCCCATTCCACGTAGCCGTGGACCAGGACTTCGGTATCCGAATGGCTTGTCGCGAAGACGTGCCCCGCCCGTGTCAACTCCGTGCGCAGTTCCTCGTGATTGTAGATCTCGCCATTGTAGATCACACAGACCGTACGGGCCGCGTTCCACATTGGCTGCACGCCGCCGGCAAGATCGCGGATCGCCAAGCGTCGGTGGCCAAGGAAAACTGCGCGATCCGTGTCGACATGAACTCCTTCGCCGTCAGGCCCCCTATGGGCAAGCGCGCGCGTCATCGCCAGGAGATCGCTTTCGTCTCCCTTCCCGATAAAGCCGGCGATCCCGCACATCGCTATCGCTCTCCAAAATTGATGGTCTCGCGGACACTATAGACCCTGCGGTCTCGCGCTTCGAAATAGGTGCGTACCACGATCTCTGCGACCAAACCCATCAATACGCATTGCACACTGACCAGGAATGTCATGGCTGAGAATAGCGGAAGCGGAGTTTGGATCATGGAGATGCCATCGAACAACTTCAGCCAGATCATCAGCAGGCCCGAAACGATCGAGAGAATGAGGGACAGCAGGCCGAAGCCGCCGAACACATAGATCGGCTTGGCCAGGTAGCGGTCGAGAAACTTTACTACGACAAGGTCGAGTATCACCTTCGCGATGCGCTCCAGCCCGTATTTCGATCGGCCGAACTTTCGCGCATGATGCCGCACCGGCAATTCGCACACACGTGCGCCCATCCATGAGGCATAGATGGGGATGAACCGGTGCATCTCGCCATAGAGGCGAACATCCTTGACCACATCGTGCCGATAGGCTTTCAGCGTGCAGCCATAATCGTGCAGCCGAACGCCAGAGATCCGGGAGATAACCTTATTCGCGACGCGGCTTACAAAATTGCGCCGCACAGGGGCATCCTGCCGGTCCTTTCTCCAGCCTGAAACGACATCGAATCCTTCCTCCATCTTGGAAAGAAGGGTTGGGATGTCTTCGGGGTCGTTCTGCAGGTCAGCGTCGATCGAAACAATGATCTCGCCTTCGGCATGGTCGATCCCCGCCATCATAGCCGCCGTCTGCCCGAAATTCCTGCGGAAGCTGACCACCTTCAGCTCTTTGCGTTGAGCAGCAACTTTTCGCAGGGCAGTCAACGAGGCATCGGAACTGCCGTCATTGATACATATTATCTCGAATGTCTTCCCCATGCGATCGAGGACGCCAAACAGCTTTTCGCACAGGATCGGAATGCTTTCCTCTTCATTGTAGATCGGAACAATAACGGAAAGAAAAAGGGCTTCCCGCCGATACTTGGTGGTCGATATGGAACCGAACTCCCAGACTTGGTTCACTTCCTTCCCCTCCCAATTCACGGTCCATGATCCTTGCTTCGGTCCGTCACAGGGAAGCTGCAGAATGGACGCGCGAACCTATCCCACGAAGTTATTTTGGTGTCCCCAAGCAGCGTGTCATAGGCGGCCTTCCGCGACGAAGCTGCAATCAAGTTTGGATCGTCCCATCCGCATACGCAAACGTTCTATCCATTCTGGCATTTCGACATGATTTTGTGCCGGGGGCCGACTTCCTTGCTTCCAGCTTGACCGCAGTAGTGAGCTTGATCTGAGATAGTTCGCTCGATAGCTCACGTCCTACAGCACCTACCGTTGGCACATAAAATTCCCATGCTGGTTTGTCCAGCCAAGATTCCGCTCGATGCTGCCCGCCGCTTCTAACGCCGGTTGAGAACTCAAAGATTGCCCCGGACAAACTAGCCGCAGGTAGGCCGAGCAGCTCGCGGATTTCTCCGGTCATTTGTTGCAAAAGTCACTGGAACAAGAATGGCGATCATTGTGAACTATGCAGCTCGTCGTGTATTGGCGCATGGGCCCGCGGCCTATCCATTTGCGCTTTCCCTACGAGTGGAATCCGATGCACCAGCCCTCGACCTGTTCCTGCCCGATTCCGAGTCGAGGTGAAAACCTCTTCAAGCGCGTAATTATAGGCCTCGCGATTGCAGGGACTATCATCGCGCTTATCATGATAGCATTGCAGGCTTTCGGTTTGAGCCGCCGAACAATTACCATTGATCCCACCCTCATCAGCCCTTTGGGCGGCTTTGGATACGTGTACCCAATTTCGGGGGCTCCGCCGATAGCTGGAATGAATCTGCGCAGTGACAAAGCAGGGTCCCACGCCTCAGACCTTGTTTTGAAGGAGAACGGAACAGCCTTAACAGACCCACATAGCCAACACTCAGAGATAGTGTCGGAGGGCAACGGTCGCTATTCCCATTGGGGTGCAACCCTCTATTTTTCCACCTCTGACAGAACAGACCCTCGTAGCAACGGAAGGACGTATCAGGCAGAATACAGCTTCGCGCCTCCCGCCTGGCTTATTTTGGCCGTTTTGGCCCTCGACGCTGTCGCAGTTCGCCTGTGGCTGCCAAGCATCAGCATTCGGCCAATTGATAAACTGATCCTCAGCCGGGCTGATACATTGCCATTGACCCTTCTGGGTGCCGTCGCCAGCTTTGAAGTGCTGCTGCTGCTCGCTGCAAATAGTTCACCTACAATTATCCAGAATACCGATGCCGGAACCATCTCAGGATGGGTCGCAGGCGAGCTCCATCCGGACCGCCTTGCCAGCGATTTTGTCGTCTCCGATCCCAGCACCAGTCGTTTTTACATCTCAGCGTTCGTGCCAGTCGTAAAATCGCTTGCTTCCTACACAGACGACATCGGACTAGCTTATCTATTTATGTATATACCGATCGTATTGATTGAATTGTTTGGGTATTATCTTCTCGGATTGAGAATCACTGGAAACAGGCTCTGGTCCTCCGTTTTAGCACTGATGACCATCGTTCCAGTGTGGAATTTGGGTCGAAGTGATCTGTTCGGACTTTACTGGATTCCTCTCGTTCGGAATGCTTACGACGGTCTATTGCCGTTTCTCATAATCGCCTTTCTCTCATTTGGCGCGCGGCTGGCTGCTCTTCCCGTCTTGTTCGCACTGTGCGGGCTGACGATTTATGTCCACCCCGTCAGCGCCCCAGTGGGCGCTGCAGGCTTGTGGCTAGGAAGCTTCGCGCTCGCAGGTCCACGTACAAGCTTTGGACGCAACTTTGCGGTCCTCATTGCGGCCGGGTTGGTGTTCGTTTTGATGGCAACTCCATTCGCTATTAGTTTCTTTTCGTCCTTCTCGGGAGGCGAAGTGGTTAACTCACCGAATGTAACCGAACTCCAGGCAGACGCACTGAAGGACTTCCAGAAGTCACTTGCTCCCGGCCAATATGACGCTTGGCTCGCTGTCAGAGAATTTCTTGGAGATACCGGAGTTACGGCATGGCCCATATGGGTAACCGGACTCGCGGGGCTAATATTTGTGCCGTTCGTACAATCGAAATTTCGTCGCACGTGTCATTTCTTCCTACTTTTCCTATTGGGCTGCCTGGGAGCTTCAGTTGGACTTTCCTGGGTCGACCAGGCCATCGCCCATTGGCTGGGCAGAACCCCATTTCAACTCGATCTTATACGTGGGATGCGCCTGATCGTAATGCCGGTGCTTGTCGGCTTTGTGCTCCTCTTGACACTCGTCGAAACGAGGTTTTTTGCCGCTGGCCGCCTTGCGCCGCTACGTCCAGCGATTCCTGCTGCAGCAATCTTGCTGGTGGCATATTGGTGGGGACTCTTTCCCAATTGGATATCAGATCGCATCGGCATCAGCTCGATAACAAATGATGTCAAATCCCAGGATCCAGATGCTTCGGCGCTAATCAGCTATCTTCGCGGCCGTCCGAGCAATGGGACGGTGCTGCCAATCGGCAGACAAGTTGTGGGACAGGCGGTGCGCTATGCCGGACTGCAGCCGCTCGCTTTTTTGAAGATCGACGCCAATTCACTGTTTTACAGCGGAAGCGACAAATGGATCAAATGGGCAGAGCTGAACAAATTGAACCGTGCTATGCTTGATCCTAACAATCGCAACGGAGCGGATTCGTTCGATCTGCTTGCGGCTCGTTCTGGCGCCCGCTACGTCGTGCTTGAGAAGGGGGCTGTCTCACCCACGGTGGAGACACATATCCTGGCGAAAGGAAAAATGATCAACCAGTTCGGGCACTGGTCGCTGGTCGAGCTGAATTGAAAAGCAGGACCGATGAGACTTAACTGTGGATCAAGTCAGTTGCGTCGGCAGCCGAACGCTCGGTCGAGTTGTCGAATGGAGATATAGCCACTCGACATTCGCGGTCAGAGTCGAGCACTTCCTACTCAGACCTGCTGGCTAAAAGAGCCCGGATTTGGAGCAGAGTCCGGAACCGGCCGCGTGTCCTTGCGATATTCCGGTACGATGTGCGCCAGGAATTCAAGCGCACGCTCGGCATCTTCCTGCGCCACAGCCGACTCAAGGCTGGCCAACGCCCGCGCCAGCAGCGCCTTGTCGATGATGCGCGGCGAGGCGATCATATACCCATCCACGGTGACCTCGTTCTGCACCTCGGACGGATCGAACAGTTCCTCGTACAGCTTTTCGCCGGGGCGCAGGCCGGTGAAGACGATGTCGATATCCGCATAGGGCTTGAGGCCCGCGAGCTGGATCATGCGCTCGGCGAGCTGGACGATACGCACCGGCTCGCCCATGTCGAGCACCATGATCTTGCCGCGTTCGTTGCGGCGGCGCAGCGCGTGGGCGGAGGCGTGCAGCACCAGCCGCACCGCCTCGGGGATGGTCATGAAGTAGCGCACGACCTCGGGGTGCGTGACCGTCAGCGGGCCGCCGCTTGCGATCTGCTCCTGGAAGCGGGGCACCACCGAGCCGTTCGAGCCAAGCACGTTGCCGAAGCGCACGGTTTTGTAGCGTGTCTTCTCGGAGGAAATGTCGAGGGCCTGGCAATAGGCCTCGGCGGCACGCTTGGTAGCTCCCATCACATTGGTCGGGTTGACTGCCTTGTCGGTGGAAATCATCACGCAGGCCGCAGCACCGGCGGCAAGCGCGGCATCGGCGACGTTCCTCGTGCCGAACAGGTTCGTCTTGATCGCCTCGAGCGGGTTAGCCTCCACCAGCGGCACATGCTTCAAGGCAGCGGCGTGGAAGATGGCCTCCGGGCTGAACCTCTGGAACACCTCGCGCACGCGCGCGCCATCGCGAACATCGACGATCTGCGTCTCGATGCGCAAGCCGTTGAACTTCTCGCGCAGCTCGATGTCGAGCGAATAAAGGTGGAACTCCGAACTGTCGGTGATGATCAGCCGGCGCGGCGACAGCAGCGCGATCTGCCGGCACAGCTCGGAGCCGATCGAGCCGCCGGCGCCCGTCACCAGCACGGTCCGCCCATTGATCAGGCTGGCTATTCCGGGAAGATCCGTCGCAACCTCCGGCCTGCCAAGCAGGTCGCCGAGCTCGATCGCTTTCGGCTCAAGCAGCGAATTGCTGGTGAGCTGCGATGTTTCGGCCAAATCCGGCAGGCGCGATGCCTTGATACCGAGGCTGGTCGCCAACTCGACGATCTGGCCGAGCCGCTGGCGGCTGGGCGAAGCCTCTGTGATGACAAGCTCCGCAACTCTTATCCCCTTGCGCCCGAGCTTGCCGACCACTTCTTCCAGATCCGATAGCGCGCCGTAAACCCTGACGCCCTGCACCGAGCGGGCGTGCCGTTGCGGCGCCTCATCGAGAATGCCGACGACGCGGATTCCGGCAAGGGAACCGCGGCGGGTCAACCGGATGAAGCTTTCGGCACTGTCGTTGAGACCAAGCAGCAGGACATGGCGCAGAGCGCTGGCCGGCACCTTCAGCGTCGAGATCGGCAAAATGCCGCCCTCGAGGAAAAGCCGGTAGCCGAGACGAGGTCCAGCCAGCCCCGCTATGAGATAGAAAGTTGCAAGCACCGGCACCTGCCGTGGAAAGTTGAAGCCTCGGGAAACCAGAAACGACCCGAACGTGTAAAGGATCGAGGTGACGAGCGAGGCTTTGACGATGGTCAGGAATTCGGGGATCGACACATAGCGCCAGGAGCCGCGCTGCAACGAGAAGACGAAGAAGAAAATAACGGCGGCTGCCGCGACGAAGATCAGCGTTTTGTGATAGACGGTCACGTCCGTGGAGGCGGCCGTCCAGCCGATTGCCGTGACATAGGCGACGAAGAAGGCCGCGGCGGCAATGACCATGTCATGGAGGATGCCGAGGTGGCGAAGGAGTCCGCTCGACCTCGCCTTCTCAAACAAATCCATAACAATTCCCCTCTTGAGGCCATCCTCCTTAGCCGGATCGCCTTCAAACTGCTAGCGTATCTCTAAGCCGATGAAATAAATTCAGTTTTCCGCCTGAAAGAATATTTGCGCTGCGGCCAGTCTCCTTGGCGAAAGCCAGGGCAGCAACGAGCCGCCGACAGCCGGGAAGAACCGCAGGGCCAGGCGCGCAGCGCCGCCTTCCGGAATTGCGATCGAAACCAGCGGACGCGCTGCGACATTGGATGCCATGAAAATCCTCGATTTTATTCACGAGCCTGCCGGCTCAGGATCATCGATTTCGGTATATGGGCTTCCATGCTAAGCGGCAACTCGTTTGGGAAGCTGCCGGGGAAGTGCCGGGAACAGTTGGTTTTTCCGCGACACCCACCTTGCAACTGCTCGGCCTTTCCGTGCGAGAAGGCAGACTGTCCCGGCGTAGTGCTGGTTTGCAGAGTGGATGAGGCGAGATGAAAGATGCGCTCGAATTGAACCTCAGCTTCGAGCCGGCCTATGGCTCGGCGGTCGAAATCGCGCCGGGGGTGCGGCGGCTGACTGCCAACAATCCAAGCCCGTTCACCTTTCATGGCACCAACAGCTACATCGTCGGTCGCGACAGGCTGGCAGTCATCGATCCCGGGCCGGATGACGAGACGCATCTTGCCGCCCTGATGAAGGCGATCGACGGGCGTCCCGTCAGCCATATCTTCATCACGCACACGCATCGCGACCACTCGCCGCTTGCCGACAAGCTGAAGACGTTCACCGGAGCACCTACGGTGGCCGAAGGCCCGCACCGTCCCGCCCGGGCTATGAGGAGCGGCGAGATCGACCGGCTCGATGCAAGCGGCGACCTCGATTTTCGGCCCGATATCAGGCTCGCCGACGGGGAGACGGTCGAGGGCGACGGGTGGCGGCTCAAGGCTATCCTTACGCCCGGCCACGCCGCCAACCATGCCGCCTTCGCGCTGGAAGGAACAGGTATCCTGTTTTCCGGCGACCATGTGATGGGCTGGTCGACCACCATCGTCGCACCTCCAGACGGTGCCATGGCCGACTACATGAGCTCGCTCGACAAGCTTCTCAAACGGCGCGACAGTATCTACTTTCCCGGCCATGGCGGGCCGGTGGAGAAACCCGCCAAGTTCGTGCGCGGGCTCAAGGCCCACCGCAAGATGCGCGAACGCGCGATCCTCGGGCGCGTCGCAGCCGGCGACCGCACGATCACAGAGATGGTGAGCAATATCTATCGGGACACCGATCACAGGCTGCACGGCGCAGCCGGTCTTTCGGTGCTCGCCCATCTCGAGGACCTCTGGGAACGAGGTGTGATCGCGGCCGAGGGCGAGCCGTCTCTCGAAGCGACCTATGCGCTTCGAGCCTAATCAGCTGGCGGCGCCGACGGCACTGGCACTTCCGAAGGAGCCGGCGGCGGCTCTTCCGCTGCCCGCACGCCGGCCGCACCAGCGACCGCGGCGTCGAGCGCGACCAGAAAATCATTGATCCTGGCGGCATTGTCGCCGAGATCGTGGCGGCCGTAGCGCGAGGCCGACCGCATATCCACGTAAGAGGTGTCGCCCTCGTCGGTTATCCTGATCGAGACGTCGACTGGAAAAGCCAGGTACGCAGTCTTGGCCAGCGCCTCCATGTAGCTATCACCACCCGCCAGCGCCGGTGTCGGCGGTTGGATGAACTTCCAGCCATTGGCGAGCACAAGATCGGCAGCGAGCTGCTGCACACGGTCTGCCGAAAGCGGATAGCGGCGGCCGGTGATGTCGGGATAGGCCTCCGACTGCATCTCCCCCTGCTCTGCCGAGATCGGCGCGACCGGATTCATGTCCGCCGTGCGCGATTTCTCCGCGGCATCGAGCGGCGGCGGATCGGCGATATCTGTCGAGATGTCGGAGAGCTGTGGATAGGCATAGACGCGCCAGGCCGATACCATGAACGGCGCGAGAACCACGAGCGCGATGAGCACGGCCCAGGCCGAGCTGATGCCGCCCCGCTCACCATAGGTCCACAGGCGGTAAAAGCCGGCAGCCGCCAGCAGCAATGCCGCAATCGCCAGTGTGCCGATCAGGCCGAGCAGCCAGAAGAAGCCTATGGTTTCAATGAGCCCTAACCGATGGCCGAGGCCGGATACGACGAACAGCACTGCAGAAAACCGCGCCAGCCGGCCCGCCCAAACCGCCGACCGCGACGAGCGCCTTTCAGCCAGGACTACCATCTATCGCGGCACCTCGAAAATGAGCGAAGCGGTTTTCTAGTCGCTTCACTCGGCATGGTCAAAGCAACGCTTCGTCCAGCAACATAGCACTCATGCGGCATTTGCCGGAAGAAACGACGCCGGCCTCATGCAGCCATTCCAACAGCCTGGGTCAATCCGTCGGCAGCTTGTAATCCCTGAACTGACGGCGCAGCGCCGATTTCAGGATCTTGCCCGTGGCCGTATGCGGTATCTCGCTGACGAAGGTTACGTCGTCCGGAAGCCACCATTTGGGGACCTTGCCGTTCATGAAGCTAAGCAGGTCGTCCCTGGAGATTTCCCGGCCCGCCTTGCGAACGACGATCAGCAGCGGCCGCTCGGCCCAGCGCGAATGAGGCACGCCGATGACGGCCGCCTCGGCAATGTCGGGATGGCCGACCGCAAGGTTCTCGAGCTCGATGGACGATATCCACTCGCCGCCCGACTTGATCACATCCTTGGCGCGATCGGTAATCTGCATGTAGCCGCCGGCGTCGATATGGGCGACATCGCCGGTATCGAACCAGCCGTCCTCGTCGAACTGCTCCTTGCCGGCGCCGCCGTAATAGGAGGCCGCCACCGCGAAGCCACGCACTTTCAGCCGGCCGAAGGTCTTTCCGTCCCAGTCAAGCTCCCGATTCTCGTCATCGGTCACTTTCATTTCGACGCCAAATGGGGCGTAACCCTGCTTTTCCTTTACGTCGAGCCGAGCCTCGCCTTCGAGATCCATATATTGCGGCTTCATCGTTCCGAGCGTGCCGACCGGCGTCATCTCGGTCATGCCCCAGGCGTGGATGACCTCGACATCGTAGTCGTCCTGGAACTTCCTCGTCATGGCGCGCGGGCAGGCAGAACCGCCGATCAGCACCTTCTTCAGATAGGGCAGCTTCTTGCCGGTTTCCTCGAGATGTTGAAGCAGCATCAGCCAGAGCGTCGGAACTGCCGCCGTGACCGTCACCTTTTCCGTGTCGAGGAGCTCATAGATCGACGCGCCGTCCATCCTGGAGCCGGGCATGACGAGCTTGGCGCCGACCATCGGCGTCGCCTGGGCAAGCCCCCAGCAATTGGCATGGAACATCGGCACGACCGGCATGACCGTGTCGCGCGACGACAGCCCCATCGCGTCCGGCATGGCGATCATCATCGCATGCAGCACGTTGGCGCGATGGCTGTAGACGACCCCTTTCGGATCGCCTGTCGTGCCCGACGTGTAGCACATGCCGGCCGCCGCATGCTCGTCGAGCGCCTTCCACTGATAGTCGCCGTCCGCCTCGCCGAGCCATTCCTCGTAGGAAACCGCCTGCGGAAGGCTGGTCTCCGGCATATGCTCGGCGTCGGTGAGCACGATCACCCTGCGTACCGACCCTACGGCACCGCAGTACTTCTCGACGATCGGCATGAAGGTGAGATCGACGAACAGGGCCTGGTCCTCGGCATGATTCATGATCCAGACCACCTGATCGGGAAAGAGCCGCGGGTTGAGCGTGTGGTAGACGCCGCCCATGCCCATTATGCCGTACCAGGCCTCCAGATGCCGTGCCGTGTTCCAGGCGAGCGTCGCGATGCGGTCGCCCTCCCTGAAGCCGTCGCGTTCGAGGCGCTGCGCAAGCTTCAGCGCGCGCTCGCGGAGCTCACGGTAGCTTGTGCGAACGATCGGCCCTTCGACCGAACGCGACACGATTTCACGATTGCCGTGCTGGCGCTCCGCGTGATCGAGTATCTTGTGGCACGAAAGCGGCCATTCCTGCATCAATCCCAGCATTTTCTCCTCCCAAGCTGGCACTGAGCCGATTGTGAAGTGAAGCCGGCTTTTGTCCAGATCGACCTTGAGCGATTTCAGAATCGCGACACTAGCGGAACGCAACACCTCCGCCACAAGGCTCATTACCAACCGGGCTCATTAGCAACCGGCCATATTGCAGCCTGCCGTCACGTCACATAGGATGGGTAGGCGGGGTGAAGTGCACAGGTTTCGACAGGAGAGACGGCATGGACGCCCCTTCCAGCACCGAACTCGCGACATCCGAATCGGCTTTGGCCGAGCGGCTTACTGCCCAAGGCAGTCTGGCCGCGACGGCGGAAACCAACTCGCTCGAGGCTGTCGAACTGGAACTCGCGCTGCACAACCAGAACCTCATTTCTCTGAGCTTCGAGGATTCGATTCGCACCGCTCTTCAGTCGACCGGAGGAGAGATCCTGTTCGAGATGCGCATGGAGAATGAGGACTGCCAACGCGTCGCTGCCGTGAGAATCGGCAGCGGCGAGGAAAAGCAGTTCGCGCTGGTCATCATGCCTCCGGGCGGCGGCCTGATGCGCGTCGAGCCGGTCGATCAAAGCACGAATCCGCTGGCAAGGATCGCCGAATCCTATGCCGGCCTGGTGGACGTCTTCCGCACGGCCGCCTGAAGATCGGGCCGGGTATTCGACTGCGGCCTGCAGTACCGGCAGGTTCGTTTCGTTCACGACACGCCAGTCGGGGCCGCCAAAGAGAAGCGCGGGGCCGCTTGAATTCGAGGGAGCAGGCCCCACATCAAACTTTTCCTTGGGAGTTGGAAATGTCGCAGACCGCCCGGAACCCATCGCCCGGCTTCAGGAACCATCCTGAGCATACCATCACCGTCGAACCACTCGGCAAGCACGTCACGGTGCGATCGAACGGCGTAACCATCGCCTCCTCAGACAGCGCATTGCTGTTGAAGGAGCACACCTATCCGGGCGTGATCTACATTCCTTTCGCCGACATCGATTTCGGCAAGCTGTCCGCGACAGAGAACAGCACACATTGCCCGTTCAAGGGCGACGCCAGCTATTGGAGCGTGAAGGACGGCGCCGCGGATGCAATGTGGGCGTATCAGGATCCCTATGACGAGATGGCCGAGATCAAGGGTTACGGCGCGTTTTATCCGAACCGCGTGGAGATCGAGACGCAGTAGGCAGGCCTTCGTAGCTTGTCGAACTCGTCGCGGAGAGCGCGTGACCGGTAAGGGACCTATGTGCGCTTTCTCTGCGCGGCATGCCTATTCTCTGCGCGGCATGCCTATCGGAATTGCGGAGCCAGATCTGCCGTGAGCGTGGCGAACGAAAAGCCGGGCCGCGACCCCGGCTTTTCGTTCGATGACCGCAATGCCTTGGGCTCGCCTGCGGCATGTCGAAAGGTCAAGATGAACCGCCGGCCAGTCACCGTCAACTTCTATTGAGCCGACCAAAGATCACGTTTAAGCAGGACGAATTCAAATCGGCACTCATCCGGCTCTAACGCCCTTGTTTTTGCAGCATCATTTGCCCGATAGCGGGATCGTGGTCTAAGAGCCCGCCACCTCCGCGGCATCCTGGAGCCGGACAAAGGTCACGCCTCTCGCCTTCAGTTCGAGCAAGCCCTTTACCAGCCCTGCTCCTGCAGAGTGGGTCGGCTGATTGATATGGGCGATGATCACGTCGCCGTCCTTGGCGTTGGCGACATGCTTCTCGGTCAATGCAGCACCGAGCAGCGAACCGCCGTCCGCGTTCAGCGAATAGCCGGCGATTCGATAGCCGAGCTTGCCGATCACGGCGATCGCCGAACTGTCGTATTTGGCGGTCGCTCCCCGAAACCAATGCGGCGCTGACCCTCCCGCCGCCTGAAGCTGCTCGGCGCCCTTTTCAACCTCTCTCGTCACCGCCTCCCGGCTCCCGGCAGCCTTGATGCCATAGATGGTCGCCGGCGCGCCGACAGCCGGGACATGGCGCTCGCCGTGATTTTCAATCTCGAACAGCTCGGGATGGGCGCGCAAAATCGCAAACGCCTCGGCATTACGCTTCAGCCAAATGCCGGTCACGAAAACCGTTGCGGGAATCCGGTTCTCAACCAGTGCATCCAGGATTCTGTGGTCGGTCTGGCCGCCACAAGCGTCGAGGGTGAGCGCCACGCGGCCGGCGGGGCTCCCCGATGGGGAAAGACGCAGCGTCGGCTCGACCAGTCTGGACTCTGCCGATTGGACGGGCTTCGGCTTGTGCAGGTCGACCGGCGGCTTCGCGAAAGCGAGGTTCGCGCCGGCCACAAGGGCGGCCGCAGCGAGCAACACGGAAAATCGACGCATCTCTAGACCCCTCACTGGCGACGACTGCCATCTCTATCGCCGATCATGGCGGAATTCGCGCAGTTGGCTCAACTGCGTCGATTTGGCTCGGCGCCGCGCAACTTCCATCGACCATTGACGCATCCCTAGGCTGCAATATTTTCCTTTGGAGAGAAAGAGAGCACCGTTGCTCCTTCGATGCGGCTGGGCATTTCGGGTGAGTTGTGCGGTGGTCACGACGAAAACTTGTTAGCTATTGGAATTCGCAATCCCTTGCGGCGCAATTCCTGCTGATCGGCGGCCTGGTGTCGCTGATTGCCATGGCCTTGGTCGGGATTGTGGTGACGCGTGTCATTGAAGACAGTGTCACCAGAAACTCCGCCGCCTCAACAGCGCTTTACGTGGACAGCGTGATTGCGCCGCTGTTGCCGGACATGCGCAAGAACGAGGCGCTATCCGATCCGGTCGCGCATGCTCTGGACGAGACCTTGGGACAGGGGGCGCTCGGCAAACGACTGGTGTCCTTTCGGCTCTGGGGCAAAGACGGGACGATCCTGTATGCCAACGACAGGAGCCTCGTGGGCAAGCGCTTCGAGCCCAGCCCAAATCTCGAAACAGCCTTTGCCGGCAAGATGGTCGCTGAATTCAATCAGGTCGACGACATCGAGAGCAAGAGAGAGCGCGAAAGCGGCCAGATGCTGCTGGAAATATACAACCCCGTCCTGCAGCCATGGTCCGGTGAGGTCGTGGCCGTATCCGAGTTCTACGAGATCGCGACCGATTTCGAACGCAGTCTGTTATGGGCACGCGTCTGGTCCTGGCTTGCGGTCGCGGCGGCAACGCTGGGCTTTTTCCTGGTGCTGTCCGCGATCGTCTTCCGCGGCAGCCGGACGATCACGCAACAAAGTCATGCTCTGAGGGCTCGCGTTCTTGAGCTCTCAGGACTACTTGCCCAAAACAGGCTGCTGCACGCTCGCGTTCAGCGCGCCTCACAGCGTGCAGTCGCGCTGAACGAGAGTTACCTCAGGCGCATCGGCGCCGATCTGCATGACGGTCCAGCGCAGTTGGTCGCACTGGCATCCATGAAGCTGGACGGTTCGGCCCTCCTCGCACCGTGCGCTTCGCCCGAAAGCCGTGACCGCGAGATCGACACGATCAAATCGAGCCTGGACGAAGCTCTCTACGAGATCAGAAGCATCTGCCGGGGGCTCATTCTTCCGCATATCGAAACGCAGCGCACGCGGGACGTCATCGCCCACGCTGCGCAGGCCCATGAGCAGCGTACCGGTGCGACAGTGCGACAGTCGCTCTCCGACGAGCCCTGTGAGCTCTCGCCCTCGGGCAAGATCTGTGCCTATCGTTTCGTGCAAGAGGCTCTCAGCAACGCCTATCGTCACGCGGGGGGCGCAGGCCAGGCGGTCCGCCACGCTTGCGAGGCGGGGCGGGTGATCATCGAGGTGTCCGATAGTGGGCCTGGCTTTGATCCCACCCTCGCAGGACCCGAAGCATTGGGTCTTGCGGGCCTCCGCGAGAGGGTCGAGAGTCTCGGAGGCGTATTCACCTTGGAGACGTCGGAAAGGGGTACGATAGTGAGGATGGTTCTTGACGTGGAGGAGGTACACGCGCCGTGACCGCACCGATTCGCCTTGCAGTTATCGACGACCATCCCCTGTTCCGTGAGGGGCTGGCTCGTATTCTCAGCGACATCGGCTTCAAAATAGTGGCCGAAGGCGGCAGCAAGGAGGACGCTCTGAGGATTGCCGAGCAGGAGCGTCCCGATATCATGTTGATGGACATATCGATGCCTGGCGGCGGTCTGAGCGCCATTGGCCAGATCCGCGCGCGGCATCCCGATCAGAAGATCGTCATGCTGACGGTTTCCGAGCTGACGGACGATGTTGCCGAGGCGATGAACAACGGCGCAAAAGGCTATGTCTTGAAAGGCGTCGGCTCCAGAACACTCGCGGAGATCCTGCGGAATGTGGCAAATGGCGAGGCCTATGTCTCACCTGCCCTTTCGGCTCGCGTCGTATCCGACCTGTCCTCGCGCTCGACCGCACCCGCAACGAAGAACCCATTGGACGATCTGACCGAACGGGAAAGGGCAATCCTCAGCCTTGTCGCCACGGGGTTGAGCAACAAGCGCATTGCCCTTCAACTCGACACCCAGGAAAAGACGATCAAGCATCACATGACGCGGATTCTGGCGAAGCTTCGTGTCTCCAACAGGACAGAGGCGGCAGTCGCGTATCGGGATGCTGCAAACGGCCGGTGATCGTCAGATCATGCCGCGCAGCCGCGTCACGTCGGCCGCGGTTGCCCGTCGCTCGATGATCGTGCGACCGTGGGAATCCTTCATCAGATAACGGCCGTTGCGGATCCCTTCACTCATTCCGTTGTCGTGCGTGACCTCAATGCCTGTCGCGTCGATCTGAACCTTGTCGCCCGTCTGGGGGTTTACTTGCTGGGTGCTCGTTCGGCTGCCGGCTGTGGCTGAGCCCTTGCTGTTGCCGGCGCGGCCACTGCCAGTTCCTGCGCCCTGTCCACCACCGCCGTCATTCTTGCCAGCGTTTCCATTGCCGGCACCGTTTCCGCGGCCACCATTCCCGCCGTTGCCGTTGCCGCCACCGTTCCCATTGCCATTGCCGCCACCGTTCCCGTTGCCACCGCCGTTCCCGTTGCCGCCGCCGTTCCCGTTGCCACCGCCGTTCCCATTGCCGCCGCCGTTCCCGTTGCCGCCACCATTCCCGTTGCCACCGCCGTTCCCATTGCCGCCGCCGTTACCATCTTTGGCGGTCGCGTTCTGTGGGGAGATTTCCGGCAACCAATTGTCCCAGACGATGCGAAGCGGCGCCGCTGACAAGCCGGCTGCCAGCGGTGAGCGCACCAGCGCGATGATGAGTTTCCGGCGAGAAAGCATGGCCCCTCCTACAGTCGAGATCAGCGTAGGGCAAACGACATCGGCAGGCTGCTTTCTGGCCGCCGATCTGGGCTAGCCCACCGTCCGCCATTGGGGCGAACGGTGGGTAGACGGCGCGAGCGAGGGACCATGGAACCGCGCCGCATTAGCTTGCTTCAGCCGGCAAGGCGCCACACAGGGTGACAGACAGGAACAGCCCGAACAATGCTTTTCGTCACGGTCTATTGTCTCCTTGTCAGGCCGGCAACGCCTCGATTGGCAGCAGGTTTCAAAAAAGAGCGCTCTCGGCCTTTTGCCTCGGGACAGTCAGACCAAAGTCCATGAGCCCAGCAGTCCGAAGGTCACCGCCACTGCTCGAAGAGGTCCAGAGCCGGAACAGCGCCTGCGAGGCTGCGTTTCGGCAGTTCCGCGCCACTCGAGTGGCAGAGCATCACACCCGGGAGTGTATTTGGGCATGAGAGATAATGATGACGCGAAGGCCGACCGGCTCAGCGTAATGGCAGGTGTATCGATTACAGTTGTGACTAGCTTCTGGATTTTGCTGGTGGGGAGTGCATTCCTGTGATTTCAGCTTGCCCGCCACGGCAATTTGGCCCGTCAGAAGACGCGGCTAGAGCCGGGCGCTCGGCTATCCCACCTAGACCGCCCGTCGCAGTCAGTAGCCCATAATTGAGTCGACCCGGCGACTGCGCCGGAAGCTGCTCGGGCGAAAGAATCGACGCCGGCAAGCTCGGCGGATAAGGCCCAGAGCAGGGCGGCCTGTTCCAGATCGGCCGTGCGCACGCACGCCACCTTTGCGAGCCGGAGGCGCTGCCGGCCCCGCCGAGTTTCACCCCTTCCGAACCGCCGCCTGCGCCGCTGCGAGCCTTGCGATCGGCACGCGGAAGGGCGAGCACGACACATAGTCCAGCCCGACTTCCTCGCAAAAGCGGATTGAGGCCGGATCGCCGCCATGCTCTCCGCAGATGCCGAGCTTGATGCCGTTCCTGGTCGCCCTGCCCTTCTCGGCGGCGATTCGCACCAGCTCGCCGACGCCGTCCACGTCGATCGACACGAACGGGTCCTGCTCGATGATGCCTTTCTTGCGATAGGCTTCCAGAAACGAGGTCGCGTCGTCGCGCGAGATGCCGAAAGTCGTCTGCGTGAGGTCGTTGGTGCCGAAGGAGAAGAACTCCGCTGTCTCCGCAATCACATGCGCGCGGATTGCCGCGCGCGGCAATTCGATCATCGTGCCGACGAGGTACTCGACCGGTGCACCGGACTCCGTGATCACGCTCTTCGCCACCTCATCGATGCGCGCCTTGACGAAGTCCAGCTCCGTCTTCAGCCCGACCAGGGGCACCATCACTTCGGGCACGACGGGGTCTCCCGTCTTCCTGCCCGCTTCGACTGCCGCCTCGAAGATCGCGCGCGCCTGCATCTCGGCGATCTCCGGATAAGAGACCGCAAGCCGGCATCCGCGATGGCCAAGCATCGGATTGAACTCGTGCAGCGCCTCGGTCCTTTGCCTGAGCTTGTCGGGCGGGACCTGCATCGCCGCGGCAACCTCGGCGATCTCCTCATCGGTCTTGGGCAGGAATTCGTGCAGCGGCGGATCGAGCAGCCTGATCGTTACCGGCAGACCGGCCATGATCTCGAACAGCTCCAGAAAGTCCGAGCGCTGCATCGGCAGGAGCTTGGCGAGCGCCGCACGGCGGCCGTCCTCCGTATCGGCGAGGATCATCTCGCGCATGGCAACGATACGATCGCCTTCGAAGAACATGTGCTCGGTGCGGCAGAGCCCTATCCCCTCCGCCCCGAAAGAGCGCGCCATGCGGGCGTCGGCAGGCGTCTCGGCGTTGGTGCGCACCTTCATGCGGCGGATATTGTCGGCCCATTCCATCAGGGTTGCGAAATCGCCGGAGAGCTCCGGCTGCAGCATGGGCACGGCGCCTTTCAGCACCTGGCCAGTGCCACCGTCGATGGTGACCACGTCGCCCTTCTTCAGCGTCACGCCCATGGCAATCAGCGTTCCATTGCGATGGTCGACGCGCAGCGACCCTGCACCCGAGACACAAGGCTTGCCCATGCCGCGCGCCACCACCGCGGCATGGCTCGTCATGCCGCCGCGCGTGGTGAGGATGCCCTCGGCCGCATGCATGCCGTGGATGTCTTCCGGGCTGGTCTCGACGCGCACCAGGAGCACCTTCCTGCCGCGCGCCTTCATTTCCTCCGCCTCGTCCGAGGAGAAAACGATCTCGCCGGTCGCAGCTCCAGGAGAAGCCGGGAGACCGGCACCGATCACGTTGCGCTCCGCGTTGGGATCGATGGTTGGGTGAAGCAGCTGGTCAAGGGAGGCCGGATCGATCCGCGATACAGCCTCCTCCTTGCTGATCAGCCCCTCTTTCGCCATCTCGACCGCGACGCGGATCGCGGCCTTGGCGGTCCGCTTGCCGGATCGCGTCTGCAGCATCCACAGCTTGCCGCGCTCGATGGTGAATTCGAGGTCCTGCATATCGCGATAGTGCGTCTCGAGCTTGTCGCAGATCGATACGAAGCTCTGATAGGCGTCGGGCATCAGCTTCTGGAGGGAGGGCTTGTCGGAGCCTGCTTCGATACGCGCCCGCTCGGTAATGTTCTGCGGCGTGCGGATGCCCGCCACGACATCCTCACCTTGGGCGTTCACCAGGAATTCGCCGTAGAGGGCCTTCTCGCCGGTAGATGGGTTCCGCGTAAAGGCAACGCCGGTCGCCGAGCTCTCGCCCATATTGCCGAACACCATTGCCTGCACGTTGACGGCCGTGCCCCAGCTTTCAGGGATATCGTGCAGGCGGCGATAGGTGATCGCGCGCTGGTTCATCCAACTGCGGAAGACCGCCCCGATCGCCCCCCAGAGCTGCTCCTGCGGCGCCTGCGGGAACGGGTCGCCGAGCTCTTCCTCGACCTTCTGCTTGTACAGCTTGACGACGTGTCGCCACTGATCGGCCGAGAACTCCGTATCGAGATCGAAGCCGAGCCGCGCCTTTTCGTCTTCGAGTATCTCCTCGAAGTTTTCGTGATCGAGGCCGAGCACGACATCCGAATACATCTGGATGAAGCGGCGATAGCTGTCATAGGCGAAGCGTGCGTCGCCAGCGTCCGCAGCAAGGGCCTCCACTGTGACATCGTTGAGGCCGAGATTGAGGACCGTGTCCATCATGCCGGGCATCGACGCGCGGGCACCGGAGCGAACCGAGACCAGGAGCAGCCTTTCCGGGTCTCCCAGCTTGCGGCCGGCGATGGCGGTGATGTGCTCCAGCCCGTTCCCGACCTGATCTTCGAGATCCGGCGGGAAAGCCCTGCCGTTCTCGTAATACCAGTTGCAGGCATCCGTTGTGATGGTGAAGCCCGGCGGCACCGGCAGGCCCAGGCTGCACATCTCGGCGAGGTTGGCGCCCTTGCCGCCGAGCAGGTTGCGGTCGCCTGCCCTCCCCTCCGCCGCGCCGTCACCGAAAGTATAGACCCATTTCGTCATGGCGCGTCCCCAGTAAGAGAATGTGATAGGGTGAGTGTCAAAGCCCTCATATGCAATCGGGCATTGCCGTTCCAACATAAAATCGGTTGAACATTTTCGGTGCGTCAATCAGGCCCGGTTGAATTTCGATCTTGCGTTCTCCGCATTCCCGATCTAGAACATAACGAGAACATAAAGTGATCCCCATGCGTTCGACCGGCAAGCTCGACTATATCGAAATGCCAGCAACAGGCGCGACGCTTGACCGCGCCAAGGCCTTCTACAGCTCCGCCTTCGGCTGGTCCTTCACCGACTACGGCCCGACCTACGCTGCCTTCAACGAAGGATTGGACGGCGGGTTCCAGGCGGAGGCTTCCGAAGCGCCTCCGGCGCCATTGCCGGTGCTTTTTTCCGAGGAGCTGGAAGCGACGTTTGCTGCCGTTGAGGCTGCCGGCGGTGTGATCCTGAAGCCGATCTTCACCTTTCCGGGCGGTCGCCGCTTTCATTTCCGCGATCCCGCCGGCAATGAGCTCGCGGTGTGGGGAGCCTAGGAAGTCGACAGGCTGGCCGCCGGCCGCTCCGGAGGAAGCGAGAGGCGGTTCGCGACCTCACAAACCGGTGGGAGCATAGAAGCGAATTTTTCATTGCTCCACGCCCAATTGCCCCGATTGCCCTTCCCGCCAAGTCTGAATATAAGTCCGCTCGCTTCCGGCCACGCCGGATTGCTGGGGCGTCGCCAAGCGGTAAGGCAGCGGTTTTTGGTACCGCCATTCGCAGGTTCGAATCCTGCCGCCCCAGCCATAGCGAACCAGCGCGGAATCTCAGGGCAAGTAAGCGGGCGGGTTGTCCTCCGGAGCTTCAGCTAAGGCGACCGGTGCCAAAAGGACGCAGTTTGCCGCTCACCCAGAAACCCCTTTGCAGATGGAAACTCCTCTCGGTGAAGTTCATCGCTTCCCTCCCAAGCTATTTTTGAATTTGCTAATGCAATACAGTCTCCCTTGATTGGGAAGGGGAATCTGCCGTTCAACTCCAGAGTGAGCAGGGCACGAGATGACATCTAGAGCGATGCCGTGCGCCCGATGTGAACGACAGGCTGTAGAAGCCGCGGCTGCGCGGCTGGACCTTGCAAATTCCGATCGTGTATCGGAGAGGCGATGCCAATGAACACTGCCTACCGCGAGCTGCGAGCCAACGGCGATATCTTTGTCGCTCTGGGTTTGGTAGGATGTCTAATTTTCTCCAGCTGGCCGCTGACGGCGCTGTCACTCTTTCTGTTTCTGATACTGGTCACTTCCAACTGCAGTTCAATCCTAGACTCCATAAATAGTTACAATTTTTCATTATTCAAAACTAATCGCGGCATCTATTACAATGCTAAAATACTTTGTACTGTTCTTCTTATGATACCTATTTATGTTCATAATGATGGTCTTTCCGGTCTTGAGACGCCAGCAAAAACTCTTCTCGTCGCTTATATCATCGTGATGAATATTGACAGATTTCGCTGGAAGGTCCTGTTATGCGGAACTTCGGCCGGAGCACTCCTTGCGCTTACCTTCGGCCTGTTTCAGGTCGGACTTTATGTGGCTGACAGGTCGGGCGGCGCTACCAATCCGATCCGATTCGGGATGATCGCACTTGCCCTGGGTTCGATCTGCGCGGTCGGACTGCTCTACTCGCACAACGACCGCAGGATGGCTGCTCTTTCGTTCGCTGGTTTTTGCGCAGGGATCGGCGGTGCTTTCCTGTCGGGCTCGCGCGGCGCCATGCTGGCATTGCCGTTCATGCTCCTGCTGTTGGCGCCGGTTCTCTGGCGGCGGTCGTCGCGGGCATTGCTCATGATCCCGGTGTTCATGTTGATCTTGGCCGGCGCGCTGCTCGTGGGCAATGTCGGCAAGATGTCGACACGCATTGCGACCGCCTATACCAATATTTCAATGGGCCTGACGGGCGGCGAAGCGGCGATGGACGATCGCTCCGTCGGCGACAGGACGAAGCTGCTTTTCATGGCCTTCAGGCTTTTCGAGCAACATCCGGCCTTCGGCGTTGGCGCAAACGGCTGGAACGACGAGTCGGCCAGGCTGGCCGCAGCCCCGGACCCGAATGACCGAATAACGTACTCCTACAACCAGGCTCACAACCAGTATGCGGATGATCTCGCCAAAGGTGGAATCTTCCGCTTTCTGCTTGGTTTCATAAACCTGTTCCTGCCGCTTTATCTGTTCCTCAAATGCGAGCCGTTTGCAGACAAGAAGGGCAGTGAGTTCGCGCTGGCGGGGGTCATCGTCTCGTTGAGTTTCATGATCTTCTCTCTCAGCGAATCATTGATGATTCTGAGCCTGCCGGCGATGGTGCATGCCATGCTCACTTTCTACCTGCTTGCCGCATGCGACGAGGCACGCCGAAAATCGGATCTCGATAAGGCAAGGGCTGTCGCAGCGACGTAGCGGCTTTCCACGGGCTTGTGGCAGGCGAGC
This sequence comes from Mesorhizobium sp. BAC0120, assembly GCF_033542235.1. Taxonomy (NCBI): domain Bacteria; kingdom Pseudomonadati; phylum Pseudomonadota; class Alphaproteobacteria; order Hyphomicrobiales; family Phyllobacteriaceae; genus Mesorhizobium; species Mesorhizobium sp. BAC0120. Next base: position 108,154 of record NZ_JAWRCU010000002.1, on the reverse strand, counting down.
CAGGCTGGCACAAAGCCGGCCGGGGCAACGGGATCGCAAGCTGAAAGGAACAAGATGACGGTTCTGGTCACCGGAGGAGCCGGCTACATCGGTAGTCACATGGTCTGGAAGCTGCTCGACGAAGGCGAAGAGGTTGTCGTCGTCGACCGTTTGAGCACCGGTTTCGACTGGGCGGTCCCCGCAGAAGCCGAACTGGTCGTGGCGGACATAGGCGACCAGAACCTCGTGGAAGAGACCATCCGCAGGCGCGGGGTCGATGCGATCATCCATTTCGCAGGCTCTATCATCGTCCCGGAATCAGTCGCGGACCCGCTTGCCTACTATCTCAATAACACGGCCAAATCGCGCGCCCTCATCGAAAGCGCAGTGCGGACGGGCGTAAAGCATTTCATCTTTTCCTCGACAGCGGCCGTCTACGGCACTCCGGAGAACAGCCCGGTGGCTGAAGATGCGAGGACGCTTCCGGAATCGCCCTATGGAACCTCGAAACTGATGACAGAGCTGATGTTGCGGGACGCAGCGGCGGCCCACGACATCCGGTACACTGCATTGCGGTATTTCAACGTCGCCGGCGCGGACCCGAAGAAGCGCACCGGCCAGTCGACGAAAGGAGCAACTCACCTCATCAAGGTCGCCTCGGAAACAGCGACCGGGAAACGTGATTTCATGGAGGTTTTCGGCACTGACTATTCAACGCCTGACGGCACTTGCGTGCGCGACTACATCCATGTGTCGGACCTCGCAGAGGCACATTATCTCGCCTTGCAGCGACTGCGGGCAGGCGGGGAAAGCATCGTTGCCAACTGCGGCTATGGCCGAGGCTATTCGGTCCTAGAGGTCATCGATGCGGTAAAGCGTGTCGTCGGCCATGATTTCGAGGTGCGCCGGCGCGGGCGCCGCCCCGGCGATGCCGTTGCGGTCGTGGCCGATTCCAGCCGCGCCCGGCGCGAGTTCGGCTGGTCGCCACGCTACGACGACCTCGAGCTGATTGTCACGCATGCCGTAGAGTGGGAAGAAGCCCTGAAGCGCCGGAACAGCGGAGCGTAACGCGAAATCAGCTCGCCTCGCGAAGCCGCTCGGCGGTCTGCAGGTCAACCGAGACGAGCTGGCTCACGCCCTGCTCGGCCATGGTGACGCCGAACAGCCGGTTCATACGCGCCATGGTGATCGGGTTGTGAGTGATGACGACGAAGCGGGTCTCGGTCGACGTCGCCATCTCATCCATCAGGTTGCAATAGCGTTCCACGTTGTGATCATCGAGCGGCGCGTCGACTTCGTCGAGCACGCAGATCGGCGCCGGATTCGTGAGGAAGACCGCAAAGATGAGCGCCATCGCGGTCAGCGCCTGCTCGCCGCCCGAAAGCAGCGTCATGGTCTGCGGTTTCTTGCCGGGCGGACGGGCGAGAATTTCAAGGCCTGCTTCCAGCGGGTCATCAGCCTCGATCAATTGCAGCTCCGCCGTGCCGCCGCCGAACAGATGCGCGAACAACCGCTGGAACTGGCTGTTCACCACGTCGAAGGCGGCAAGCAGCCGTTCGCGCCCTTCTCGGTTGAGGCTCTGGATCGCTTGTCTCAGCTTGCGGATGGCCTCGATGACATCTTCGCGCTCGGTGACGATGGTCTCGTGCCGCTCGGAAAGCTCCCTCTGCTCCTCCTCAGCCCGAAGGTTGACTGCGCCGAGCCGCTCGCGTTCGACCTTCAGCCGTTCCAGCCGGCGTTCCACGTCGGCAACATCGGGCAGCGGATCGTCCGGTCGCAGACCCGTATGGCTGATAACCAGATGCGGCGGAGAGTTCAGCGCCTCCTGAATGCGCGCTTCGACCTCGCGGCGACGCTCGTCGGCAGCGGCAAGCCGCTCCTCGGCACGGGCGCGGCCTTCCCTGGCTTCCGAAAGCGCCTGTATCGCAGCGACGGCAGCCTTGTCCAGCTCGGCCTGGCTGTTCTCTGCCTGCTGCAGCCGATCGGCCGCCGCCTTGCGCAGCGCCTCGGCTTCCGACAGTTGAGACATCAACGCCCGCCGGCGCGCCTCGATTTCCTCGGGCGCGCCTTCGAGCGCGTTGCGCTCGTTAAATGACTGACCGCGCCGCTCATTCAGGGCGGCGATCTGCCGCTCGGCATTCTCCGCGCGAGAGATCCAGTTGGCGCGGTCGGCAGCAATCCCCGAGAGGCGGCGGGAGCGCTGCTCGGTCTCGCGCCTCAGGCCATCATACCGCGAGCGGGCATCGGTCAACGCATTCCGGTCGCGCTGGGCTTCGGCCGCGGCGCGCTCGAACGATGCCTGCAATTCGGAAAGTTCCGGGGCTTCGGCAAGGCTCTGCTCGGCCTCGATCACAGCGGCGGCAGCTTCGGCATGCGCATCGTTCAGGCGCGCCTGGGATTCGGCAAGTGCGGCGCCGCGCGTCGAGAGCTCGCCCGCCGCCTTCTCGGCCTTCTGCAAGGCATCGCGCGCGGCATCCAGACGGTGCTGAGCATCGCGCCAACCCTGGCGCGCGTTCCGCTCGGCTTCAACACCCTCGCGCAGGGCACGTTCGGCCTCGCCAAGAGCCTGTTCGGCGGCGCGCAATTTCTTAGTCGCCTCGATAGCTTCGGCATCGAGCTCGGCGAGCCGGTTCTTCTGTGCCAGGCGCTGCGCCGCGGCCGTCGGTGCGTCGGCGCTTGCGACAAATCCGTCCCAGCGCCAGAGCGCCCCGTCACGGCTCACCAGCCGCTGGCCAGGCGCAAGCAGGCCTTGCAGCATTTCGCCGTCGGCACCGTCGACGATGCCGATCTGGGCAAGGCGACGCGCAAGCTCAGCAGGTGCCTGCACCACCGAAGACAAGGGCATGATGCCCGAAGGCAAGGTCGGATCGCCAGTCTGAGGCGCCGCGCCGCCCCAATAAGCGGGCGCGCTGCGGTCGAGCGGCGCGTCGAGATCCTCGCCAAGAGCTGCTCCGAGCGCCGTCTCGAAACCGCGGTCGACCTTTATCCCCTCGAGGACGGCGGGGAAAAGCCCTCCACCCGCTGCGTTGAGGATCTTTGCCAGCGTACGCGCCTCGGTCTCAACCTGGGCCAGCTCGGACTTGGCTTCCTGGACCGGGGCACGGAGCTGCACTTCCTGCTGACGCAGCGTGACGAGCGCTTTTTCAGCGGCGACAGCGGCCTGTTCTGCTGCCGTCACGGCGGCAGCGGCCTCCTCGACCAGCTCGCGCTTCTCAGCCGGGTCGGCGAGCCCGGCGATCTGGCGCGCGATGTCGTCTGCCTGCCGGCTGACATCCGCAACCTGCCGCGCCAAGCGGTCGCGGCGCTCCGCGCTTTCGCGCAGCAACCGCTCGAACTGATGACGGGCAGCGGTTGCCTCGGCTCGTTCTGCGGTCATCCTGGCCAGGGCAGCCTCACTGAGCTCGAGCTTGGCGGCTGCCTCCGCTACCGCCGCGGCGAGCTCGTCCTCGCTGCCCTGGGCTGCCGCATTTTCAGCCGCAAGCGTCGCCTCTTCGTCCCCGAGGCGCTGCAGCACGTCCGCATTATCGCGCAGCATCTGTTCTTCACGCGCGATATCGGCATCGAGCTCGGCGATGCGCTTGTCGAGGTCGGCCTGGCGTGTGCGGATGCGGCCCGCTTCCTCCTCGAGCTGCCCGCGGGCGATCGACAGGCGCTGATAGGCCGCTGCGGCGGAGGCTTCGGCATCACGCAGCTCCGGCAGACGATGCGCGCTGACGGCCTGGTCCTTGGCCGCATTCATCTGGGCCGAAGCGCGCTCGGCAACGAGTGCGGTGGATGTGGCAAGCGCAGACTTGGCCTCGGCTTCGTGCTCCTTAGCCTGGGTCCAGCGCAGGTGGAGCAAGGTGGCCTCGGCCTTGCGAATATCGGCGGAGAGGTTCTTGAAGCGGGAGGCCTGGCGGGCCTGGCGCTTCAGGTTGTCGATCTGGCTCTCCAACTCGCCGACGACATCGTCGAGCCTTTCCAGATTCTGCTCGGCCGCCCGCAACCTCAGTTCGGCCTCGTGGCGGCGGGTATGCAGCCCCGAGATGCCCGCCGCCTCCTCGAGCAATGCCCGACGTGCCTGCGGCTTCGCCTGGATCAGCTCGCCGATGCGGCCTTGCCCCACCATCGAAGGCGAGCGCGCGCCTGTCGACTGGTCGGCGAAGAGAAGCTGCACATCCTTGGCCCGCGCTTCCTTGCCGTTGATGCGATAGACCGAGCCGGCCTCACGCTCGATGCGCCTGGAAACCTGCAGTTCGTCCGAGTCATTGAAGGCGGGGGGCGCGGTTCGGTCGGTGTTGTCCAGGAACAGAGTTACTTCCGCGGTGTTGCGCGACGGCCGGGTCGCAGATCCCGAGAAGATCACGTCATCCATGCCGGAGGCGCGCATGTTCTTGTATGAGCTTTCGCCCATCACCCAGCGCAGGGCTTCGACGAGATTGGACTTGCCACAGCCATTCGGGCCGACGACACCCGTCAACCCGCGCTCTATCACGAACTCGGACGGTTCGACGAAAGATTTGAACCCGAGGAGGCGGAGGCGATTGAATTTCATCCGGGCGTGCGCGGGCGCACGAAAGTGCCCCCTCCCGTTGCCGGGCGGGTATCAGACCAGCGGGTCGAGGATCGCCGAGAATTCCTCAATCGACATCGCTCCAGGATACCGGCCGCCATTGATGAAGAAGGTCGGAGTGGAATCCACGCCGAACTCCTTGGCGCCACGGTCGCGTACAGCCCTGACATCGTCCAGAAGCTTCTGGTCCGTCAAGCAAGCCTCGAACTTCTCTTGTGTAAAACCGGCAAGCCTGGCGATCTGAAGCAGCGCGTCCTTGGCGTTCTCCACAGCGGCCCACTGCTCTTGCTGCTTGAATAACACCTCGACCATCGGAAAATAGTTGTCGCCGGAGCAGCGTGCCAGCATGAAGCCGGCCTCCGCACGCGGATCGAATGGGAACTCGCGGAGGATCAACCGCACCTTGCCGGTGTCGATATATTTTGCCTTCAGCTGAGGCAGCGTCGTCACCGCGAAATGCGCGCAGTGCGGGCAGGTCATCGAGGCATATTCGACAATGGTGACCTTGGCGTCGGCCTTGCCGAGGAACTTGTCCGGGAGCGCCCCGGGCTCCAGCAGCTTCGCCATGTCGACTGTGCCCGCCGGCTTCGGCGCTTCGCCCGGCTTGGCGGCCGCCATCGAATTGGCAGGTGCCGCCGGGTCCGCGGGAGTCGCGTTTTGGGCGTTGGCCTGGCCACCGGAATCGCTGCAGGCGGCGAGCCAGGCTGCGGACGGCAAGGCAACAAATGCTGCCAGGAGCTGTCTGCGCGGAATTGGACGATGCATGCGAATCACCTGATTTGCCTGATTGTGCCGCACCAAGGCACGCAAAAGCGAGAGTTGGCGCGAATTAAGGCATCCTCGCCCTTCTGCCAACGGCAAATTGCAGTTCTTCACGAAACTGTCAGGCGATTTCTTTGTCTGCCGCAGTTTCTTGCCGCAAGAATGCGGAAAGATTTTTGCGGAACCTGTTGATTTTGCCCCAGGTTCTTGCCGCAAAACCCGGATCACTTTTGCGGAACCTGCTCCTGTTTGCCCCAGGTTCTCGCCGCAAAACCGCGGGACACTTTTGCGGAACCTGCTTAGCGTCTGGAGCCAAGAATGGTTCGTCCGAGCTTCTCGAGCGAAGCCCGAAGGCCCTCGTCCTCAACGCCGCCGACGGTCGTGGCGATCTTTGCCTCCTCGGCTGCCGAAATCGGCTTCAGGCGCGGCTTTGGCCGTTCGGCGGCCTTGGGCATAGGTTTCTGGACGATCTTGATGCGGCCAATGGCGTTGAAACCGAGAAAAGCATTGACGCGCCCGATGATCTCGCCGGTCTCGTGCTGTACACCCAGGGCGGCGAAGCCTTCGCAGGCAATGATGAGTGTCGCCGGCTCGAAGGGATCGTCCTCCCGCATTCGGCGCGGCCAGGCAATCCTTTCCGGCCGCGTGTGGGCGGCAAGTCGCGGACCGGCGATTTCCTCCCAGCATTGGACGAGGCCGATCGAGATGCCGCTGCGCTTGCGCAGCACCGGGTCGAGAATGCCGCTCGTCAGGTCGCTGACGGGCATGGGGTTGCTGAAGGCGTTTTTGCCTGCCATGAGCCTTCACCAAAACGCCGTCGGATCAGCCGGACGGCACTTCCTGGGATCAATGTCACTTCGACAGCAAAGCCGCAAGACCATAGCAGGAGAGCAGAGCCCCGTCGCCGCCAAGCTGCTCACCTGGTACGATCGCCATCATCGCGAGCTGCCATGGCGCACAGGACCGGCAGCCCTGGCGAGGGGCGAGCGTCCGGACCCTTATCGCGTCTGGTTGTCGGAAATCATGCTTCAACAGACCACCGTCGAGGCGGTGAAGCCCTATTTCCGGGTTTTCGTCGAGCGCTGGCCCGACATTGCCGCGCTCGCCGCCGCGGACGCGGACGAGATCATGAAAGCGTGGGCGGGACTCGGCTACTATTCGCGAGCGCGAAACCTGAAGAAATGCGCCCAAATCGTTGTTAGCGAACACAGCGCTCGCTTCCCGGACACCATCGAAGACTTGTCGAAGCTCCCAGGCGTAGGGCCCTACACGGCAGCGGCGATCGCCGCGATCGCTTTCGACCGGCCTGCTGCCGTGGTCGACGGTAATGTCGAGCGGGTGATCTCGCGGCTTGATGCTGTGGAGACGCCGCTGCCCGCAGCCAAGCCTCTCATACGCGCAGCCGTCGAGAATCTGACGCCATCGGAGCGTCCGGGCGATTTCGCGCAGGCAATGATGGATCTCGGCGCAACGATCTGCACGCCCAAGCGGCCGTCCTGCATGATCTGCCCGCTCAACGACGACTGCATGGCATTGAGCCAAAGCGATCCCGAGCGGTTTCCCGCTCGGGAGGCGAAAGCGGCAAGGCCGCAACGTGTCGGCGCGGCATTCGTCGCGGTGCGAAACGACGGTGCGGTTCTGCTCAGGAAGCGGGTCGAAAATGGGCTGCTCGGCGGTATGGCCGAAGTTCCGGGCACGGACTGGACGGCACGCCGCGATGGGCAGACCGACGCCGCAGCCGCGCCCTTCCTTGCCGAATGGCGCTTCTCAGGGCGGATCCAGCATGTCTTCACGCATTTCGCCCTCGATCTCGCGGTTTTTCGCGCAGATGTGGGCGACTACAAGGCTCCGGCCGACTATTGGTGGGCTCCCTTGGATGCAATCCACAACGAAGCGTTGCCGACTGTCATGAAGAAGGCAATCGAAGCTGCCATACCCGGCATTACCAAACGCAGAAAGTTCTGAACGGGAATCCGCATGACCGAAATCCGTCACATCGTCTTCGACATCGGCAAGGTGCTGATCCACTACGATCCGCACATTCCTTTCAGCCGCCTGATCCCGGACGAAGAGGAGCGGCGCTGGTTTTTCCAGAACGTCTGCACGCATGACTGGAATGTTGAGCAGGACCGGGGCCGCACCTGGCAAGAGGCTGAAGCGAAGCTGATCGCGGAATACCCCGAGCATGAGGAGAATATCCGCGGCTTCCGCCGCCATTGGCACGAGATGGTGCCGCATGCTTACGAAGAGAGCGTCGCGCTGATGAGCGGTCTGATCGACAACGGACGCGATGTGACAATGCTCACCAATTTCGCCGCTGACACGTTCGCCGAGGCCAGGCAGCGTTTTGCGTTCCTCCAGCGCCCGCGCGGTGTGACGGTCTCCGGCGAGGTGGGTCTCATCAAGCCGCAGCGTGAGATCTACGAGCTGCACGCCTCGACTTTCGGGCTTGAACCGAAGGCGACGATCTTCATCGACGACAGCCCGGCCAATGTTGAAGGCGCCAGGCAAGCCGGCTGGCAAGCGGTGCTGTTCACGGATGCCAAAACGCTCGAGGCGGACCTCGAGCGTTTCGGGGTCACGCCGCGACTGGAAGAACGGCGGACCTAGTTCCGGATTTTCGGTGGCTTCAGGCGCCGGCGCGCTGCATGCCGACGCGCACGATGCGGCGCAGCTCGTCGATCGGGGTGAGCCCGCCATTGCGCTCGTAATGCCAGAACGTCCAGCCATTGCAGGCGTCGAGTCCCTGGACCTCAGCGCCAAGGCGATGGATCGAGCCGGCACTCTCGTTGTTGGCAAGCGTGCCGTCCGCGCGAACGACGGCAGACCAGCGCTTGCGCGCATCATAGAGCACGGTGCCGGGCTTCATGAGGCCCGCATCGATCAGATTTACGAATGCAACGCGCGGCTCGGCACGTTTCCCCGTAAGCAGCGCAAGCGCATCATCTGCAAGCGGTCGCACTGCGTCGATGCGCTGCTCGGCCGCGTCGATATAGCTCTGCTCGCGCTCTACACCCACGAAATGGCGGCCAAGCCGCTTGGCGACCGCGCCAGTCGTACCTGAGCCGAAGAACGGGTCGAGCACCACGTCGCCCGGCTTGGTCGAGGCGAGCATCACGCGGGCAAGCAGCATTTCCGGCTTCTGCGTCGGATGCAGCTTGTCGCCGCGCTCGTCCTTGAGCCGCTCCGCACCGGTGCAGATTGGAAACAGCCAGTCCGACCGCATCTGCACGTCGTCATTGGCAGCCTTCAGCGCGTCGTAGTTGAAGGTGTAGCCTTTCGCCTTCTGGTCGCGCGTCGCCCAGATCAGCGTCTCGTGAGCGTTCTGGAAGCGACGTCCGCGGAAATTCGGCATCGGATTGGTCTTGCGCCAGACGATGTCGTTGAGAATCCAGAAGCCGAGATCCTGCATCGTCGCGCCGACGCGGAAGATATTGTGATAGGAACCGATCACCCAGATCGTGCCGTTCGGCTTCAACACCCGGCGCGCGGCGAGCAGCCAGGCGCGGGTGAAGGCGTCATAGGCCGCGAAGCTCTCGAACTGGTCCCAATGATCGTCGACTGCGTCAACCTTGGACTGGTCGGGCCGGTGCAGTTCGCCCTCGAGCTGAAGATTGTAGGGAGGGTCGGCAAAGACCACGTCGACCGATTTTTCCGGGAGTCGTTCGAGCGCGGCGACGCAGTCGCCCTTCAGGATCGTGTCAAGCCAATCGGCAGAAGTCGCGGCAGTGGAAAGCTCGTCGGCAAAACGCACGGCAGGCATGATGGGAACCCCGAAAGATACGCGTACTCTTAACCCGTGGTTATGGTTACCCATTGGCGTAAACATCAAGTAAAAGGCCGTGATTTGCCGTCGGCGCCCCCATGGTGTAAGCCGCGCGGCTTCTGTTCATGGCCCGTGCGGCCTCAATTTCCCGGACTTCCATGACCGCTCCCGACCTTGTCATTTTCGATTGCGACGGCGTGCTCGTCGATTCAGAGATCATCGCATCGCGCGTCGAGGCGGAGCTCATCACGCGCGCCGGCTTCGAGATCTCTGCCGAAGAAATAGCGGAGAGCTATGCCGGCCTCACATTCAAGGACATACTGCTGCATATCGAGGAGAAGGCGCGGATCCCGTTCCAGGCGTCCCTCATCGACCAGGCCGAGGCTTTGACCGACAGGCGGCTGGCGGCAGAGGTGCGTGCCATCGACGGCGCGCGCGAGGCGGTGCTTTCCGTGCGGGGGCCACGTTGCATCTGCTCGAACTCACGCACCGAGCGCATCGACCTGATGCTCACCAAAGTCGGGCTGAAGACCTATTTCGAAGATCGTATCTTCTCGGCTCTGGAGACTCCGAGCGGCAAGCCGAAGCCCGCGCCGGATGTGTTCCTCTACGCAGCCGGCAAGATGAAGGCCGACCCGGCAAAGACCTTTGTCATCGAAGATTCCGTCCACGGAGTGGCGGGCGCCAAGGCGGCCGGAATGCGTGTGATCGGCTTTACCGGCGCATCCCATACCTATCCTGGCCATGCCGACGCCTTGACCGACGCAGGCGCCGAGACAGTGATGCGCCGCTGGGGCGAACTGAAGCCGGTGCTGGAAGCGCTCGCCGAGTGGTCGGAGAACGTCTAGAACGGCGTGCCTTCAAGAGGACTGCCACGCCGCTCTTTCCCTTGCCTTTTCCAAAAACCGCTGTGCAGTTATCGCTGACGCGGTCCTTCGGTTCGGTCCGATGCGCTAGTTGGCAAACATGCTCTGGGCTTCGGCCGATCGCTCGCCCTTGTCGCCCTTCTTGGAGGGACCTTCATCGTAGCCGGCGAAGACCTGCACCGTGCCTGGTTCCGGCGTCGGGAAGGTCACGTTCGCATCATTGTAGACGAACTGCGTCGCGCCCGCGGTCTTGTTCACCGTGACCTGGTATTTCGCCAGGTTCGAATACAGAACATCGCTACCGCGCATAACGACGACGCGGATCGGCATCGTCACCGTCCCGTCTTTGGCGGCCGGACCAGGCACGACCCTGCCCGCCACCGCGACATTCATCGTAATCGTCCCGGGGGCGTAAGAACATTGGCGGGTAACGGCGATGATCGAAGACTGGTAGACAAGCTTGGCCGGATCCTGCTCCTCGTCTCCCTTCTTCCTTTTCGTCTCGTAGGTGTTGAAGAAGGCCGTGCCCTCACGCAGCGTGACGGGTGGACAATAGGCACGAAGCTCGCTCTGCAGCACCTTGCCATCAGGCGCTTTCGCTGCCTGCCCCGTCGCCGGATCAACCACCGCGGCGCTGTCACCCGACTGGCAACCTGCGGCGGCAAGCATAAAGCCGAACAGGATGGTAACCGGCAAAAAACGATTGTTCCCCAAACTGACCCCCTTCACGTGCCCTCGCTCCTGCAAAACTCACTTCCCTCGCAAAAGGCGGCCGTCTATAGCAACCGCGCGGCAAAAATGCGACTGATGAACTTTGGTTTTTCGACGCCGTGCTGCCGGGCGGATTTTCCTACCGCCACGGAAAGAAGATGATGCGATATGTAAGCACCCGCGGCCAGGCGCCCGTCCTCGGCTTTTCCGACGCGCTACTCGCAGGCCTTGCCCGCGACGGCGGCCTTTACGTGCCGGAGGAGTGGCCGAGCTTTTCGGCATCCGAAATCCGCGCCATGCGCGGGCTCAGCTACTCGGACCTTGCGATCCGGGTCCTTTCTCCCTTTCTCGGCGCGGAGATCGATACCGCGACCTTTTCTCGGATCGTGAAAGAAGCCTACGGGACGTTCCGTCATCCCGCAGTCTGCCCGCTCGTCCAAGTCGAGGCGAACCGCTTCATCCTGGAACTTTTCCATGGTCCGACGCTCGCCTTCAAGGATGTAGCGATGCAGCTGCTGGCGCGGCTGATGGACCATGTGCTTGCCGAGCGCGGCGCGCGGACGACGATCGCCGGCGCGACCTCGGGCGATACCGGCGGCGCCGCGATCGAGGCCTTCGCCGGCCGCGCGCGGTGCGACATCTTCATCCTGTTCCCGCACGGACGCGTCTCGCCAGTGCAGCAGCGCCAGATGACGACATCGGCCGCCGCCAATGTTCACGCGCTGGCGATCGAAGGAAATTTCGACGATTGTCAGGCGCTCGTGAAGGAGATGTTTAACGACCATCGCTTCCGCGACGGCGTTTCGCTCTCGGGCGTCAACTCGATCAACTGGGCACGCATCATGGCCCAGATCGTCTACTATTTCTCTTCTGCGCTATCGCTGGGGGCCCCCGACCGGCCGGTCTCCTTCACCGTGCCGACCGGCAATTTCGGCGATATTTTCGCTGGCTATGCAGCCAAGCGCATGGGCCTGCCGATAGAGAAGCTGGTCATCGCCACCAACGACAACGACATCCTGGCGCGCGCGCTCGAGAACGGCGCCTACGAAACACGTGGCGTGATCGCTACGACCTCCCCTTCGATGGACATACAGGTCTCGTCGAATTTCGAGCGGCTGTTGTTCGAGGCCAGCGGGCGTGACGCGGCGACCGTGCGGCGCTATATGAGTGGACTGAAGCAATCTGGCGCCTTTACGATCGATCCTGGTCCGTTGGGCAGGATCCGCCAGGATTTCGAAGCCGGGCGGTCGTCCATGCGGGAGACCGGCAGCACGATCCGGCGCGAGCACGAGGCAAGCGGCTATCTGCTCGACCCGCATACGGCCACTGCGGTTCATGTTGCTGATTCCATAAAAGTTTCGGCAACTCCCATGGTGGTACTCGCGACCGCTCACCCGGCGAAGTTTCCGGCAGCAGTGAAGGAGGCGGTCGGCCTCGAGCCGCGACTTCCTGAGTGGCTCGGCGATCTTATGGAGCGCAACGAGAAATTTACGGTGCTTCCATCATCGATAAAAATGGTGGAAGAATATGTAAGCCGTCATACAAGGGCGGCGCGTTAGGGAGCCAAGCCTATATGGTTGTTGAGGTAAGCCGTTTGTCCAACGGCCTCACAGTCGCCACCGAAACTCTTCCCCACATTGAATCCGTCGCCCTTGGCATCTGGGTCAAATCGGGATCACGTAACGAATCCGACGAAGAACACGGCATCGCCCATCTTCTCGAGCATATGGCGTTCAAGGGAACCGAGCGCAGAAGCGCCTGGAAGATCGCCTCGGAAATCGAGGATGTTGGCGGCGAGATCAACGCCGCCACCAGCGTGGAAACCACGTCCTTCTACGCCCGCGTGCTCGCCGACGACGTTCCTCTGGCGGTCGACATACTTGCGGACATCCTTACGGAGTCAAAATTCGACGCAGACGAGCTGGTGCGTGAGCAGCACGTCATTCTGCAGGAAATCGGCGCCGCTCACGACACGCCCGACGACATCGTCTTCGACCGCTTCACCGAAACGGCCTTCCGCCATCAGACGATCGGCCGCTCCATCCTGGGCACGCCGGAGACGGTGAAATCGTTCAATTCGCAGCAGCTCCAGTCGTTCATGGAACGGCAGTACGGCGCGGAGCGCATGGTAGCTGTAGCGGCCGGCGCCATCAGGCACGATGATTTCGTACGGGAAGTCGAAGCCAAGCTCGGCAGGTTCCGCACACGTGCGACAGGCGCGCCGCCGCAATATGCACATTATGTCGGCGGCGATTTTCGCGAAGCACGCGATCTCATGGACGCGCAGATTATCCTCGGCTTCGAGGGGCGGGCGTATCACGTCCGCGATTTCTACGCCTCGCAGGTCCTGTCGATGATCCTTGGCGGAGGCATGTCTTCCAGGCTCTTCCAGGAAGTGCGCGAAAAGCGCGGCCTCTGCTATTCGGTCTATGCATTTCATTGGGGATTCTCGGACACCGGAATTTTCGGCGTGCATGCGGCGACCGGGCAAGGGGACATCTCCCAGCTCGTTCCGGTGATCGTCTCCGAATTGGAGCGGGCGGGCGAGGACATCACAGTCGAGGAGCTCAACCGCGCCCGGGCACAGTATCATGCCGGGCTCGTCATGTCGGCGGAAAGCGCCGCAAGCCGTGCGTCGCAGATCGCGCGACAGATCCTGCTGTTCGGCCGGCCGATCCCGAAGGAGGAACTGGTCGAGCGGCTGTCGGCGCTGACCATCGAGCGCCTCACAGACCTGTCATCCCGCCTGTTTTCCAGCCAGCCGACGGTGACTGCGGTGGGGCCGGTCGGCACCCTCGCGTCCTACGAAGCGATTCGCGACGCGCTGCCCCATCCGAGGCCCGCTGCCCGCAAGCTTGCGGTCTGAGCCTCGACACTGATCGGCATGATCTCGCTGCCCTTCCTCCGCCGAACTTCACCGGCGTTGAAGGGTGAGCGGGTGACATTGCGCCTGCCGCACGCATCCGACTACCGCGAATGGGCGGCGCTCAGAGGGGCAAGCCGCAGCTTCCTCGAGCCATGGGAGCCTCGTTGGGCGCCGGACGAGCTCGACCGCACAGCATGGCGCCAACGCTTGTCCCGCTATATTGAAGACTACGCCACGGGGTCGGCCGTTCCCTTCTTCATTTTTGAGAATGAAGAAGGTGCGCTTGTCGGGGGCATCACGCTTGGCAACATCCGCTACGGCGTCGCCCAGACCGGCCAGATCGGCTACTGGATCGGCGAACGCTATGCCGGACGCGGCCTGATGCTGGAGGCGTTGCGCCTGCTCATCAACTACACATTCGAGACGCTCAGGTTGCACCGGATCGAGGCAGCCTGTATCCCAGACAATCTTCGTTCTCTGCGTTTGCTTGAAAAAGCCGGATTCCGGCGCGAGGGACTTCTGCGATCCTACCTGCGAATCAATGGGGTGTGGCAGGATCATTACCTTTACGCACTGATCGCAGGCGATCCGTCGCGCGATTTCAAACGGGACTGAGTTTCTTGACATTGTTTTTGCGGAGCGGGACACTTCTGGCGCTTGCCGTGGCGGTACTGGCGTCGATATTCGCGTCCTCACGCGCGCTCGCCATCGAACCCATCAAGATCTCCCGTGACGACGTCGCGCTCAATCTTTCCGGCGCGGTCGAGATCTATCGGAACCAGGGCGAGAACTTCCAGGTCCAGACCGCGCCAGGTCCGGACGGCATCGTCAGGCGCATCGAGGTCGAGGCAAACGACAAGAGCTCGACGGGCGACTGGGGCGTCTTCGCGCTCGCCAATAGCAGCGACCAGCAGCTCGACCGGCTGATCGTGGCACCGCATTTTCGCCTGGTCGGATCAGGCGTGTTCTGGCCGGACCTCGGTTCCGCCAGAATCTCGGCAATCACCCCCAGCGAGGGCTTCGCCCTCGACCGGCAGGCGAGCCCCGATGCCGATGTTTTCCTGGTGACGCTCGACCCGGGCTCGGTCGTGACCTTCGTCGCGGAACTCGCCTCGCCGAAGCTGCCGCAGGTCTATTTGTGGGACCCCGACGCCTATAAGGACACCGTCAACTCATACACGCTGTTTCGCGGAATCGTGATCGGCATTGCCGGGCTGTTGGCGCTTTTTCTGACGATCCTGTTCGTCGTGAAGGGAACCTCGATGTTCCCTGCGACCGCGGCGCTCGCCTGGGCAGTGCTGGCCTATATCTGTGTCGACTTCGGCTTCCTCAACAAGATCGTCGAGATATCGCCAGGTAGCGAGCAGATATGGCGCGCCGGCACCGAGATATCGCTGGCCGCAACCTTCGTCGTCTTCCTATTCGCCTATCTCAATCTCAACCGCTGGCATGGCCATTTCAGCTACGGCGCCCTGGTCTGGATCGCCGGACTGATCCTGATCGCCGGCGTCGCGGTCATCGACCCGGCCGTCGCTGCGGGGATTGCGCGCCTCTCCTTCGCAAGCACAGCAGTCGTCGGCATCGGCCTCATCATTTATCTTGGCTTCCAGGGCTACGACCGGGCGATCATGCTTGTGCCCAGCTGGGTGATGGTGTTGGTCTGGCTTGCCGGTGCAGGGATGACGGTTACCGGCCACCTCGATAACGACATCGTGCAGCCGGCGCTCGGCGGCGGCCTTATCCTGATCATCCTCCTGATCGGCTTCACGGTCATGCAGCACGCCTTTGCCGGCGGCGCGCTCACGCAGGGCCTGTTCAGCGACATGGAGCGACAGGCGCTTGCCGTCACCGGCTCGGGCGATACGGTCTGGGACTGGGACGTGCTGCGTGACCGCGTGGTGACCAAGCCTGACGTCAGCCTGCCGCTCGGGCTCGCTCCCGGTACGCTCACCGGACCCGCACGCAACTGGCTGCCGATCCTCCACACGGACGATCGCGACACTTTCCGCACGACGCTCGACGTCGTGCTCGAGCACCGACGCGGCCGGGTCGCTCAGAATTTCCGCCTGCGCGGCGCCGACGGTCACTATCACTGGTTCTCGCTGCGGGCGCGGCCGGTGATCGGCTCGGACGGCGAGGTGATCCGCTGCGTCGGGACACTTGTCGACATAACGGAACAGAAGAAGGCTGAGGAGCGGCTGCTGCACGACGCCGTGCACGACAACCTTACCGGCCTCCCGAACCGCGAGCTGTTCATGAACCGGCTCGAAGGCATGATCGCGCTGGCCAAGGCCGAGGAGAAGATCAGGCCGACCGTCTTCGTCATCGATATCGACCGTTTCAAGCAGGTCAATGACGGGCTGGGCATCTCGGCAGGCGACACGATCCTTTTGACGATCGCGCGGCGGCTTCACCGCTTGCTCAAGCCGCGCGACGCGCTGTCGCGCTTCGCCGGCGACCAGTTTGCGCTCATGCTGCTTTCCGAACAGGATCCGGCGCGCATCGCCGCCGTTGCGGACGCCGTCAACCAGGCCATCAAGGCGCCGATCACTTTCGCCAAGCGCGAGATCGTGCTCACCGCTTCGATCGGGCTCATCACCTGGACCTCCGCACAAGCGACGGCGGAAGACATGGTGAAGGACGCGGAACTTGCGATGCACCAGGCGAAGCGTTTCGGCGGCGATCGCATCGAGCCATTCCGGCCTGCCTTCCGCTCGGTCGGCACCGACCGGCTGCAGATCGAATCCGATCTGCGCCGCGCGATCGAACGCAAGGAAATCGCACTCGCCTACCAGCCGATCGTGCGATTGGAAGATCGCTCGGTTGCCGGCTTCGAGGCGCTGCTCAGATGGGAACATCCGCGGCGCGGACCGATCCCGCCGTCTGACTTCATCCCTGTCGCCGAGAACTGCGGACTGATCGTCCAGCTTGGCCTGTTCGCCATGCAACAGGCGGCGGAGGATCTCGTCTCCTGGCAGCGCCAGCTCGGCGACATGCCGCTCTTCGTTTCGGTGAACCTTTCCAGCCGGCAGCTCATTCGCCGTGATCTCGTCAGCGACGTGCGCTCGGTGATTGCGCGCTCGCAGATCAGAGCGCGCTGCTTCAGGCTCGAGCTCACGGAATCCCTCGTCATGGACAATCCCGAGCAGTCTGCGCATGTGCTTTCCAAGCTCAAGCAGATCGGGATCGGCCTGTCGCTGGACGATTTCGGCACGGGTTATTCGTCGCTCGCCTATCTGACGCGCTTCCCGTTCGACACGATCAAGATCGACAAGAGCTTCGTCGACGACTCCACGCCGAAGAGGACGGTGTTGCTCAAATCCATGGTCAGCATGGCGCACGAGCTGGGGCTGTCCGTCGTGGCCGAGGGCATTTCGGACGAGAGCGACGCCCTGCAGCTCAGGCAGATGGGCTGCGAATACGTACAGAGCTTCATGTTCGGCGCACCGGTGAACGGCGACGCCGCGCTGAAGCTATTGAGGGAGCAGTATCCCGTCGTTCAGGCGTGACCGGCTGTCTGGCTGAGATGAGCCAGATCGACGCCGATCGAGGACAGGATGCGGTCGTATTTGCGGTCGATATCAGCGTCGAACAACAGGCCGGTGTCGGCCGGGCAGGTCAGCCAGCCATTCGCGGCGATTTCACTTTCGAGCTGGCCCGCGCCCCAGCCGGAATAACCGAGCGCCATCAGTGCCTGGCGCGGGCCGCGGCCGGCGGAAATCGCCCGCAGGATATCGACGGTCGCGGTGAGGCAAATCTCCTCCGACACGGGCATCGAGGACTCGACGGTGAAATCGTCGGAATGAAGCACAAAGCCACGGCTGCGGTCGACGGGACCGCCATTGCGGATCAGGAAGTCGCGTGTCTTGGAAGGAAGTCTGATCGCCTCCTGCTCGTCCAGAATGCCAAGCTGGACGAGGAGATCGGGGAAGCGCATCTGCTGTGCCTGATTGATGATCAGCCCCATCGCGCCCTCTTCGCTGTGGGCGCAGATATAGATCACAGCGCGAGCGAAGCGGTCGTCCTTCATGCCGGGCATGGCAATGAGGAAGTGGCCATCCAGGAAGCCGCGCGTCGGCTTCTGCCGCTTTCGCCGCACAAGGTCCATAGATGAAGGGTAATCCTTTTCCGGCACGCACGAAAGATGGCAGGAGGCCAAGATTTCCAGGATCGAAGTGACAATTTCACGCAGAAATGATGCTCGTGGCTCCTTTGTTCGGTTGAAACTACCCCTCGGAAACGGCCAGAGAATGTTTCATGCGTAAACAGATTCTTCCGATTGCGACGTCCTCTGTCCTGCTGATTGGTGCAATACCGGCACTGGCATCGTCGAGCGACTGGTACGATGCCGAAGGCGGCAGTGTAAGGCTGGTCACCACAGGTACGCCGGATGGGAGGGGCGTTCTCCGGGGCGCACTGCAGATCGACCTGAAGCCCGGCTGGAAGACCTACTGGACCGACCCCGGCGATGCCGGCGTACCGCCCAGCATCGATCTTTCGGAAAGCCGAAACATTGCTTCAGCGGATATGTCGTTTCCGGCGCCGCACCGTTTCGACGACGGCTTCGCGAAATGGGCAGGCTATAACGAGCCCGTGACATTCCCAGTCACCTTCACCGTCTCCGATCCCAAGCAGCCCGCCACGATCGAAGCCAAGGTCTTCCTGGGCATCTGCGAGACAATCTGCGTGCCGCTACAGGCGACGCTGAAGGTCGATGCAGCAAGCGATCCCGGCAATGCCGACGACGCGGCCGTGGTGCAGGCGGCGGTGGATGCTCTGCCTGGACCCGTCCAGCCGGATTTCGGCGTGACCCCTCTGCCGGGCGGCCAGGACGAGGTGCTCGTCGAAGCTGCTTTCGCAGGCGAGCCCGACAAGGTCGATTTTTTTCTGGCCGGCGCCGACGGGTACCAGTTCGGGCCGCCGAAGCGACGCGAGGAGGGTGAAAAACTGCTGTTCTCCGTGCCCATCCTCGAACGTCCGGACAAAGCGCCCGACAAAGGCGCGCTGCACTATACGCTGGTGGCCGCAGCAGGCGCCGTATCCGGTACCCTGCCCTACCCTCCCGCGCCATGACCACTGCTTCGTTCGAGGCTGGACAAATCCAGCCACCGCGATAAATCGTTGGCGCGCTATCAACCAAGCACGCGCTATCAAACCCAGCAAAGGCGATCCCATGATTTCAGCCGGAGAGAAGCTTCCCGAGGCTACCTTCAAGACCATGACGCCTGAAGGCGCCAAGGATCTCACGACCAGCGATATCTTTTCGGGAAAACGTGTCGTGCTTTTCGGTGTGCCGGGCGCCTTTACGCCGGGCTGCAGCAATACCCACCTGCCCGGCTACTTGGAAAACCACGAAGCGATCCTGGCCAAGGGCGTAGATGCGATCGCGGTGGTCGCGGTCAACGACCATTACGTCATGGGCGCCTGGGCTAAAGCAACCGGCGGCGAAGGCAAGATCCTGTTCCTCGCCGACGGCAGCGGCGACTTCGCCAAGGCCACCGGCCTGGACGGCGATATGTCCCAGTTCGGCATGGGGCTCCGTTTGAAGCGCTTCTCCATGATCGTCGACGACGGCAAGGTGACCGTGCTCAATGTCGAGCCGAAGCCGGGCGTGGTCGAGTCGGCGGCAGCGAAGATTCTGGAACAGCTCTGAGCCCCCGAGCCTGGCACTGACCTTCACAACAGAGCTTTAAGATCAGAGCCTGGACTTCCGCCCAGTCTTGACGGCGGTATCCTACCCCGCCGCTTAAGGCGGTGGTACCTGCCTGTTGCGTTTCAACTTGAACGGGGCCATCGCCAGCCGCGCCAGCTCGTCGGCACGCTCGTTCTCGGGATGGCCGGCATGGCCCTTCACCCAGTGCCAGGTGACCTTGTGCCGCCGCCGCGCCTCATCGAGCGCCTGCCAGAGCTCGGCGTTCTTCACCGGCTGCTTGGCTGCAGTCTTCCAGCCATTGCGTTTCCAGCCCTCGATCCAGCCATTGATGCCGTCGCGGACATAGTTGCTGTCGGTGTAGAGTTCGACGGC
This sequence comes from Mesorhizobium sp. BAC0120, assembly GCF_033542235.1. NCBI lineage: Bacteria > Pseudomonadati > Pseudomonadota > Alphaproteobacteria > Hyphomicrobiales > Phyllobacteriaceae > Mesorhizobium > Mesorhizobium sp. BAC0120. Next base: position 88,627 of record NZ_JAWRCU010000002.1, on the reverse strand, counting down.
AACGGGTTCCTTCAGCGCATTCAGTGCCTCGATCGCTGCCATCAATTCCATGCGGTTGTTGGTGGTGAGCTGCTCGCCGCCCGAGAGCTCCTTGACCGTAGTTCCGTAGCGCAGGATCGCGCCCCATCCCCCCGGTCCCGGATTGCCCGAGCACGCCCCGTCCGTGAAGATCTCGACGCTCTTCATGGGGCCAGCCCGTATTCCGACGCGGACGCGATCTGGCGATGGAAGCGCAGCTTGCGGATATATTCGTTCGGGTCGCGCTTCAGCACCAGCCCGCCATTCGGGACGGTCAGCCAGTCGTAGAGCCTGGTCAGCATGAAGCGGAGCGCCGAACCGCGCGAAAGAATGGGCAGAGCGTCCCGCTCCGCATCGGACAGCGGCCTTACCGACTGGTAGCCGGCAATCAGTGCTGCGCCCTTCGTGAGATTGAAGGCGTGGTCCTTCTCGAAGCACCATGCGTTGAGGCAGGTGGCGAGATCGTATGCGTAGAAGTCGTTGCAGGCGAAGTAGAAATCGATCAGCCCCGAAAGTTTGGCACCCAGGAAGAAAACATTGTCCGGGAAAAGGTCGGCATGGATGATGCCCGCCGGAAGCGAGGTCGGCCAATCGCGCGCCAGCGCCACGAAATCCGCGTCCACCTCGCGTGCGAGACCTTGCTCGACCTCGTCAGCCCGGTCACGAGCCCCGGCCCAGAGCTTCCGCCAGCCGTCGATCGCCAGCGCGTTCGGCCGTGACAAAGGGAAGTCCGCACCGGCGAGATGCATCGCGGCCAGCGCCTTGCCGACCTCGCGGCAGTGCGCCACCGTCGGACGGCGCATCCACATGCCTTCGAGAAAGGTGATGAGGGCAGCAGGGCGTCCGGCGAGCTCGCCGATCACCGCACCATCGCTCCGGTGGACCGGCAGAGGGCAGCTTATCCCCCTCTTCGCCAGATGCTCCATCAGCCCGAGGAAGAACGGCAGGTCGGAACGATCGACCCGCTTCTCGTAGAGCGTCAATATGTAGGCACCGGCCGAAGTATGCAGCAGGAAATTCGAGTTCTCGGTCCCTTCGGCGATGCCCTTGTAGGAGAGCAATTCGCCAACCGGATACTGCTTGAGGAAAGCGCCGAGCTCGCCCTCCGTGATATCGGTATAGACAGCCATGGTCTAGCCTGCACCATTGACGAAAGCCATGTCGGCGGCGGTCAGCTCGACATCGCGCAGGTCGCGCATCACAGGAAAATCTGCCGTCTCGGTCGCCGTCACGGCGAGATCGACCGTGACGTGATAGCGATGGCGGAAGGCATCGATGATCTCATCCACGATCACCTCAGGAGCAGAGGCCCCGGCAGAGAGGCCAAGTGTGGAAAGATCGCCGAGGTCGTCCCACGGGATTTCGGCGGCGCGCTGAACGAGAAGCGACATTTTCGCCCCCGCCCGCTCTGCCACCTCGACGAGCCTGCGCGAGTTGGAGGAATTCGGCGCGCCGACAACCAGGAAAAGATCGGCGCCCGAAGCGGTGGCCTTGACTGCGTCCTGTCGATTGGTCGTCGCGTAGCAGATCGATTCCGCCGCCGGCGCCTTGATCTCCGGGAATTTCGTCTCGAGCGCGCGGACGATGCCGGCCGTGTCCTCGACCGAAAGAGTGGTCTGTGTGACAAAGCCGAGCGCAGAGGCATCGTTGGGCTCGAACGCCGCGACGTCGGCTTCTGTCTCGATCAGCGTCACCGCGCCCCCGGGCAATTGCCCCATTGTGCCGATGACTTCGGGATGCCCGGCGTGTCCGATCAAGAGCACATGCCGGCCGAGCCGCTGGTGGCGCATGGCCTGTTTGTGCACCTTGGAGACGAGCGGGCATGTCGCATCCAAATAAAAAAGGCTGCGCGCCTGAGCGTCGGCCGGCACGGACTTGGGCACACCGTGCGCCGAAAAAACGACTGGGCAATGCCTGTGCTCGGCCGGGATTTCATCTAGCTCCTCGATGAAAACGGCGCCTTTGCGCTGCAGGCCTTCAACCACATAGCGATTGTGCACGATTTCATGGCGCACATAGACAGGGGCGCCGTATTTCTTCAGCGCTAGCACGACGATCTGGATGGCGCGGTCAACCCCCGCACAGAAGCCGCGCGGTTGGCAGAGCCGGATCGTGAGGGGTGGCTTTTGAAGCGTGTTAAGCATTCTGGTCAGGATGTCAGATCAAGGCCGACATGCGGGTTGGGCCCTATTGCTGTCAAGCCCGCCTCTCATTTCGAGTGCGCCAGAGCCAAGCCCCGAGCACCGCTGCGAGGGCCGCCGCCAGCCCGTACCAGGTGACGGCATATTGCAGATGATTGTTGGGCATATCGACGATGGTAACGCCGCCGACCGGTAGCCCACCGGGATTGGGCGCCTTGTCGGCGTCAATAAAGAAGGGCAGCAAACGGGCGGTATCGAGCCCGGCCGAGCGCGCCATCGTGTCGCGATCCTTCCAGTAGAAGATGTTCTTGTCCGGTTCATTCTCCGGGATCAGGAAGGACGGTTTTGCAGCGAGCGGGTTGCGAGCGAGCCCCTTGAGTGTGACGGTTCCCTCGACCTGACCTTGCAGCCGCGTCGAGACATCCTTGCGATCGTAGGGAACGAAGCCGCGATTGATGAGGATGAATCGCCCGTCTGCAAGCTTCAGAGGCGTATAGACGTAAAAGCCGGGCTGGCCCTCATAGGTCGCGAAGAAATGCCGCTCCTTGGCATGGTCGAAAGTGCCTTCAACCTCTACCGGCCAGTAGTCGACGTCTCCGGTCTCGGCGAACTGCCGCTCGACTGCCGAGAGCGGCCGCGGCTCCGAGTGAGTGCGCTGATCGATGGAAGCGATCAGCGCTTCCTTCCAGGCCAACCGCTGCAGCTGCCAGGTGCCGAGCGACAGGAGAATCGCTATGCCGATCACCCCCAGGACCAGGGCAGTCCACGGGAAGCCGCGTGCGGCCTCCGGCTTGCCAAGAACACTCATTTACCCGCGTCCAGACGTCCTTCCGCAGCCTTGTTGCGGTACTGCAGCGTGATCAGCACGCCTTTGATGAGGCGCAAAGCCGTCAGGCAGAGCACCAGCGCCAGCGGAATCCACAGGACAAGGTGCAGCCAGAACGGCGGGTTGAACGTCACCTCCATCCAGAGCGCCAGTCCGACGACCACGAAGCCGATGATCAGGATGACGAACACCGCCGGCCCATCGCCGGCATCTGCGAAGGAATAATCGAGCCCGCAATTGACGCAGCGGTTGCCGACGCTCAGGAAGCCAGGGAAGAGCTTGCCCTCACCACAGCGCGGGCAGCGGCCCTTCAAGCCTGCCGAGATCGGATCGACCTCCGGCCATATCGCCTTGTCTTCGCTCACCGGTCCGCCTTTCTCACTTCCGTAAGCATAGCCGAATTTCGCTGCGGCGCCCGCGATCAATGTGATGCCCCCCAACGCTAACGACAAACGGCCGCGCAAGCGCGGCCGTTCGCAACGAGGAAGTCACTTGACTGTCAGCCGGCGTGCGCTATCGGCGCTCCGAAGCCGCCCCACACGTAGATGCAGGCGAACAGGAACAGCCACACCACGTCGACGAAGTGCCAGTACCAGGCCGCCGCCTCGAAGCCGAAATGCTGCTTCGGTGTAAAATCTCCGCCGATCGCTCTCAGCAGGCAGACCAGCAGGAAGATGGTTCCAATCAGCACGTGGAAGCCATGGAAGCCGGTCGCCATGAAGAAAGTCGCGCCGTAGATCGAATCGCGGAAGGCGAATGGCGCATGCATATATTCATAGGCCTGGACACAGGAGAACAGCACGCCGAGCGCCACGGTCAGCGCCAGGCCCCAGACCAGGCCCTTGCGGTCATTGTGGAGGAGCGAATGGTGCGCCCAGGTCACCGCCGTGCCCGACAAGAGCAGAATGATGGTGTTGTAGAGCGGCAAATGGAATGGATCGAGCACCTCGATCCCTTTCGGCGGCCACACACCTCCTGTGAACTGGTCACGAGCGACCTGTATCGCCTCGCCCGGAAACAGGCTGGCGTCGAAGAAGGCCCAGAACCACGCAACGAAGAACATCACCTCGGAGGCGATGAACATGATCATCCCGTAGCGCAGGTGCAGGGACACGACGCGCGTATGATGACCCTCATGGGCTTCCTTGATCGTGTCGGACCACCAGCCGAACATGGTGTAGAGCACGATCAGGAGACCAATGACGAACAGCCACGGATTGGCGATGTTGTGACCGAAGATCGGGAAGTCGCCGCCCTTCAGATACTGCATCAGGCAAACGCCGCCGATCGCCATGACCAGCGCGCCCACGGAGCCGAGAAACGGCCACGGGCTCGGGTTGACGAGATGATAGTCGTGTTGCGGTTTGGCGTGCGCGTCTGCCATCTCAGCCCCCGTTGCTGTCCGAGTTCTTGTTGATGCCCGTGCCGGCCGGCTTCTGTGTCGCCGCAACGGGCTTTTCCCCTTCCCGCGGGAAGAAGGTGTAGGAAAGCGTGATCGTCCTGATGTCCTTCAACTCAGGCACGTCGACGATCGCCGGATCGACATAGAAGACGACCGGCATGTCGAGTGTCTCGCCGCCCTTCAACGTCGTGTCGTTGAAGCAGAAGCACTCGACCTTGTTGAAGTAGGAGCCGGCGAGCTCGGGCGTCACGTTGAAGCTGGCATGGCCCGAAGTCGGCGTGTCGAAGAGGTTGGTGGCGCGGAAATCGGACTGGACGGTCTCGCCGATCTTCATCGTTATGTCGCGCTTCACCGGCGCGAAATCCCATGGCAGACCGCCGGATGTATTTGCGTCGAACCGCACAGTGATCGTGCGGTCAAGGATCTTGTCCGAATATTGGTGGTCGACGCGCTGCGTCGTGCCGCCGTAACCGGTGACTTGGCAAAACAGCCTGTAAAGAGGCACGGACGCATAAGCGGCGCCGATCATGCCGGCGAAGAATGCAAGGCAGACACCTGCCACGATGCGGTTCGACCGCTGCATCTTCCCATCGATCGTGCGGACATCGTCGCTCATGTGCTCATCCTGACGATGCTCGCGACATAGACGACGATCACGAAGGCAAAAAGCGCCAGACCGATTGCAATCGAACGGTTGCGACGGGCCTTCAACTCGGCCTGGGTAGGCTTGATGGTCTCGATCTGCATAGTCATGCTCCCGGCAGCGCCAAGGCGCGCCCCACAACCACATCGGCGAGGTAGGCCGTGAAGATCGCGAAGAGATAGAGCAGCGAGTAACCGAACAATGCCTTGGCGGGCTTCATCTTACGGTCCCCTTCAGGCATCTTCAAAACCGACCAGCCGTACCAGACGAATGCGGCGCCAAGTCCTGCGGCGACAATGCCGTAGCCGAATGAAACGTAGCCGAGTAGTGCCGGCAGCACGCCGACCGGAAAGATGATCAGCGTGTAAGCGAAGATCTGCCGCTTCGTCGACGCGATACCGGCGACGTTCGGCATCATGGGAATACCCGCGCGGCCGTACTCGTCCTTCTTGAAGAGCGCCAGCGCCCAGAAATGCGGCGGCGTCCACAGGAAGATGATGAGGAAGAGGAGAAGACTTTCCAGGCTCACGGAACCGGTCGCCGCCGCCCATCCGATCACCGGCGGGAAGGCGCCAGCCGCGCCGCCGATCACGATGTTCTGCGGGGTCCAGCGCTTCAGCCACATCGTGTAGATCACGGCGTAGAAGAAGATGGTGAAGGCGAGCAGTGCCGCTGCCAGCCAGTTGACCAGCACCCCGAGCATCATCACGGCGAACGCCGACAGGATCAGGCCGAAGACGAGTGCTTCACTCGGCTTTATGCGACCTGCCGGGATCGGCCGGGACACAGTGCGCGTCATGACGGCATCGACATCAGCGTCGTACCACATGTTCAGCGCGCCGGACGCACCTGCACCGATCGCAATCGCAAGCACCGCGATGACGGCAAGGAACGGATGGATATGGACCGGCGCCGCGATCAGCCCTACGAAAGCGGTGAATACGACCAGCGACATCACGCGCGGCTTCAGAAGCGCGAAGAAGTCGGCAGCCGTCGCCTCCGAGAGGCGAAGGCCGGCATCTTCCATGGCGTTCTTTTCGACCAGCGACATTCTTGGTCCATTACCTTCCTTGAAACCGGGGCCGCCGGACGAGCCGGCGGCGTCGGCATGCGTTCTGGTGCTCTGCCTATTTGATCTTCGGCAGCTGCTCCCACTGGTGGAACGGCGGCGGCGAAGGCAGCTGCCATTCCAGCGTCGTCGCACCCTCGCCCCATGGGTTGGCGCCCGCGATACGCTTCTTCGAGAAGGCTTCGAACACGCCATAGAGGAAGATCAGCACACCGAACCCGGAGATATAGGAGCCGATGGACGAAACATGGTTCCAGCCGGCGAACGCATCCGGATAGTCGATATAGCGGCGCGGCATGCCCGAGAGGCCGAGGAAGTGCTGCGGGAAGAAGACGAGGTTCACGCCGATGAAGGTGACCCAGAAGTGGGTGCGGGCGATCAGCGGCGAATACATGTAGCCGGTCATCTTCGGGAACCAGTAGTACCAGGCCGCGAAGATCGCGAAGACTGCACCGAGCGACAGCACGTAGTGGAAGTGCGCCACCACGTAGTAGGTATCCTGCAGCGAGCGGTCGAGGCCGGCATTGGCGAGCTGCACGCCAGTGACGCCGCCGACCGTGAACAGGAAGATGAAGCCGATCGCCCACAGCATGGGAGCACGGAAGGAGATCGAGCCGCCCCACATCGTCGCGATCCAGGAGAAAATCTTTACACCGGTCGGCACTGCGATCACCATCGTCGCGAAGACGAAGTAGCGCTGCGTGTCGAGCGAAAGACCCGTCGTGTACATGTGGTGCGCCCACACGACGAAGCCCACCGCGCCGATTGCCACCATCGCATAGGCCATCCCGAGATAACCGAATATCGGCTTCCTCGAGAAGGTCGAGATGATGTGGCTGACGATGCCGAAGCCCGGCAGGATCAGGATGTACACCTCAGGATGACCGAAGAACCAGAACAGGTGCTGGAACAGGATCGGATCGCCGCCGCCCTCGGGCACGAAGAAAGCGGTGCCGAAGTTGCGGTCGGTGAGGAGCATCGTGATGGCGCCCGCGAGCACCGGCAACGAGAGCAGCAGGAGGAAAGCAGTGATCAGCACGGCCCAGGCAAACAGCGGCATCTTGTGCAGAGTCATGCCCGGTGCGCGCATATTGAAGATCGTGGTGATGAAGTTGATGGCGCCAAGGATCGACGAAGCACCGGCAATGTGTATCGCCAGAATGGCAAGATCCATCGCCGGGCCAGGCTGACCCGAGGTCGAGAGCGGCGGATAGATCGTCCAGCCGCCGCCGACACCCCAGCCACCGGCCGGGCCGGGCACGAACATCGACATGATCAGCAGGATAAAGGCTGGCGGCAAGAGCCAGAACGAGACGTTGTTCATGCGAGGGAACGCCATGTCCGGCGCGCCGATCATCAGCGGCACCATCCAGTTCCCGAAGCCGCCGATCATCGCGGGCATCACCATGAAGAAGATCATGATGAGGCCGTGCCCGGTCGTGAACACATTGTACATGTGCTTGCCCGCGTCGAGCGCCGCATCGCCTTCGACGCCGTAGACCATCGAAGCGAGGCCGTGGAATACCTGGATGCCGGGCTCCGCGAGCTCCCAGCGCATCATCACCGACAGAAAGCCGCCGACGCAGCCGGCCATGATCGCGAAAATCAGATAAAGCGTGCCGATGTCCTTATGGTTGGTCGAATAGACCCAACGGACCCAGCCGCGATAGGGCGCGTGATCGTGCGCGTGGTCGTCGTGAGCTGCAGCGCCTGACATGTTCTGCTCCGTTCCCTGTTCTCAAACCCGTCCGGGCGTCAGTGCGCCGCAGACGCTACATTCCGCTGCGCGTCGATCTCTGCCATCAACGCCTTGTTGGCGCCGCCGAGGTCCGTCCTGGCCGCCGCCAGCCACGTGTTGTACTGGGCCTCGGACACGACGCGGACCGCAATTGGCATGTAGGCGTGATCCTTGCCGCAAAGCTCGGAGCACTGACCATAGTAGAGGCCTTCCTTGTCTGCCTTGAACCAGGTCTCGTTCATGCGCCCGGGCACGGCATCGATCTTGATGCCGAAGGCCGGAACGGCGAAGGAATGGATGACATCGTTGCCAGTCACCAAAACGCGCGTGGTGGTGTTGACCGGCACAACCATCTCATTGTCGACGGTAAGCAGCCGCGGATAGACGGCAAGGTCGCTCTTGCCGGCGGCCTGTCGATCCTTGTCGGCCAGAATCGCCGAATTGAAGGTGAGCGGCTGGTCGACCTGGTACTCGTAGTCCCAGTTCCACTGGTTGCCGGTTGCCTTCACGGTCAGCTTCGGCTCTTCCGGCGGATTGTATTGCGCCGTGAGCAGCTGGAAGGACGGGATAGCCAGGAATAGAAGGACAACAACCGGGCCGACAGTCCAGATCACCTCAATGACCGTGTTGTGGCTGGTGCGCGACGGCGTCGGATTGGCGCTCGCGCGGAATCTCAGGATGCAATACGCCAGGAGGAAGAGCACGAGCAGTGTGATCGGCACGATGAACCACAGCGTGTAGTGCATGAACCAGGTGATCTGCCCCATGATGCCCGTAGCGGCGGGCTGGAACGTCACCTCCCACGGCCGCGGCTGATCGGCAAAGGCAGCGCCTGCCATCAGAAGGACGGGGAGCGCCCCGAGGCTGCCAACGATCCTCTTCATCACCCTCTTCTTCTCCACTCAAGAAGCGCCTTAGACAGAACCGCCCCAGGGCGGAATCCGTGCGCAATCGGGCAGGTTCAAATCACACTCTGATGTCGACCGCAAGAAAGGAGGCCCCCAACTCATGCGGCATTTTTGCACTTCGGCGACACTGCTGCGGCGCTATCGCACGAGCCCGGGCGGCGCACCGCGTGGTCCACTATGGACACTATGCCGCAAGGGGTCCGCGCAAGCCGCAATTCAGGCGAAATTGGCGTTGAATGTCGTGAAAACCCTATATTTGAAAGCATCACGCGATATAAAGTGACGTGATTCGCAATGGAGCGAGAATGTTTTTCCGATTGGTTCGCCCCCTGATCGCGATTCTGCTGCTAGCGGCAGCGCAAGGTCCCGCGGTCGCGGCGGCCCAGCAGAACGGTACGGTCAAGTCAACGCATGGCGCGTGGTCGATCATCTGCGACACGCCTGCCGGCGCAAGCTCTGAACAGTGCGCGATGATGCAGAACGTCGTCGCAGAGGACCGGCCCGAGATTGGTCTCTCCGTCGTGGTGCTTCGCACAGCCGACAACAAGGCCGAGATCCTGCGTGTGCTCGCACCGCTCGGCGTGCTGTTGCCGAATGGCCTGGGGCTCAATGTCGACGGCAAGGATATCGGCCGCGCCTATTTCGTGCGCTGTTTCCAGGACGGCTGCTACGCTGAGGTGATCCTCGAGAAGCAACTCCTCGACACGCTGAAGAGCGGCACCTCGGCAACCTTCATCGTCTTCCAGACGCCGGAGGAGGGTATCGGCATCCCTGTCGACCTCAAGGGGTTCGCGGAAGGCTTCGCGGCGCTGCCATAACGGTCGACCGCCGGGCTCCCGCGGTCGAGCTTCTCATAGCTTAACGGCATTCGCGTTCGACGACGGTCACAACCGTGCCCGTGACGGTTTTTCGTCTACACGATGGTTGAGCCTGTAGCCGGGCTGTCGCGACTCGCCCCCTGTTCCTCGGCCTCGCAAGAGGCCGCGCATTGCCGAAGCGGGCCTAAACCCCTACATCGTCGCGAGACCATTCCCGGACAAGATGAGCGGTGGTGCTATGAAAAGCCTCCTCACCCAATTCGACATTTCGGACGATCGCATACGCCGCATCGTTGCCGACACGATCAGCGGCGCCGACGACGGCGAGCTCTATCTCGAATACAGCGAGAACGAATCGCTGATGTTCGACAATGGCCGGCTGAAGACTGCGAACTTCAATACCGACCAGGGCTTCGGACTTCGGGCCGTCGCAGGCGAGGCTACCGGATATGCGCATTCGAGCGAGCTGTCGGAAGCGTCGCTGCTGCGCGCCTCCGATGCGGTATCCACTGTGAAGAGCGGCTATTCCGGCACGCTCGCCGATGCACCGGCACGCACCAATCGGCACCTCTACGGTGACGAGAACCCGATCGCCGCGCCCTCCTTCGGCGAGAAGGCCAAGCTGCTCCAGGAGATCGACGCCTATCTGCGTGCTCGGGATCCGCGCGTGCGCCAGGTAACGGCCTCGCTCGCGGCCTCCTGGCAACATGTCGAGATTCTGCGCGCCGACGGCCAGGTCGTGAGCGACATCCGCCCGCTGGTTCGCGTGAACTTTTCCGTAGTCGTCGGCGAAGGCGACCGCCAGGAGAGCGGCTCCTACGGCATGGGCGGCCGCAAGTCCTTCTCGGAGTTCATAGCTGAGGACAGCTGGAAATTCGGCGCAGATGAGGCGCTGAGGCAGGCTCTCGTCAATCTCGCGGCGGTTCCCGCTCCGGCCGGAACCTTCGATATCGTGCTCGCCAGCGGCTGGCCGGGCGTCATGCTGCATGAGGCCGTCGGCCACGGGCTGGAAGGCGACTTCAACCGGAAGAAGACTTCGGCCTTCGCAGGCCTGATGGGCCAGCAGGTCGCAGCCAAGGGGGTCACGGTGGTCGACGACGGGACGATCGCCGAGCGGCGCGGTTCGCTTACCGTCGATGACGAAGGCACGCCGACCAATCGCACAGTGCTCATCGAGGACGGCAAGCTGGTCGGCTATATGCAGGACCGGCAGAATGCCCGCCTGATGGGCATGAAGCCCACGGGCAACGGCCGTCGCGAATCCTATGCCCACCAGCCGATGCCCCGCATGACCAACACCTTCATGACGGCCGGCGACATGACGCCTGACGACATCCTCGCTTCCGTGAAGAATGGCATCTATGCCGTCTCCTTCGGTGGCGGCCAGGTCGACATCACTTCCGGCAAATTCGTGTTCGGCTGCACCGAGGCCTACATGATCGAGAACGGCAAGGTGACGCAGCCGATCAAAGGGGCGATGCTGATCGGCAACGGCCCGGATGCCATGCACCGCGTCACCATGGTGGGCAACGACCTGAAGCTCGATACCGGCATCGGCATGTGCGGCAAGGCCGGCCAAGGCGTGCCGGTCGGTGTCGGGCAGCCGCATCTCAGGATGAATCAGATGACGGTCGGCGGCACGAGGGTGTGAGGCTACGGCCCTACAGCCAGGAAGCAGGTATCTTCGGCAGCAGATCTTCGGGATCGACGACCCGGAACTGAGGCGGCACGTATGCCCGTCGGCGAACAAAGGCGCGCCAGGGTGCAAAGCTGGATCGGGGCGGCGCTTTCAGGCATAGACGCCCGAGCGAACTGCCTCCAAATAGGCAAGTACCTTGTCCGGTTGTCCGTCACGGATCAGATCATAGGCGGTCTTGCCGGCCCAGCCCGGGATTGACTGATGCTTGAATCAGATTGCGCACGGTCGTCGCCGCCAGCCATTTCCGGCTGCGGACGTATCAGGGGGCGTAGGCCCCATCTCTTTCTACCGCTATTTGACAAGCTTCAGACAAAAGTGTGCTCATTCTTGCATGAAGCAAGCTCAACACGCGCACAGTCGATGGCACGCATGTATAGTCTGGTGGCAGCAAATGCCGCTACGAACGCGATGCGGAGACGGTGGGTCTACGCGCCTGCGTATCCTGGCGGTTCCCATATTGCTGTTGGCCTGCTTTCCGAGCCCATCGCTGGCCGATGATGCTGCCGACATCCGGACAAGAATCGAGGACTGGGCGCGAGATTTCAATGACGGCCGTGCGGAAGCCTCCTGCGGCCTCTTTTCGAAGGGACTGATCTCGGACACGCAGGGTAAGGGTGAAGCCGATTACCAGGCAAGATGTGAGACAATTTCGAAGGTGCTCGCGACTCCGGGGCACGGGCTCCGCTATTCGCCCGACATCAAGGAGATCATCGTCGAAGGGAATCTTGCGATTGTACGTCTGAACTGGACGTTGTCAGTGTTGCCTGGCGAGGATGTTTCGTCGGAGTCGGGGCTCGACGTGTTTCGGAAGGAGGCCGACGGCGTCTGGCGCATCATCCGCTTCATGGCCTTTTCGAACGAGCAGGCGCCTCCTCAATGACATTGGATCGGGTTTAGATACGTCACCTTCTGATCGGTGAACCACATGACAGTCCCCTCCTCCATCGTCGTGCTGACCGGTGCCGGGGTTTCTGCCGAATCCGGCCTATCCACATTCCGTGACAAGGATGGGATCTGGGCTCAGGTCGACTATCGCGAGGTGGCGACGCCGCAAGGCTTTGCGCGCAATCCCGCCAAGGTGCACGATTTCTACAATTGGCGCCGGCGCAACATGGCGAACGTACATCCGAACGCCGCGCATTTCGCCCTGGCCCGGCTGGAGCGAGAATTTCGAGGCAATTTCCTGCTGGTCACCCAGAACATCGACGAACTTCACGAACGCGCCGGGTCGCAAAAGCTGATCCATATGCATGGCGAGCACGCGAAGGCGCTCTGCGCGTCATGCAAGGCGCGCCGCCCCTGGCGCGAAGACCTTTCGATCGAGCTCGCCTGCCCGGATTGCGGAGCCGTCGGCTCGATGCGGCCGGACGTGGTCTGGTTTGGCGAGATGCCTTATCGCATGGACGAGATCTACGTCGCGCTGTCGGGCTGCAACCTATTCGTTTCGATTGGCACAAGCGGAACCGTCTATCCTGCTGCGGGCTTTGTATCGGAGGCGCGGGCCACGGGCGCACATACGGTCGAACTTAATCTCGAGCCCTCTAATGGCTGCAGCCTGTTCTCCGAAGCGCGGCATGGACCGGCGACCAAGATGGTGCCCGAGTTCGTCGACGAGCTGCTGTCCGCAACGTTCTAGCTCTCGTTTTCCAGCATGATCTTATCCAAAAAGTCTGCAACTTTTTGGGATTATGCTCGGTTCACCGCCGTCTTTTCGGCTTCTCCAGAAGCGCAACCGCCTCTACATGTGGCGACCAGAGGAACTGATCGATCGGCGTGACAGATTTCAGGCGGTAGCCGCCGTCGATCAATATCCGGAGGTCTCGCGCCAGCGTCGCAGGGTTGCAGGAAACCGCCGCGACGAATGGCACCTCGGAGCGCGCGATCTGCTTCGACTGATCTTCCGCCCCGGCGCGCGGCGGATCGAATACCAACCCGTCGAAGCCGGCGAGCTCTTTGAAGGTAAGCGGCCGGCGAAACAGGTCGCGACGCTCGGTGGTCACGCGTCTCAAGCCGCTCGCGCCGCGAAAGGCCTTGTCGAGCGCAGCCAAGGCCGCTGCGTTTCCCTCCACGGCATGCACTTCGCCCTTGTGAGCGAGCCTCAGCGCAAAGGTGCCGCTGCCCGAAAAAAGGTCGGCGATTTTTCTGGCGCGCGCGAGATGCCCGCCTATCAGTGCAGCCATTGCCTGCTCCGCCTTTTCCGTCGCCTGCAGGAAGCCGCCGGGCGGAGGTGAGACCGCGATGTCACCGAACATCACTACCGGCTTCTTCGGCTCGACGATGATTTCACCATCGACGGAAAGTCGGGCCAGGCCTTGCTCTATCGCAAAACGCACCGATGCGCGGCGCGCCTCATCGCCGAGCCTGCCGCTATCGCTCACTGCGACATCGAGCCCGGATGCCGTCACCGTCACGCCGACGTGGAAGGGGAGTGGCGTAGCACAGACGAGGCCAGCCAGCGCCTTCAGCCGGGCGAGCGCAGATACGATGGCCGGAAGCGATACGGGACATTCCTCGACCGGCACGATCTGGCTTGAGGACGCCTGGTTGTAGCCAAGCAGCATCCCGGCTTCCGTCCGCCTTGCCGTAAAGACCGCCCGCCGTCGCGAATGCGGCTCGCAAGGCACCAGCGCTTCGACGCCCGACTCTATGCCGCGGCTGCGCAGTGCCTGCACGACGATGTCGCGCTTCCAGGCCTTGTAGGCTCCGGCTTCGAGATGCTGGATCGCACAGCCGCCGCACGTGCCGAAATGCCGGCAAGCCGGGTCGGCCCGCAGCGGCGAAGGGTTTTCGACCGCAACCAGCCGGCCGCGTCCGCGCTCGACCTCAGCCACAACCTCCTCGCCAGGCAGCGCATAAGGCACGAACACAGAGCCATGCTCCGCGTCCGCCACGCCGTCGCCCTGCGCGCCCAGCCGCACTATGGTCAGCTTCTCGCTCAACTGTCTTTCAATCCTCCCAACAGGAATTCACGATTGCCGTCACCACCTTCGATCGGCGACGGACACAAGCCGACAGCATGCCAAGCTGGGAACGCGTCAAGCCATGCCCGAAGGTCCTCCGCGATGCGTTCTGCCAAGGCGGGATCGCGAAGTACGCCGCCCTTGCCGATCGCCTCGCGGCCGGCTTCGAATTGCGGCTTCACAAGGAAAACGGCTGCCGCGCCAGGCGCTGCTATTTCGAGCGCTGGCGGCATGGCGAGCTTCAGTGAGATGAAGCTCACGTCGGAGACGAGAAAATCGGGGCGCTGGCCGCCGAGATGTGCCGTGGTCAAATCCCGCGCGTTCAACCCTTCGATGAGCGTGACGCGCGGATCTCCAACGAGCGAAGAATCGATCTGCCCGTGGCCGACATCGAGCGCGATCACATGGGCTGCGCCGCGCTCCAGAAGTACCTGGGTGAAGCCACCTGTCGAAGCACCGATGTCGAGCGCAACTGCACCCTTGGGGTCGAGGCGGAAATGGTCGAGCCCGGCGATCAGCTTCAAGGCGGCACGCGAGACGTAGCGGCGGGCCGGATCGTCAACCTCTATCACAGCTTCGTTTGCGACCAGCAATCCGGCCTTTGTCGCGACGGCGCCGCCAACCCGAACGGCACCACGCGCGATCGCGTCGCGCGCCCGAGAGCGCGAGGCGAACTCGCCGCGCAAGACGAGCAGCTCGTCAAGCCGGATACGGCCTGGCAGTGAGGGGACTGCGTTCATTCGCCTTCCTTGGCGAATACGCACCCCTCTGGCAAGCAGCGTGACGCTAAAACAATTGCAGGGTCATGCGGTCGACGGCGAAAGCAGCAGGGCCACCCTGCCGAGCACCTGTCGCGTTGCCTGTTGTGTTCAGGTCGGCCGCCGGAATTTCGGGCGCCAGGACAGAAGCCAGCTTCGCATTGAAGGAGAAGCCGCCACGAATCTCGCCGATCCTGGCGGCGACGATCCCGGCCGCGGCCTTATCGATGCTGGCATCGTACTCAGGCCCGGCAAAGGCCGACATCGGCAGAATGCCGATTGCAACCGCGCCCGCCCACAGCGCTTTCATCTCACCAGTCTCCCCTGCCCCGTTGGCCGGCGTTCTAGCTGGCGGGCGGCTAAGAATCGGCCAAAAGACAGGGTTACGGGAACGTCAAATGTCAGCGTAAACAGCAGGTTACGTGACTATGCGCCGGTTTTAGTGCAACCGGAAGTTTGCGACGTTCGAGATTTGCGGCAAGCCAGACTCCTCCCCTTCTGCCCCCGTGCAAGGTGGATCGGCGCGCAGCGCCGAGACGGATGAGGGGTACTCCAGTAGGTGAGTCGGACAGCTGCCTAAGCGAGCGCGGCTCGCGCCTGGTTGCCTAGCGCGGCAAACACGGTGCGCACGATGCCAGCCGAGTCGAGCCCCGCGTCAGCATACATTTTCTCCGGCTTGGCGTGGTCGACGAACGCATCAGGCAGGACGAGCGGACGGACCTTGAGCCCCGTATCGAGCAGGCCGTCATGGGAGAGGAGTTGCAGCACATGGCTGGCAAAGCCGCCGACCGCGCCTTCCTCGACCGTCACCAGCACCTCATGCTCGCGGGCGAGCCGGCGGACCAGGTCCTGGTCAAGCGGCTTGGCGAAGCGCGCATCGGCAACCGTCGTCGACAGCCCGGCAGCGTCGAGCTCTTCCGCCGCGGCGACGCAATCCTGCAGGCGCGTTCCAAAGGAGAGCAGTGCGACCTTGGTCCCTTCCTTGATGACGCGCCCCTTGCCGATCGCCAGGATCTGGCCGCGCTCGGGCATATCGACGCCGACCCCATTGCCCCGAGGGTAGCGGAACGAGATCGGGCCTTCGTCATAGGCCGCGGCCGTACGGACCATATGGCGCAACTCCGCCTCGTCGGATGCGGCCATGACCACGAAGCCGGGCAGCGTGGCGAGGAAAGTCGTATCGAAGGCGCCGCAATGCGTCGGGCCGTCGGCGCCGACGAAGCCCGCGCGGTCGATCGGAAAACGCACCGGCAGCTTCTGGATCGCGACGTCATGCACGACCTGGTCGTAAGCACGCTGAAGGAAGGTCGAATAGATCGCCGCGAAAGGCTTGAATCCTTCTGCCGCCAATCCTGCGGCGAAAGTCACCGCATGCTGCTCGGCGATGCCTACGTCGAAGGTGCGCTTGGGAAAGGCTTCGCCGAAAAGGTCGAGCCCTGTACCCGAAGGCATTGCCGCAGTGATGGCAACCACGCGATCATCATGACGTGCCTCCTCGATCAGGCTCTCCGCGAAGACTTTCGTGTAGGCAGGCGCGTTTGCCGGTGGCTTGGCCTGAGCCCCGGTGATCACGTCGAACTTGTTGACCCCGTGATACTTGTCGCTCGCAGCCTCCGCTGGCGCATAACCCTTTCCCTTTTGCGTGATCACATGGATCAGAACCGGGCCGTTGACATTGTCGCGCACGTTTCTCAGCAGCGGGACCAGGTGCTCGAGATTGTGTCCATCGATCGGGCCGATGTGGTAGAAGCCCATCTCCTCGAACAGCGTGCCGCCGGTAACGTAGCCGCGCGCATGCTCGACTGCGCGGGTGATGGCGCGGTCGGCTCGCTGTCCCAGATATGAAGTCACCTTCTTGCCGAAGTCACGCAGGCCGAGATAGGTGCGCCCTACGGCGAGGCGAGCAAGATAGGCGCTCATCGCGCCGGTCGGTGGAGCGATCGACATGTCGTTGTCGTTGAGCACGACGATGAGGCGTGCATTGTGCGCCCCGGCATTGTTCATCGCCTCATAAGCCATGCCGGCCGACATCGCGCCGTCGCCGATCACGGCGATCACATTGTTCTTGCCGCCCTTGAGGTCGCGCGCCACCGCCATGCCGAGACCGGCTGAGATGGAGGTCGAGGAATGGGCCGCGCCGAACGGATCGTAATCGCTCTCGGTACGCTTGGTGAAGCCGGAGAGCCCACCTTCCTGCCTCAGCGTACGGATGCGGTCACGCCGTCCGGTGATGATCTTGTGCGGATAGGCCTGATGACCGACATCCCAAATCAGGCGGTCGCTAGGCGTATCGAAAACGTAATGCAATGCGACGGTGAGTTCGACCACGCCGAGCCCGGCGCCGAGATGACCGCCCGTGATCGAAACTGCGTCGATCAGTTCGGCACGTAACTCTGCCGCGAGCTGCGACAGATCGGACTCCGGCAGTTTGCGCAGATCGGCCGGCACCCGGATGGTGTCCAGCAGAGGTGTTTCAAGGGATGGTTGCAATTTGGTTGGCCTTTAGGGCTATCGAATAGGCTCCCGCAACGAGAAAGTAAATGTACCATCGTTCGCGGGCAGAATTCAGGCTAACCCTCTGGCAGAGGTATAAATTCTTCCGCATCTCCGGGCACGATGTCGAAACGGCCGGTCTTCCACTCCTGTTTCGCCTGCTCTATGCGCTCGCGCGAGGACGAGACGAAATTCCACCAGATGTAGCGGTTGGAGCCCAGCGAGGCGCCGCCGAACAGCATGAAATGCGCGCCCTGGTCGGCCTCCACGACGATCTCGTCGCCTGGTCTGAAGACCAACAGCCGGTCGGAGGGGAAGCGGTCGCCGGCGATGGTGACGCTGCCGTCGAGCACATAGATAGCGCGCTCCTCGGCGTCAGCCGGGATGCGCACGCGCGAGCCTGGAGAGAGCGCCAAGTCGACATAGAGCGTGTCGGAATATGCACGGACCGGGGAGCGTAGCCCCTCGAAAGAACCGATCACCACCCTCCCCTTCACGCCGTCCGCATCGATTCCGGGGAGCTGTTGACGCACCGTGTGGTCGAAAACCGGCGCAATCTCCTCCTTGCCGTCAGGCAGTGCGAGCCATGTCTGAAGGCCGGATATCGACAAGGGGTGACCGCGCAGCTCTTCGGGCGAGCGCTCGGAATGGACGATGCCGCGGCCGGCCGTCATCAAATTCACGTCGCCCGGCTCGATCACCATCTCGGTGCCGAGCGAATCGCGGTGCCTGATCTTGCCGTCGAAGAGATAAGTGACGGTCGCGAGACCGATATGCGGATGAGGCCGCACGTCGAGCCCCTGGTCTGCACGTAGGATCGCCGGACCCATTCGGTCGAAGAAGATGAACGGCCCGACCAGTCTTCGCTTCGCGGTCGGCAGCGCGCGGCGCACCTCGAAACCGCCGATGTCCTTGGCGTTGGGGATGACCATCAACTCGATGGCGTCGCAGGAGAAAGCATCGCCGGGCTCGGGATCATTACCAGGAAAGAAGCTCATCTATGTTCACGCAAACCGGACTGCCGCTCTCGCTCGGGCCTTGGCCGCCTCTTCCTCCCGGTTACGGGGATGCGAAGTCGTCTCCAGGGAATCGAGCAGTTCGCGGGCGGCAGCGGCAATGTGCTCGACCGCATGTTCGAATGCATGCTCGTTCTTGGCGGAAGGCCGCGTGAAGCCGCTCACCTTGCGCACGAACTGAAGCGCGGCATTGCGGATCTCGTCATCCGTCGCAGGGGGATCGAAGTTGAAAAGCGGCTTGATGTTTCGGCACATAATTCCCGTTCCCTTCCAAGATCGATTCTAATCTCCGTCCAGCGGCTCTATGCCCACCGGCTTGCCTTCGCGCGAGAGCCTGATCTTCTCGACCCGATCCTCGGCAGCTTTCAGCAGGCGGTCGCAATGCGCTTTGAGGGCCTCGCCGCGCTCGTAGATCCTTATCGACTGGTCGAGAGGCACGTCGCCACGTTCGAGATCGTCGACGATCTTCTCAAGCGCGTCCAGCGCCTGCTCGAAGCTCATCTCCTTGATATCGCTGTTAGTATCAGCTTCGGCCATCCCTCAACCCTTCATCATGCGGCCGACATGAGCGGCCACCGAAAATGCCAGTCCCTGCAGATCGTAGCCGCCTTCGAGCAGGCTGACGAGGCGTCCATCGGCAAAGCGCCCGGCGCGTTCCATCAACTGCCCGGTCGCCCAGTCGAAATCGTCCTCGACGAGGTTGATCTCGGCCAGCGGATCGCGCTGATGCGCGTCGAAGCCGGCGGAAATGACGATCAGGTCGGGCTGGAAGCGATCGATTGCCGGCAGCACCCGACTGTTGAATGCCTCGCGGAAAAGCTCGCCGCCGCTGCCCGGCGGGAGCGGTGCGTTGACGATATTGCCGACGCCCGTCTCGCTCACGGCGCCGGTGCCGGGATAAAGCGGCATCTGATGGGTCGAGGCATAGAGCACTGACGGATCGGACCAGAAGATGTCCTGCGTCCCGTTGCCGTGATGGACGTCCCAGTCGACGATGGCGACCTTCTCAGCGCCATGAGCCTTCTGGGCATGGCGGGCAGCGATCGCGGCATTGTTGAAGAGGCAGAAGCCCATGGCGGTGTCGCGCTCAGCGTGATGGCCCGGCGGGCGGACGGCAGCGAAAACATTGCCGGCCACGCCCGAATAGACATCGTCGACCGCAGCCATAGCGGCACCGACCGCGGTCAGCGCCGCCTCGAAGCTCTTCGGGCTCATCGAGGTGTCGGCGTCTATGCGCACGATCCCCGCCTCGGGTACCGCGCCTTCGATACGCTCGACGTAGTCGGAGGGATGGGCAAGCCGCACGGCGGAGACGTCGGCTCTCGGCGCCTCCCTGCGATCGAGCGCCCCGAAGCCGTCATTCTCGAGCACGCGCGCGATTGCCTTCAGCCTGTCGGGACGTTCAGGATGGCCGGGCGGCGTGATGTGCTCCAGATAGATGGGGTGGGTGTAGAGCCGCGTGGTCATAGCCCGATATAGGCGCGGGTCGCGGCAAAGCCAACCTCCGTTCGCCCTCGCGATTGGCGCTCAACAGCTTTGCCGTGGGCCTCAAGCGGGCTGGCTCGGCTGCGCATCCGGTTGCCAGCGCGTGCCGCCGAACGAGGCAAGCGCCTTGTCCTTCAGCTCGCGGAAGTGCTTCGAAGCTTCAGCCAGCCGACGGTCCCAATCGGGATTGGGGGCCTGGCCCTCGATCGCCTTGAAATAGACCTGCATGAGTGCGGCGATGGCGAAGGGCTCGAGCAGCGCTGCCTTCACGGCCCAGGCGAGGATGATTGCCAGGACGAAGCTCCAACCCGCAAGCACACCCGGCATGACGTAGAGGATGGCTGCCGCCGGCGCGAGCATGAAGAGGAAGACCACGAACGCCAGCACCCACATGATGACGGAAAGCCACAGCGCATTCTTCACCATGGTTGTGCCGTTCTGGGCATAAAGCACTACGCCCTGCCGCGCCGTCTCGAAAGGGTTGCGGCTGTCGATCCGGATATTGTGGCCGAGAATGAGCTCGTCGACATAGGTGAGCGAGAGGCGGATCACCGTGTTGACGAAGCGCACGATGCCTTCGAGGCCGGGAATGGGCAGCAGTGCTGCGACGCCGCCGAGCAGTCCGGTGATTGCGCGGATCGCGCCCTTCACAAGCTGGTCGAGCGCGAAAAGCACGTTTGCCTCGGCGAAGCGTTGGGTCACGACCTGTCGCGCATAGGCGATCTGGCCCTGCCCGCCGGGGACCTCATGGCCGTCGATCAGATGAACCATCACGGCGATGTGGCCGGCTTTGACGATGTAGAGAATGTATTCGCGCAGCCAGTAGAACACCACCGAGACGAGGCCGAATCCGAGGATGCCGCCCCAGAACGCCACTCCCTCCGGGCCGCCATCGGCGAAGATGTGGCCGACCCCATAGCCGATGCCCGCGCCGGTGCCGGTCGCCACGACATAGGCGAGCGTGATGCCGATAGACGATAAGCCGAAGCACGATAAAGGGCCAGGTGCCGGCCATGATGGCGAGCGTCCTGCCGATGCTGAAATCCCACATTGCCAGTTCCCCCCGAATGCGAGACGCGCAGCATCGCCAACGGCGCGGCATTGTCAATCCGGCGGAGCCCCCGCCGCTTTGGCCGTCATGTTTCGACGGCCATGCTGGCGATCGCCCGCCCGGACTCGCTCGCGTCTCGACAGAATGACCGCGTGTTTTCTTTCCGGCGGAGCGACAGGATCTGTCGCCGCGGAAGCTGCGTGAAGCGCACCGCCGGTCACGCAATATTGCGAGCCGCAGGCCTCGATCCTGCCGATTGCCCAGACGATATTGCTGCGGCGTAAAGGATCAAGGATCCCATGCAGATCGGAACGCTCCGGCGCCTTTCGGCGCTCTTCCTTATCGTGCTCGTGGGCGGGACGGCTCGCGCGGCCGAACCGCCAAAGTCGGGCAATCCGGTATTCGACAAAGCCGTGCAGCTGGTGCTCGACAAGTTCTACGACGTCTCGGCGCTCGATCGTTTCAAGGAGGCGGTGCGACGCGAAGTCGAAGATCCAAAGTCGCCGTTGACCGTCACGAGCCCCGATGAACGGGTCCACCAGGCAATCGACACTGTCCTTGCCAGCCTGCAGGCGTCTCATACCGGCCACTTCAGCAAAGACACGATCGACTATTTCGAGCTTGCCGATATCTTCCGCTATGCGATCCGCGACGACATCAAGCGGCTGTTCCCTCCGGATGGCGATGTCACCTACCCCGGGATCGGCATGATCGCGAAGCCGGGCAACGGGCTCTGGTACGTCAGCGACGTCTATGACGGCTCGCCGGCTGCTCGGGCCGGAATCCTGGTCGGCGACGAGATCGTGACGGTCGACGGCGCGCCCTACTACGAAATCGCTTCATTCAAGGACAAGGTCGGCAGGGCCGTCGACATGCAGCTTCGCCGCCGGCCCGGGGCAGAGCTCACGAACGTCAAAGTACAGGTCGAGTCGCTGAAACCCTTGCCGACATTCGAGAAGGCGATCGCAGAGAGCGCCAGGATCGTCGAGCGCGGCGGCCGCAAGATCGGCTACATGCACTTGTGGACCCTTGCCGCGCCGCATTCCATGGGCGCCGTTGCCGAAGCTCTCGCCGAAGGTCCGCTCAAGGACGCTGACGGACTGGTGCTCGATCTGCGCGGCCGCTGGGGCGGCGGCAGCGCGGACGCGGCGGAGCTGTTCGTCGGCAACACGCCGCCGTTCCGGCTGATCCCGCGCAGTGGCGAGCAAGAGCTCGCCAATGTGCGCTGGCACAGGCCGGTGGTCGGCATCATCGACGAAGGCACCAGGAGCGGGCTCGAGGTCTTTGCCTATGCGCTGAAGGCGAACCACATTCCGCTGGTCGGCTCGCGCACCGCCGGCGCGCTGCTTGCCGGCCGGGCCTACCTGCTCCCGGACGACAGCCTGCTGGAACTCGCGGTGGCAAATGCGATCATCGGCGACAATGTGCGCCTCGAAGGAAGCGGCGTGCAGCCGGACGTGCCGGTTGAGTTCAGCCTGCCCTATGCGGCTGGAGAAGATCCGCAGCGCGACGCCGCAATCGACGAGATGCAGCGTATCCTGGCGCGCGGCGAGGCTCAGCGGGGCTGAGGGTTCGTCAGAAGTCCTTGCAGGAGGACTTTGAACGCCCTCACTGCCTTCTTCGACGTCGTCTCGGGGTCATCGGCATTGGCGATCCACTGCGCCGCATAGAGTGAAGCGCCGCTCACCAGGCGCGCGGCGGCCTCCGGGTCGATGTCGCCGACGAGGCCTTCTTCCTTGAGCATCGTAAGGCTCTTCGTCATGGACGAGACGCAGGCATTGGCGTTGGGCCATTGTGAAGGGTCGCCGAGCACGGCCGGCCCGTCGCGCAGCACGATTCGCTGGATCTCGGGCTCCAGCGCCATTTCGATATAGGCGACGGACTCGTCGACGAAGCCTTGCCAGCGGTTGGGCGCCTTTGAGGAAATCGCACACAGCCGTTCGTTCATCTCGGTGTCAATTTGAGCGATTACCGCTTCGAGCAGGCCCTTCTTGTCGCCGAAATGATGATAGAGCGCGCCGCGCGTCAGACCTGCGGCGGCCGTGAAATCGTCCATCGACGCTTCCGCAAACCCGACTGTGCCGAAGGCATGGCGCGCGGCCGCGATCAGCTTGGCGCGGGTCTCGGCGATCATTTTCTTGCGCGGTTTGTGCACGGCTTCTGGCCTCATTTACATACGTGGCGTATGCCAATTGACATACGTCACGTATGTAATTATCTCCATTCGCATACGCGTCGTATGTCTTCCGATATCTATGCGGCGCTGGTCAGAATGTCGAGGAGCTCGCCATGGCCAATCCATACAGAGAGATCTTCAGGGCTTCCGGCACCAAAGGCTTTGCCGCCGCTGCGTTTGCTGCCCGGATGCCGATCGCCATGGCGCCGATCGGCATCGTCGCAATGTTGTCGCAGACCCATGGCGAATACTGGCTGGCGGGTGCCGTTTCGGCGACTTTCGCCTTCACCAACGCGATCGTATCACCGCTGCTGTCGCGCTCTATCGACCGCCTTGGACAGACGCGTGTCGCGGTGCCGACCACCACGCTTGCGGTGATCGCTTTCGCATTCCTCCTGGTGGCAACGAATCGGCATTGGCCGATCTGGACACTGTTTGCGTCGGCATTCCTGGCTGCGCTGATGCCAAGCATTCCGGCGATGGTGCGTGCACGCTGGACCGAGATCTTCCGAGATCGACCGGAACTCAACACGGCTTTCGCATTCGAGTCGGCCGCCGACGAACTGGTGTACATCCTTGGCGCCTCGGTTTCAGTGGGCTTGAGCGTCTCCCTCTTTCCGGAAGCCGGCGTGCTTGCCTCTACCGCATTGCTTGCTTTGGGGACTGCTACATTTCTTGTCCAGCGATCGACCGAACCGTCCGTGCGGCCGGCCGAGACAGGAGCGGCAAGTTCGGCCATCCGCCTGAGGCCCGTGCAGATCATCACCTTCGCGCTGATCGCCGTCGGTGCGATGTTCGCCACGGCCGAGGTCGTTGTCGTTGCGCTAACGAAGTCGTTCGGCCAGCCGGGTGCGGCCACTGTCGTCATCGGCGTCTATGCCGCAGGCTCGTTCGTGGTCGGGCTGATCGTCGGCGCTCTCAAGCCGAAAATGCTGCTGGAGCGACAATTGCTGCTCGCCCTTGGGGTGATCGCCGCAACCGCTCTTCCGCTACTTGCAGCGAATGGAGTGATCTCGCTCGCGCTGGCGGTATTCGCGAGCGGCATCGCCATTGCGCCTACCTTCATTACATCTTTTGCGCTGATCGAGCGTCGCGTGCCGCCCTCGATGTTCACCGAGGGCATCACATGGGTGATGACCGGCATCGGCATCGGCATGGCGATTGGCTCAGCGGCTGCCGGCTGGATGGTCGACCGCTACGGCGCTGACAGCGGCTTCTGGGTCTCGGTAATCGCCGGCGCGATCGCGTTTCTGACGATCCTGCTCGGACAAAGTGCGCTTGCGGAGCGGCGCGGCAAGGGAGTCGCGGGCCTTGCGACATCGGCTGCCGACTGACTGAAGGTGCGCAATTCATCCGATTCTAGAATAGAGTCTTCTTTCAGGTTGACGGCGCCCCTCACCCTCTCGCCGTGAACAACGGGAAGAGGGGATTGTGAGAGGTTGCCGCCCCCTCTCTCCGTTCTTTAGAGTCCTTTACGGGGAGAGGTAAGGGTGAGGGGCGGCGCCGGCGTCAATCGCGTTGCAAAACGCTTTAGAGGATTTCCGTCTTCGCGATTCTGATGCCGAAGCCCTGCAGGCCTACATAGTGGCGTTCGCGTGAGGCGATGAGGTTGATCGAGGAAATGCCCAGGTCCTTCAGGATCTGCGCGCCGAGGCCGATCTCGCGCCATTCGCTTTCGCGGCGGCGGGCTTCGTCGTGATCCTCGCTCGAGGAGGGACGGGTGCGCGCCTGATGGGCGACGCCCACCGAGCCCTCGCGCAAATAGACGATCACGCCACGCTGGCGCTCGCCCATCACTTTCATGATTCCTTCGAGCTTGTGGGTGGTGCCGAACACGTCGGCTACCACGTTCTCGGGATAGAGGCGCACGGGTACCTCCTCGCCGTCGCGGATGTCGCCATAGACGATCGCCAGATGGTTCATGACATCCCAGGGCAGGCTGTATTCGAAAGCCTGAGCCTTTCCTCCCGGCGTCTCGATCTCGGTGCAGCCGACGCGCTCGATGAGCGTCTCCTGGCGCTGCCGGTAGGCAATCAAGTCGGCAACCGAGACCTGCTTCAAACCGTGCTTATCGGCGAAATCGGCAACCTGAGGCCCGCGCTTCACGGTTCCGTCGTCATTGACCAGCTCGCAGATCACGCCGATCGGCGGCAAGCCGGCGAGCTTGCAGAGATCCACGGCAGCTTCGGTATGGCCCGAACGCATCAGCACGCCGCCCTCCCGGGCGACCAGGGGAAAGATGTGCCCCGGCCGCGCGAAGTCCGACGCCCCGGCATTGGGATTGGCGAGATTGCGCACGGTGAGCGTGCGGTCGTCGGCCGAAATGCCCGTGGTCGTGCCATGCTTGAAATCAACGCTGACGGTAAAGGCGGTCGTATGCGCCGATTCATTGTCGGCCACCATTGGCGCGAGATTCAGGCGCTTCGCCTCCTCGCGCGGCATCGGCGTGCAGACGATGCCGGAGGTATGGCGCACGATGAAGGCCATCTTCTCCGACGTGCAGTGGACTGCGGCGACGATCAGATCGCCCTCGTTCTCACGGCCATCATCGTCGGTGACGACGACAACCTCGCCGCGCTCGAAGGCGCGGATGGCTTCGACGACTTTCTTCTGGTCGTATGGCATTAGTGCTCGCTTTGCTCGCAGGGCAATAAGGCAATAGGGCAATAGGGCAGTAGGGCAAAAAGCAATCGGCCGCGACTATGGCGCGCAATAATCGTGCAGTGAGTCTGTCGAAGCATCTCTTTGCCTACTGCCCTACTGCCCTACTGCCCTATTCTACCCGTCTGCCCTCTATGCCGCAGATAGTGATCCGCGATTGCGCAGGCCACCATTGCTTCGCCGATCGGCACAGCGCGGATGCCGACACATGGGTCGTGACGGCCTTTGGTCTTGATCTCGACATTGTTGCCGTCGCGGTCGATGGACTGGCGCGGCGTCAGAATCGACGAGGTCGGCTTCACGGCAAAGCGCGCGACGACCGGCTGGCCGGTCGAGATGCCGCCGAGAATGCCGCCGGCATTGTTGGAGAGAAATATCGGCTTGCCGTCATTGCCCATGCGCATCTCGTCGGCATTCTGCTCGCCGGTTATGTGCGCGGCTTCGAAGCCGTTGCCGATCTCAACGCCCTTCACGGCATTGATCGACATCAGGGAGGCGGCAATATCCTGGTCGAGCTTGCCGTAGATCGGCGCGCCGAGGCCTGCCGGCACGCCTTCGGCGACGATCTCGATCACCGCGCCGACTGATGAGCCAGCTTTGCGGATTGCGTCGAGATATTCGGCAAAGATTGGGACCGACTGCGGATCCGGCGTGAAGAACGGATTGTCGGGATGGCCCACGAAATCCCAATCCCAGCGGCTCCGGTCGATCGATTTCTGGCCCATGGACACAAGCGCTCCACGGACCTTCAGACCGGGAACCACCTTGCGCGCGAGCGCGCCGGCTGCAACGCGCGAGGCCGTCTCCCGGGCCGATGAACGGCCGCCGCCGCGATAATCGCGCAGGCCGTATTTCACATCGTAGGTGTAGTCTGCGTGGCCAGGCCGATACTGTCGGGCAATATCGCCATAGTCCTTGGAGCGCTGATCGACATTCTCGATGAGCATCGATATCGGCGTGCCGGTTGAAACCAGCGTCTCGCCCTCTTCCTCGAGGAAGCCCGACAGCAGCTTCACCTCGTCCGGCTCGCGGCGCTGCGTGACGAAGCGCGACTGGCCCGGCCGGCGGCGATCGAGCTCGGCCTGGATGTCGCCCCGCGTGAAGCGAATGCCGGGCGGCATTCCGTCGACCACGCAGCCAAGGGCAGGCCCATGGCTCTCGCCCCAGGTGGTGACCCGGAAAAGATGGCCGAACGTGTTGTGCGACATCGACAGATCCTCGCGCGGGCCTCGCCCGGCGTTGCCAGCCTTC
The DNA here is from genome assembly GCF_033542235.1 of Mesorhizobium sp. BAC0120. Taxonomy (NCBI): domain Bacteria; kingdom Pseudomonadati; phylum Pseudomonadota; class Alphaproteobacteria; order Hyphomicrobiales; family Phyllobacteriaceae; genus Mesorhizobium; species Mesorhizobium sp. BAC0120. The sequence goes on along the minus strand of NZ_JAWRCU010000002.1, from coordinate 61,514 downwards.
TATTGGCGTTTTTGGCGGCGGTCAAACAGGGATGAAGCCGTGCGTTTCAGTCCTAGTTAAGAGCACCAAAGGAGCTTCAAATGATTGCGTTCGGAACATCGCCATTTCGTGCGGGCCAAGTACTGGAGATAGCCTTCGCTGCCTTCAGGCCGAGGATAACGTTCCATTCCGATCAAGAGCTGACGATGGAAATCATCGCCGGCGACAACGCCGGGTTCAAGGACACGGTGCAGTATGAAGCGACGCCCATGCGCGACGGGCTCGTGGTGCTTTCGTGGCAGGAGCATATCGGCAGCACCGTGGTGCATGTGCTCGATATCGAGGCCAGTCAGACTTACACTCTGATCACTCCCGCAAAGGGCGGCTTCATTCGGTTGGTCGGCCGAATCGATCGGAGCGTGACATTGTAGGCTCTGACCAGTCAGACATCGGCTCGAACCAGACGATTCTCGGGCAAGCGCATCCGACGCCGAAGCACCCCCGGGCACTGACTCCGCACCGCAGCCTCAATTGACTTTCTGCCGTTAAGCACGGTGGCATCCGATTTCCATAACCGACAGCGGGCAAAGCCGAGAATGGACAAATCCATACATCGTTATATAAGCTCTTATAGTTAGCGATGCGCAGTGGCATGATCGAAGACGTCGTTCGAGAGCTGGGGTTTCTCTGTCTGGGCAGCCGCTTCAAGCGAATCGGCGAGCGTCTGCAGTCCGATGTGCAGCGCATCCTCAACGAGCAGCAGATGCCGATCCAAGCTAGCCAATTCCCAGCGCTTGCCGCCGTCGACCGGCTCGGGCCCATCACGATCGGCGACCTGGCAGAAGCGATCGGAATCACGCAGCCCGGCGCGACGCGTATCGCAGCGCAGCTCGCAGATGCAGGCCTGCTACAGATTCAGCAGGCGCGCGACGATCAGCGACGCAGGCTTGTCAGCCTGACCGGCGATGGGCAGCGCCTGGTCGACGCATCGAAACGCCAGCTTTGGCCCGAGATCGACAAGGCAGTCGCCGCGATCTGCGGCCACCTGACAGGTCCGCTTCTCGAGCAACTCGCCTCGATCGAAAGAGACCTGGAGGCCACGCCTCTCAATCGCCGGATCGCCGGTGGAAAGGCAGAAAAATGAGCAAGCATCCGCTCGACCGGCCGGTCTGGAGCGCCCTCACCACGCGACATGCGCGACACTCTCAAGGCGACGCGATGGCGCGGCGCTACGTACCGTCGATCTGGCCGTTCATCGCTGCGCGAGACGATAGCCCGGAAAGCCTGCAAGCGCTCGCGCATCTCGTTCAAGCGGGCGAAAGCCTCGTGCTGCTGCAGGCCGACGAAATTATCCTGCCGCCCGGAGTGGCGGTTGTGGCGACGGCCGCTGCGGTTCAGATGATTGCGGAGCGGCCTTCAGTCATCGAGCGCGATAGCCGCATCGAGCAGCTCCAGGAGGCAGATGCGCCTGCGATGCTGGCGCTGGCGGAGCTCACCAAGCCTGGACCGTTCTCACAACGCGCTCTCGAGCTGGGGGAGTTCTGGGGCTTGAAGGAGAACGGAGCGCTCGTGGCCATGGCAGGCGAACGACTGAAGCAGCAGGGGTTCACAGAACTCAGCGGCGTCTGTTGCCACCCGGACGTGCGCGGCCGCGGCTACGCCAGGCTTCTGTCGATGTTCGTGGCCGGCCGCATCCTGCGGCGTGGCGAGACGCCGTACCTCCACGCCTATGCTACGAACGAGGCTGCCATCGCCCTCTATCAGTCGATCGGCTTTACGTTGCGGTCAGCCATGAATGTTGCGGTGGTCGAACGCCTCTGGCGACAGCTTCCCTGACGAGACTGCGGGGTCTTCCTCCTTGTTGAGATGGCGACTTAGGTTTGACACATTCGCGGTGTTTCTGCAGTCTCGATCGATCCACCTCAGATCAAGCCTGCTTAGTGCGGGGGACAACTAAAAAGAGGCACAGCATGCGAACCCTGATTGCAGCAATTTTCGCCACATTCGCTCTCAGCGCTGTCGCCCTCGCGGCCGAGGCCGAAGGCCATATCAAGAAGATCGATGCCGACAACCAGACCATCACCCTGGACAACGGCAAATCCTACAAGCTGCCGGGCGAGTTCGACATGTCGTCGATCAAGGAAGGGATGGAGATTCTGATCGCCTACGACAAGATCGGCGGCGAAAACCTCATCACAGATATGGAAGTGCCGGAGTAAGGCAATACGGCATTAAGGCAATAGGGCAATAGGGATTCGGCGAGGTTAAGCGAAAAGGATTTCGAGGGCGTTTAGCGCCTCTGCAATTCTATACTTCCCTATTGCCTTACTGCCCTATTGCCTTATTGCCCTAAAATTCAAAGCCACTCCAGCCTGTCTTCTTCGACACGCAACACACGATCCTGGGCTATGTCCAGGGCGGCGGCCTCTTTCTTCGGCTTCTTGCCGGCGATCTTGAAGAGCACGCGGAAAATACCCCCATGGGTCACACAGACCGTGGGTCGTTTCAGCCCGTCGAACCACGAGATCGAGCGCTGATAGAGCATTTCATAGCTCTCGCCATGCTCTCCCGGCGGGACGAAATTCCATTTGTCGACGGCGCGCGCGGCGGTCGTGCCGGGGCTCATCCGATCAAGCTCGGCAAGTGTGTGTCCTTGCCAGTCGCCGAAATGCACCTCGATGAGTCGCGTGTCGGTGCGATAGTCGTCTGGCGGCAGGCCTATCGCGGCGCGCACCAACTCCATGGTCTCGCGGGTACGGCGCAAGGGGCTGGCGACGAAGTCGAATTCACTGGGATCGGCGATCAGCTCGGCGAGCTTGCGGCCGTTGCGCACGGCCTGCGACCGGCCGACAGCGTTGAGGTCGATATCGGCCTGGCCCTGCAACCGGTGCTCGACATTCCAATCGGTCTGGCCGTGGCGGATGAAGTAAACGAGCGGAAACATGCCTCTTGGCTTGACAGCATTCCGGGAACGGGCGGTCAGTCTTTGATCGTCGCAATATCCGGCGCGTCGACCGCCTTCATGCCCACAACGTGATAGCCGGAATCGACGTGGTGGACCTCACCGGTGACGGCACGCCCCATGTCGGAAAGCAGATAGAGACCGGAAGCGCCGACCTCCTCCGGCGTCACGGTCCGTTTCAGCGGTGAGTTGTATTCGTTCCACTTGAGGATGTAGCGGAAGTCGCCGATGCCGGAAGCGGCAAGCGTCTTGATCGGCCCGGCCGAGATCGCGTTGACGCGGATGCCCTTGCCGCCGAGATCTACCGCGAGATAGCGCACACTCGCTTCGAGGGCCGCCTTGGCAACGCCCATGACGTTGTAGTGCGGCATCACCTTCTCGGCGCCGTAGTAGGTCAGAGTCAGAATCGAGCCGCCGTCCTTCATCAGCGGCTCGGCGCGCTTGGCCATCGCTGTGAGCGAATAGACGGAGATGTCCATGGTGCGCAGGAAATTGTCGCGGGTCGTCTCGACATAGCGGCCGTCGAGCTCCTCCTTGTCCGAGAAAGCGACGGCGTGAACGAGAAAATCGAGCTTGCCCCAGGACTTGTCCACGAAGGCGAAGACCGCATCGAGGCTGGCTATGTCGGTCACGTCGCAATGGCCGGCAACCAGCGCCCCGAGTTCGGCAGCGAGCGGCTCGACCCGCTTCTTGAAGGCATCACCCTGATAGGTGAGCGCAATCTGGGCACCCTGGTCGGCGCAGGCTTTCGCGATGCCCCAGGCGATCGACCGATTGTTCGCGACACCGACAATCAGTCCCCGCTTGCCCGCCATCAGGCCGTTCGCACCCGCCATTCGACCGTTCTCCGCGCTCTTGAGGCTCAGGCGATCGAAAGCCGAGATCAGGCCTCGATCAGCCGCCGGCCGTCGTCGGCCAGCCTCTGCCTATCGCACAGGCACTTGCCGCCTTCAAGCATTCAAAACCGGGATAGACGCGAGGCGCACCGGGGACAGTTTACTTTGTTCCGCAGTAGGGCTGCGGCACTCGCAGAGTTTGCATGAGCGGAAAAAAGTAAACTGTCCCCAACACTTACGCTCAAGACTTACTACGCTTCGCGAGCGCCTCGAGCTCAGGGTCGCGCTGCTCGGGCAGCATCACGCGGACATGGACATAGAGATCACCATGGCCACCGGCCTTCAGCGGCAGGCCCCGACCCTTGAGGCGCAACACCTTGTCTGAGCTCGACCATGCCGGGACAGTAACCGCCAGCTTACCCGTCGGCGTTTCGACGGCAACCTTCTCACCGAGCACGGCGTCGGCGAGCGGTACCGGAAGATCGGCATGCAGGTCACGGCCCTCGACGCGATAGCGCGGATGATCGCGGAACTTGATCTTGACCAGCGCATCGCCCGGCCCGCCGAAGCCCGGTTCTCCCTGACCCCTCAGGCGGATCGTCTGGCCGTCCTCGACATAGTTGGGAAGCTTCACCGAGATCGTCTTTCCATTGGGAAACACGGCTGCGACCTTAGCCGCGGTGGCCGCTTCCTCGACCGATATCTCAAGCGTCACATTGACATCGGCGCCGGGCTGCGCGCGGCGGGCGCCTCCACCGGCGCGCTGCGAGAAACCCTGCCCGAATATCTCGCTGAAGATGTCGCCGGCATCGCCGCTGAACGGGTCGCCGCCCGACGCGGAGCTACGGAACTCGAAGCGCGTTCCGCCGGGCCCCTGCCTGGAGGCCCGGAAACCGGCAAATGGATCACCGCCGGCCGCGCCCTCGAAACCGTGGAAACGCGGCTTACCCTCGGCGTCAATCTCGCCGCGGTCGAAGGCGGCACGCTTCTTCTCGTCGCCGACGATCTCATAGGCCTGGTTGACCTCGGCAAAACGCTCCTTGGCCTTCGGATCGTCCGGATTCTGGTCCGGATGATGCTTCTTTGCGAGCTTGCGGAAAGCCGCCTTTATGTCCTTGGCCGAGGCGTTTTTAGGGACGCCCAGCGCGTCATAGGGATTCTGCATGCGAGGCCCTGGTCCTGCCGGAGAAAACTTCTGGAAACCCGGCCATTATATGCGCTCGCCTAGGAAGAAATTCCAGAGCGGGCCGATAAGCGAGCCTTCGGCGCTTCGAGCTCAGAGCGGGTTGAAATTCCGCAGGTACCAGACGCCACGCTCGCCCTTGCAGGCATTGCCGGAGTAGAGGGCGACACCGTCGAAGCTCTCGCGGGAGGCGGTGAACTGGCGGCAGAGCGTGCTGCCTTCCTTGGTCTCGATCAGATTGCTGATTGCGCCGCGCGATCCGGTATCGGCATTCGCCCAGGCAAGCGGCTGTACCTGTGCAGCTTCAGGATCGGCGGCCGAGACGGCATTGCGGATCGTGGTCTCGTCGGAGCTGCGAACAGGATCGGCCGGCTTACCCGAGGCCGGCAGCGAACCGGTATGGGCGAGCTGGTCGACACCGGCCTTGGAAAGGTTGAAGCCGGACGAGCAGGCCGAAAGCGAAAGGATCGGGACGGCCAGCAGGGCTGCCGTCCGACACGTTTTTCTGATAGCCCCAGGGAAACGGGACGCTTGCGCTATGACCGACAATCGGCAATCTCCCGGCACGCACACCCATCGCCGGGAGCGACTATGGACAACGCAGAGTTAACAACAAGTGACTTCACCGAGGCTGACGAGCCGCTCAAGCTGTTCTCTTCATGGCTGGAAGACGCCACGAAAAGCGAGCCGAACGATCCGAACGGGGTCGCGCTCGCGACTGTCGATGCGGATGGCATGCCGAACGTCAGAATGGTTCTCCTCAAAGGATTTGATGAGGCCGGATTCGTCTTCTACACCAATTTCGAGAGTGCGAAAGGGAAAGAAATTCTCACCAGCATGAAAGCGGCCATGTGCTTTCACTGGAAGACGTTGCGCCGGCAGGTGCGGCTGCGCGGTCCGGTCGAGATCGTGAGCGATGACGAGGCTGATCATTATTTCGCGACACGGCCGCGCGGCAGCCGCATCGGCGCCTGGGCTTCCAAGCAGTCTCGGCCTTTGGAGAGCCGCTTCGCGCTGGAAAAGTCAGTGGCCGAATACACGGCGCGCTACGCGGTCGGCAACATCCCCCGTCCGCCTTACTGGTCAGGCTTCCGCATCGTGCCTCAGACCATCGAGTTCTGGCACAATCGGCAGTTCCGCCTGCATGACCGTATCGTCTTCACGCGCAGGGAAGGCGGCTGGGAGACGACGCGGCTTTATCCCTAGAGCAGAATAGAATTCGAGCGGGGCATGCATGCTGCTCCAGCTCTTTGTTTGTCGCATGATCTGTCCGAAAGCTCTGCAGCTTTCTTTTGCACGCTGATCTCGGTTCCGGATCAAGCTCTTGGCGGCAATCATCTTGAAGCGGGGAACACGATGGACGATCCCTTCAGCCACGCGACCTTGGGGTCAGGTGTGTTCTACAAGAACCCGCTTGCGGCGCTCGGCTGGCTTAGCCAAGCCTTTGGCTTCGAGCGCAGCATGCTCGTTACAGATGCCGACGGGAAGCTGGTGCATGCAGAGATGCGCTTCGGCGATGGCTACATCGTGGTTGACAGCGAGTGGGCGAGTTACATCGCGAGCCCTGCTTCCGTCGGCGGCAAGAACACCCAGTCGCTCTATGTTCGCCTGACCAGCGGCATCGAGGGCCATTTCGAACGTGCGAAATCGGCAGGAGCCGTCATCCTGCAGCCGCTTGCCGATCAGTTCTACGGCGAGCGTACCTACAAGGCCGTCGATCCCGAAGGCCATGTCTGGACGTTCAGCCAGACTGTCGGGCATGTTTCTCAGGACGAAGCCGAAAAACTAAGCGGAATGAAGATCGACGGCTGGCACTATCCGAGCCAATAATGCGATCGATAGTTCGAGGCGGACCGTGACCCCGGCACTCAACGCGCGGGATTGTCCCCGCGCCGCGTTACCCAGCGGATGGCGGCCACGATCGCCAGACCCAGCAGCGGCCACCTCGCCCAGAACTCACCGCTCCACGAGATAAGATTGATGGCGACGAGTCCGAGCCCGATCACGGCCAGAGAGGCAATGCTGCGATCCCCGAACTGCCCTCTCTTAACGGATGCCAGCAGGACTATCATGGCGAAGGCGAACAAGGGCCATCTCGCCCAGAAGACGCCGTGCCAGGAAAAGAGATTGATCGCGATGAGAGCGATGCCGATCACGCCCAGCACGCCGAACAGCCTGGGAAGCGCAAGATTAGCCATTATGCCGGGAGCATTGACTTCCGGGATTTGCGTCGCCGCGGGAGGCGGTGCCGGATTACGCCCAAAATGTGTTGCGGGGGTTGGTCTGGGCGCAGTTTCCAGAGAGCTTTCGCCTACCTTGACGGCATAGCTCGGCACGCCTTCCTCGATGTTCTTGACGGAAAGATTGCCGAGGAACTCGAAGCCGACCGGCACCTTGTTGCGCACTTGGTCGTAGACCGTGCTCGAAATCACGACGCCGCCAGGCGCAGCCTGTGTCTGCAGCCGTGCGGCGATATTGACGCCGTCGCCATAGATGTCGTCGCCCTCGACGATGACGTCGCCGAGATTGATGCCGATGCGGAACAGCATCCGGCTTTCGGTCGGGCGGCCCTCATTATGCTCGCCGAGCTCATTTTGCACGTCCACTGCGGCCCGCACGGCCTCGACGACGCTCGGGAATTCGGCGATCAGCCCGTCACCCCAGGTGTTGACGACGCGGCCGCCATGCGAGGCGATCAGGCGCGCCATGGCATCCCGATACTGCTTGAGAGTGGCGAGCGTCCCCTCTTCGTCCGCCTCCATCAGCCGTGAATAGCCCTGGACATCGGCCGAGAAGATCGTGGTGAGCTTGCGCTGTGTCGCCGAGACTTGCCTGCCTTCGAACTGTGCCATGGTCGTGTAGCCCGGAAGGTTCCCTAGCGTCACTTTCGCAGAGATAAGTATTATCCCGCCTTCTTGCGATTGAGAAAGGCGGAAAATGCCTCGAGCGCCTCCGCCGAGCGCAACCGGCCGGCGAAGAGCTCCGCCTCCTGCTTGATGCGCGCGACGACTTCCTCGCGCGAGCCGCGCATCAGGTCGCGCGCGATCTTCAGCGCCTCGGGCGGCTTGGCGGCGATCTCTTCCGCGGCGGCGAACACCTCGCGTTCGAGATCGTCCTCATCGACCACCTCGTAGATCAGACCGACCGCCTTGGCACGCTCGGCCGGGAGACCGCGGCCAAGCCCAAGCGTGGCGAAAGCCTGCTGCCGGCCGATCATCGCAGGCGCAAGCAGGCTGGAGCCGGCTTCGGGCACCAGCCCCAGATCGACAAAGGGCGTGCGGAACACGGTCCGGCGCGTGGCAAAGGTCAGGTCGCAATGGAGGTTGATGGTCGTGCCGATGCCGACCGCAATGCCGTCGACGCCGGAGACGATCGGCTTTTGCGAACGGGCCAGCGCAACCAGGAGATCGATGACCTCTTCGCCAAGCGCGCCGCCCTCAGCAAAGGCCATGAAGTCGTTGATGTCGTTGCCGGAGGAAAAGGCGCCCGGCACGCCGAGGAAGACGTGCACGCGGACATCCTCATCACCGTCGCCGGCCGCAAGCGCCTCCGCCATGGCCGCGTACATGGCGCGGGTGAGCGCGTTCTTCTTGTCCGGCCGATTCATGCGGATGACCTGGATCGTGCCGCGCCGTTCGACAATGACGTGTTCTGTCATCTCAGTCCTTCCGATCCAGATCAGGCCACAAGGGCCGCGCCGGCGGCGAGCAGGCTGTCGCTGCCGCCGACAACCGCCTCCTTCAAGGCGGCGGTCTCGCCGAGCAGGTTATCGCAATAGAAGCGGCAGAGTGCGATGCGTTCGGGCGCGCGGTCAGCCAGCGCTGCCCTCGCCAAATAGGCGGCGCCCGCGGTCAGCGCGAACTGGCGGAGGTAGGGTGTAGCACTGGCGAGCGCCTGCTCCTGACGACCGCCCTTCAGCGCCTCCTGCAGGAAATTGGTTGCTGCCAGCAGGTTGGCGACAGCCCGGTCGATCGCCTCGGCGCTGCGGCCGAAGCCTCGCAGGTTGGAGGTGCGGATCGCGGCGCTCATCTCGCCGAGCTCGGCAATATAGCCAAGCACATGCTCGCCGTCCGATTGCGGCAGCTTGCGGGTGACGAGGTCGATCGCCTGGATGCCGTTGGTGCCTTCGTAGATCGGCGCAATGCGCGCGTCGCGATAGAGACTCGCCGCGCCGGTCTCCTCGATGAAGCCCATGCCGCCATGCACCTGCACGCCGACCGAACTTACGGCGACACCGGCATCGGTGGAGAAGGCCTTGGCGACTGGGGTGAGCAGATTTGAGCGCTCCTGCCAATGACGAGCCGCCTCGCCTTCGCTGACGTGCGCCATGTCGATCGCATGGGCCAGCGCGTAGCAGATCGAGCGGGCAACTCGCGTCAGCGCCGTCATGGTGAGAAGATCGCGCTTCACGTCGGGATGATGGACGATCGGGGCCATCCCTTCACTGGACCAGGAGGCCGCCCTGCCCTGCCGTCGCTCACGCGCATAGCCGAGCGCCTTCTGGGTCGCTGCCTCGGCAACCGCCACGCCCTGGATGCCGACGGCAAGGCGGGCATTGTTCATCATGGTGAACATGCAGGCGAGACCGCGATTCTCGTCGCCGACCAGAAAGCCGATAGCGCCCGGCGGCCGATCCTTGGCGAAGCCGTCTCCATAGATCATCGTGCAGGTCGGCGATCCGTGGATGCCGAGCTTGTGCTCAATGCTGCCGCAGAAGACATCGTTGCGCTTGCCCAGCCTGCCATCCGCCCCGACCAGGAACTTCGGCACGAGAAACAGCGAAAGGCCCCGCGTGCCCGGCGGCGCGTCAGGCAGTCGGGCAAGCACCAGGTGCACGATGTTGTCGGTGAAATCGTGCTCGCCATAGGTGATGAATATCTTGGTGCCGAAGATGCGGTAACTGCCGTCGTCGGCACGCTCGGCTCTTGTCTTCAGCGCGTTGAGGTCCGAGCCGGCCTGCGGCTCGGTGAGATTCATCGTGCCCATCCATTCGCCGGAAACAAGCTTCGGCAGATAGGTCGACTTCAGCTCCTCCGTGGCGTGCTTTTCGAGCGCCTCGACGGCGCCCATGGTCAGCGTCGGGCCGATGCCGAAGGCCATGGCGCCGGAATTCCACATTTCCAGCGCCGCCATGCCGAGCATCAGGGGTAGCCCCTGCCCGCCACGCTCCGTCGGTGCAGAGACTGCGTTCCAACCGCCTTCTATCCAGCGCCGGTAAAGATCCTTCCAGCCGGGCGGCGTCGCCACGACCGCATCCTTCAGCTCCGCGCCGTGCTGGTCGCCCACCCGATAGAGCGGAGCGACCTCCTCGGTGGCGAAGCGTCCGGCCTCGGAGAGGATGGCATCCACCACGTCCTCGGAGAGATCGCCGAACAGGCCGCTCTCCAGCGCCGCCTTCATCCCTGCGACGTGCTTCAGCGTGTGTGCGATCTCGTCGACCGGCGCGCGATACATGGAGCCTCCCTTCAGCAGCTACATTCTAGCTTCCGATGCTGCCAAGGCCAATTCTTGAACCGAGCTAATATCGCTTTACGTAAAGGTCAAACCTCGGTGCTGTTTCATTGTGGACCGATCCGCGATATGAAAAGCACCAACGGAAGAGCAAACTAATGCTGGCAAGACCCGAAAAATATCGCTGCATTGAATGCGGCCTCGCCTTGGGCGAGCCGGGTTTTGCGCTGCATGGCGGCAGGATTGAAAGCGGGCCGGCCTATTTCACCGACCGCGGCGTGCTCTGCTCACCGCAATGCTCGCTCGCGCATTATCGCAAGCGCGCTGCCGAGGGCACGCTGCCGGCCGAGCCGCCACCGAACCCGTTCGAGCATTAGAGCATCGGACCGAAAACTGCGCAGCGGTTTTCGGACAAATCCGATGCGGAAGTAAAGAGATAGAGCAGCGTGGCGATCCAACATGAGCGCACGCTGCTCTAGGCTTTTTCCCGCTCCACGGCACGCCAGCCGATATCGCGGCGGTAGAAGCCGCCCGGCCAGTCGATTTTCGAGACAGCCTCGTAGGCATTGGCCTTCGCCTCGGCCACCGTCGCACCGCTCGCCGCGACGTTGAGCACCCGTCCGCCATTGGCGACAAGCTTGCCCTCGCGCAGCGCCGTGCCGGCCTGGAACACTTGGGCGCCCTGCTCCCGCGCCGCCTCGATGCCTGCGATCGGCGTGCCCTTCTCCAGCGTGCCTGGATAGCCCTTGGCGGCCATCACGACCGCAAGCGCCGCCTCGTCCTGCCAGCGCACCGACATATGCCCAAGCTGGCCGTCGGCGGCGGCGTTCAACAGCACGAGGAGGTCGTCTTTCAATCTCAGCATCAGCACCTGGCATTCGGGGTCACCGAAGCGGACATTGTATTCGATGAGCTTCGGGCCCTCGGCTGTGATCATGAGGCCGGCAAACAGGACGCCGGAAAAAGGCGCGCCTAGCTCCGCCATTCCTTTCATCGTCGGCTCGACGATCTCGCGCATGGTACGCTCGACCATCTCGGGCGTCATGACCGGCGCCGGCGAATAGGCGCCCATGCCGCCGGTGTTCGGCCCGGTGTCGCCGTCGCCGACGCGCTTGTGGTCCTGCGCCGTGCCGAAGGGCAGCGCGGTGATCCCGTCGCACAGGCAGAAGAAGCTGGCCTCCTCGCCTTCGAGACACTCCTCGATCACGACTTCCGCACCGGCGCTGCCGAAGGCGCCGCCAAGGCAGGCTTCGACCGCGGCGAGCGCCTCATCGACGCTCGTAGCGACCGTCACGCCCTTGCCCGCGGCAATGCCGTCAGCCTTGACGACGATCGGCGCGCCCTGTTCGCGCACATAGTCTCTGGCTGCCGCCAATTCCGTGAAACGGCGATAAGCGGCGGTCGGGATGCCGAATTTCGCGCACAGATCCTTGGTGAAGCCTTTGGAGCCTTCGAGCTGAGCCGCCGCTTTCGACGGCCCGAACACATGGATGTTCGCGTTGCGCAGATCGTCGGCGATGCCGGCGACCAGCGGCGCCTCCGGTCCGACCACGACGAGATCGATCGCCTTTTCGCGGCAGAAACGGATCACCGCCTGATGGTCGGCGACGTCGAGCGCCACGCATTCCGCCTCTTCGGCGATGCCGGGGTTGCCGGGCGCTGCATAAAGCTTCGTCAGCAGAGGTGAGGCCGCCAGCTTCCATGCCAGCGCATGCTCGCGGCCGCCGGAGCCGAGGAGGAGGACATTCATCGCAGGGTGAATCCAAATAGCATCCGCCTACCCGGTAGGTGCGGCCGACACGGGGGTCAAGGGTCAAGGACCCAATGCGCTGCAATCCGCCACCTTGACGCCCTGCCCGTGCACTGCCACTGCACATCCATGGACATCATCCAATCCACCGAGCGGCAGGGCCGCGTGGCAGATGCGCCGAGCGGGCATTGGGTTTACCGGCTCCTGCCGCGGGCGCTTTGGCCCTATGCACAGCTTGCCCGCTGGGACCGGCCAATCGGCTGGTGGCTGCTGCTTTGGCCGTGCTGGTGGTCGGCCGCGCTCGCCGCGATTGCTTACGCGAGGCCGGGCGACTCGCTGCCGAGCCTGCTGCCCGATCCGTTGCATCTGCTGCTCTTCCTGATCGGCGCGATCGCCATGCGCGGCGCAGGCTGCACCTACAACGACATCGTCGACTTCGACATTGACAGCAAGGTCGAGCGCACCCGGTCGCGGCCCCTGCCATCGGGCAAGATCCGCAAGCGGCAGGCCTGGGCATTCCTCATCCTGCAGTCGCTGGTCGGCCTAGCGGTGCTCCTGCAGTTCAATTCCTTCGCGATCCTGCTCGGCATCGCCTCGCTCGCAGTCGTTGCAATCTATCCATTCATGAAGCGCATCACGAACTGGCCGCAGTTCGTCCTCGGGCTCGCCTTTTCCTGGGGCGCGCTGATGGGCTGGGCGGCGGCCTTTGCCGATCTCGATCCGCCAGCCCTCCTGCTCTATGCCGGTTCGATTCTGTGGGTGATAGGCTATGACACGATCTACGCCCATCAGGACAAGGAGGACGATGCGATCGTCGGCGTGCGCTCGACGGCCAGGCTGTTCGGTGAAAACACCAAATACTGGCTGATCTGCCTCTATGGCGGCGCGCTGATGCTCTTTGCCGCGGCCTACGCCACTGCCGAAGCACCAATGCCGGCGCTTGCCGGCCTGCTCGCGGCAGGTGCGCATATGGCGCGGCAGATCAAGCGGCTCGACATCGACGACCCCGACCAGTGCCTGAGGCTCTTCAAGTCGAACACCGTGGTCGGCTGGCTGATCTTTCTCGGTCTGATCGGTGGCGGGCTATGGGTCGCGTTGAAGCCGATCGTGTGAGAGCCCGTTTCGAAAATGCGTGAGGGCGGGCTGCAAATGGCGATTTCTGCGCATCCGGTGCTCACGTACCTTCAGGTACGCTCCGCTCCGGTTCTTGAAACCACCAGTTTGGCCGCTCACGCGCCATCTTCGATTCCGCCGCGCCCAGACGCATTTTAGAAACGGGCTCTACCGGCCATCCCTAGCTGCGCGCGATGATCTCTTCGCCGCCGATGACGAGTCGCAGGCCGAGGTCGCCGGTCTTGCGCCGCGCTAGGAAACGCGGACGACGCTGCTCCGAAATGCGGCGCTTGCGGCGCTCCTGTACCGGAGCCGTCTTCACAGCGCCGAGCGACTCTTCGAGCGTGCGGGCTACTCCGTCGGCCTCTATCAGAAGCATCGGCAACCGATATTCCTCGGCCCAGGCGCGCCAGTCGGCGGCAATGTCGCCGAGGTCTTCCGCCACAAGCAGCGGAACCGATAGCTGCGGATCACTGTGATGAAGCTCGAGCGTCACTGTGACATTGCCTTCGCTATCCTCGATGGCGCGGGCGGCGACGCCGCGGAAGGCGCGCGCCGGCAGGACGATCGCAACCGGCAGGCCGCTCCTTTGCAGCACGCGGCGGATGACCGCGCCGCGCTTATCGATCACGAAGGTAACGTCGCCTTGTTCGTCGCGAGTTGCGTAGCTCACCACTTGTGGCAAGCGAAAAGGGTCAAGCCGCATGTTGCGACCCGCCCAGACTGGCTTCAGTCCGGTATTCATATGCAGCGCCTTCCTGCCAACTTCCAAGAGCCGGTTTTCCGGTTCTCTCCGGACCGGTGTTTCCCGGTCTCGTTATGGGAGGAGACTAACGCGGGCAGCTTACCGCCGCGCTTAAGAAAGTCGGTTAAATTTTGCTGATCCGGATTTTGGTTATCGGAATCAAACCGTTGGCAAGAAGTGCGAAACCTGTCTCAACGGAAGGTTAATCTATTCCAATACTTTAGAATAATTCCCTATATCAACAGTAATTTTCTTCCATCTTCCAAGAGATTTTCCTGAGAATCACGCAGCCCTTACCTGGGCATCGAGCCCGATACATGCAAGCCGCACCGTCTTTGGTAGAAGATGTGTTCCAGATTCGTAGTAACGCCACATGCGGGCGCTGACGCCCAAAGCTGCCGCCGCTTCGCTCTGGGTCATTCGATGTTGGTCGCGCCATGTTCGAAGCCATGCGCTGCCCTGTTCAAGCGCCAATCTCCAGAGCGTGTCGGAGGAAATCTCCATTTCGTCGGACCAGTGAGCGCACCACCCCCATTCCCCCACCCGCACGTCTCTAAAGAGCGTGTCATTCTTCCGAAGCGGCGAAAAGATGGAGTAGTTCGCGATATACGCTCGCAGATCGACGGTGCTCTCGGCGCCACCCTTCCAAGTTACGATGAGCTTGCGGCCTTCGCCGGCACGGACGGAACGGATGTTTGGCGTATCGGTTTCCATGCTCAGCCTCTCTGATTGAGGCGGACCCATTCAGCCCGCAACAGTGTCAAATTCGAAGCCGCCCATTCCATCGCCTCCGCGGCCTTGCGGACGTCTCCGGCGCGCACCGTCATCGTCTCGATTTCCACGATGGCCCGGAAGCTTCGCCCTTCAATGTGGAAATGGGGCGGAATGTGGCCATCCGCATAGATCGCAATCTTGCAGTTGGCGAACCGGCGGATCGTCGGCATCAATCATTCCACGAGAAGGATAGGCAATCATTGCCTCACAATCAAGCTGACAGGCAATAGAGATTTCAGCTCGCCAGGGCTGCCGCTCAGATCACCTTGCCGGGATTCATGATGCCGGCAGGGTCGAAAGCCGCCCTAATGCGCCGCATCAGGTCGATGGCAATCGGCGGTGCAGTCGCGATCAGTTCGTCGCGCTTCAGCTGGCCGATGCCATGCTCGGCCGAAATCGAGCCATTGAACTCGCGCACCACATCATGGACCGCCTTGTTCATCACGCGGTAGATCGAAAGGAAGGCGTCGCTGTCGCCGCCGACGGGCTGCGAGATGTTGTAGTGCAGGTTGCCGTCTCCCATGTGGCCAAAGCAGACGACGCGGGCCTCAGGCGAAACGGATGCCACCGCCTTCGCTGCCCGCGCGATGAATTCGGGAATAGAGGCAACGGGCACGGAAATATCGTGCTTGATCGAGGCGCCTTCCGGCCTCTGCGCGTCGGACAGGAACTCGCGCAGCTTCCAGAATGCGGCCGCCTGGGCGAGGCTCTGGGCGATCGCCGCATCGCCGACCATGCCTGCCTCAAGTCCAGCGGTGAGGATGTCCTCGACGAGCGCGAGGGCATCCTCGGCCGAGCGGCCGGAGGAAATCTCCATCAGAACATGCCAGGGCCACTCGCCGGTGAGCGGCCTGACGGCGCCGCCGGGCATGTGCTTTTCGGCGAAGGAGAGGGGCGTTGCACCAATCAGCTCGAAGGCGGTGAGCGCGGCGCCGGCGCGATCCTCCGCCAACCCGAACAGCCTCAGCGCATCCGGAGGCGACGACACGCCCGCCCAGGCGACTTCCCTGCCCTTCGGCTTCGGGAAGAGCTTCAAGACCGCGGCGGTAATGACGCCGAGCGTGCCTTCCGCGCCCACGAATAGGTTCTTGAGATCGTAACCGGTATTGTCCTTCTTCAGCTTCCTGAGATCGTCGAGCACCTCGCCGGTCGGCAGCACGACCTCGACGCCCATACAGAGCTCGCGCGAATTGCCGTAGGCGAGCACGCCTGTACCGCCGGCATTGGAGGAGAGATTGCCGCCGATCTGGCAGGAGCCCTGCGAGGCAAGCGAGAGCGGGAACAGCCGGCCGGCGGCCTCCGCTGCCTCATGCAGCTTCTCCAGCACGACCCCGGCTTCGGCCGTAATCGTGTTCGAAAGCGGGTCTAGCTCGCGGATCCTGTCGAGCCGGGAAAGCGACAACACGACCTCACGGCCGGTGCGATCCGGCATCTGGCCGCCGACCAATCCGGTATTGCCGCCTTGCGGCACGATGGGCGTGCGCGTGTCTGTCGCAAGCCGCAGGATGCGACTCACCTCGTCGACGCTGCCTGGCCGCAAGACCAGGCCAGTGCGGCCAGCCCACAGGCCGCGCCGTTCAACCACGTAGGGTGCAATGTCCGCTTCGGCGGTCAGCGCATAGTGCTCGCCGACGATTCCGGCGAAGCGAGCGATCAAAGCGGAATCGAGAGGTGCTGATTTTTCCATGGAAGGAACCTAGTAGAGAAGACCCGACGTTTGATACCCGAAGACGGCCCGAAAAGGGGGTTCAACCACAGCCGCTTCCTGCGCAGGTCAAAACGTGCCAGTGCGTCCTGAGCTTCGGATGCTTGTCCATATTGATCGTCAGCCATCCATCGAACCACTGGCCTGCGGCCTTGGCAACAGATGGAGGCCGCTCGACAAGTGCCGAACATTCTTGAATGGGTTGTTTCATGACCGGTGAAAAGATTTTTTTGAAGACCGAGTATCGTACCATGTTTCGATTGAATTCTGACGAACGGATCGAGCGCGAGAACGATCCGGACGGCTCACCCGGCCCGAGATTCTGGCTGGCAGGCTGTCCAGAGGGCAACGTGTTCGGGGTGCGAGCCGATTTGCCAAATGAGCTGGCGGCAAAGCTGGAAGGCCTCGCGGCCACCGAGCCGCCGCTCACGCATTCAGCGAAACCGAAACATCTTGAATGCTATCTGTCTCTACTCGGCGGCAATGGCCCTCCTGCACACAATTTCGGCCTGGTTTACGAATTGCCGCACGCGCATCCGTACCAGAGCGAGGCTAAGCTCATCAGCAGCGACTCCGAGGAAGGTGAGAATCTGATGCATTCCTGGGCGGCGACCAGAGTACCGGAATCCCTGTTTGAACTCGGCTTTCGTGAGATGGCAGATTTCTGGACACCTTGGTGTGCTGCCATTGTCGATGATGAAGTCGCCTCTATCGCCTTTGCGGCGCGACTCGCGGATGCCGGGGCCGAACTGGGATTGGTAACGGTAAAAGCTTTCAGAGGGCGAGGTCTCGGCGCCGCTGTGACCGCCGGTTGGTCCCGGCTTCCTGCGCTGCGCAATCGGACGCTGTTCTATAGCACGGATCAAGCCAACATCTCATCACAGCGCGTCGCCGCCCGCCTCGGGCTTCGGCTGCGCGGAGTTAGCTTGCGGATATCCTAGACCCGATTGCTGAAAGGCGGCTTCGCTCGTTCTCTGCCATTCGAGGCAGGTATCAAGTGTCAGGCTCTCACCACTATTGTCCGTTCGCCATCGAATCACGCGGGGCCGCGGCCCTGCGCAGCCGGTCGTTGATCGCCTCGCCTAGCCCGGTCTCGGGTACCGGCGCGACCGCAATCGTCGCTGCACCGCTGGCGTCAAGCTCCTGCAGCATGGTGAACAGGTTGGAGGCCGCCTCGCGCAGGTCGCCCGCCGATGACAGGTTGCGGGCGGCGACCGCTCCGCCGGCACCTGCGACCTCGTCCGGGCCGAAGGCGAGCAGCGCCTCGCCTCTTCCCACTTCCTGCGCATCGAGCCGCACGGCAGCGTTCGGCGCATAATGCGAAGCGAGCATGCCCGGCGCCACGACCCCGGATGTGCCGCCGCGTGAGAGCGGCCTGCCTGCCACTTTCTCGATTTCTTCGGCCGCTATGCCTCCGGGCCTCAGCAGCCGAAGGGAATCGCCTTCGACCTTGACGATCGTCGACTCCAGGCCGACCGGCGTCTGTCCACCATCGACGATCAGCGGGATGCGCGGACCGAGATCGGCCTCGACGGCTTCAGCCGTTGTCGCGCTGATGCGCCCGGAGGAATTGGCGCTCGGTGCCGCCAATGGGCGGCCGAGCGCCGCGATCAGCTCCGCGCCGAAGCCCCTGGGCATTCGCACCGCCACCGTGTCGAGCCCGGCAGTGACGAGCGGGTGGATGGACGCTTTTTCTTTGAGCGGCAGCACCAGCGTCAGCGGTCCCGGCCAAAAGGCCTCGACGAGTCGGCGCGACAGCGGGTCGAGCTCGCCAATCTCTTCGGCCATTGCCGATGACGACACGTGCGCGATCAGGGGATTGAAGCGCGGCCTGCCCTTGGCCTCGAAGATGCGCGCAACCGCCCGGCCGTTGGTTGCGTCCGCCGCGAGCCCGTAGACGGTTTCTGTGGGAATGGCGACAACATCGCCGGCTTCGATGAGGGCCAACGCCTGCGCCAGTGCGTCCCTGCTCTTGACGATCTCCACCACGTGGTTCCTTCCGTTTCGCGGCCCATGGCTATAGCGCCGGCAAAGTGCCGGCAACCCAGCGCCTTGACATTCCTAATCGCTAAAATGCTAGGCTTTGCCTAAGGCTGACGGAAATCACGCGCAGTTATGATCGCGTGATGATGGCATTCATCGGAAGCGTCATGCGTGCGGGATTGGTTCTTCTGGTCGGAACTCTGTGGGCCGGCGAAGCTCAGCCTTCGTCGCTGGTAACGCCGCCACCTGTGCGGGCCGATACCAGCCGCTCGGTGGTCGTGCTCAGCTCGCCGGCCCCTCAATCCGCCGAGCCGGATATCGTGGCCGGCACTGTGGATGATCCCGGCTACAGCTCGGCGAAGAGCGAGCTCCTGGTTCTTTCGCCGTCGGTGGTCTCGATGGGCGAGCCGGCCGTAGCCGACGAGAATGTGGCTGCAATCGGCGCGAAAGGCAGCCAGACGAGGCATGATGCCCTGCCGCTGGTGATCCGCGGCGGCCTGACCGGCGATGCTTTCAGCTCCGCCCCGGCCGACACGGTCACTATGACGAGTGGATTCGACGCCAATGACGGCGCAAAGGCGCCGGAAGCGCCGAAGCCGGCGGAGCCGGCCGAGGCCGCCATGCCAAGTGCCGTACCGGAGCCTGCGGCTCCAGCGCATGCGCCCGGACTTTACGTCGGGCCGGAATAACCAGCCGGCACCTTGCATAGCTTTTGTGCTGCAAGGCGTTCGATAGCGACGTCGCCGCTATAACAGATCAGAAGCTGTTGCGTTCGTGGTAGGTTCGCAGGAATGCCTTGATGCGCGCATCCTCGGGGTGATGCAGAATGCTGTTTGGGGTGTCCACTCCCACCAGCTCACCCTTCTCCATGAAAGCCACCTGGTCCGCGACATGCGCCGCAAAACCCATTTCGTGGGTGACTACGACCATGGTCATGCCTTCGGAAGCCAGCGTCTTCATGACGCTCAGCACCTCACCGACCAGTTCGGGGTCGAGCGCCGAGGTGGGCTCGTCGAACAGCATCAGGCGCGGCTCCATGGCGATCGCGCGGGCGATCGCAACACGTTGCTGCTGGCCACCTGACAACCTTGAGGGATGATTGGCCATCTTGTCAGCGAGCCCGACCTTCTTCAGAGCTTCGGCCGCACGGGCCTCGGCTTCGACCTTCGGCAGGCCACGTACGCGGATCAGCCCTTCTGCTACGTTCTGAAGCGCGGTCATGTGCGGCCACAGATTGAACTGCTGAAATACCATGCCGATCGAACGACGCATCTCGCGCAGCTTGCGGCCCGGCATCTTGCGTCCGCCAGGCTTGATGTAGCCAATCAACTGCCCGTCGATGGTGACCTCGCCGGAGTCATATTCCTCGAGAAAGTTGATGCAGCGCAGCAGCGTGGACTTACCCGAACCGGAAGGACCGATCAGGCAGGTCACCTTGCCTGGCGGGATCGAAAGATCCACGTCCTTCAGCGCCTGGAAGGGGCCATAGAATTTGTTGACCTTGCGAATCTCGACGGATGACGCGGCGAGCATCTTACGTCCTTTCGATCAGGTGTTTCGTGATGCGCGCTTCCAACAGGCGTCCCAGGCGCGAGATGGTCTCGACCAGCGCCCAGAAGAATAGCGCCAGCACCAGATTCGCCTCGAGGTAGCGGAAGGTCTCCGTGGACATGCGCTGCACCGAATACATCAGTTCGGGCACGGTGATGATCGACAGTATCACCGTCTCTTTGGTCAGGATGATCGAGAAGTTAACCAGCGCCGGCAGCGCGGAAACGAGGCCCAGCGGCAGAAGAATGCGGCGCACTATCGCAGGTTCCGACATGCCAATGGCACGGGCCGCCTCAAGCTGGCCCACAGGCACCGCCAGGAACCCCGAGCGGAAGATCTCCGCAAAATAGGGGCTGCCGTAGATGGTGAGGCCGACCAGCCCCGCAGGCAGCGCATCCAGCCGCAACCCGAGCAGTGGGCCGCCATAGTAGAGCACGAAGAGCTGCACGAGGAATGGGGTACCCCGTATGACCTCGATATAGCCCCGGATCAGCCAGCCGAGCGGACGCGGCCCGTAGCGCTGCGCCAGCGAGATGACCAACCCCAGCGCCATGCTGAAGGTCGTTCCCAGCATCCAGCACAGGATCGTGAGGCCGAAGCCGCTCAGCAGGATCGGCCAATATTGCTGCAGGACGGTCAAGCTCATTAGATAGCCATCCTCCGCTCGAGGTAACGCCCCAGCGCGGCTAGGCAGAGATTGATGAGCAGGTAGATGCAGGCAGCCGCGATATAGACCTCGAGCGGGCGGAAGGTCGTGGCCGCCTGCGCCTGGCTGGCCCGCGTGACCTCCAGGATGCCGACCACCGAAACCAGCGACGACGCCTTGACCAGCAGGATCAATTCGTTGATCAACGCCGGCAAAGACATGCTGATCGCTTGCGGAAGGATGATGCGAGACCAGATGTCGCGCGGCGCCATGCCGATGGCGGTGGCCGCCTCTGCCTGCCCTTTCGGCAAGGCCATGATGGCGCCACGCCAGATCTCGGAAACATAGGCGCTGGAGCAGATGCCGACCGTCACGACGGCCGCAACCATCGCCGGCACGTTTATTCCGATCACTGGCAAGAGATAATAGGCCAGCAAAAGCTGCACGAGCAGCGGAACACCGCGCAGGAAACTGACCCAGAGCACGGCGAACCGGCGGAGCCAGACCACGCGGGAAAGGGCGGCGGCGCAGATCAATGCTCCGATCAGCAGCCCGACCGCGATGCCAAGCACCGAGATCAGCACCGTAAAGCGCGCCGCCCACAAGAGCGGTTCAAAGCTGCCCAGAAAGATCGGAATTGAAAACATCGCTGCTCAGCTGGCGAGGATGGGCGGGCGGGAGTGACTCCCGCCCGCGGCATCGCATTACTTGGTCGGAACTTCGCGGGGCAGTTCCGTGTAGCTGCCCAGCCATTTTTCCTGAATGGCCTTGACCCGGCCGTCGTCCGTCATCTTCAGGAGCGCGTCGTTGACGGCCTTGACGAAGCTTTCGCTGTCGGCGTCCTTGCGCGCCACCCAGGCGAAGTAGGTCGGCTTGCCAAAGGCGGCCGGCTCGAACATCGCAAAGGTCTCAGGGCGGGTCTTCACCAGATAGGCGAGGTTCGGCAGCGAACCTGCGACCGCGTCAAGGCGGCCGGCGGCGAGGTCCGCATAGGCCTCGTCAGTGGTGCCGTATTCCTTGACGTTCACGCCGCCCAACTCCTTGCCGAAGGCCTGGAGCTGGAGAAACTGAGCGGTGCCCTGCTGAACGCCGACGGTCTTGCCCTTGATGTCCTCGGGCTTCTTCAGTTCGGTATTATTGGCGGCGCGCACGAGCGCGACAGTGGCGTCGGCGATCGGCAGGCTGAAGGCGTAACGCTCGAGGCGCTCCGGCGTGATAGTGACGGGCGCGATCACGATGTCGAACTTCTTGACCTCGAGGCCAGGCAATTCCGCCGTCCAGGGAATGTCCTGATAGACCGGCTCTGCGCCGATTTCCTTGGCAACCCCGTCGAACAGATCTTTCGTCATGCCTTCATACGTGCCGTCCACCAGCATGTCGAAGGGGGCATAATGCATGTCTGTGGCGGTCTGGATCTTGCCGGCAGCCTTGATGTCGGAAAGCTGGTCGGCCATGGCAGGCACGGTCAGGCCGAGTGCGGCCAGACCGAACAGGGCGGTTCTCAATGTTCTGGAAAATGTCACGTCGTTTCTCCTTCCTGGATTAGATTAGCTATCGTGCATTTTTTCACGCGCCGCCAGTGATCGACGCGCGATAACGCGCTTCAGAGGATGCCGGGCAGGTTGAGGCCATGCTCCTTGGCGCAATCGATCGCAATCTGATAGCCGGCATCCGCGTGACGCATGACGCCAGTGGCAGGATCATTCCACAGCACACGGGCAAGGCGTGCATCGGCATCTTCCGTGCCGTCGCAGCAGATCACCATGCCGGCATGCTGCGAGAAGCCCATGCCGACGCCGCCGCCATGATGCAGCGAAACCCAGGTCGCACCCGATGCGGTATTGAGCAGTGCGTTGAGCAACGGCCAGTCGGAGACTGCGTCCGAACCGTCCTGCATAGCCTCGGTCTCGCGGTTCGGCGAGGCAACGGACCCGGAATCGAGATGGTCGCGACCGATGACGATCGGCGCCTTCAGTTCGCCCTTTCGCACCATCTCGTTGAAGGCCAGGCCCAAGCGGTCGCGCTGGCCAAGGCCGACCCAGCAGATGCGAGCAGGCAGGCCCTGGAAGCTGATGCGCTCGCGCGCCATGTCCAGCCAGTTGTGCAGATGCGGATCATCGATCAGCTCCTTCACCTTCTGATCGGTCTTGTAGATATCCTCCGGGTCGCCCGACAGCGCGGCCCAGCGGAAGGGCCCCACGCCACGGCAGAACAGCGGGCGGATATAGGCCGGCACGAAGCCCGGGAAGGCGAAGGCGTTTTCCAGTCCCTCTTCGAGAGCGATCTGGCGGATGTTGTTGCCATAGTCGAGCGTTGGCACACCCTGGCTCCAGAAGTCGACCATGGCCGCAACGTGCAGTTTTATCGAGGCGCGGGCCGCCTTTTCCACGGCCTTGGGGTCGCTTTCCTGTTTCGTGCGCCATTCGGCAACGTTCCAGCCGAGCGGCAGATAGCCGTGCACCGGATCGTGCGCCGAAGTCTGGTCGGTGACGAGATCCGGCTTCACGCCGCGCTTCACCAGTTCCGGGAATATCTCGGCCGCATTGCCGATCAGGGCCACGGACTTCGCCTCGCCGGCTTCCGTCCATCGATTGAGGATCTGAAGCGCTTCGTCGAGCGAGTGGGTCTTTTCATCAACATAGCGGGTGCGCAAGCGGAAGTCGGCGCGGGTCTCGTCGCATTCCACCGCAAGGCAGCAGGCGCCAGCCATCACCGCGGCTAGCGGTTGGGCGCCGCCCATGCCGCCGAGGCCGGCAGTCAGGATCCATTTGCCCCTGAGATTGCCGCCATAGTGCTGGCGGCCGGCTTCCACGAAGGTCTCGTAGGTGCCTTGAACGATCCCTTGCGAACCGATGTAGATCCAGGAACCCGCGGTCATCTGGCCGTACATGGCCAGGCCTTTCTTGTCGAGTTCGTTGAAGTGGTCCCAGTTCGCCCAATGCGGCACGAGGTTGGAGTTTGCGATCAACACACGTGGAGCGTCCTTGTGGGTTTTAAAAACACCCACCGGCTTGCCCGACTGAACCAGCAGCGTCTGGTCGTCCTCGAGCTTTTTCAGGCTGTCGACGATCAGGTCGAAATCCCTCCAGGTGCGCGCCGCGCGGCCGATGCCGCCATAGACGACCAGCTCATGCGGCTTCTCGGCGACGTCAGGATGCAGGTTGTTCATCAGCATCCGCATGGGCGCCTCGGTCAGCCAGCTCTTGGCGGTAATCTCGGTGCCCGTGGGGGGGAAGATATCGCGTACGTTATGTCTGGGGTTGCTCACAATTCGCCTCCGTCGTCAGGCCAGCATGTTGCCGGAAATGATGATGCGCTGAATTTCGCTGGACCCCTCGTAGATGCGCATGATGCGCAGATCCCGGTTGATCCGTTCGATGGGAAAATCGCGGGTGTAGCCATAACCACCATGCAGTTGCAGGGCGGTGTCGGCGATCTTGCCCGCAGCCTCGGATGCGCCGAGTTTGGCCATGGATGCGGCAAGCGAGAAGCGCCCGCCATGATGATGTGCCAGATCACGCTGGCGCGCGGCCTCCTGTGACAACAGAAGCGCCGAGCGGAAGGCGAGGCCCATGTCGGCGATCATCCAGCGTATGCCCTGGCGCTCCGACAGCGGCATGCCTCCGATGATGCGCTCCTTGGCGTAGGCAATGGAGGCATCCATGGCCGCGCCGGCAAGGCCGAGGCACTGCGCGGCGACCTCGATGCGGCCATTGTCGAGAACCTGCATGGCGGTGCGGAAGCCCCTGCCCTCCTCGCCCAGCAGCGCGCTTTCGGGAACCTCGCAGTCGAGGTTCAGCGTGAAAACATGGCCACCTTTCAGGCCCATGGTCTTTTCCGGCGGACCGGCCTCGAAGCCCGGCGTGCCCTTCGGCAGGATGAAAGCCGAGATGCCGCGATGCGCTTTTTCCGAATCGGTTACCGCATAGACCACGATGAAGTCCGCAACACCGCCATTGGAGATGAAACACTTGGTTCCTTTGAGGTGCCAGCCATTTTGCGTGCGCCGCGCCCGCGTCTTCATGTCGGCGGGATCGGAGCCGGCCGTGGGCTCGGTGAGCGCGAAGGCGGCGAGCGCTTCGCCAGCAGCGGCCCTCGGCAGCCACTCCTGCTTCTGCGCCTCGGAGCCGCCGATGAGGATGGAATCGGTCGCCAGATAATGCGCCGTCAGCGCCGAGGCGGTGGAGCCGCAGGCTGCGGCCACAATGGAAACCGCGCGTAGCAGGGCGGGAGCAGAAATGCCGCTGCCGCCATAGGCCTCCGGCAGGTTGGCGCCCATCACGCCGGCCTCGCCGAGCGTCGCGAGTTGATCATGCACGAAGCGCGCTGCCTCGTCGGTTTCAGCCGCCAGCGGCGCGATCTTGTCGGCGCAGATCCGCTCCAGCACGTCGCAGAACATGCGTTCCTCTTCGGAAAGCATGTGCCAGGGATCATCAATCCGCGTCATGCAAGGTGCTCCAGTCCGAATTCCTTCAGCACCGCCTCGATGTCGCCGCCAAGGCGCGGCGCCGGCGTCGCGGCTACCGGCTTGGCACCATCGAAGCGCACCGGCTGGCCGACAACCGGCGCCTGGCCCAGAACGGGATGCGCAAGCATGCTGACCAGACCGCGCATAGCGGCGTGCTCGTTGTCGGCGGCTTGAGCGATGTTCCAGATCGGCGCGGTCGGAAGGCTCTGCGCGGCAAGCTGAGCCACGGCCTTCTCGGTCGTCAGTCGACCCGACCATTCCTCGATCAGCGCCCGCAATGCGGGCTCATGCTCGGTCCGGCTGGAGTCGGTGGCAAAGCGCGGATCGTCCGCGATCTCCGGCTTGCCGATAAGGGCCGCCAGGCGCTGGAACTGCCCGCCATTGAGCACGGCGATCGCCACCTGGCCGTCACTGGTCCGGAAGCAGCCGAAGGGAGTGGAAAGCGGATGGCGGTTTCCGACGCGGCCCGGCAACACACCGCCATAGAAGTGCTGGGCGTGGCTGGTGGTCAGCATGGAAAACAACGCATCGTACATGGCGATGTCGAGCGTCGCACCCTGTCCGGTAGCGTTGCGCTGGACCAGCGCCGCCATGATCGACCAGCTCGCGAACAGCCCCGCGATCAGGTCGGCGATGCTTTCGCCGGTCTTGAGCGGCGCGCCGCCGTCCTCGCCGGTTGCGGCCATCAGCCCCGACATGGCCTGCACCACCAGATCGTAGGCCGGCAGATCCTTGAACGGTCCTTCCTGCCCGAAGCCGGAGATCGAGCAATAGATCAGCCGGGGATTGGCCTTGCGCAGTGCTTCGGCGCCGAGGCCCAGCCGGGTAGCGACCCCGGGACGAAAATTCTCCACCACCACGTCCATCCGGGTGCCAAGCGCCTGCGCGAGCTCAAGATCCGCCGGCTTCTTCAGATCCAGCACGATGCTCTTCTTGCCGCGGTTGTTCAGCGTGAACAGCGCGCTCTCGCCATTCTTGAACGGACCGACATGCCGGTAGTCGTCGCCGGCCGGGGGCTCCAGCTTGATGATCTCCGCCCCCAGATCGGCCAGCAAGGCGGTGCAGTACGGTCCCGCCAGAACACGGGACAGGTCCAGAACCCGAATACCCGACAGTGGCCCGGTCATGCCTTGAGTTCCGGGGCGAGGCCGACGAGCCGTTGCAGAATCTCGGTGAGCGTGGCGCGCATCGCCGCGGCCTTGCCCTCGTCATAGGCGAAGGGCTGGGTTTCGCTCACCAGGTGGGTTGATTGCGCCAGTTCCATTTGGATCGCATGAACGCCCTGCTCCGGCCGGCCGTAGTGACGCGTGGTCCAGCCACCCTTGAAACGGCCGTTCAGCACATGGGTGCGGCCCGAGGCCGCGCAGATGTCTACGGCCGCAGCCTCGATGCGCTGGTCGCAGGTCGTGCCGTTATTGGTGCCGATGTTGAAGTCGGGCAGAACGCCTTCGAACAGGAACGGAATGACGGAGCGGATCGAGTGGCAATCGTAGAGGATGGCCACGCCGTGCCTGGCCTTCACCCGCTCGATCTCTGCGGCAAGCGCTTCGTGATATGCGGCATGGAAATTGGCCTTGCGCTCGGCGATGTCGGCGCCCGTCGGCTCTTCCGTCCAGATCGGCTTGCCGTCGAAATCGGTGAGTGGCACGAGGCCCGTGGTGTTCTGGCCGGGATAGAGACTGGCGCCATCCGGGCCACGGTTGGCGTCGATCACGTAACGGTGGAACGTCGCCCTGACCGTCGTCACATTCGGCAGCAGCCCATCGTAGAGCCTTTCGATATGCCAGTCGGTGTCCGCCAGGCTGCGGCCACAAGCATTGAGCTTCGCCTGGATGGGCTCGGGCAGATATGTGCCGGTGTGCGGAAAGCCGAGGATCAGTGGACCGTCGCCCCGAACGACTTCGACCGGGGGCACGTGGACTGTGCTCATGGTCGAATGTCCTTCAACATGCCTTCCGGCAGGGCCGCAAGCAGAGCGCCGGAACGCACGAGGGCTGCGGCCTCGGTCAGATCGGGCGCGAGGTATCGGTCCTGGCCCAGCGGCTCAACCGACTGGCGGAGCCGAGCGATCACGCCCTGGAGCGGGACCGAAGTCTTGAGCGGGCCGCGAAACTCGACGCCCACGGAAGCGCACAGCAACTCAATGCCGATGATATGGGCAAGATTGGCATTCATCCGCTTCAGGCGGCGTGCGCCATGGGCGGCCATGGACACGTGGTCTTCCTGATTTGCCGAGGTTGGGGTGGAGTCGGTCGAGCAAGGGGTAGCGAGGTGCTTGTTCTCGCTCATCAGCGCTGCCGAGGTAACTTCGGCGATCATCAGGCCGCTGTTCAAGCCGGGCTCGGGAGTGAGAAACGGCGGCAGGTCGTGATTGAGCGAGGGATCCACCATCAGCGCGATGCGACGCTGCGAGATCGAGCCGATCTCGGCGATAGCCAGCGCAATCTGGTCGGCGGCGAAGGCCACGGGTTCAGCATGGAAGTTGCCGCCGGAGACGATCTCGTCGGCCTCGATCAGGACAAGCGGGTTGTCGGTGGCGGCATTGGACTCGATCTCCAGAGTGCGGCCTGCCTGAGTCAAAAGGTCGATGCAGGCGCCGGTGACTTGCGGCTGACAGCGGATGCAATAGGGATCCTGGACGCGTGCGTCGCCCACCCGGTGGCTTTCGCGGATTTCGGAGCCGTCCATCAGTTCGCGGATGACTCGGGCGGCAACGATCTGACCGCGATGCCCGCGCAGTTGATGGATCTCGTCGAAAAAGGGCGCGGTCGAACCCATGATAGCGTCGGTCGAAAGCGAGGACGACACAAGCGCATTGCGGGCTGCCTGAAAGGCGTCGAAGAGCCCGACAAGAGCAAAGGCGGTGGAGACCTGGGTCCCGTTGATCAGCGCCAACCCTTCCTTGGCCGCCAGCACGACAGGTTTCAGGCCTGCCGCTGCCAGTGCCTCGTCGCCGCGCATCTCGCGGCCCCGATAGACGGCGCGGCCTTCGCCAATCATCGCCGCGGCCATATGCGCCAGCGGAGCGAGGTCGCCGGAAGCCCCGACCGAGCCTTGCGATGGAATGACTGGTGTAACGCCTTTCGCCAGCATCGCCTCGATCAATTCAACGACCTCGGGGCGGGTGCCCGAGGCGCCACGTCCGAGCGACAGGAGCTTTAGCGCCATGATCAGACGAACGGTCTCCTCCTCGACCGGCTCGCCCACGCCACAGCAATGCGACAGGATCAGGTTGCGCTGCAGCGTGGCGGTGTCCCCGGCTTTGATCTTGATGGAGGCGAGCTTGCCGAAGCCAGTGTTCACACCATAAACCGGAGCGTCGCCGCTCGCTGCCGCGGCTATCTTGGCGGCAGACATGGCGATGCCGGGGCGCACTTCGTCTGCCAGCCTGACGGCGAGCCCCTCGCGCCAGACGCGCTCCAGCTGGGCCAGGGTAACCGCGCCAGGCGAAAGGATCAGCTCAGACATATTGGCCTCCGAAGATGCGGGCATGTAGCGGGTTGAAACCGATGCGGTAGGAAAGCTCGGCGGGATGCCGGACGTCCCAGATCGCCAGGTCGGCGCGGGCGCCGGGCAAAATGACGCCACGGTCGGCGAGGCCGAGCGCGCGGGCGCCATTGCGGGTCACGCCCCGCAGGCACTCGTCCGGCGTCAGGCGAAAAAGCGTAGCCCCCATATTCATGGTCAGCAGGATCGATGTGAGCGGGGAGGTGCCCGGGTTGGAATCGGTCGCCAATGCGATCGCCACGCCTGCGTCGCGCAACGCATGGATTGGCGGCTGTTGCTTTTCCCTCAGCGTGTAGAAGGCGCCGGGCAAAAGCACGGCGATGGTCCCCGCCTTCGCCATGGCCGCGATACCATCCGCGCCGAGATATTCGAGATGGTCGGCCGAAAGCGCGCCGTGCCCTGCCGCCATCGCCGCACCGTGCAGGTCAGAGAGTTGCTCGGCATGCAGCTTGACGGGCAGGCCGAGCGCCTTGGCGTGATCGAAGATGCGCGCCATTTCGTCGACCGTGAAAGCGATGCCCTCGCAGAAGCCGTCCACGGCGTCGATCAATCCTTCCGCGCGCCCCTGATCCATGCCGGCGATGACGACCTTGTCAATGTAGCCGGCACGGTCGTTCTGGAATTCCGGCGGAAGCGCATGTGCGGCAAGCCAGGTTGTCACGACATGGACAGGACGAACTTCACCGATGCGCCTCGCGACGCGCAGCATCTTGAGTTCGGAGGCGATGTCGAGTCCGTAACCCGACTTGATCTCGAGCGTTGTGACCCCTTCGCCGATGAGAGTGTCGACGCGCGGTAGCGCCTGGGAAAGAAGCTCTTCCTCACTGGCTTCGCGGGTATTGCGAACGCTGGAGAGAATGCCGCCGCCGGCGCGCGCAATCTCTTCATAGCTGGCGCCTTCGAGCCGCATCGCGAACTCCCGGGCGCGGTCGCCGCCATAGACGATATGCGTGTGGCAATCGATCAAGCCCGGCGTGACCAGCCGCCCCTCGATGTTGCGGCGAGGCGCGTCGGCGTAGGGCGCCGGCAGGTCTGCAGCATCACCAGCCCAGGCGATCACCTCGCCATCGACAACAATCGTGTCGATGTGGCTGGTAGCGGTCTGCTCATCCATCGTGGCGACTTTGGCATTGCTTAGGACCTGCATCTGGCGGACTCCGAACTGGCCTGTCACTCCCTAAGCCTAAACATATGCCAGAGTCTATGTCTAAACTTATTTCCGTGTTATGTCTAAGCATGTACAGGCGGCGCGCTCATTGCCGGACGGGGGAAAGAGGAAATCGTGATGGCTGTAATTTGGGCGAAACATGCGCTGTTGCCGGCGGGATGGTCGGATAGTGTGCGCGTGGAGGTGGGCGCCGACGGTCGAATCACGAATGTGGAGATCGCGGCTGCGCCCGCAGGCGAGCAGGTGGGCTTACTGTTGCCAGCGATGGTGAACCTGCATTCCCATACCTTTCAGCGCGCCATGGCCGGGCTGTCCGAAGCGCGTGGACCGCAGCCGCGCGATACATTCTGGACATGGCGGCAGATCATGTATCGCTTCCTCGATCACCTGACGCCCGACGACGTGGAGGCCATCGCCACGCTGGCGCAGATGGAAATGTTGGAGGCCGGGTTCGCCACCAATGTCGAGTTCCACTATCTGCACCACCGGCCCGGCGGGGCGCATTACGACAACATCGCCGAGACGTCGGAGCGAATTGCCGCAGCCGCTGCGCGCACGGGCATCGGGCTCACCCTTTTGCCGGCGCACTATCAGTTCGGCGGCGTCGACCGCCGTCCGCTCGGCCCCGGCCAGCAGCGCTTCGGCACGACCCCGGATGAATTCGTCACCTTGCTGGACGCTGCCGAGGCTGCGCTCCGTCATCTGCCGCCGGATGCCGGGATCGGTGTCGCGCCGCATTCGCTGCGCGCGGTCAGCCCCGAGGCGCTGGCGCTTTGCGAGAGCCTGCGGCCTGGGCGGCCGCTGCATATCCACCTCGCGGAACAGATTCCCGAGGTGGATGAGGTGCAGGCTGCGCGTGGCCGCCGTCCCGTCGAGTGGCTGCTGGACAACTTCAGTCCCGACCCGCGCTGGACGCTGATCCATCTCACCCACATGACCGAGGACGAGACGCGCCGTCTGGCTGCGACCGGTGCCGTCGCCGGCCTGTGCCCGATCACGGAATCCAACCTCGGGGACGGAATCTTCAACGGTACGATATGGAGGGATGCGGGCGGGCGGCTGGGCTTTGGGTCGGACAGCAACATCCGCATCTCGCTGATCGAGGAGTTGCGAACGCTGGAATACAGCCAGCGGCTGCGCGACACCGGGCGCGCCATCTTCGCCGAAACGGGACGCTCCACCGGTCGAGCGCTTTATGATGCCGGGCTCGACGGCGGGGCCACGGCGGCGGGCCGGGAGACAGGCGCCATAGCGACGGGCCTGTGGGCCGACCTGTGCGCCGTCTCGCTGGACAACGCGGTTCTGTTCGGCCGGAAAGGCGATGAACGCCTCGACAGCCTGATCTTTGCCGGAGGTGACGGGCTTGTGCGCGACGTCTGGGCGGCAGGTCGCCACATCGTCCGCGATGGCCGCCATTCAGATCATGACCGGATCGTAGCCGACTACTTGGCCTGTATCGGCAGACTGCAGGAGGTGATGTGAACGAGAAGCAAGCCGGCGCGACCTTGCCAAAGGCACGGAGCATCGCCAACGAAGTCCGTCGACGCATCGTCGAAGGCGAATGGCGCCAGGGCGACCGTATCCCGGACGAGGCCGATCTGGCGATCGAGTTCAACGCCGCACGAGCAACCGTCAACAAGGCCCTGCAACTTCTGGCCGATGAAGGGCTTCTGGATCGCCGTCGCCGTGCCGGCACACGCGTGGCGCTCGATCCCGTCCGCAAGGCGACGTTCTCGATCTCCATTGTGCGCGAGCAGGTCGAGCAGGCTGGCATGACCTACGGCCATCGTGTCTTGGCACAGCGCGATAGCCCAGTTCCTGAGAAGATCGCTTCGCGGATCGGGCTTCCTGAAGGCAGTGTCCTGGTCCATATGAGAGCCCTGCACTATGCTGATGGGAGGCCGTTCCAACTCGAGGATCGCTGGATCAATCGGCGCGCCGTGCCGAGTCTGGCCAAGGTCGATTTCTGGCAGTTGAACGCCAATGAGTGGCTGGTCCGAAACGCTCCCTATCTGCGGGCCGAACTGACCTTCTCCGCCGAAAATGCCACCCGACGCGACGCCAGATTGCTGAACATTCAAGAGGGGCAGGCGCTGCTGGTCCTGCATCGAACCACCTGGAACGATCTCGGCCCTATCACCACCGTCAGGGTGGCACACCAACCTGGCTACCTCATCGGTACCGAAAAGAACTATTGGCCCGAGCGGCAGGGCGAAGATGCCTGAGGCTTTGAGGGATAACGGCGTGGCGGAATCAGGTGTTTTCCGGCTGGCGGACCGCGTATTCCAGCCCTGGAAAAATGGCGGCGGTGAAACGGCCGAAATCGCTGTCTCGCCGGCAGGAGCCGATTTCGAGACCTTCGACTGGCGCCTCAGCACAGCCGTCGTCGCAAAGTCCGGCCCGTTCTCCACATTTGCCGGCGTAGATCGGGTGCTTACCGTCCTGGAGGGGGGCGCGATGGTCCTCTCCGTCGACGGCCGGGAGCACAGGCTGGATGCAACCTGCGAGCCATTTTGCTTTTCAGGCGACGTCACTGTCGTCGCACGGTTGGAGAGTCAGAGGCTGCTCGACTTCAACGTGATGGTGCGACGTCCCTTGCAGGCGGAGGTCGTGCGCGGCCCGATCGACTTTAGTCGCAGGCGCAAGAACACACGCGCGAGGTTTGCCTTGCTGCTCGAGGACCGGGTTAACCTTGCGCGGCTCGATCTCGTCGATCTCGAAGCCGTCACTCCTTCGCTCGCCGCCAGCCTTGTCGGAACGCAAGCGTTGGACGTGCAAATTTTCGGTTGAGTCTCTACCCCGCGATCTTCGAGAAGTCCGCCACCTGCCCGGTTGCGGCGCGGATGCGTGCGAGCAGCGCCAGCCGGTTGGCGCGCACGGCAAGATCCTCGTCATTGACGAGCACATGATCGAAGAATGAATCAACCGGTCCACGCAGCGCGCTGAGCGCGCGCATGGCATCCGCGAAATCCTCCCGCGCGATCGCCGCGGCAGCCTCATCCTCGGCACGGTTCACCGCTGCGTAGAGCGCCTCCTCGTCCGGCGTGTTGAAGAGCGCCGGGTCGACCTCGGCCGCGATCGCCGTGCCCTTCTTCTCCTCGGCCGCGAGGATGCTCACTGCGCGGTTGGTGCCGGTAAGCAGGTTCTTGCCGTCCTCCGTGTCAAGGAATGTGCCCAGCGCCTCGACGCGCCGCACGATCATGAGGAGATCGTCGTTTGACGAATGGCCTGCCTCTCCGCTCGCCAGCACGGCATCGATCAGGTCGTGCCTTGCACCCTGGTCGCGGAGGTAGACCTTCAGGCGATCATGGAAGAAGGAAAGGAGGTCTGTAAATTGTTCGGCAGTCCACCCCGGATAGAACTCGGAAACGCCTACTCCGTCGTTCGTGTCAACCGCTTTGACGGAACCCTCGAACCGTTCCTCAATGTCTTCCACGAAGTTGTCCGGAACACCTGCCTCTTTGAGTTCCTCGATCTTTACCAATGTTGCCAATTTTCCTTGGTAGTAAAGCTGCGTCAGCAAGTCGTTAAGCGACGACACAAGCAAAGCTTGTAGTGGCAACCTCACCCCGTTCTCGATCACGATCCTGATCACGCCCAGCGCCGCTCTGCGCAGTGCATAGGGGTCCTTGCTCCCGGTAGGCTTCTCGTTGATCGCCCAGAAGCCGACCAGCGTGTCGAGCTTGTCGGCGAGCGCGACGGCGATCGACACCGGGTCGTTCGGCACGCGGTCGGACGGGCCCTGCGGCTTGTAGTGCTCCTCGATCGCCGCGGCGACCGAAGGATGCTCGCCCTGGAGTGCCGCATATTTGCGACCCATCACGCCCTGCAGCTCGGGGAATTCGCCGACGACTTCGGTCGTCAGGTCCGCCTTGGCAAGCACGGCCGCGCGACGTGCGAGAGTAGCAATCTCCCCCCTTGCGGGGGAGATGCCCGGCAGGGCAGAGGGGGGCGACGTAGGGCGTTGGCCTTCACCGGTTTCAGACTGAGAGGCTGGCGGGACAGCGCCCCCCTCTGTCGGCTGCGCCGACATCTCCCCCGCAAGGGGGGAGATCGGGCGCATAATCATTGGCGCCAGCTCTTCCGCCAGTCTGGCGATGCGCCCTACCCTCTCGCCCTGCGTGCCGAGCTTGGCATGAAAGGTGACGCCGAGATGGTCGAGGCGGGCCATGCGCTGGTCGAGCGGCAGAAGCTTGCCGCGCTCGTCGCGCTTCAGGTCAAATTTCTTCGCCGACTCCTCCAGCTCAGGGAGATCCGGCAGGTCGCCCTGGTCGGTCTTCCAGAAGTAGAGCGCATCGGAGAGCCGAGCGCGCACCACCTTGCCGTTGCCATGGGCGATCTCCCTGCCGCCGTCGCTGGCCTCGATATTGGCGGCGAGCACGAAGCGGTTGGAGAGAAGGCCATCGGCGTCCTGCGGCCGCGTCACGAAGCACTTCTGGTTCGTCCTGATCGTCAGCCGGATCACTTCGGCCGGGATGTCGAGGTAGGTCTCATCGAACTCACCCATCAGCACGACCGGCCATTCGACCAGTCCGGAGACCTCCTCCAGCAGCCCGTCATCCTCGACCAGCTCCAGCCCGCTGGCGAAGGCCAGGTTCTGCGCGTCGGACTTGATGATCTGCTTGCGCCGCTCGGCATCGAGGATCACCTTGCCGGCCTCCAGCTTCGCGACATAGTCCTCGAAGCGGCGCACGGTAATCGCGCCCGGCGAATGGAAACGATGGCCGTAGGTGATATTGCTTGCGCGGATGCCATCGACCTCGAAGTCGATCACGGTCGGCTCGCTGGTCTCCGGGCCGAAGGTGCAGACGATCGACTGCAGCGGCCGCACCCAACGCAGCGAGCCGGGCACCGCTGACGCCTTGCCCCAGCGCATCGACTTCGGCCAGGGGAAGTCGCGGATCACGGCAGGCATCAGCTCAGCGATGATCTCCTCCGCCTCACGGCCCGGCTTGACGATGTGCGCGACGTAGAAGTCGCCCTTCTTGGGATCGGAATGGACATGCGCCTGTGAGACGTCGCTCAGGCCGGCCTTGCGCAGAAAGCCCTTGATAGCCTGTTCGGGCGCCTTGGTGCTCGGCCCCCTGATCTCCTCGCGCACGTCGCGTGAGCGCGCGGTGACGCCGCGGATATCAAGGGTCAGCCGCCGCGGCGTCCAGTATTCCTGGCCGCCTTCGTATGTCAGGCCTGCCTCGACAAGCCCGTCGGTCACCATCTTGCGCAGGTCGCCGGCAGCCTTGCGCTGCATGCGGGCCGGGATTTCTTCGGAACGAAGTTCGAGCAGAAGGTCAGGCATTCACACGTCTTTCGTTGGCGCGCCCGCCGTACCAAGACTGACTGCTCTTGTCACCCGTCTGCCTTAAACGGCGTCCGCTGAGCCATTTTGATCGCGACCGAGCAATATAGTGACGGCGACCATTCCTGACCTGCCCAAAAGGATGAAGAAGCGATACAGATGCCAATATCAATGCCTGAGAAAAACGCGATGCGGGCGCTTGTAGAAATCGACGATAGCCACATCAGGGAGCTGGATCGGCTGGCCAAGCACCAAAAGCGGTCGCGGGCGGCTCTGATCCGCGAGGCCGTCGTCGACTAGCAGGCCGAGATGACAAGGGCAGATGCCTTCGGCCTGTGGGGTAAGCGGAAGACAGATGGGCTCGCCTACCAGGAAAAAGCCAGAACCGAGTGGTGAAGTAGCGGACGTCCCCGACATCCGCGTTCCATACGCGCTTTGAGCCAAGCGGCCAAACGACGCAGCAAGCGTTGTGTCTTACGCCGCCATCCCCCCGGCTTCCGTCTTCAGGAACGCCTCCCCGCACCCTTTGGCGAGGTTGCGCACGCGCAGGATGTAGCTCTGCCGCTCGGTGACCGAGATCACGCCGCGTGCGTCGAGCAGGTTGAAGATATGGCTCGCCTTGATCGTCTGGTCGTAGGCGGGCAGCACAAGCTTATGCAGCGGGTTGTTGTCCTTGGCGCCCGGCTCGCCGGCCGACAGCAGCGCCATGCATTCGGCCTCGGCGTCGTCGAAGTGCCTGAGCAGCATCTTCGTGTCTGCAAATTCGAAATTATGTCGCGAATATTCCTGCTCGGCCTGCAGAAAAACATCGCCATAGGTGACCTTCTCGTCGCCTTCGCGGCCATTGAAATTGAGCTCGTAGACGTTGTCGACGCCCTGCACATACATTGCAAGCCGCTCCAGCCCATAAGTCAGCTCGCCCGAGACAGGTGCGCATTCGATGCCGCAGACCTGCTGGAAATAGGTGAACTGCGAGACCTCCATGCCGTCGCACCAGCATTCCCAACCGAGCCCCCAGGCGCCGAGCGTCGGGCTCTCCCAGTCGTCCTCGACGAAGCGGATGTCATGCGTCAGCGGGTCGATGCCGATCGCCGCCAGCGAACCCAGATAGAGCTCCTGCAGGTTCGGCGGGTTGGGCTTCAGGATCACCTGGTACTGGTAATAGTGCTGCAGCCGGTTGGGGTTCTCACCGTAGCGGCCGTCCTTCGGCCGGCGCGAGGGCTGAACATAGGCGGCGTTCCAGCGCTTCGGCCCGAGTGCCCGCAAAGTTGTGGCGGGATGGAAGGTGCCGGCGCCGACTTCCATGTCGTAGGGTTGCAGCACCAGGCAGCCATAGTCGGCCCAGTAATTGTGAAGAGCCAGGATCAGCCCCTGAAAGGAGCGGCTCGGCTGCATATGTGGGGCAGGCTCGGTCACGGCAAATTCCTCGGTCGGAATGCGCCTGACCTAAAGGCGGAGGAATGGAGCGTCAAGGCGGACGGAACGCTTGTCAGTTCGAGACCGGAAGCCTGAGTTCCTGACCAGGGACAATGCGGCCCGGATTGCGGCGCAGCTTGGGGTTCAAGTGCAGGATCTCGCGATAACGCTCACCGCTGCCGAGCTTGTCGGCAGCGATCGACCACAGCGATTGCCCACGCTGCACGGTGTAAGCAGCCGGGACGGCCGCCATGACAGCGGCCACGCTCTCGGTCGGAGCATCGAGCTCGCTCTTCTTCTCCACCGCCGGAGAATCGGCCGGTGGGGCGACCGGAGCATCCGGCTTGTCGGCGGCGGTCTTGCCTTCGATCGGCGGCAGGCCCTCGGCGAGCTTCTTCTGAACGTTCGCGAGCACGTCCTTGTCCGGCTTCATGTCGCGCGCATGTGCCCACTGAAAGGTCGCTTCCAGCCGGCGGCCGACGCGCCAATAGGCATCGCCGAGGTGATCGTTCAGCACCGGATCGTCCGGCTTCAGCGAGACTGCCTTCTCAAGCTCACGTACGGCATCGTCGAATTTGCCGAGCTTATAGTAGGCCCAGCCGAGCGAATCGACGATGTAGCCGTCGCCGGGCCTGAGATCGACCGCCTTGCGGATCAGGTCCATCGCCTCGTCGAGGTTCATGTTCATGTCGACCCAGGAATAGCCGAGATAGTTCATGACCTGAGGCTGGTTGGGATAGAGCTCGAGGGCCTTCTTGAAGTTGGGCTCGGCTTTCGGCCATTCCTTAAGACGCTCATAGGCGATGCCGCGCTGGTAGAAGATGTTCCAGTCGGTGCTTGCCGGCGTCTTCAAATGCTCGACGGCGCGGTCGTAGACTCCCGCGGCGTTTCGGAAATCCTCCTTCGCCGCGTAGACGCCGCCGAGCGCCAGGTAGCCGCGCATGTCGTCGGGATCCTGCTCGATCAGCTTGTTAAGCTGCGCGATGGCCTCGTCCTGGCGTTTGAGATCAGCAAGGTTCAGGCCACGCTGCATCTCGGCAAGTCGCTTCACCGGCGAATCCGCCGGAATCCGCGAATAGAGATCAATCGCCTGCTCGGCATCGCTCTGCTGCTCGGCAAGCGCGGCGAGCTGCAGCAGGACCGAATCGCCCGTCGGATTCAGCGCGCGGGCGAGCTGCAGGTATAGCTTGACGAAGGCCTCGCCGCCGCTGCGGTTAAGCGCTGTGCCGAGGTCGAGCAGCACTTCGGAGGCGCCCTCGACGGGCCCTTCCACCAGACGAGGCACCGGCTTGCCGGCTGTTATCTCCTTGCGCAGGGCGCCCACCTGCACTCGCCCCGGCGCAAACTCGTCGATGCGATCGAGCACGCCAAGCGCCTTGTCCTTCTCGCCCCTGCGCGCCAAAAATCGCGCATAGGACTCGGCCGAACGCAGCCAGGTTTCAGGGGCGGCGCTACCGGACGAAGCGTCATCGAGTGTAGCTTGATAGACCTGCTTGGCCTCCACATCAAAGCCGGCCTGATCGGCGATCAGCGCGCGATGATAATTGACGAAGAGACTGTACCAGTCCGGCCCATCCAGTTTGTCGAGATGTTTCAGGGCGTCTTTGGGACTGCCCTCGCCGGCCTTCGCCCAGCTCGTCATCAGGCCGGTGATGAGGCGATCCAGGTCGGATTCGAGCACCAGCTTCAGCCAGTTCTCGGCAGCCTTGAAATCCTTCTTGCGGAAAGAATCGACGGCCAGCATCAGCCGCGAGAAGCGTTCCACGTCGGGCACGGTCTTCAGCTTCTCGGCCCAGGGCAGCGCCTCATCGAAATCGCCTTGCGTGATCAATGCGAGCAGCAGGCTCTGCTGCAGCGACTGATCGTCGGGGTCGAAGGAAAGGGCTCGCTTGTAGTAGGCGATCGCGCTCGGCAAGTCGTTGTCGCCTTCGGCGACCCTGGCCGCAAGATAGGCACCCGAGAACGTGCCGATCGCCACAGGCTGGTCGGATTGCTTGGCAAAGCCGAGAAGCGGCGACACTACGAAGAGCGCCGCAAGTCCCGCGACCGACATGGCGCGACTGAGAGTGTTTTTCACCTGCCTTGAGTTCCCTTTTCCTGTGGGCGCCCGCCCACCGAACCTTACCTAGCGCCGCTTTGGTCCTCAAGCATGGCCTTTTTGCGGTAAGCGTTCAACCTCGCAAGGTTCACATTCCGGTCAGCCGGCGTGCATCAACCCCATCACGACACGCGACTGATACAGAAATCTATTAC
The DNA here is from genome assembly GCF_033542235.1 of Mesorhizobium sp. BAC0120. Taxonomy (NCBI): domain Bacteria; kingdom Pseudomonadati; phylum Pseudomonadota; class Alphaproteobacteria; order Hyphomicrobiales; family Phyllobacteriaceae; genus Mesorhizobium; species Mesorhizobium sp. BAC0120. The sequence continues at coordinate 22,728 of NZ_JAWRCU010000002.1, read as the reverse complement.
GTCGTTAAGCGCCGCTTTCTGCGGAGTCGACTTCAGCGGCGCGAGCGCATCGCGGGCGATGTCGCCGAAATGAGTTGCGCGCGCGATCGTGTCGGTTACGGCACCGTGGCGCTTCATCAGCCCGATCGCCTTGTCCAGAGCAGCGTCGTCGACAGCGTTCTCCTCGATCGACTTCACCCAGAACGCACGCTCGGCCGGCGTGCCGCGGCGATAGGCGAGGATCACGGGTAGTGTCACCTTGCCCTCGCGGAAGTCGTCGCCAACATTCTTGCCGAGCTCTTTGCTCGAGCCGCCATAATCCAGCGCATCGTCGATCAACTGAAAAGCGAGGCCGAGATTCATCCCGTACGAGCGGAGCGCCGCACGGTCGTTGCGGGTCGCCTCGGCGATTACCGGACCGACCTCGGCGGCGGCGGAGAACAGGGCTGCCGTCTTCGCCTTGATCACCGCGAAATGCTCGTCCTCGGTGGTCTCGAGGTTCTTCGCCGCGGCAAGCTGCATCACTTCGCCTTCGGCGATTATGGATGCGGCGGTCGACAGGATGTCCAGCGCCTCGAGCGAGCCGACGTCCACCATCATGCGAAAGGCCTGCCCGAGCAGGAAATCGCCGACGAGCACGCTGGCCTGATTGCCCCAGATCATGCGCGCTGTCTTCTTGCCGCGCCTCAGGTCGCTCTCGTCGACAACGTCGTCGTGCAGCAGCGTGGCCGTGTGCATGAACTCGACGCTGGTCGCAAGCTTGACGTGGCCGTCACCGGAATAGCCGAACATCTGTGCGGCAGCCAGCGTTACCATGGGCCGCAGCCGTTTGCCGCCGGAAGAAATCAGATGGTTCGCCACCTCGGGGATCATCTCGACGTCGGAGCCGGCCTTGGAAAGGATCAACTCGTTGACCCTGTCCATGTCGGCCGCAGTGAGGTGCAGCAGCCGCTCGATCGAGGCTGCGTCCCGCTTGCTATCTTCAAGATTGAGTACGACACCCAAGGCCAGATCCCTTATTTGCCGCAGACATAACGATGCCGCGGCGGCGCGCAAGCCCTCACTGCAAAGCTAGGTTGTCCTATATAGCTGCCGCAAGGGGCGAATTGGCGCGGGGGACAGGCCTACCGGCCGGACATGCCTGGAGATAATCGATGGGATCGATCAGGGAAATCGTATTCGACTGCGCGTCCGCGGCGCGGCTTGCGCGGTTCTGGGCAGAGCTACTCGACGGCTATGCCGTTCGGCCCTACGACCAAGCCGAGATCGATCGACTCGCCACGTTGGGCCTCACGCCGGAGACCGATCCGACAGTCATGGTGGATGGACCCGGGCCTGTCCTGTGCTTCCAGGAAGTTCCGGACCGCAATTACCAGAACAACCGGGTGCACCTGGACATATCCGTTGATGATCGAGGGCAAGAGGTGCAGCGCATTCGTTCGCTTGGCGGCGAGGTCGTCCGCGAGACTGACGGGTACACCGTCATGCGTGACCCGGAAGGCAACCAGTTCTGCATCGTGGGGCACTGAAACCGGTATGTGCAATGCGGACAGTTTACAGGTGCGCGGGCTTGGCCGCCGGATTCTCGTGTGCGCGGAACTATATCAGCCGGGGATGAAACGGCGCTCCTCGTTGAAGGCGAGCAGCACGTAGATGAAAAGGAGCGTGCCGGCGAGTTCCATCCCTTCCTCCGCGTTCGTTTCCATGCGGTAGTGCAGCGACTTCACCCCTTCAACCTCGGCAATCTTGCCGCCGATCATTTCCAGCCCGACAGCCCCGCCGAGAAACAGGCCGGCTGAAAGCACCATCAAGAGGGCGAGCCTTGTCGGAAAGGAGCGGATGAACGGGATGAAGCTAGCCAGCCCTATCAAGGCGAGTATGCCGGCAGGGGCTGCCCAGGCGAAATATAGAACGCCGGAGTGGCTCATCCGCGCAGCCAGGACCGCCGACAGCTTCTCGTGAAGCCCGGCAAATTCGTCGAAGGAGGCGAGGAGAAAAAGCGCGGCGAGTGCATACCAGTGCCATCTGAAACGGTCGCGTCGGGCTGCCGCATGCTCGGCGCCCAGAAAAAGAAGCACGGCCGCCACAAAGAGCGAGATTATCGAGACCCAGGTGAATGCGCTGCGTTCGAAGTCGACGTCGAGCATCCATATCTTAGCGGAGAGGTCCGGCTCAGGGCCGACGTAGAGCCGCACATCCTGGGCGATGCTGGCACAAAGCAGCGCCAGCGAGACACCAGCCACCCCCAAGAGGATCATTTTCCCTCGGAGGCCGGGGCGGCTTGCTGCGGTCAAACGTGTAACGTGCAACGGGACTGTCCCGTCAGCCCCTCGGAAATAGGATTTCGACATCGTAGTAAAGCACCAGTCCAATGAGAGCTAAGACTATCGAGAGCGTTGTAAGCGCTAGCGCGGCATCGAATTTGTTGCTGCCCGTGACCATGCGTATCAATGCCGTAACTTGGCCAAAAGTTCGCGGCACAGTGCCGCTGTTTTGACACTTTAATGACACTTTTGTAACAATCGGGGAGCTGCTCTATGGAGCTGCAGTCGAGTGCGTGCAGGGCCCGTTTTGGAGGCCTTTGAAGAGGGGCTGCGGGCAATTGTGACGGATCGGCGATTCCGGCCATTTACTCCTGGCGCACGACCTGCGATTTTCGCGCGCATGAAAGAACTCGTCCGAACCAATGATGCCGTGCTGATCTCGTTTATCGAGGCGCTGATGCGCGACGCTGGCATCGCCTATCTCGTTGCCGACCAGAACATGAGCGTGGTCGACGGCTCACTCGGCATCCTGCCACGACGCATCATGGTCGAGGAGGACGAGCTCGTCAGGGCGCGCGCAATCCTCGCAGATGCGGGCATAGGCCACGAAATCGAGAAGCACTGACCGCCTGCCAGCCATGGCGACCGACCAGGCAAGCCCGGACTTTACGCTCGACGCCTTCCATCGCGGCCGATTCTGGCTCGTGCAGCCGAAAGGCGCCGGGCACCGTGCCGGCATGGATGCAATGATGCTTGCTGCCGCCGTGCCCTCGGATTTTTCGGGCCGTCTCGTCGATTTCGGGGCCGGCGCCGGCGCGGCCGGCCTGGCCGTTGCCGCGCGCTGCGCGGCAGCGCAGGTCGTTCTCGTCGAGAACTCGGCCGAGATGGTCGCCTTTGCCGAGCGGACCGTCACGCATCCGGAAAACGGTCATCTTCGGGACCGCATCTCTGTTCTGACAGCCGACGTGTCGCTTTCCGGCAAGGCACGAACGGCAGCAGGCCTCGGCGATGGCGCATTTGATTTCGCCATCATGAATCCGCCATTCAACGCCGGCCATGACCGAGTGACGCCCGACCAGCTGAAGCGCGGCGCCCATGTCATGCCCGACAAGCTGTTCGAGCTCTGGCTGCGCAGCGCCGCAGCAGTGGTAAAGCCGCGCGGCGGCGTCGCAATCATCGCACGACCCCAGTCGATCGGCGAGCTCCTCGTTGCGCTGGCCGGCCGCTTCGGCAAGCTTGAAATCGTGCCGATCCACCCGCGGCCCGACGCCGCGGCCATCCGTATCCTGGTGCGCGGGACGCGTGGCTCGCGCGCCGGCCTATCACTGATGCCGCCTCTCTTCCTGCACGCGGCGGGCAGCGACCGCTTCACCGCGGCGGCCGACGACATCAACAACGGTCGCGCCTCGCTCTTTGGTGATTGAACGGTAGCTGTCCCACCATTGCGGAAATGCGGTAAAATCCTACATCTTCGTGGCAAAATCCGGAGCATCCCGTTTGAACCGCTTCCTCAATAAGTTCCTGCCCAGATCCATGCGTTCAGACGCCGTGACGATCCCTGTGATCAGGCTGCACGGCACGATCATGGCCGGCGGCACGCAGCTCAGGCAGAGCTTGTCGCTCTCCTCGACGGCAGCGCTTATCGAGAAGCTGTTCGCCTACAATGATGCGCCGGCCGTCGCGATCTCTATCAATTCGCCCGGCGGCTCGCCGGTGCAATCGCGGCTGATTTACCGCCGCATCCGCGATCTCGCGTCGGAAAAGAAGAAAACCGTGCTGGTGTTCGTCGAGGATGTCGCTGCGTCCGGCGGCTACATGATTGCGGTCGCCGGCGATGAGATCATTGCCGATCCTTCCTCCATCGTCGGGTCGATCGGGGTCGTTACGGCCTCCTTCGGCTTCCCAGAGCTCTTGAGGAAGGCCGGCATAGAACGCCGTGTCCACACGGCCGGACGGAACAAGGCCGTGCTCGATCCGTTTCGACCGGAAAAGGAAGAAGATGTCGAGCGGCTGAAAGTGCTGCAGCTCGAGGTCCACGAGACCTTTATTGACATCGTCAAGGAGCGCCGGGCCGGCAAGCTGACCGACGATCCCGACCTGTTTACCGGCCTGTTCTGGACCGCCAAGCGCGGGATCGATCTCGGCCTGGTGGATGCGCTGGGTGACATGCGCAGCGTCCTGAAGAGCCGTTTCGGGCCGAAAACGAGGCTGCAGCTGATCAGCCACCCGCGCGGCTTCTTCGGCCGTCGGCTTGCCTTCTTCGGTTCGAATGCCGGGCTTTCGGCATCCGACCTCGCGGCTTCAGCCGTCGACGGGCTTATCGAGGCGATCGAGTCGCGTGCGCTATGGAGCAGGTTCGGGCTTTGAAAAAAGCCACGTTCGGCGCTACCATGGTTAATAGGCGAATTCGCTTAGTGGCGCCGCCGCCTATCAAGGAGAAAACAGGGATGCCACAGCTCATCTTACTTTTGCTGGTCTTGGCCGTAGCCTATCTGGGCTACAAGTCCTTCCTCCGCGAGGCCAACCGTGTCACGGCCAAGGTGCGGCGTGCCGAGAAGCAGGCGCGTACCGGCGCAACAGGGACGCTTGTCAAGGATCCCAAGACCGGCGAATACAAGCTTGCCAAGGACTAATCACCAGGAACTGGTGCTCGATGAAGGGCACGACCGGGCGCTCACCATCGAGGCTCCCGGAAAAATCAACCTTGCCCTCCATGTGGTGGGGCGACGGGAGGACGGCTATCACCTTCTCGAAAGCCTCACGGTTTTCACGCGATTCGGCGACCATCTCACCGTAGAAAACGCCGAGGCGGATTCGTTCGTTGCCACGGGCCCATTCGCCAAGTACATGCCGCTCGGCGATGATAATCTGGTGGTTACCGCCCGGGACAGGCTGCGCGCTGCCTTCCCGCTCGCGGACTGCCCGCCAGTCGCAATCAGCCTCGAAAAGAACATGCCTATCGCATCGGGTCTCGGCGGCGGGTCGAGCGACGCTGCAGCGACACTCATCGCGCTCTCGTCGATCTGGGACCTGACCACGACCAAGCGGGAGCTTGCGCAGCTCGGTCCGGCACTCGGCGCAGATGTGCCGATGTGCGTTGCCGCAAAGCCGTTGCTGGCCTCGGGCATCGGCGAGCGGATTGCCATGGTGCCGAGCTTTCCCGAATTGAGCCTTGTGCTTGTCAACCCAGGCGTACCGGTCCCGACGGCCAAGGTCTTCGGCGCGCTCGCAACCTATCAGAATCCCGGCTTGCCGCCGCTGCCCGAGCAACCTTCGCTGGACAGCCTGGTCGCCTGGCTCGGCCGCACGCGCAATGACCTCGAGGCCACGGCGCGCAGCATCGCGCCGGAGATCGACGATGCCCTGCATGAGCTCGGACTGACCGGGGCGCAAATCGCGCGCATGTCGGGTTCGGGCGCGACCTGCTTCGGGCTGTTCGAGAACGACCTCCAGGCGCAGGGCGCTGCCCGCCATATTCGCCGCGAGCGGCCGAATTGGTTTGTCGTCGCCACGCGAACCGGAGGAGCGGGACTGAATGTCGCGGATTGACGAGAGCCGACCCTTCATCCCCGTCCGAATCGCCGTGCTAACAGTCTCCGATACCCGCACGCTTGCGGAGGACAAGTCGGGCCAGACGCTCGCCGACCGCATTGTTGAGGCGGGGCATATTCTGGCGGTCCGCCACATCGTAAAGGACGAAAAGGCTGCCATACGCGAATGTGTCGAGGCATGGTCGACGGATCCCGACATCGACGTGGTCATCACGACCGGCGGCACCGGATTCACGGGCCGCGACGTGACGCCGGAGGCGCTGGAGCCGATCTTTGAAAAGCGCATGGATGGCTTCTCGGAAGTCTTCCACCGGATCTCCTACGACAAGATCGGTACTTCGACCATCCAGTCGAGGGCGACCGGCGGCGTCCTCAACGCCACCTTCGTTTTCGTCCTGCCAGGCTCGCCCGGCGCCTGCCGCGACGCCTGGGACGGCATTATCAAGGCGCAGCTCGATTATCGGCATATGCCCTGCAACTTCGTCGAGATCATGCCGAGGCTCGACGAGCATCTGAAGCGAGGCGGCAAAGCCGCTTGAGCTGAGCCAGCCTCGTCGAGGTCCGGCCGCGCCTAGATCGCGCACCATGCCGGTGGGAACGAAAGGGACCGCGCAGCCGGCAGAGCTCCTTGCCGGAGGTTGCGGTTTTGCCACAGACAACTGCCATTGCCTCCTGTTACGGACGTCTCTCCGGCCGGCCAATTCGGTCACTCTTGCAAGCGAAAGTCGGCGCGCCAGCCGAGCTCCTTGCGAGCTTTTTCTGTAGCAACATGATCGTTTTGGTCGGCGATATTGAAGATGCCCGTCGTGCCACGATCGAGCGCGAGCAGTGCGGCATAAGCGGCAGCATCCACGTGAAGGGCCGGTGGAATGGGTGCGGCATCGACGCCGGTTCCCGGACCGTAGAACCGGCCATAGCGAAGCACGACGCCGGCAAGAGGCGAGGCAAGCGTCCACTTCTCGAGTGCCACAACGCCTTTGACGGTGACGGCCAGGCCACCCTCCGCATGGACGTCCAGCGGATCGCTTTCGATATGAGGCTCTGGGCCCGGGGCATAGATCCAGGCGATGCTCTGCGCCACCAGCCGGCGCGCGCCTGCCGCGATAGCGGCGCTGACGAGGTTGCGAGTGCCCTCGTCCCGCACTCGGGCATTGCGGACCCGCGCCTCCGCCATGCGGCTGGGGTCAAGTCCTCTCGGCAGATCGGTGAGCTGATGGATCACTATGTCGGGCCGCGCGGCGGCGACCGCGCGGGAAAGCGCATCCGCATCGAAGACGTCGACCAGCGCCGGCTCGACGCGCAAGGCGCGCAGTTGTTCAGCTTTGGCTTCAGATCGGGTGGTGCCAGCCACCTGATGGCCGGCGCGAACCAGCAGCAGAGACAATCTTTGCCCGATTGCGCCTGCGGCGCCTGCCAAAAAGATCCGATGGGCCATCGCCAGCGCCTCATAAGTTCGATAATGTAAGAGTTCGAATATCTTATCAAAGCTCTGATATTATGCGCAAGTCTCGATCGTCATCCGTTCCAAGGCCCGGTGAGGGCAAACGTGGGAAAGAAGGCCATCTCGGTTATCTGCTGAGGCAGGCGGCCGGGGCATTTCGTCTTCGGGTGGAGCGTGCGCTGGCCGATCTGGATGTGACGCCGCCGCAGTTCTCGGTGTTGACGATGCTCGCGGCCTATCCTGGCCTGTCCAACGCGGAACTGGCTCGGCTTGCGCTTCTTACGCCGCAGACGGTGAGCGTGATCGTGGCCAATCTCGAGCGCGCGGGGGCATTGGTGCGCAGTCCGCATGCTGTCCATGGGCGCATCCAACATCTCGACCTCAGCGAGACGGGCCGAACTATGCTTGCCGCAAGCCGCGAGCGGGTTGATTCCCTCGAACGCGAACTGGCAGACGGCCTGTCGCCGGAAGAGGAGAAACTGATCAGGCGATGGCTCGTGGGCGTCGCAGTGGCTGATGCAGGGCGATCATGAGGTTGCGCCACGAGTTGCCTGCCAAGCTCGCCGCGAACACACCAGCTACTTGCCAAATTCGCACAAGTCTTGACCGGCATTGTTTCAAAACACGGTTACATGATGGCACTTGCTAGCATCGGCTAGAAACAAGCTGGACCTAGGAACTCCTCAGCAAGGCGGCGAAGTTCGCTGACAGGCGGGCATAGCGAGGCGAGTTGGAGGGGGACCATGGATCGAAATGCGCAGATTCGTGGCGCGCAGGAGCGCGTGATCGCAGTTTATCGGGAGAAGCCAGAAGCGGCATTCAGTTCGGTGCGGGCCAGCGCGCAGGTCGGCGAAGGCCTGACCTGCAGATTCCGTCAAGGCCACCACGAGGCAGTGATGGATATGAGCAAGGTCATTGGCGGCGACGAGAAAGGCCCGACGCCGGGCTTCTTCATCCGTGCGGGGCTAGCGGGCTGCATTGCCATCGGGATCAAGCTCACGGCGGCCCGCGAGGGAGTGGCGATCGACACGATCGACGTCGATGTCGAAATGGATTTCGACGACGGCGCCATGTTCGGCGTTGGCAGCAACACCGCCGCCCCGCTCGAAACCCGGTTCAAGATCACCCTGCAAAGCTCTGCGCCATGGGAAGAGGTGACCGCGATGGTCGATCGCGCACTGGCCGCCGACCCATATTTTCTCGCGCTCCGCGACGCTCAGAGCGTCAGCGCGCGAGTCGTCCGGGGAAAGGCGTAGTTACCCCTTCTTCGCAGGCGATATCCCCGCTGAAAGCCGCTTCACAGCCAGCCCTCGGGCGAGCGCCTCGGCGTTGCCGGCATTTTTCGCCAAGCCGAAAGCTTGCCGCTTGCTGATGACGAGCCCTTCGACAAGCGGCCGATTGGCCGAAAACAGGCGCACCAGAAAGGAGAGCCGATCATCGCGCGACCTCGAAAGGCGCGCCGGCATGGTCGATCTATTGACATGCGCCACGACCGGTTCCGTCCAACCCTCGACAAGCCGCGCTCCCGGCTCAACGAGCAACAGCCACTCGCTCTTGGCTGCCGTAATCGCGGCTGCAATTCCGCCGTCGGTGAGAAAATGGCAGCCTGCATGCTCGGCGACGTAACGTGTCTGGTCGGTCGAACCGAGATCGACCACGATCACTTCCCGCACCACGCCTTCGACAGCTGCGCCGATCAGCGAGGCAAGCGTGCGAGCCAGAGCCTCCTCGTCATCGCGCGTTTCGATCAGCACCGAGAGCATAAATAGCCGATTACCGGAATCCGGCTGTTCGCGCCAGTTGTGCGCTGCACAAAATTCCATCACCTACCCGACAGCGAAAAAGTTCTTGCTTTGTTCTCCTTCCGAAAATAGGAATAGTTTCATGAGAACAGCGATTCGACAGACCGCAGACACGCCTTGGGAACGCGCCAAGATGGCCGACATCGTGCGCGCCGACGCTGCAGCCTTCGGCAACGGAAAATCGCCGCTGGCGAACGCCATTGTCGAGGAGAGCGGCATCAGGGTCGGCGAAGAGCGCCGCCGGGGGCGTGGCGCAGGGCTCAATCCGACCGGGCGCTTCGAACCGATCACGCGCGATGTCTTTGACGACGGCTGGGGCGCGATCGAGGAGCTGCCGCCGTTCAAGACCGAGGTGCAGGTCGAGAAACCACGCACCATCATCACACGCAACGATTCTCCCGACATCTCTTTCGACCGTTCGATCAACCCTTATCGCGGTTGCGAGCATGGCTGCATCTACTGTTTCGCGCGGCCGACCCACAGCTATATGGGTCTCTCGCCAGGGCTCGATTTCGAATCGAAGCTTTTCGCCAAACCGGACGCCGCACGCCTGCTCGAGAGAGAACTCGGCAAGGAGGGCTATCAGCCGCGCACCATCGCGATCGGAACCAACACCGATCCCTACCAGCCGATCGAGCGAGAGTACCGCATCATGCGCGAGGTGCTGGAAGTGCTGGAGGCCTGCGGTCACCCTGTCGGCATCGTGACCAAGTCGGCGCTGGTCGTGCGCGACATCGACATTTTGTCGCGCATGGCCGAGCGGGGGCTCGCGAAGGTGGCGCTTTCGGTGACCACGCTCGACCGGCGGCTGGCGCGAACCATGGAACCGCGCGCCTCGACACCAACGAAGCGGCTGGAAGCCATGAAGGCGCTCAACGAAGCCGGGGTGCCTGCCTCGGTTATGATCGGCCCGGTCATTCCCGGACTGAATGACAGCGAGATCGAGCGCATCCTCGATTCGGCTCGGGCCGCCGGTGCGCGTGAGGCAGGTTACGTGCTGCTTCGTCTGCCGCTCGAGGTTGCACCGATCTTCAAGGACTGGCTGCTGCGCCACTATCCCGACCGCTACCGGCACGTGATGTCGCTGATCCGTTCGATGCGCGACGGCAAGGACTATGATTCGGAATGGGGCAAACGCATGAAGGGCACCGGCCCCTATGCCTGGCAGATCGGCCGCCGCTTCGAGCTTGCTGCCAAGAGGCTCGGCCTCAATCTCGAGAAACGGACGCTCAGGACAGACCTGTTCGTAGCGCCCGAGAAGGCAGGCAAGCAGCTGATGCTGCTCTGAACGACTGGCTGGCGCCGGCATCCAAGGCGCCTGCCTTCTTCCAATCCCGTCGGCCCGCCCCGCACTCAGGCCGACGGCGCCTCCCGCCTACCGCCCCTGGGCCAGGAGGCCTTGCGGAGAATCGGAGCCGGTGCGAGCATTGCCGCTATGGCTCGACCGCGTTCCGATTCTCCAACCCTTTTTGTGCTCGAAGATATCCGTCCGGATTTCTCGATCGAGCGGCGTGCGATCAAGCGCGGACAGTGGCCGGTGGCCGGGCTCGACGAGGCCGGCCGCGGCCCGCTCGCCGGGCCGGTCGTCGCAGCGGCAGTGATCCTTGACCCGAAGCGGATCCCCAAGGGACTCGACGATTCGAAGAGGTTGTCGGCAGAAGAACGCGAGAACCTGTTCGCGGCCATCCTGAAGAAGGCGCTCGCCGTCTCGTTCGCATCCTGCTCAGCCGAGACGATCGACCGCACCGATATCCGCAAGGCGAGCCTGGAGGCGATGCGGCGCGCGGCCTGCAGTCTGGCCATCACGCCTGCATTTGCCATTACCGACGGGCTGGATGTGCCGCAGGGCCTGCCCTGCCCCGGCGAAGCCTTCGTCAAGGGCGACCAGCGCTCGCACTCGATCGCCGCCGCCTCGATCGTTGCCAAGGTGATGCGCGACCGAATGATGGGCATGTGCGCCTCGCGCCATGCCCGCTACGGCTTCGAGTTCCACATGGGCTACGCGACCGAGCGGCATCGCGCAGCAATCGAGGCCGAAGGCGCCTGCGCGCGGCTACACCGCATGACCTTCTCACCATTCCGAATAGATGCCGAGATTATCGTGCAGGAAGAGATTGTGCTGGCCGACGCGGACTAGGGTGTGCCGCCAATCACTTGACGCAAGCGCCGCCCCTCACCCTTACCCTCTCCCCGTAACACACGGGGTAAAAGACGGTGTGAGGGGGCGTCATCGTTTGGGCAATCTCCTCCCCTTGAAAGCCTCGCAGAGACAGGGATTAAGCGCCAACGTTGAAGCCCCCCTCTCCCCGTCTTTTGCGAGGAAAGGGTAACGGTGAGGGGCAGCACCGGCGTCCGACGCTAGAAGAGCCCACCTTTGCGAGCGCAAAAAAGCCGCCTTTCGGCGGCTTCTTCATGAAACAGTCAGCTCGTCGGGCAGCTACTGCAGCTTGCTCTGAACCGCCTTGAGCGAATCCCTGAACAGATCCGCGCTTGCCTTCGCGTCGAGCTTGCCCGCAAGCACAGCACGCGCTGCCTCCGTGGCCACGTCAACCGCGATCGAGCGAACCTCGGCCACGGCGTCGCGCTCGGCCTGGCTGATCTTCAGCTCGGCGAGTGCGGCCCGGCGCGCGACATATTCTTCGCTCTTCTTGTGCGCATCCTCGACCAATGTCTCGGCCTCGCGCTTGGCCGCAGCGATGATCTCGCTTGCTTCCTGCTCGGCTTCCTTGCGCTTTCTCTGGTATTCGCCGAGCAACTGGTGCGCCTCTTCGCGCAGCCGCTGGGCCTCATCAAGCTCGTTTCGGATCTTGGCGGCACGCTCGTCGAGCGATTTGCCGATCATTCCCGGCACGCGGTAGTAGATGACCACGCCCAAGAAGATCACGAGCGCGATCAATGCCCAGAATGTCGCGTCCATCGCCGTCTCCTATTCGCGAACCGACTTCACTGCAGCGGCAACCGTCGCCTTGTCGACCTTGAGGCCGACCAGGCGCTCGACGATCACCGAAGCCGTGTCCGTCGCAATGCTGCTCACCTCGGCCAGAGCGGAGGACTTGATCCCCGCTATGTGAGCTTCGGCGTCGGCGAGCTTCTTCTCGAGCTCACCCTCGACTTGCTTGCGCTTGGCCTCAGCTTCGACCTTGGCCGAGTTGCGCGCGTCCTGACCGATGGAATTAGCCTTGGCGCGCGCCTCGGCAAGCTCCTGTTCGTAGGCCGCAACGGCGGCGTCAGCCTCTTCCTTCATTTTCGCGGCCTGATCGAGGTCGTGCGCGATGCGCTCGCGGCGAACATCGAGAATCGAGCCGACACGCGGCACCGCAACCTGCTTCAGGAACAAATAGAAGAGGCCGAAGATGATTGCCAGCCACAGGATCTGCGAAGGGTAGTGCGAAGGATCGAAGGGCGGAAAAGCCCCCTTGCCGTGCTCGGCCCCCTCTACTGCGGTGGACTGATCCAACGCCGGAGAGGCTTCGTGCGCATATCCCGGTGTCACAAACATCTCGCTTCCCCTGTCCACGAAGGTCGGCCGCTCAGTGCGGCCGAAGTGGCTTTCGAGCCGTCAGCTGTTCTCAGGTGAAGAGCAGCAGCAACGCGATCAGCAGCGAGAAGATGCCGAGCGCCTCGGTGACGGCGAAGCCGAAAATCAGGCGGCCGAACTGGCCGTCGGCAGCCGACGGGTTGCGCAGCGCGCCCGCCAGGTAATTGCCGAAAATTGCGCCGAGGCCCATGCCGGCGCCGCCCATGCCAAGGCAGGCGATGCCCGCACCGATTGCCTTTGCTGCTTCCACGTCCATGTCGAACTCCTTGTTGAACCAGATTCGTGATTGCGATTTCAGTTTTAGGCGCACTCAATGCGACGGATGGAGCGCGTCATTGAGATACATGCAGGTGAGCACCGCGAAGACGTAGGCTTGCAGGAATGCAACCAGGAACTCCAACGCGGTGAGCGCCACAGTCATAGCAAGCGGCAGCACCGCGCCGGCGACGCCGACTGCGCCGAAGGCCGCAAGCGATGTCACGAAGCCGGCGAACACTTTCAGCGTAATGTGGCCAGCGAGCATGTTGGCGAAGAGACGAACGGAGAGGCTGACCGGCCTCGACAGGAACGAGATCACCTCGATCAGCACCACCAACGGCACCAGCAGGCCCGGAACGCCGCTCGGCACGAACAGCTTCAGGAAGCGCAGACCGTGCTTCGCGAAGCCATAGATGACCACCGTCCCGATCACCAGCATGGCGAGCGCGAAGGTCACGATGATGTGGCTGGTGATAGTGAAGAAGTAGGGGAAGAGCCCGAACAGGTTGCCAAACAGCACGAACATGAAGAGCGAGAAGACGAACGGAAAGAACCGCATGCCGTGGCTGCCGGCCGCATCACGCAGCATATTGGCCACGAACTCGTAACTCATTTCGGCCATGGACTGCAGGCGAGTCGGCACCAGCGCGCGATTGGCCGAGCCGAAGAACAGGAAGGCGCCGGCCGCGATCGCAGCGGCAGCCATGAAAGCGGATGAATTGGTGAAGGACAAATCGACGCCGCCGATTTCGATCGGAATCAGTTTGGAGATTTGGAACTGATGGATCGGATCGTTCGACACGCTCTATCCCCTCGTCACGCTTCGACGCCGGAGCGCCGTGTTCAACTGGAGCCGTCCTTCCCGAACGGCGGCTGCGACCCGTGCTCGGCGACCATGCCGGCCGACCGCATCACGTTGAGGACACCCGCCGCAAAGCCGAGAAACAGGAAGACGATCAGTCCCCAAGGCTTGGTGCCGGCCCAATAGTCCAGAACCCAGCCGATCCCGACACCCACCACAATCGCGGCAACGAACTCGCTCGAAAGCTTGATCGCGTTGCCGAAGGAATTCTTCGACGATGGATTCTGAGCGTCCTTCCCGTCGCGACTTGCCGGCCGTCTCTCAGCTAATGTGGCTTCGAGCCGAAGCCGGCGGCGCTCCAGGTCTTCGTCGCCGCCACCGGTTCCAATCATCCGTTCCGAGCCGGGTTTTCCGGTTTCGTCTGGCCGACTGTCCTTGGCCACCGCAACCTCCCAGCCCGGGCCAGCCGATCGGCCGCTGCCCGCTTCAAAGTCGGGCGCAACATAGTTAGGGCGCTTGCGCCCGTCAAGCCATTGAGCAGCGTTGATATCGCAGCAAATTACTTCGCTAATTCAATATCTTATACAAGTGCGACAAGATGCGCCGACTTTCCGCTCAACTCCAGCCGCCGCCATAGGTGCGATAGAACAGGTGGCGACCGATTTGCTTCATCAATTCCATGGTGCGCGCCCAGCGCGGGCGAACGTAATTCGCATGGTAATGAGTCGACGATCCGACCTCGGGCAACCAGATCTTGCCGGCGGTTACGGCAAGCGCGACTTCCTCGGCTATCGCATAGTGCTCTGGGCTCTCGACGCGGTCCTTGATGCGGTCACAGGCGAAGGAGAACTGGCAGCGATTGCGCCACTTCTCGTTCTGATAGACAACCCCGCAGATCGTCTTCGGATAGGTCGGATTGCGCACGCGATTGAGCACGACCTGGGCGACCGCGGCCTGGCCCTTCACCGGCTCGCCGCGCGCCTCGAAATAGACCGCCGCGGCCAGGCAGCGTTGCTCCTGTGCCGAAAACACACCCGGCGGAAGAGGTTGGGAGACCCAGTCATGGTCGCCCTCCTCCATCGGCGGGATGAAGCGACCGTTGTTCGGATCGTCGTCCTTGAGCAACGTCTCGAAGGGAGAGGTCTTGGCGTAGTCAGGCTTGGCCGGCGCATAGGCGGTCGCCAGCACGTCCGGTTTGTCGTTGTTGACCAGCGCCTGCAGCACCGGTGGCAGCAGCGGGTCGGCCTTGGGCAACTCACGAGGATGGAAGGCCGCGGCGATGGTGATTTCCTTGCCTTTGATCTCGGGCTTCGCGAATGCCATCTTCAGCTCATTGTCGAGCCCCGGCTGAACCAGCATCGAGGTGCGCTTGAAGACCGAGCCAGCGGTGAACGCCTTCGGCGGCGCGACCAGCATCACCTTGGCAAGGCGTCCCTTCTTGCCACTGCGCACGATGCGGTCCTCATCCGGCGATGCGTCGGCGGCAATGCCCTTTCCGCGTAGCGCAACCGTGCCTATGCCCGGGGCGACGAGCCCGCCACCGGAGATCGTGCCGGTCGCCAAGCCTGCATCGGTGAAGGGCATTTCAGCAGCGTGTGTTGAGCCTGCAACCGCGCTCTCGACGAAGGACCCCCAACGTGCGCCGGGCGTCTCTGCACCTGAGACCAGGCTGCGCATGTCCTGGTAGGCCGTGACGGTCGGAAAGCCGAGCCAGATGCCGAATCCTACGACGATGCATGGAAGGAGCGAACGCTCGTTTCGGCGCGCGGCAAGGAGCTGCCGCAAGTCTACTCGTCGAAGCACTGATACCCTCTCCAGGACGCAACTTTTGACCCCATCCCTAGGTCAAAAATGGTCCATTAACCTTGACACGCCGTTAATGCGGAAGGCGGGGCGAGATTATGACCGTAAACGAGTTTATTTCCGGCTTTTCGCTTTCCCAGCGTAAGGGTTCTCGGAGCCGCGCAGCACCATGCGGATCGGCACGCCCGGCATTTCGAACGCCTCGCGAAGGCTGTTCGCGAGATAGCGGACATAGCTCTGCGGCATGGCTTCCGGCCGTGAGCAAGAGACGACGAACCCCGGCGGCCGGGTCTTCGCCTGCGTGACGTATTTCACCTTAAGCCGCCGCCCGGCGACCGCCGGCGGCGGGTGATGCGCAAGTATTCCCTCGAGCCACCGGTTGAGCTTGCCGGTCGAGACACGGCGATTCCAGACCCGATGCGTGCGGATCACCGAGTCCATCAGCTTGTCGAGGCCGCGACCCGTCTCGGCCGAGACCGTGACGGCCTGGACGCCACGAACCTGCGGCAAAAGCCGTTCGGTCTTCTCGCGCAGTTCGGCGAGCGTCCGCTGCGGCTCCTCGATCAGGTCCCATTTCGAGAAGGCGATCACCGGCGCACGCCCTTCACGAATGACGAGATCGGCAATCTGGAGATCTTGTTTCTCGAAGGGGATCGTCGCGTCGAACACGATGATCACCACCTCGGCGAAGCGCACCGCGCGCAACCCGTCGGCAACCGAGAGCTTCTCGAGCTTCTCCTGAACCTTCGCCTTGCGGCGCATGCCAGCGGTATCAAAGAGCTTTATCCTGCGGCCGCGCCAGTCCCAGTCGACCGAAATTGAATCGCGCGTGATGCCTGCTTCGGGCCCGGTCAGAAGCCGCTCCTCGCCGATCAGCGCATTGATCAGCGTCGACTTGCCGGCATTCGGCCGGCCGACGACGGCAATGCGCAGCGGCTTGGTATCGTCGTAAGCCGGCTCTTCCTCCGCGTCGGGATCGACATCCTCGCCCACCAGCGCCTCGGCGAACGCGCCCGGCGCAGCCTCGTCATCCTCTGCGAAGGCCCGTTCGTCGCCCAGAGCGGCGATGATCGCCTCCCTGAGGTCGTTCATCCCTTCGCCGTGCTCGGCGGAGACGGGCACAGGCTCGCCGAGCCCGAGCTCCCATGCCTCGAGCAGGCCGGCACCGGCGCCTCTCGCCTCCGCCTTGTTAGCGACGAGGACGACCGGCTTGCCGGAGCGCCGCACGATTTCGGCAAAGGTCTTGTCATCAGGAAGCACGCCACTCTTGGCGTCGACCATGAAAAGGATGATGTCGGCATCGCGGATAGCAATTTCGGTCTGCACGCGCATGCGGCCGGGCAAGGTCTCCGGGGCGGCATCCTCAAAGCCTGCCGTGTCGATCACCTCGAAATCGAGGTCGAACAGACGCGCGGTATGAACGCGCCGATCGCGGGTGACGCCCGGCGTATCGTCGACCAGAGCCAGCTTCCTGCCGGCAAGACGGTTGAAAAGCGTGGACTTGCCGACGTTAGGCCGGCCGATGATTGCTGCGGTGAACGCCATTGCCGGACATCAGGACGCTGCGCCCGAACCGCGGATCAGTTCGGACATCAACGTCGCGCGCTGTCGCAGGTTGGTGGGCGCGCCATCGTCGGAAGCAATCTGGTCGAAGAGCTGCAGCGCATCCTTGGCCTTGCCGGCCTTCCACGCTGCGAGGCCGAGCGCCTCGCGCGCGGAATTGCGCATTATGTTTGTGTCGCTGGTCAGCGGCTCGACGCGCTTGGCGACATCGTCGTAGCTGCCGTTGTCGACGAGGATGAACGCTGCCCTGAGCCTCGCCATGTCGCGGATCGCCTCAGGAACGGAGGTGTCGTTGGAGACCTCGTCGAACTCCTTGACCGAACCGGCGAAGTCGCCTTTTTCGGAAAGCACCGTCGCGGCACGCATGCGGGCAAGCAGCGGGTACGCGCCATAGCCCTCCTTCTGCAACTGATCGAGCGCCTTCAGCGCCTCGTCAGGCTTGCCTGAATTGGCGAGCTGGAGGGCGGCCGAGAAGTCGTCGCCGGATTTGCTGGCCCTGGTCTCCCTCCAGTACTGCCATCCGACATAGGCAGCCGTCGCCAGCACTATGATCACGGCCAAGGCAATGAAGGCCGGGCCATAGCGGTCCCAAAGGGCCCTGGCCTGCTCCTGGCGAAGCTCTTCATTGACCTCGCGGAAGAAACTGTCGTCCGACATGAAAAATACCGGTTGCGGGCCGCTGGCCCATTTCGTGAGCGAGCCTTTTAGCTGAATTTTGCCGGCATGGAAGGGGTTGCCCGAAAATCGCCCCTCTTGGTCACCTGCACGATCAGGAGAGCGGCGGCACGCCGATCAGCCACAAATGCAGTCTCCACACAAACAGGACGTAGAGAACCGCGCCCAGAGCGACGGCGAAGACATCCCATTTGACCGGCCCCGGCTGCGGCGCCTTTTCGCCGCGCCGGCCGACGGCAATGCGGTCGACTACGGCCCAGGCAAGGACGGCGAGGAAGAGGATCAGAGAGGCCAGATCGCCATTGGCGAGGAGGTGGGCGAAAGCCCAGATCTTCACGGCGACCAGCAGGGGGTGCTTCAGCACAGGCTTCAGACGCCCAGCAGGAAAAATGAACACCGCCAGCGAAATGAAGGAGAAGAACATCAACCCGACGGTAATGTGCTTCATCCAGATCGGGGGTTCGTAGAGGACCGGCGCAACCTCCCGTCCCCTTGCATATCCCCAGACAAGGAGGACAAAGCCGAGGATCGAGATCAGCGAATAGATGCCCTTCCAGGGCCCCTCGCCGATCACCGCGATCTGCCGGTCGCGCCATTCGGGCGCGGCGATGCGGACCGAGTGAATCCCGAGAAAGACAATCAAACCTAGAACGAGCGCGAGCATCACGACTACCCCGATGTCAAGCAGGATTCTCCGACGTTAGCACTGCATGGTAGCGCATCGGAGGGAAAAGCGCGTAGCGGTTTTCGGACAAATCCGACGTGCAAACAAAGAGCTGGATCTGAGCGGCGCGGCGGTCCGATTTGACAGCATGCCACTCGGACGCGGAGCGGCCGGCTTGCCAGTGCATCCAACCTCGGCCACATTCCGACCCTAAGCGGGCATTCATGGCTGTCTCACGAATCCCCGAACTGATTCCTTGTTTGTCGCAGGTTCGCATCGCAAGAACCCCGCGGCACTCTCGCAGAGCCTGCTCAGTGATTTGCCGTCTTATTTCAAACCAGTAGACCCCGATATCCGATGCCTCTTGCCTCCCGCGTTTTTACCGTGGCGCTCTCTGCCTGCGCGCTTTTTCCAGCTGCGGCCTTTGCCGAACCTCCCGCTCCGCCGACCCAATATGTGATCATCTCCTTCGACGGCGCCCAGCATGTCGAGCAATGGCAGCGCAGCCGGGCGCTGGCAGAGCGAACCGGCGCGACGTTCACCTATTTCCTCTCCTGCGTTTACCTGCTCTCGCCCGAGCACAAGCGCGAATACAAGGCGCCCGGCCAGAAGCCCGGCAAATCGAATGTCGGGTTTGCTACATCAAAGGAAGAGGTGGCGGCGCGCCTCGAACAGATCTGGCTCGCGCGGTCGGAGGGCCATGACATAGGCAGCCATGCCTGCGGGCATTTCGACGGCTCGAACTGGAGCCGCTCCGACTGGAATGACGAGTTCAAGACCTTCCGAAGGATCCTGGAGAACGCCTACGCAATCAACGGCATCGAAGGAGAGCCGGACGGCTGGAGGCATTTCGTCGACACGGAAATCAGGGGCTTCCGGGCACCCTACCTCTCGACCGGCAAGGAGCTTTATCAGGCGCTTGCCGATTCTGGCTATGCCTATGATGCAAGCGG
The DNA here is from genome assembly GCF_033542235.1 of Mesorhizobium sp. BAC0120. Classification (NCBI taxonomy): domain Bacteria; kingdom Pseudomonadati; phylum Pseudomonadota; class Alphaproteobacteria; order Hyphomicrobiales; family Phyllobacteriaceae; genus Mesorhizobium; species Mesorhizobium sp. BAC0120. The sequence goes on along the minus strand of NZ_JAWRCU010000002.1, from coordinate 3,435 downwards.
CGTTTCGCGAGGCCCTGGCCAGCCCTCGGCCGAAGCCGGCCTCGTTCGTTTCGCGCTGCCGCAGATCCCGGAAGGGCCGAAGAGCAGGCCGGTCATCGCCATGGACTACAACATGTTCGTGCGCCACTCTGGCGGGTTCGAGCGCGACGACAAGGACGCCACTTTCGAGAACCGCGCCTACGAAGCCTTCCAGCAGGCCTTCCAGTCCGAATATAATGGCAAGCACACGCCGCTCGAGCTCGGCTTCCATTTCACCTTGATGAACGGCGGCGCGTATTGGCGGGCGCTCGAGCGCTTCGCCGAAGACGTTTGCGGCAAACCAGGTGTGGCCTGCGTGAGCTACCGCGACTACGTTGCCCGCAACCCGCAGTTTTCCGCCACGCTGAAAGCGGGCGGATAGAGCGGCGCTACGGCGCTCTATCTCTATTCGGCGCATCGGATTCGCCCGAAGGCCGCTGCGCAGTTTTGCCTGACGCGGTCCTTCGGTTCGATCTCAAGCCCTGGAGCCGCCCTCGCTATGCCTCGATGGGCTTGACCCCCGCGTCGGACTCCTTGCCCTTCATAAAGCGCTCGTCGATATCGGGCAACGGGGCGCCTTCCAGCGTCGCCTCGAAAGCACGCAGGCGCTTATGGACCGACTGCAGCTCGACGATGGTCGACCAAGAATTGAGGAGGAACTGGAGCGACCCGGTTACCCTGCCAAAGGCGTTTGATATCTGGCTGAATGCACCGAATGTTATCTTGTGCGCCACAAACGATGGCCCCAGTATCAACATAGAGAAGATGTTGTCGGCCTGAAGGTAGGTATAGCGCACGACATTGAAATAAATATAGTGGAAATACAGCCGGAAATAATTACGGCGCACGTTGTTGAACAACTCGGCTGTCGTTGCCGGCTGCGCCCTGTCCGCGTGATCTTCGCCGTAGACGAGTTCCTTGCGATAGGCCGCCTCCACCCGCTGGTTGCGGAATTGCAGGCCCGGCAGCTTCAATCCGGCCACCATCACGGAGATCGTTCCGAACAGACACCAGGCCAAGGCCGCGATAACCAGCGGCTGCGGAATCTCGCCCACGATCGGCAATTCGGAGATGTGAGCCTGCAAGGCAATCAGCACCGGCAGGAAGGCGATCAGGGTCATCAGCGACTCGACGAAGGAAGAACCCAGATCCTCCATGATCTGCGAGAAGCGCATCGTATCTTCCTGGATGCGCTGCGATGCGCCCTCGATGTGGCGCAGCTTGCTCCAATGGCTCACGAAATAGTGGTTCATCGCAGTACGCCAGCGGAAGATCCAGTGCTGGACGAGGAAGTTGTTGACGACCTGAACGTTCATTCCGACGAGCGCCAGCCAAGCAAAGCTAGCTAGTCCGGCGTAAAACTCTCCAGCGGTCGACTGTATGGTCCCCGACATCAATCCCTGAATGTAATCATAGAACGGACCGTACCAGGTGTTGACCGCAACGCTGACCTGCACGTTGAAGTAGATCAGGAACAGGATCACCGCGGTCATCAGGATCGACCAGTGCTGCCACGGATGCGGCGAGTACCAGCGCCAGAAGCCGTAGAAGGCGGCCACGGCCAAGAAGAAATAGATGTAGAACCACAGGAACGGGGCAGACCAGAAAACCGAGATACCGATGATCGGCGGCGTGCCGGCAACAGCGGGCGGCAGTCCGACCAGGGCACCCAACTGCTCGCCGCCGAAGAACCAGAACAGGATTGCGGCGAGACTCCAGACGGCGGCCGACAGGAAAAACAGCCGGGGCGTTGGAAAGAATGATACGAACACGTGGATACGTTCCTTCTAAGGCACTCGGCGGGCGCGAGGTCGCCGGCATAAAGTCACACTTCCGATGGGTTTGAAACGCCCGAACCGATCAGTCGGCGCGCACAATCGCGTCAATCATGGCAAAAATGGCGATGCGAGGATTACGAAAAGGTCACGAACCGCGCGCCAGCCCTACCTCCGAGGCGTTGGCGTGCGAAGCGGAGGACTGGTTCGGCGCAACCGGCGGTTCCGGTAGAGTCGGTCGATCAGCTGAAGTGGCTGATGGAAGACGGGGATGGCGCCGAGGAGTACGCGCCTTGCGTCTAGGCGCCGCAATCAGTTCTGTCTGGTTGCAAGCTCCTGCTAAACGAAAGATCGGCCAGCTCGCGTTCCGACATAGCATCAAGGGCCGGATGGGCGAGCGGATCGCGGAGACAGTCGGCCCTGCGCGCGCAGTCATCGTCGGAAGGCTCGATCGACAGCCCAAGCAGGCTTGAGATAATCTTTACCAACATATTCATCGTCTCGTGAGACGGATCCGGGTTTTGGCTCCGACGCCGCAAGATTCAATGCAGATTCCCTCGCCCACATTTTAGAAAAGCTAAATGAACCTCAACACTGTCCACCTCACCGGCCTGCGCGCTGTCGAAACCGTCGCCCGAACTGGCTCGCTGCAAAAGGCGGCCGAAGAGCTCGGCGTTTCGCCAAGCGCGGTGAGCCAACAGATCGGACGCACCGAGAAGCAGCTCGGCCGCCCGATCTTTGCGCGTACGTCGAACGGGCTCGTTCCCACCGAGTTCGGCGCTCTCTTCACGGCGAAGCTGTCGGCCGGCTTTGGGGAGCTCGCCGGAGCTGTAGCGATGGCAAGGCAGGATCAATTGTGCACGCTGGTCATTTCGGTCGCGCCGGCTTTCGCCTCTCGGTGGATGGTGCCCCGCCTCAGCCGCTTCTACGAGCATCACCCCGAGATCATGCTGAGGATCGACGCCTCGACGCGTATTGTTCACCTCGAGCGCTCGGATATCGACCTTGCGATCCGCATGGGTGACGGCAATTGGCCCGGCGTCGAAGCCGAGCTGCTCATCGCGCAGGAGATGTTCCCCGTCGCCGCACCTTCCATTGCGGCCAGGCTGCGCTCGGTCGAGGACCTTGCGAACGTATCGGTGCTGAGCGACTCCAATACGATGTTCAGCTGGGAGCGCTGGTTCGAGGGCGCAGGCGTAAAGCCGGTGAGACCGCAGCCGGGCGCGACATTCACCGACCCTATCTTGTGCCTGGAAGCCGCGATCGCAGGCCAGGGCGTCATGCTCGCCTGGCAATTGCTCGCAGCCGACGCGCTTGCCGATGGCCGGCTGGTCGCGCCGTTCGGGGTTCGAGCCGCCAGCGGCCTCGGCTACTACCTCGTCACGCCTGCATCCGGCAGCCAAGGCCGCAAGGTGGCCGCCTTCAGGCGCTGGGTGAAGGAGGAAATCGGGGCAACGATGGGGAAGTTCGGGATAGGGGAGTAGGGGAATAAGGGAGTATGGGAGTAGGAAATTTGTCTGCCGTGAAGAATTGCCAAGTCGCTGATTTGCAGTGGGAATTTGGGGCAGTCGAAGCTGCCGATTTTGCCGGAAAATAAGTCTTCGGCTGGGGATTCCTTGCAAAATGGATTTGTGATTCCGTT
>NZ_JAWRCU010000029.1:0-50340 GCF_033542235.1 Mesorhizobium sp. BAC0120 | reverse complement strand
TCGACGGTTGTGGCCGAAGGGGCGTCGGGCGACTTCGCCAAGCCTCGAACCGGATGGCCATCCGGTTCGAGGCTCAGTCGCTTCCATCGCACAGAAACCTTTCCGCGCAGATACAAGGGGCAGCGCCGACGTCAAAGATCGATCATCGGCGGTATCAACCGCTATCAGCGTTGCCGTAATCAATGACTTCAATTCATTCTCTCCAATGCGGCCTCGGAACGAGCCGACGTTGGCTTGGCGGGTTCCGTGCCGATGCGGCGCCAGGTGAAGTCGGCTGCCTGCTCGCCCGCGGCTCCGGCAGCCTCAACCTGCGCCGCCGCGATCAGCGCGGCCATGCGGGCATGGATCGGCGACTTCACGCAAGCCGGATCGGTCGCGGCGGCGTCGCCGGCAATCGCCATCGCCTGGCATCGGCAGCCGCCCCAGTCGGTCTCGCGCCGCTCGCAGCTGCGGCATGGCTCCTGCATCCAGTCGGTGCCGCGGAAGGCGTTGAAGGCGGGCGAGCCCGCCCAGATCTCGGCGAGCGACCGCTCACCGAAGCGATCGAAATTGAGATGGGTAATCGTCTGCGCGGCATGGCAGGGCAGCACCGTGCCGTCCGGCGTCACCATGAAGGCGTCGCGCGCCCAGCCGCCCATGCAGGGTTTCGGAAAGGTGGCAAAATAGTCGGGCGGCACGAAGTCGATGTTCATGATGCCGGTGAGCCGGTCGCGCGCTGCTTCCACGATCTCCATCTGGCGTTCCACCGCCGCCCGGTCGGGCATCAGCGTCTCGCGGTTGACCAGCGCCCAGCCGGCATATTGCACATTGGCGATCTCGAGCCGCTCGGCGCCGAGCGACAGCGCAAGCTCGATGAACTCTGGCACTTCCTCGATATTGTGCCTGTGGATCGGCGCGTTGATGGTGAGCGGTAGGCCGGCCGCACGGGCGCGGCGGGCCGTCTCCAGCTTCTTTGCATGGCTGCCGCGATGATTGCCGATGCGCTCGGTGGTCTCAGGGCGCGCGCCCTGGAAGCTGAGCTGCAGATGGTCGAGCCCGGCTTCGGCGAAGGCCTCCATCCGGCCCTCGGCAATGAGCACGCCGGCGGTGATCAGGTTCGTGTAGACGCCGCGTGCCGACAGCCCGGCGATCAGCTGCTCCAGGTCACGGCGTAAGGTCGGCTCGCCGCCGGAGAGGTGGACCTGCAAGACGCCGAGATCGGCGGCCTGGTTGAACAGCTCGAGCCAGGTCTCGGTCGGGAGCTCGCGATTGGCTTTCATGAGCTCGACCGGATTGGAGCAATACGGGCATTGCAGCGGGCAGCGATGGGTCAGCTCCGCCAGCATGCCGATCGGGGGAATGAACGGCTCGCTCATAGCTTCACCAGCAGCTTGTCCGACCATTCCTGCAGGAAGGCCGTCACGTCGGCCGCGACCTCGGCCTCCTCGGCAGCATATTCCGCAGCAAGGTCGGCGATGATCTGACCGACGTTGGCCCGCCCATCGCAGCGGCGCAATATGTCGAGGCTGATCTCGTTCGGCCAGAACACCTTTTCCGGCGACAGCACGGCAAAGGCCTGCCGCACCGGATCGAACTGGATGCGCACGTGCCTGGGCAGCGACGGAACCGACCGGGGCGAAACGATGGCGCGTTCGCCGAGCGCCGTCATCGCCGTTCCTCCGGCCGGAAGGCGCCGGGCGGGATGTTGCCTTCGCCATAGGCATGCTGGAGCGCATCGAGCATGGCCCACAGAATATCGCATTTGAGCACCAGCGCGTCGATCACCGCCTGCTGGCGTTCGGGCGTGTCGGCATGGGTCAGCACATAGGTGAGCGCGAAATCGGAATCGCGCGAGGCCTGTTCCGGGCGCTTGTTGAAATAGGCCAGCGTGTCTTCGGTGACGTAGTCGTATTTGGCGAGCATGGCCGGCACGCGCTCGCCAATGATGACGGGCGAGAAGAGCTCGGTCAGCGACGATGCCACCGCTTCGAGCAGCGTTCGGCTGCCGCAGAAGGAGAGATAGGCGCCGACGGCAAAGCGCGTGGCCGGCAGCGCCAGCCTTTCGCTTTTGACGGCTTCGGCATCGAGCCCGAGCGAGGTCGCCAGATGCAGCCAGCGGGCGATGCCGCCGCTCCAGCCGTCCTCGCCATCATGATCCTCGATGCGCTTGCGCCATTCGGCGCGAAAGGCCGGGTCCTCGGCACGCGCCAGGATTGTGGCGTCCTTGCGGGGAATGACGGCCTGGTAGCAGTAGCGGTTGAGGGCCCAGGCCTGCATCTCGCCCTTCGACAGCGAGCCGGACATCATGCGGTGATGGAAGGGATGGCGGTTGTGATAGCGCTCGGCGCCGACCTGCCGAAGCACGGCTTCCAGCTGACCGGTTGAGAGCCCGCCCTTCGCCGCATTGTGGAAGTCGCTCACAATTCGATCTCCATGCCGTCGCGAGCGACCTCCCAGCCCGCTGCCCTTACGGCCGCGTGCTCGGCTGAGTTCTCGTCGAGAACGGGGTTGGTGTTGTTGATGTGGACAAAGATCCGGCGCGCAATCGAGACACCGGCCAGCCGTGCGATCGATCCCGCTTCACCGGACATCGCAAGATGCCCCATGCGGGCGCCGGTCTTGGTGCCGACCCCCGCGGCAATCATCTCGTCGTCGGTATAGACGGTTCCATCGAACAGCAGGCAGGCCGCGCCTTCGAGCCGCTCGCGCAGGCGATCGTCGATCTCTGCGCAGCCAGGAATGTAGAAGGCCGAGCGGCTGCCCTTGTCGGCAGCCATGCGCACGCCGATAGTGTCGCCCGTGTCGGACCGGAAATCGGCCTCCGGGCGGGCGCGATCCTCGAGAAAGAGCGCCACCTTTCCCGGCACGGCGAAGCGCTCAATCCTTATGCCTGTCTCTTGCCCGTCCGCCGCTCGGATCTCCATCTCCCCTTGCGCCGGGAGCTCCCGCCGCGGCACGACGGCCGGGTCGAGCACGTTGAAGATGGAGTTCGCCTCGAGCACTTTCAGGACCTGCGCTGCGGCGTAAATGGCGAAGGGCTGACGCTCGCGCAGGCTGAGCAGGCCGGCGATATGGTCGACATCGGCGTTGGTGAGCACGACCGCGCGGATCGGCGTCGAGCGCAACGGCGCGTCGGTGGCGGGCTGCAGTTCAGGGGTCTCGGCGATCTGCTGGCGAATGTCGGGCGAGGCATTGAAGAGCACCCAGTTGCGCCCATCGGCGGACGCAGCCAGACTGGACTGAGTTCGCGGGGCGATGCCTGCCGCCCCCATGCGGGCTACACGGCTCAGCCGATAATTGCAATTCCATTGCGGGAAGCCGCCGCCCGCGGCAGACCCCACCACCTTCAGGCGCAATGTGATCATCGCCTCGCGGGGTTCCTGATGCCCGGCAAAATCTGCTGCCCTGCAAACGTCACCGCTGAGATCGGGCGCGTCAAGGCTCGTCATGCCTGAATAGGCGAGGGTGCGTGTCCCCTCGCGGGACACGCACCCCGCGGCCTACTTCTTGGGAGTCATTTCAGCAGGCAAATACCGTGAAATCTCAAGGCCTGCGGCGACCTGACACATGGTCGGTTTGGTCCAGCTCTTCTTCATTCATTCCTCCTACTCACAGCGGCCCAACGGACCGATCTGTCGCTCATGAGCCATTGCGAGGCACCGTTGCGCAATGGCGCGTCCATCACTTTGAAATGGACAAACGAAAGAGCTCGTCCTGAAAACTAGCAATGCAAGAAAACTGTTCCAAATGGCTCACTGCGTGATCGGCCTGTCCTGCTCGTCGATCAAAGGCACGTTGTAGTCGAGCAGGATCTTGTTGATCTCCTTCTGGTTGTTTCTGATGAACTGGTTGAGCGTGCGCTTCCACTCCTGGTCTGAGGGACGCACGCCCATCGTGATCCGGTAGGCCATGCGCGACCCGCCTTTCTCTTTCACCAGCGGAACCGTCACGAGGTCTGCGCCCGACTTCTTGATGTAATAGCCCGCCATCGGGCCCCAGACGATCGCCGCATCAGTCTCGCCTTTGACCAGGTCGTTGATCATCACTTCACCCATGGAAGGGCTCGAGCGGGTGTCGATCATGAGCGGGTAGATCTTGGCCGTGCGCATCAGCGTCGCTCGCGCCATATTGGTGCATGGCGGCGTCGACTGCACGACGCCGATCCTCTTGCCGACGAGCCGCGGGTCCTCGATCGTCTCGACCCCGTCGAGCCCCCGGCCCTTCGGATAGACCAGCACATAGGCCGACCGGTAATAGGCGTTGGTGTTCTGCACCAGCTCGTCGCCTTGGGCATAGCCCATGATGATATCGCAGCGATTTGCTCGCAGCGTGTTGCGCACGAAGCCTGTGACCATCGGGAACCAGGTATAGGCGACCGACTTGCGTCCGGTCTTGTTTGCGACCAGCTCGGCCAGCTTGTTCTCGAAGCCTTGGCCACTCTCATCGCTGGATGGCATGCTGGACGGGTCGGCGCAGACGCGCAGCACGTCCGGGTCGACCAATTCTCCCGCCGCACCGAGCCCCGCTCCCTGCGCGCCGGCATTCGATGGCAGCAAGGCGAGCACGCCCATCGCCAAGAGGGCGATACGCAGTCGCGATGTGCCGTTGCGAGACATCGGATCAATCACCCATGCAGGAGCTTTCGGCGTCCTTGGCGGCCTGCGGCTTCTCTTCTTTCTTGGCCGGCCGGCCGCGCGGCAGGTCGCCGACGGCGCGCGCGCGCAGATAAATGTAGAGGTCGTCCATGTAGCAGTAGACGTTCTTGTTGTCGCCGAAAGCTGGCATGACGTTTTCCTTGCCCGCGCCCGTGTTCTTGCGCCCTCCGGCGACGGTCGACACGAACGTCGCGTAATCCATGTTCTTCAGCGAGGCCGCGAGCGCAGGGGCGTAGCTCGACCCCATGCCGTCCGGTCCGTGGCAAACATGGCAGTCGGAATGGTAGCGCCGGTATCCGCTGAATGTATACCAGTCCACCGTCCCGTCCGGCTGGATCTTGAAAGTGGGGTTCGCGTCGGCATCGAAATACTTGCCGTTGTCATCCTTGACGGCTGCCGCCTTTTCCTTGGTGTCTTCCGCCTGGGCGGAGACTGAGCCGGTTAGAATCAGAAGAACCACGGCAAGACCCGAAGCCAGTTTGTCGACAGTCATTCAAACTTTCCTTGATTTCGCCACGAACACAACCTTGCTGTCGCGATGCGGCGGTAACAGTTGCTTGTGATTTCGTGACGAAATCGAGAGCCCGACCGGTCTTCCCGGACAATCCGGGCTCTCGTTTGTCATGCCTTACGTCTGCGAGACGTCGGCCTGCTTATGGCTCCTGCGGAGGTCAATCCGGGAGGCCAAAGACGGTGAGCTGACCGCCCAGCGTCGTGTAGTCGGCAAGTGCTGCATAGCCACCGACCGCGCCCAAACCGGCGGTGCCGACCTGTGTGGCCTGGTCGCCTTGCTTGCGGCCCTGATCGACGGCGCCGTGCCATGCTGCGGCAAGGTCAGGCGACAGCAGACCGCCGGCGAGGCCGATACCAGCCCAGCCGCCGACGCCCGAGAGCACGGCGACGTACTGCTTGCCGTTGTGCTCGAAGGTATTGATGTTGCCGATGATGCCGGACGGGGTCTTGAACTTGTAGAGTTCTTTGCCGTCCTTATCGACCGCCTTGATGTAGCCTTCCAGCGTTCCGTAGAAGACCACGTCGCCGTCGGTCGACAATGCGCCTGACCAGACCGAGAACTGCTCTGGCTTCGACCAGACGATCTTGCCGTTGGCGGCATCCCAGGCAATGAAGTTGCCCATATTGGTGCCGCCGGGTGCCGGATACATCGCAACCGTCGCGCCGACATAGGCCTGGCCGGCAGTGTAGCTTACCTTGTACGGCTCATAATCCATGCAGACATGGTTGGTCGGCACGTAGAACAGCCCGGTCTTCGGGGAATAGGTTGCCGGCTGCTGGTCCTTCGTGCCCAACGCCGCTGGGCACACGCCCGTGGTGTTGGTGTCTTCGCCATTATGCTGCGTGGAATATTTCGCCACGACCTGCGGGCGGCCGTACTGGTCGCTCTTCGGATCCATATTGACTTCGGTCGCCCAGTTCACTGCCGGATCGTACTTCGCGGCGACGAGCAGCTCGCCCGTGACGCGATCCATCGTATAGGCGAAGCCATTGCGATCGAAGTGGACCAGAACGTCATGCGGCTTGCCTTTGACGTTCATGCCATCGACGAGGACCATCTCGTTGACGCCGTCGTAGTCCCACTCGTCATGCGGGGTCATCTGGTAGACCCATTTGGCCATGCCGGTATCGGCATCCCGTGCAAAAATGGTCATCGACCATTTGTTGTCGCCTGGGCGCTGCACAGGATTCCAGGTCGAGGGATTGCCGGTTCCGTAATAGATCAGGTTCAGCTTCGGATCGAAGGAGTACCAGCCCCAGGTGGTACCGCCGCCTTGCTTCCACTGCTCGCCTTCCCAGCTGGTGACGCCGGAGTCCTTCCCGACCGGCTTGCCGAGCTGGGTGGTCTTCTCGGGATCCATCAGCGTTTCGGAGTCGGGGCCGGTGGAATATGCGCGCCAGGCAACTTTACCGTCCTTGAGGTTGTATGCCGTCACGTGTCCGCGCACGCCGAACTCACCGCCGGATATGCCGACCAGAACCTTGTCCTTGAACACCATCGGGGCGTTTGTTCCGCTCTCGCCCTTGCCGCCGGCCGTGTTATCGCCGTTCTTGGCCTGCCAGACGACCTTGCCCGTCTTGGCATCGAGCGCTGTGATCGTGGTATCCGCCTGGTTCAGGATGATCTTGCCGTCGCCATAGGCGACGCCGCGATTGACGGTGTCGCAGCACATGATCGGAATGACGTTGGGATCCTGCTTGGGCTCATATTTCCATAGGATCTTGCCGTCGTTGTTGAGATCGAGCGCGTAGACCGCATTCGGGAATGGCGCGTGAATGTACATCACGTCGCCGATCACCAACGGGCCACCCTCGTGGCCTCGCAGCACGCCGGTCGAGAACGTCCACTTGACCTGCAGGTTTTTGACGTTGTCCTTGTTGATCTGGTTCAATTTCGAATAGCGGGTGTTGGCATAGTCACCCGTCGGCATCGCCCAGTTCTTGGCGTCCGATGAGAGCTTTATGAGCTCGTCGTTCGCCCATGCGCCATATGCCGAGGCGCATGTCACCAGCACAGCGGCAAGTGGAACACAGATGCTTTTACTGAATCCACGCATTGAGATCCTCCCGAGGTTCACAATCAGGAATCGATTGTTGAGCCCCACAAGGGCTTGCCCAAGCGATTCATGTGGTGGGAAGTATTTCCGGCAGCGTGTCACGACCTAAGCCAGATGAGCAGAGGGCACCATTACTGCCCACCTCACTTGGCCTACGAAAGACTGTCGCCGCTCCCTATGACGGTGACGCCCTTTGAAGCCGGAAACGCCGAAAGGCTATGTCATTGGAATGCGGTAAGCAAGAAAAAACCCGTGCGGATTTGTTGCATTGCAGCAGAGTTACTGGTGCGACGCAGTATGCAGAAATATATACAAGGAATTCTGCCTGATTGGCTATTTCGCCGTAACGAAAGTCGCTTGAGGATATATATGCGGCTGTTTTTCGAGCGAATTATTCAACAAGAAATTATAAAAGTAGTTGGCTATACAATACGAGCCAGAGCGGGTGAAGTAAGCAGGGCCGTCAGGGCCGTCCGATAGTGCAGGGAAACATGGAATAGAGGCCGTGCCGGAGCTGCCAAGCCGTTCCGAAATGCCGCCTGAAAACGCCCTTGAGAGCATCTGAAACTTCCTCCTTTGGTCTATATCCCCGGTTGACCAAGATGGCTGTAAGTCACCAATTACACCCAACGACGCTGATCCCGTTCCACGCCGATTGGAGGACACGCCGTGATCAGATCAAAAGGCCTTTTTGCCCTGCCGTACTGCCTCGTCGCCGTGCTGCCTTTCTCTGCCCCCGCCGAGGCTGCGGGAGACTATCCTACCAACGCCGTCGTAGACTATGTGCTCGGCTGCATGAGGTCGAACGGGCAGACACGGGACATGCTCGATCGTTGCTCATGCTCGATAGACGTGATTGCCTCGATCGTTCCCTACGAGCACTACGAAACCGCTGAGACCTTCAGGCGCATGGCGCAGATGAACGGCGAGGCCAGCGGGCTGTTCCGACAGAGTCTGCCGGCGAAGGCCGCCGGCGCTGAGCTGAGGCGCGCGCAGGCCGAGGCGGATATACGCTGCTTCTAGAGCCTTCTCTCTTAGGACGCCGCCCCAGCATCGGCGGGGCCTCAGTGCACATCCGGAAATCGCTGGCGGAACGACCGCAGCAGGTCATCCATCACTTGCGGGCTGCGGTATTGGCGCGGCAGGCGCACATCGAACACGCCCAGAGCATGAGCCGGTCGCGCCGACAGCACCACGATGCGATCGGACAGCATCAGCGCCTCGCGCAAATTATGGGTCACCATGAGGGCCGTCGTCGGCCGGGCGGACCAGACGTCCATGAGCAGATGGCGCAGCCGCTCGGCGGTGCGCTCATCTAGCGAGACAAAAGGTTCGTCGAGGAAGAGGACCGCCGGCTCGGTCGCGAACGCTCTCGCCAGCGCCGCCCTGCGTGCGAGGCCGAGTGACAGCTCCGCAGGGAACAGCGAACGCATGCCCGAAAGGCCGAGGCTGTCGAACAGCCAGTCGAGATCGGCAGCCCTGCGGTCCTTGGGCAGCGCGAGCCTGACATTCTGCTCGACGGTCCGCCAGGGCAGCAGGATCGGCTCCTGGAACACGGCAGCTACGCGGTTTTGAGCACCCTGCGGCAGTTGAAACGAACCGGTGAACTCCTTGTCGAGCCCCAGCAGGATGCGAAGCGTCGTGCTTTTGCCGCAACCCGAGGGGCCGAGCAGGCAGGCGAACTCGCCTTGCCGCACCTCGAACGAAAGATCGCGCAGGGCAGTGATGGAGACGCCTTCCGCCGACATGAAGGTCTTATCGGCGATGTCGACCCTAAGCGGGACGGCGGCGCCAACGGGTTGCATGTCGTTCAAAGGGCTGCACCAGAAGGAGTTCGATCAGAAGCATGATCGCCACGAAGGCGAGCGTGTAGGCGAGGATGCCGGCGACATCGAAGAGCTGAAAGAAGGTATAGATCTGAAAGCCGACCCCGTTCGAACGGCCAAGCAGCTCGACGACAAGAACGATCTTCCAGATGAGAGCGATGCCGGACCGCGAGGCTGCGGCAAAATAGGGCTGTAGCTGAGGCAGAAGCACGTGGCGCAGGCGGTCGAGCGCGCCGAAGCGATAGACGGCCGCCATCTCAGCATAACGCGGGTCGAGCGCTCTGGCGCCCTCGCGCATTGTCACGACGACATTCGGGATCTTGTTCACGGCCACCGCCCCGATTGCTGCCGCCTCGTTGAGCCCGAACCAGATGTAGGCGAGCACGATGATTACCAGGGCGGGGATGTTCAGGAACAGGATCACCCAGGGATTGAAGAACTGGTCGGCGCGGCGATGGCTGCCGAGCAGGATGCCGAAGGCGGAGCCGATGACCATCGCCACGAGATAGGCCGCGGCAACCCGGCCGAGCGTAGCCCCGAGGTGGAAAGGAAGCTCGCCGCTTGCCGTTTCGTTGAGGGCCACCTGCCAGACCTGGCCCGGGGAAGGAAAGGCGCGGCTCGGCCAGAGATTGGCGGCGACAGCCCAGAGCAGGCAGAGCCCGAGCAGAGAAATCGCGACAGTGGCGGCCGGCGCCATCGCCGCCAGCAGGTTGGCGCGGCCCGACGACGGCAGCAACGCGTCGCGCGCGCCACGATCGGTTTGCTCAGCCGTCATCTCCCAAGCCCTGTCCAATATGTTCCGGGCGCCATGTCCGTTCCACTGCCGACCAGCTTCTCGCCGCCGATCGAAGCAAGCACGCGATAGAGCTTGGCTGCGTCGGCTTCCTCCTCTGCGACGGGCCTCCTGGGGATGCCTTCGCGATAGCGGTCGCGCAGCTTCTCGAGCTCCTTGCCCTCGGCGCGGACGATCGGGGCGAGACGCAGCCATTCCTCGTCCGACTTGGCAAGCAAGTCCTTGGCTTGAGCGGAGGCCTTGACGAGGCCGGCCACGCCGCTCGGGTCTTCGACAGCCCACTTCTCATGGAAGACATAGCCCAGCGCCGACACCGGTCCCGAGGCGCCGAGCGCGTTCGCGGCGTCGTTTGCCCCGACCAGGCGTCGGAACCCGTTCGCCTCCAGCCTGGCGCAGAAGTGCCAGAAGTTGAGCACGGCATCGAGCTCTCCTTGCATCGCCTTTTCGGACAGCAGTGGCGGCGCGCCGAAGACGATGTCGTTCGCTGTCGGGAGGTCGATGCCATGATCGCGCTTTGCCAGCGCCTGGATCAGCAGCCAGCTCTTGTCCAGCGGACCGCCCGCGACGCCGATCTTCTTGCCCGCCAGCTCCGCTATTCCATCGATCGGAGAATCCGCCTTGACCATGATAGCGCCGACCGCGGTCGAGTAGGGTGCAAGCGTGAGGTCGCTTCCTTGCGAGCGCATCCGAGAGACCCACAGCCAGTCGGTCACGATCACATCGACGTTGCCGGCGAGCAGGGCCACATTGGTCGCGTCCTCGCCGGCGAAGCTGGCGACATCGAGCTCGATTCCGTTCGAGCTATCGAACTGATGCTGTTTGAGCGTGTCGAGCTCCCAGCTCACAGTGCCGAATTTGAGGACGCCGATGCGGACTTTGGCCGCAGCGACGGCGTTCGCGCCATCCGGCGCGGCTGCGACAAGCGCCGCGAGCATCGGCAGCCGAATGAAATTTCGTCTCGAAAGCGTCATGACGTTCTCCTGAGACCGCCGGCGCTCATAACGTACGTTCCTTGTCCGGAAAAGCGCATTTCCAGCGCACTACCCTGAGCTTCGGATGACCCTCGGACCATCTCGCTATCTCGCTCGGTGCAAGCACGATGCACTGGACTAGCGAACCGCGGCTCTCGAACTGGAGATGCTCGTCCCGGCATTCACCGGGCTTGGCCACAAGGCAAACCGTCAGAATGAGATCGACGATATTCATCCGGGCACCTGCCTCGCCTCGCCGGCCGGTACCTCCCGTCTCGCGCATGCCGCGCAGTGACGGACCGGTCGTTGTTAGAGACTTCCCATGGGTGCCCGAAGGGGAAATCCAGCGCCGATGAAGCTACGCGCTTGGTCAAAACCCGTCAACAATCGGCGACGTGCCGACACCTTGCGACAGGTCGACAGGCACAAGACCTTGGTACGGTTGAACTTTGCCTGCCTGCCGTCTAGCTTCGAAGAACATGCGGGCGCCGCCTTCTATCATGGAACCGCGGAGACTACGCCTTCCCGCTGAATGGCCTTTGCCGGCGGGCAGAAAGCATCGGCAGAGGTCGCCAGGGTACTCATGGGATTCAGAGAGGAAATGCCATGCGCTTTATGACTGCAGTTCTGACGGCCATGTCGATCGCAAGCCTGGCAGCAGGTCCGTCCCGCGCCCAGGACGCCGCGGCAGGTGAGAAAGTCTTCTCCCAGTGCAAGATCTGCCACGTCGCCGATCAGGACACGAACAAGGTCGGACCTTCGCTGCATGGGGTCATCGGCAGGACTGCAGGAACGCATCCGAACTTCAGCTACTCGCCGGCAATGATCAAGGCGGGAAAAGACGGCATGGTCTGGAACGAGGCCAATTTGACGAAGTACCTCCACAACCCCAGGGAAGTGGTGAAGGGGACCAAAATGGCGTTCGCCGGGCTGAAGAAGGATGAAGACGTCGCTAACGTCATCGCCTATCTGAAGCAGTTCTCGAAATAAACGCATTCCTTCTCCCCGTTTACGGGGAGAAGGTGGCCCGAAGGGTCGGATAAGGGGCAGCGCCAACTTTGAAAGGTTAGCGCCGCCCCTCATCCGCCTGCCGGCACCTTCTCCCCGTGAACGGCCATGAACGGGGAGAAGGACGCAACTCTCCTCACGCCACTCTTCCCAAAGCACCGTCGGCCGCTTTGCGGATGGCGGCGATGTTCGCGCGATAGCTGGCCTCGCTGCCGCCCTTGAAGATCGCCGAGCCGGCGACGAGCACGTCCGCCCCGGCGGCGGTTACCAGCGGCGCCGTCTCCGGTGCGATGCCGCCGTCGATCTCGATATGGATCGGCCGGGAGCCGATCATCGTTTTCACCCGTTTTACTTTCTCGACGACAGCCTGAATGAAAGCCTGGCCGCCGAAACCCGGGTTGACCGTCATCAGGAGGATCAGGTCAAGCCGATCGAGCACATATTCGATCATGCTCTCCGGCGTGGCGGGATTGAGTGAGACACCGGCCTTCTTGCCGAGCGCCTTGATTGTCTGCAGCGAACGGTCGAGATGCGGCCCAGCTTCGGCGTGGACGGTGATCAGATCCGCGCCGGCCTCGGCAAAAGCCGCGAGGTACGGATCGGCCGGCGCGATCATCAGATGGCAATCGAAGAGCTTGTCCGTTCGGTTACGGATCGCTTTCACGACCGGCGGGCCGAAGGTGATGTTCGGCACGAAATGCCCGTCCATCACGTCGAGATGGATCCAGTCCGCCCCGGCGGCAGCAACGGCCTCTACCTCGTCGCCGAGCTTCGAGAAGTCGGCCGACAGGATGGATGGAGCGATGATGGTCTTTGCGGTCATGTCGCTTCTCCGTTCGCCTTGCAGCATTCTGCCGTTCCAGCGGGCAGGCGCCGCCCGCACCTTTATCCTATACCTGCACACCGACGCCATCGGCCTGGGCGCTCATCGCGAACACCCGGCTAGCGGTGATGTCCTTGGCCGAGATGGTCGAGAGCGCCGCGGCGTGCAGCGGTCCCTTCGCCGTTTCGAATAGCCGATTCGCTTGTCTCGGCCGCGCCCAGTCTAGCTCATTATGGATCGAGCAGGGACTGGCGGATACGGCTGCGCCCGGCGGCGGGCGATATGGTCGGGCGTCGCAGCCGCCGCTCCCCTTGCGCAGAGAATTGCTGATATCCCCTGCCTTGTTGGTTCACTGCCGCTGCTTCATCGCCTCCGCGACCGTCTTCGCCAGCGCATAGAGCCTCTGCTCGATGAGCGTCGGGACCTCGCAGACATAGGTCAACGACTGGACGCGCTCCTCGAAGATGCGGGTCTCGCCGTCGAGTTCGTCGGTGCGTGCCGCGACCTCGTTGGCGCTCGCATCGGGCTTGGCGCTCAAAGCGTCGAGCTCGGAGCGTTCCTTGCGCAGCCGGGCAGCCAGCTCGATCTGTTTGCGGGCATAGCGGCCGATGCCGGAAATCACCTGCGATCGCTCCGCGTTCATGCGGTCGAACAGGCCCTGCACCAGCATCGGCAGCCGGTCCTTGGCTTCGTCGGCGGGTAGGCGAGCGGCGAAATCGCGGATCTGCTTTTGCGCATCGGCAACAGGCACACGTCTTTGAGCCAGCTTGTCCACGAGTTCAGAGACGTCCTTGTCCTTTGACCAGTCCTTCGCCGAAGCCGGCAGCTCTGGCCCATTCCAGACCTGGACCAGCGACAGCTCGGTCACCTTCGGCTGGACGCAGGGCCAGTCGGGGTCCTTGTTCTGCGCGGCGGGTGCCGTGGTGCAGGTAGCGGCAAGGAAAATGGCGGCAGCGAGGAGGGCGGAGGATAGCCGTTTTGCGGCGGTGCTGCCCGTCACCCTTACCCTCTCCCAGTCAACGCTAAGGAAATTGCATCTGGCGCGGCGCTGGTGACTCCCTCCCCCTTGTGGGGAGGGATACAGGGTGGGGGTGCCTTGGCGATTATCTTGCAAGGTTAGGTGAAGCAGGCGCCACCTGCGGATTGGATTGGCGCGCGTCTGACCCCCACCCTGTATCCCTCCCCACAAGGGGGAGGGGGTCGTCAACGTTGCGCCTTCATATCCCATTGACCTGCCGCAGGTAGGGAGAGGGAAGTCTGAAACATAGATGCCCCGCATCAACCGTTTCCTCCCGTCCCTTGCTTCCGGATCATCAGCCCGCGCGAAGGATCGTAGGCGATGATGGCGCCTGCCAGGAAGACCGCCGTGAATCCCACCACGACCACGAACGAAAGCCAGTCGACCTGGCCGTAGAAGGCAAAGCGGATCAGCTCGACGGCGTATGTGAATGGATTGACGAGGCAGAGCTTGTAGAGCAGCGGGCTTGCTTCCTGAATGCGCCACAGCGGGTAAAGCGCCGAGGAGGCGAAATACATCGGGAAGATCACGAAATTCATGACCCCGGCGAAGTTCTCGAGCTGCTTGATCATCGACGATAGGAAGAGACCGAGCGCCCCGAGCATCAGCCCGGCAAGGAAAATCGCGGGTAGGGCGAAGAGATAGCCGTACCATGGCGGTTTCACCCCCCAGAACCATGCGATCGCAAAGAATACGTAGACCTGCGCGATCGACACGATGACGCCGGCAAGCAGCTTCGAGACCAGCAGGAACCAGCGCGGAAAGGGGCTCACCAGCAGAGTGCGCATGTTGCCCATCTCGCGGTCATAGACCATCGAGAGCGACGACTGCATGCCGGAAAAGAGCAGGATCATGCCGGCGAGGCCGGGCGTGATGTAGACCTCGTAGAGCACATAGGTCTTGTAGGGCGGAATGATGGAGACGCCGAGCACCTGGCGGAAGCCTGCCGCGAAAATGAGGAGCCACAGCAGCGGCCGGACCAGCGCCGCGATGAAGCGCTCGCGCTGATTGAGGAAGCGCAGCCCTTCGCGGATCAATATGCCTTTCAGGCAGATGACATAGTTGCGGAGACCGAAGCCCGCTGTCCGCATCGGCACCGTGCCGGCTTCCGCCGTCCTTGCAGGCGCGCTCATGGCAATTCCTCCGATGCGGTCGCTGTTGCCTTCTGATTGAGCTTCGAGAAGGCTTCGGCGATGGACTTTGTTCCGGTCGAACGCATGACGTCCTTCACTCCGGCATTGGCGGCCACATTGCCCTCGACCAGTACGACGACATGATCGTCGCAGTCGACTTCGTCGATCAGATGGGTCGCCCAGAAGGCGCTTATGCCCTCTTTCTGCACGAGGCCGCGGATATTGGCGAGGATGCCGGCACGAGACTGCACGTCGAGCCCGACGGTGGCCTCGTCGAGCAGCAGCAGGGGAGGGCGGTGCAGCAGGGCGCGGGCGATTTCGACGCGCCGCATCTGGCCGCCGGAAAGGCTGCGCGCCTTATCGTGCAGACGTCCGCTCATCTCGACCGTTTCGAGTACGGCATCGATGCGGCTCCGCGCCTCCTTCGAACCCAGCCCATGGAGGGAGGCGTGGTAGGAAAGGTTCTGGTAAACGCTCAAATCGAGATCGAGCGTGCGCGCCTGGAAGACGATGCCGAGGCGCCGCAAGGCCTCGCCCGGCGTGCGGCTGATCTCATGGCCGAAGATGCGGATCGCGCCGTGGCGCGTATCGTAGAGATGGCTGATCAGCGAGAAGAGTGTCGTCTTGCCCGCCCCGTTGAGGCCAAGCAGCACAGCGAAGGTGGCGGGCCGTATAGAGAAGGTGACCTCATTGAGCGCGCGCTTCTTCCCGTAGGAATGGCTGACGCCGACGACATCGAGCGCCGGGATGCCGCTTTCCCCGTTGCCGTTCCTTACGTGCTGCATGACGGGGCTCCGGGTTGAGTATGTGCCTGCACGGCCTTTTCCCCTTCGCGCCCCCCTCTGTCCTGCCGGACATCTCCCCCACAAGGGGGGAGATTGGCTGTCATCGATGGTTTCGGCAATCTCCGGCGTCGCAGAAGTGGCACCGGCAATGCGGCCGTCCAATCTCCCCCCTTGTGGGGGAGATGTCCGGCAGGACAGAGGGGGGCAACGTAGGGCATCAACCTGACCAGTGAATCGGAACTCCAACCTTTCCTGCGGCGGATCGCCTCGCGCACCTACTTGACCGTGATCGTCCCCTTCATGCCCTTGTCCGCCAAGCCGGGCACAAACCAGCTATAGCTGCCGGGATGCACGGTCGTGAACTGGACCAGGATCGTGCCGTCGGAGTCGTATTCTAGCCAGGCCGGCGCTCCGTTCATATGAACCTCGAGGTCGTTGATCACGATCTGGTTCATCCATACCTCGCGGAAGAGATCGGTGTGGAACTGGTATTCGTAACCGCCTTTGGCCGAAATCTTCCAGCGGTAGCCCTGGCCGGCGATCAGCTCGAAATCCTTCTGGTTGACCGCGTACTGGTCTTGCTTGGTGCCGAGGATCAGCTCCGGTACGCTCTTGCTGGTACGGGTGACCTTTTCGGGCGGCGCGGCCGCATCTTTCGTCTTGTTCGCCGCAGTGGTGCTATCGCTATTGTCCGCAGCCCAGGCTTGCCCTTGGGCGAGAACCAGGCCGACCAATGAAGCGAATGCGATCACCCAGGATTTCCTCATGTTTCCATCCCTTCCGCTCGTTTGTAGCTGAAATGGTTCAATTGGGTGATACGACTACGCCCCATGGCTGCTGGCCAACGGTGACCGACTGCACCGGCTCGTCGGTGGCAACGTCGATGAAGGTGATGTCGTTCGAATTTCCGTTGGTGGTGATGAGCGTCTTCTGGTCGGGCGTGAAAGCGAGATGCCAGACGCGCTGGCCGACCAGCACATATTTCTCGACCTCGTAGGTATCCGTATTGATGACAGCCACCTGGTTTGCAGGGCCGAGCGCGACATAGGCCTTCTTGCCGTCGGCGGTGATGCATATTCCGACCGGCTGGATCGCCTCGGAGCGCAGCCCGGGAATGGCGAAATCGATCTTCTTGACCACCTGGCGCGTCTTGTTGTCGATCACGCTGACGGTTCCGCCGACCTCCGCGCTGACCCAGACCTGCGAGCCATCGGGCTTGAATTCGGCAAAGCGCGGGCGCGTGTCGACCAGCACATTGTCGGTGACTTCATGGGTCTCCGTGTCGATGAAATGCGCCATGCTCGTCGTTTCCGACGTATTGACCATCGTCTTGCCATCCGGGCTGACACCCATGCCTTCCGGCTCGACGCCGACCGGGATCTCGGCAGTGACCTCCTTGCTCTCCACGTCGATTGCAGTAACGAGGTTGTCGTTCTCGTTGGCGACATAGAGCGTCTTGCCGTCAGGCGAGAGCACGAAGAGCTCGGGATCGGGACCCGAGGGCAAGGTGCCGACGATCTCGAAAGTCGTCGCGTCGATCACCTGGATAGTGTCGTCGTCGCTCGCGCAGAGATAGATGAACTTGCCGTCATGCGAGATGGTGATGCCGCGCGGCCGCTGGCCGACGGGAACGGTCTTGACCACTTGCATCGTTGCGGTGTCCACGACGCTCATCGTGTTGTCTTTTTCGTTGGAGACATAGGCCAGGTTGGCACATGCGGGGCCGGCAAAGACGGCGGCCGCAAGCCCGGCTGCCATTGCGCAGGATCTTCTGAGCACCTGGAACTCCTCCCTATTGTCTATTTGAGCGTGCACTTGGTCTCCGGCTGGTCCACCCCAAGTGTGTCCAGTTCCGAAACCTGGTGCAGGAAACCTTGCTGAGGCGATGTCGAAACGACCGATGTCCGATCGCCCAGAAAGATCGGCTGCCTGAGCTGCAGGTTCCATTTGCGAAACGTCAGCTTTTGCCCCTTGAAGGCAGCAATCGAGAAATCGTCCGAGCGAATGTAGTCGCTGATCTTCTTTGGGTCGTCGCTCTGTGTGCGCGCGGCTGCCTCGCCGACAATTCTCACGGCCGTCCAGGCCGACATGTCCTTGGACAGCATGCGCCGGCCACTGGCCTTGGCAAAGCGGTTCTGCATCTGCGAGCCGCCCCACTGCTCGCTGGCGGGATGCCAGCTCGATGGAACGAGACCCGCGCTGCCTGCGACTGGCCGTGGGATCCAGGTATGATAGGGCACATAGGTGCCGAAGACCTGGCTCTCGTCGGCGACAAGGACGACATCGTGTTCAGGAAGGTCCTGCATGAAAACCGGCATCTGTTGCTGGATCTGGATGATGCCGGTATCCGTCCTGCGCGAAGTGCCTGTGTCCTTGAATTCTTTCTCCGCGACAATCTGGCCCCCGAAGCGGGTCGCGGCTCGCCGCAGTGCGTCGGCGAACAGATGATCGGGCTCGTGCGAGCCAAACAGCAGGACCCATTTCGGCCATTGCTTCCAGATCAGGTACTGCGCAAGGCCGTCGGCCAGCATGCTCCGAGTCGGCTCAATATGAAACACGTTGACGCGGCATTCTTCCTCTCGAAGGATGTCGTCGGTGGCGCCGACATTGAAGATCAGCACGCCCTTGTCGCGAGCGATGTCGGCGATCGACAGGAGCTGCTTGGCTGAAAGATCGGCCAGCACGTAGCGATCGCCCTTGGCGATCATATCGTTGAAGGCCTGGACGACGTCTGCGTCGGGCTTCACCTCGTTGACGTCGAGCGTGAACTTCTGGCCGAGAAACTTGCCGGTCGTGTTGTTGTCGTTGATCGCGACATTGGCGCCGGCAACACCCTCGTCGCCCGGCGGGATGTCGAGAACGGAGAGCGCGAGTTGCGGCGCATAGGCGCGCAGATAGCCGATCTTTATCTCGATGGACTGGTTCTGTGGTTTCGCAGCTTGCGCCTGATTTGATGGCTGCTGCGCCAGCGCGGGCCAGGCGTTGACGCTCGCCAAAAAAAGTCCGAAGAAGACCGCAAGGGTGTTTGGCACCATGCCCTTCATAGCCAGGCGTTTCTCTCGCACGCTCCATCGCCCAGCCTGAAGCCGGGCTCCGAGGAGCGGTATTATTGGTGCCGTGATGACGTTAGCCCAGCTTTTTTCGATCGCCAAGTCCTTGACTTTCCTGTTCACGGCAAGTTTTGGCGCATGTGTTGCGGCGTACGCAGGCCAGCCGGTCGCAAAGATGGCCGTTTTCGATTTCGAGCTGGAGCATGGCAGTCAGGTGCCGGGAACGCCGGATCACCATGATGCCGAGCAGGCGAGGCTGCGGGGGGTGAGCGAAAGGTTGCGCGACAATCTGGCCAGGGCCGGGTTTGCCGTCATCGACATTGCTCCTATTGCCAAAAAGGCCGCGGCTGCCAAGCTGACCGCTTGCGGCAATTGTGCCGACGGCTTCGCCGAGGAGATCGGCGCTGACTATGCCTTTACCGGGGCAGTCTACAAGGTATCCGAACTCATTCTGAGCATGAATGTCGTCGTGCGGGATGCGAAGACCGCTCAGCCGGTGACCAGCGCCATTGTGGACTTTCGCGGCAACACTGACGAATCCTGGCGGCGCGCCATAGATTACCTGTATCGCAACGTGCTGTCTCAGAGGCTGGAGAAGCTGAAGAAATGACCAAGATGCTCGCCAGCGTCACCGGCGTCGCCGAGGCGGAGGTCGCCATCTCCGGCGGGGCGGATATCATCGACCTGAAGGACCCCAAGGCGGGCGCGTTGGGTGCGGCCTCGACGGACACTGTTCGCGAGACAGTAAGGGCCGTCGCAGGGCGGCGTGCTACCAGCGCAGTCTGCGGCGATCTGCCGATGGAACCCGGCACGATCCGCGCCAAGGCTGAAGAGATCGCGGCGACCGGCGTGGACTATGTCAAGATCGGGTTCTTTCCGTCGCACAAGGCGGCGGCCTGCGCCGAGGCGGTCGCATCCCTGGCCGGGCGAACGAAGCTGATTGCCGTGCTCTTTGCCGACAAGGTACCTGATCTCGGATTGCTCCCGGTCCTGGCCAGGCATGGCTTTCATGGGGCGATGGTTGATACCGCAGACAAGACGAAAGGCAGGCTGCTCGAGCATCTGGCACCGGAACGGATTCCGGGCTTCGTCGACCGTGCGCGGTCGCTGGATTTGAAGGTCGGTTTGAGCGGCTCGCTGGAAGCGCCGGATATTCCACGGCTTTTGCCGTTCTTACCAGACTTCCTCGGCTTTCGCGGAGCGATCTGCGACCGCTCGCAGCGCACTGCCTCGATCGATGCTGAAGCGGTTGCGCGTATCCGCGCGCTGATCCCCGAGGAGCGGAGTGCCGGCCGCTCGGCGAGCGTGGATTATCGCCTGCTCGCGGCGCGCGGCTATGCGCCCGGAAGCGTCGACCCGGCGCTCGGCACGGACAAGATTTTCGTGCGCGATTTCGTGCTGCCCGTGCAGATCGGGGCTTACAGTTTCGAGCATGGCCATACGCAGAAGGTGCGCTTCGACGTGACGGCTGACGTTCTCAGGGTGACGAAGAGCCCGGAGGACATGCGGCACGTGTTCTCCTATGACATCATCATGGACGGCATCCGCACCATCGTCGCGCACGGCCACATTGAACTCAGCGAGGCACTGGCCGAGAGGGTGGCGTCACATGTTCTCGCAGATCCCCGCGTCATGAGGGTCACGGTCCGCGTAGAGAAGCTGGAGCTGGGTCCTGGCGGCGTCGGCGTCGAGATCGAACGCAAGCGGGCGCATGAGCAGCCCTCGGCGCTGAGAACCGATGCGCTCTCCGCAGACCATGAGAAACCCGGCAGCGGCAAGAAAGGCCTCAACTCGTGAGGCGGGCCGTCGTCAAGCTCGGCGGCAGCACCGCCCACGCGGGCGAGATCGACATGTGGATCGCGGCACTGGCGGGCTCCACCCTGCCTCTCGTCATCGTGCCGGGCGGTGGGCCGTTCGCCGACAAGGTCCGCGAGGCGCAGAGGAGCATGGGGTTCTCGGACAGGGCTGCACATGCAATGGCGATCCTCGCAATAGACCAATTCGGCCACGTGATCCTGGATCGCGACGAGAGGCTGGCGGCCGCCCGCTCGCTGGACGAAATGGAACAGCTGCTGGCGTGGGGCAAAATTCCGGTCTGGTTGCCGTCGGAGCTGGCCATTCCCGCGCCGGATATCCCGGTTTCCTGGGACGTCACATCGGATTCGCTTGCCGCCTGGCTTGCCGGCAAGCTCGGTGCCGGGGCGTTGCTGCTGATCAAGCAGACGAGGGCATTCTCCAGGGGGGACGACGTCGATACACTGACGGCCAAAGGGATTGTCGACGCTGGGTTTGCCGGCATGCTGCCGACCGGGATCGACTTTCTTGTGGCAGGTCCGCAGGATGTGGCTACGGCCGGGGCGATGCTGGCGGCTGGCAGGTTGCCAGGGGTGCGAATTGCCGAAGCGGGAATGCAGAGGGCGGGATAGTCAGGCTATGTCAGGTCTTCTTCATTGCTTGGCCGCAGACGCAGTATCCGGAGACGCTCCCGCGCTGCCGACCCCTCATCCGTCGCCTTCGGCGCCACCTTCTCCCACAAGGGGAGAAGGGGGAGCTTGGCACTTAGGCCGCAGCAAATCGCCGACGTCGGACATTGGCAGACCCGCATATGCAGCGCTCCCCCTTCTCCCCTTGTGGGAGAAGGGGGCTCGGCGCGTAGCGCCGAGACGGATGAGGGGCTTGCAGAGCGCGACGACACCGGATGTAGGCGCCCCCACCACGCAGGTCCGGGTCTAACCCATGCTCGAACACCTCCACACGCCGCGCTGGGCATGGGCGCTCACCGGCTCCGGCCACTTCTTCACGGAGAGCTTCGCGCTGATCCACCAGTTGGTGCATTGCGACATCTTCGTCTCCAAAGCGGCGAACGAGGTGCTGCGCATGTATGGCCTGAAGCTGGAATTCCCCGACACCATGCGCGTGCTGCACGACAAGACGGCGAGCGCGGTGCCGGTCGGCGCGTTCTACCATGGTGTCTATCACACTGTGGTGGTGGCGCCGGCGACATCGAATACGGTGGCGAAATGCGTCTGGGGCATTTCCGATACGCTTGCCACCAATATGTTCGCACAGGCCGGCAAATGCCGTGTGCCGGCGATCGTCTTTGCCTGCGATACCGCGCCGGAGCTGGAAACCATGGCACCGCACGGTCTGGTGAAAGTCTATCCGCGCCGGATCGACCTGGAGAATACCGAGCGGTTGAAAGGTTTCGAGCGGACAAAGGTCGTCGAGTCGCTGGCTGATCTCGAAGGGGCGATCCGCGCGCGGCAGGCGGAGCTTGCGGAAAATGGTTAAGCACTGGGGACAGTTTACTTTTTTCCGCTCGCACAACTTTTTCAATGTCGCGGTCTTTCCGCGGAAAAAAGTAAACTGTCCGCGGCGGCGCCATGGCTGAGCGTCTCGTCTTCCTTACCGGGCATCTCGCCAGAGCGCGGCTGGAAAAGCTGCTTGCCGGTCTTGGGAACACGGAATTCGCATGGGAGGTCGTCGACATCGGCGTGAAGGTCGCGGCCTTGATGACCGAGGACATCATCATACGCCGGTTGAAGCTTGCCGACGGCGCGAGCCGTGTGTTCCTGCCCGGACGGTACCGCGGCGACCTCGAGCGGCTGTCGACGCACTTCGCCGTGCCGTTCGTGCGCGGTCCGGACGAGGTCGCCGACCTGCCGGCCTTCCTCGGCCGCGCGGGCGAGCCGCCCGACCTTTCACGCCATGACATGCGCATCTTCGCCGAGATCGTCGATGCTCCAAAGCTGTCGGTTGCGGCGCTTGTCGAGCGGGCGATGGGGCTTGCCGCCGCCGGCGCCGACGTCATCGATCTCGGCTGCCTGCCGGAGACGCCGTTCCCGCTGCTCGGCGAGGCCGTGCGGGCGCTCAAGACCGAAGGTCTCTCCGTCAGCGTCGACTCCGCCAATCTGGATGAGCTGCGGACGGGCGCAAGAGCGGGGGCGGACTATCTTTTGAGCCTCGACGAGAATTCGCTGGCGCTGGCCTTTGATCACGAAGTGACGCCGGTGCTGATCCCGTCTATCCCCGGCGACCTGGATTCGCTCGGACGCGCGATCGAGGCGGCGGTGCGCGCCGGCATTTCGTTCATTGCCGATCCCGTTCTCGACCCGATCCATTTCGGCTTTGCGCAATCTCTCGGCCGTTTCATCGAGGCGCGGCACCGCTGGCCGGAAGCAGAGCTCCTGATGGGCACGGGCAACCTCACCGAGCTCACCGACGCCGACAGCTCCGGCGTCACCGCGGTACTGGCCGGCCTCTGCTCGGAGCTCCAGATACGCAACGTGCTCGTCGTGCATGTCAGCCCGCATACGGTTCGGACGATCGAGGAGCACGATGTCGCTCGCCGTGTCGTGTTTGCTGCCAGAAGCGACGGCGCGCTGCCGCGCAGCTACCATCCCGGCCTCTTGCAGGTCCATGACCGCAAGCCCTTCGTCGCCTCGCGCGAGGATATCGACGCGCTGGCCGCAGACGTGCGAGACGCCAATTTCCGCATCATGACCGCCGAGGACGGCATTCACGTCTTCAACGGCAAAGGGCACAATGTTGCGAAGGACGCGTTCGAGCTGTTTCCAGACCTCGGTGTCGAGAATGACGGCGCGCATGCATTCTATCTCGGCGCGGAACTGATGAAAGCGGAGATCGCCTGGCGGCTCGGCAAGCGCTATGCGCAGGACGAGCCACTCAACTGGGGCGTTGCTGCCCCACCGCCGGAAGAAGACAGGACGCGGCTTGCCGAAGCCGGCCACACGCTGCGCGCCAAGAGCTCCGGGAAGGAGCGTGAGTGATGCCTTACATTCGCGAAACGATCGTGACGACTGCCGACGCGAACGGCAAGATCCATATCGCGCCGATCGGCATCATCGCCGAGAAGGATGGCTGGGTCATCGCGCCATTCCGCCCGTCGGTCACGCTCGACAATCTGGCCGAGGTGCCGGTCGCTATCGCCAACTACACGGACGACGTCCGCATCTTCGCCGGCTGCCTTACCGGCCGCAGGGACTGGCCCACCGTTCCGGTCGAAGGCTTTCCGGTTCCGCGGCTCAAGGCCGCTCTCGCCCATTCGGTGCTTCATGTCGAAACCGTCTCGGACGACGGCGTCAGGCCGCGGCATTTCTGTCGCGTGGTAAGCGAGGCGACCCACGCGCCCTTCACCGGCTTCAACCGCGCCAAGGCGGCGGTGCTGGAGCTCGCGATCCTGGTCAGCCGGCTCGGCATGCTGCCGCGCGACAAGGTCGAGACGGAAATTGGCTATCTCACGATCTCGATCGACAAGACCGCCGGGCCTCAGGAGAAGGAGGCCTGGGGCTGGCTTATAGAGAAGGTGACGGAGCATTTTGCCCAGGTGGATGTCGGGGAGCACGCTGGATCGGCGAGGCGTTAGAGCCTCCTTCTTTTAGAGTTGGCGCTGCCCCCCACCCTTATCCTCTCTCCGAGAAAAACGGGTGAGGAAATAGAAGCTGCGAGCGTGAGCTTTCCCGGCGTTACCACCTCTCTGATGCGAGCAGCGCCACGGCCGCGGCGGGCGCCGCGCTGCTAGCCTGGCTGCGGACCGCATCATCTGCCGGGATGATGTCGGCCAGGTCGAGGAAGCGGCGCTCCATGCGCCCGGCGAGCCGCCTGATCTGCCAGCGCCCGGTTCCGGCGCCGACGATCGACGTGTCGTCGCTGAGAGGGCCCGCGACGCGAAATGCGGCGTCGTGGACCAGGCGCAGCTGCTGCTCGCTGAACCAGCGCGCGACGTCCAGCCATTCGCGTTTGGTCAGGTCGGCGGCGTCGCGGCCGATTATCCGCGCCAGTCGTGCGGTCGAGGCTTCCACCGTCTTCTCCTTGCCGTCGGCGGCAGGGTGCTTGTCGTTGGCCTCGTCGAGCACGCCGAGAATGCGGTGCACGTCGGCAATCGAGGCGAAATATTCGTTCATCAGCGGCGTCAGCCTGCCTCGTACCGGCGCCGAAGACGCGACGCCGAACAGGAAGGTGCGCGTGAAGCCGGTATAGACCAGCTCGCCCGTCAGCAACCGCTCGGCGTCGGTAAAGCCCTGGTTTGCGACCTTGCCCTGGCGGACCGCAATCAGGTCAGTGGTGGTCGAGCCCATGTCGACGAACAGGGCGTCGCCTGCAAGCTTCGCCACCAGCGCCGCGGTCGCGTGCCAGTTGGCAGAGGCCACTTCCATAATGAGCCGCGCTGCTTCCTCGATCCCGACGAAGCCGGACTGCCCGGCATAGATCAGCCTCTCGCCGGAGGGGAAATGCTCAGAGATTTGCTGGAGCAGGGCGACGACGCCCGCCTCGCGCGAAGGGAAGATGTCCGACAGCTCGCCGGTCATGGTGAAGGCGTGCAGGCTCGCGCCACTATAGAGCGGCGCCGCCTCCTGCAGAGCCGAGGCCAGCCTGTCGAGACCGAGCCACAGCGGCGTGGCCAAGGTCGCCGCTGCGACGATGCGACCGTGCTCGGCGCGCGTGACCTTCAGATGCGCGCCGCCGATATCGAAGCCGGCGACGATGTCGTTTGCTTTTTCCACGTTTTCTAGCCTTCATCGAACAGGCGGACAACTCGCGGAGAGAACGTTTGCGTATCATTCCAGTCCTCGACTTGAAAGGCGGCGAGGTGGTCCGGGCCGAAAGGGGCGACCGAGACCGCTACCGGCCGATCGTGACGTCGCTTTCCGCCAGTTCCGACCCGGTCGCCGTAGCCGAAGGGCTGCGCAGGCTCCATCCCTTTTCGACCTTCTACATCGCCGACCTCGATGCGATCGAAGGCCGTGCGCCGAACAGCGCAGCGCTCGCCAGGCTGAGGACCATGCGCGACGCGCCAGATCTGTGGGTCGATGCGGGCCTCGCCGAAGATGAGATGCTGGCCGCGGCCCTCGCCGAAGCAGGAATTAACCCGGTGCTGGGCTCGGAGTCGCAGCGTGACGAGGTGCTGCTCAGACGGTTTCGCGACCATCCCGGTCTCATTCTGTCGCTCGATTTCTTTGCCGACGGGTTCCGCGGTCCCCCGTCTCTTCTTGACCAACCGGAGCTCTGGCCCCAGAGGGTGATCGTCATGACGCTCGCCAAGGTCGGCTCGGCCGCAGGTCCGGACTTCGCGCGGCTCAAGCAAATCAGGGCTAAGGCTGGAAGCCGCCTGGTCATTGCGGCTGGCGGCGTGCGCGGCGAGGCCGATATCCGTGAGCTGTCGTCGCTCGGCATCGCAGCGGCCCTGGTCGCGACCTCGCTTCACGATGGCACGCTGACATCCGGTCAAATGGCGTTGCTTGGAGGTTAGGAATGGCATATGGCGCGGCACGGGTGACTCCCTCCCCCTTGTGGGGAGGGATTCAGGGTGGGGGTGCCTCGCGATTACCCTGCAAGGTTGGCTGGCTGAAGCAGGCGGCACTACTCCGGGCTGGCTTGTCGCGCGTCGGACCCCCCACCCTGAATCCCTCCCCACAAGAGGGAGGGGGACACCGGCGTTGCGCCCTCCGGCAGACAGGGCCAACCGGATCGGAAGCCTCAAATCCCCAGTAGCGATTTCAGCCGGCGCAACAGACCGTCCGGCTCGGCAGACGGTTCTGCCTGTGCGGGGCTGTTTCTTGTCTATGCGGCGAAGGGGTGCTTGACCTTGTCCCTCTCGGCGGTAACCTCGGCTGCGGAGGGCTTGCCTTCGACCGCCCGCTGAAGGGCTTCCTTCGTGGCCTGATAGTTGTACTGCTGGATCTTGGCGTCGTCGGCCGCATCCCAATGGATGAACACGCCGACGCAGATAAATACGTCGTCAGCCTCGTTGGCCGGAATGATGCCGTCGGCGACGCTATCCGCCACGGCCTTGGCGACCGCGTGCTGCGCCGGCCCGAACATCTGCACCGCCTGCTTGGCACCCTTGATCGTGACCTTGTTGAACATCACCGTGTTGGGCTTGGCGGGGAGATTGGGCGCGATCACCGCCAAAAGCGTGGTGAAACCGTCCTTGTTGTTGGTGAGGGCGTTGCAGAAGGCTGTTTCAACCGCGCTTCCCCGCGGTCCGATAATCAGGTCGATATGGGCTACTTCGTTGCCTTCGCCGACGAGCGATTCACCGACCAGGACTTTCGATATCTTTGCCATGCCAGTTTCCTCCGAGCGTATTTAGGGAGTCCAAGGAGGCCGCTCCCGAGCGGACGCTCGATGGACGACTATCCTTGTTGGCAGCGTCCGGATTGGCCGGACCGGTTGGCTAGATAGTCGCGGATGCACTGCTTCCGCGAGGGAAATTCAAGCATCAACGTTCCGTTTGCGCAAGTTTGACGCCGAGGCTGTGGACTAAAATACAAGCCACGGTCAGGTCGGCCGAGGTGCCCGGGTTGATGCCGCGGGCCTTCAGGCGCCGATCGAACTCCATGAGCAGTTCGATGCGCGCGGCCTCCTCGCGGATGGATTCCAGCGATGTTCGGACTGACGCCGCTTCCTCTTGTACCTGGCCGGCGACGGCGGCGCCATGCTTGCGTGCCACATGGCTGTCCGGAAAGCCCGCGAGAAAAGCCATATAGGCAAAGACCGTGGGCCACATACCGCGCTCGTCGCGGGAGGCCGCCGCCTCGAATGCTTTGAGCCCAGTGCCGAACACGTCTTCGAAGTGGGTGACGTATTGCCTCGCGATCCTGTCGCGCCCGGCTGCCTCGCGCATCGCATCGAGGAGATGCGCCTTCGGCTCCTCCCGCACGTCATGTGTCTCGGCCGATCCTAGCCCACCGGGCGACGCGAGCACGATTGCCTCGAAGACGGCCTTCGTGTCGTCCATGGTCATGTCATCGAGAACCGACCCCAGATTGTGGCGCAGCTCGCCCTTCATTTCGGCAGCGCAGGCGAGGGGTGCCGATAGAAGGATGATGCCGAGATTGGTGTTGGTGCCGACTGCCTGGCGAGTCACCTGGACAGCCCGAAGGATACGTTGCCCGACCGGGAGGTCCGGGTCAGTGAGCGGCAGGGACGATACGCTGGCGCTGGCGAGGAAATGCTCGGCCGACATGCCATGCCCGTCGGCGAACAGATGGACGTTGCCCGGCTTCAGCGCCTCGATTTCGCACCGGCAGGCATCTTCATAGGCAAGCTGGATCAGTTCCCGCGAAAGCGTCATGTCACGAATTCGCCGGCGAGACGAAACGATACGGGCGCGCGGCCGCTGTCACCTTGTCGGCCCGCTCCGCGAGGAACTGCAGCAAGGCGGCGGCGATCGCATCGGCAATGTTGACGGCGGCGACCGATTGCAGGCCGGACCAGGCCGGCATGCTGTTCACCTCGAGCACGGACAGGCTGCCGTCGGCCGCGGGCACGATGTCGACGCCGGCGAAAGCCGCGCCGACCGCAGCCGCCGCGGCGATCGCCAATTCGGCGAGCTCGGTCTCGTCATGCGCGGAGACAAGCTCTGGTATGGCGCCGCGATTGACGTTGGTGATCCAGTCGGTTCCGCGGCGGCTCATCATCGCCACTATCTTGCCCGCACAGACGAAGACCCGGAAGTCCCGGAAGGGTGGGCCGTCGCGCGGCACGTAATGCTGGAGATAATAGACGTCGTTCACCTCCTCCGTCATTGGGAGGTCCGACAGCGCACGGATCATTCTTATGCCGCGGCCTTGCGCGCCGAAGAGCGGCTTCAACACGAGCGGCGTCCGTACGAGCTCGCGAGCAGCTATCGCCTCTGCCGCGGCGCGTCCTTCGACGGCGAAAGTCGGCGGCGTCCGCAGTCCCGCCTGCTTGAGCAGAAATGTCGTCATCGACTTGTCGACGCAGCGCTCGATCGCCTGTGCGGAGTTCCATACCGGCACGCCAAGCCTGCCGAGCGCGTGCAGCACCCCGAGGCGACGTGTGATGGCCTCGAACGATCCCGCTGCGATTGAACGGACCAGCACGGCGTCAGGCAAACGCTCGGCGAAGCCCGGTATCGCCAGCCCATGAGGGCCCTCAGTGTCGAACGCGATCTCCGAGAGCGGCGCCGTTGCCACCGCCGCGCCACGCCGGCGCAGCCTGTATCCGATGCTGCCATAGCGCCTGCCCGCATTGTCGTTGAGGATGAGGATGCGGGGGATCATGGGGTGTCCCGAAGGGGAACGATGTTTGACCGTGGCGCCCCTTCGCGCCCCCTTCTGTCCTGCCGGACATCTCCCCCACAAGGGAGGAAATTGGACGGCCGTTTTGGTTTCGCCAATCGGCAGCATTGCAGGATGAGCGCCGTCAAATATGAAAGCCGATCTCCCCCCTTGTGGGGGAGATGTCCGGCAGGACAGAGGGGGGCAACGTAGAGCGTCAACGCAAAATCCAGATCTACAATAATATCCTACCCCAAGCTCCTCTCGAGCATCTTCAGATCCCGCCGTCCCGCGCGGAACGTCTCGCCCGTTTCGAGCGCCATCACGATGACCTCGGCGGGGCTGAACAGCAAGGGGTCGATGGCGTAGAAATCGCCTTTGAATTTCTTGAAAATCTCGGCAAAGGGCTGACCGTGATCCCGTGACGTGTGGCTCGGCAGCTTTTGAGCCAGCTCCTTGGCCTGTGCTGCCGGTCCCTTCACGAACAGCTGGACGACGCTTCCGTAGATGATCGCGTCATTGGTCCGCCCCATGGCGGTCAGAAAGTCCGGGTGCGGAGCCGGGAGTGGTGCGGCGCCGATCCCGTCGAGGATGTTCTCCAGCGGGAATTTGAGATCGTTCGCCTTGTGCATCGCGACCTCCAGCACGCGGGAGACGATCTGCACGGTGCCGGCCAGGCTCTGCGTCGGCGCGTAGAGGAAGGTTAGCTTATCGGCCGGCAGCCCAGTCGCCTTGGTCACCTTCTCCACGACGGCAGGCGGCGGCGGTTTCGGCGTCTCGAGAACGAGCACGGCCGAGGAAGCCGTGTCGCGATAGGCAAGTGTGGAAAACAACGGCTCGACCCGCGCAAGCGCCCGTGCCGGACCGGAGCCCATTGCGAAATAGTCGCCGTTCGAAAGGTTCCAGCCGGCATATTGGCTGGCGAGGCAGGCAAGAACGGGCTGGGAGGAACGCACCTCCAGCGTGAAGGGCCATGTCTCCAGCGTGCGGTCGATGACCGCCGAAATGCTGCCGAGACCGCCCATTGTGGCTTCGGCTATCCGCAAGCCGGCCTCGATGCTGCCGGTGACCTTGGCGCCGGCGTCGATGAAGCGCTCGCCGGACGAGCCGGTCGAGACCGCGACACGGAGGCGATCGGCGTCGCGGACCATGCCGTCGGCGATGCGCTGAGCATTGTCGTTCAGGAACGCCGAACCGTCCCTCATGTCAGCTCTCCTCCAAATAGCGCTGCAGGTCTCTGGCGCGCGCCTTGACGATCCTTTGCGTCACGGCGGCGTTGCGACCGCGAGCCAGGATCGTGCAGATCGGGTCGCCCGCGGCAAGCCGCGTGCCGGCAGACTGATGGTCGGCTGTCCAATCCGGCCAGGCGAGCGCCGGAAAACGCATCACCGGCCCGGAGGCGTAGGTGATCATGGATGCCATCGAATCGGCAAAGCGCGGCAGCTGGTAGGGCTCGCCCCGCGAGGCGTTGAGATGCGCTTCGATCAGCGGCGCTTCGGTGCTGTCGAAAATGTCGAGCGTGGCGCCGGGCCGCGGATTGATTTCGACAAGCTGGTAGCGATCGGCGTTGCGGATGAAGTCGGCGCTGCAGAGGCCGACCAAGCCGGCGCGCTCCGCGAGGCCGGAAAGCCAGCCGCCGATCAGCTCGGCATCCCGTCGACCAATGCGTTTCAGCCGCACGGCGCCGCCATAACGATAGGGCGCTTCTGGCGCAGGCGAGGTCCACTGCCGGCTGAAGCCGACGACGCGCGCACTGCGTCCGTCGCCGATGAAGAGCGCCGAGATGCTGCTGCCGGAAACGAAACGCTGGAAGTAGTGACCTGAGGCCGGCGCGTGGCCGTTGGCCCGCCTGATATGCGTGCCGCCCGCGCCCCCTGAGGCCTTGACCACCCAATTTTCCGGGTCGGGCGGCGCCTCCCGTCGAAAATCCGGGTGCGGAATGCCGAGTGCGGCGCAATCTTCGGCAAGGGACTGAGGATTCTTGACCCGGCGGATAGCTGCCGCGCGGTTTCCTACCAGGGGAAAATGACGGGCGAGCTCGTCGACGATCTCCGGCTTTCGCTCGAAGCCCGATCCCAGGACAACAGCAGCGAGCGGGTCGTTTCCGGCCAGCTGCCGAACCGTCTCCATCAGGCGCGCCTGGTCGATGCCGCTCTTGAGATCTCCGGGAAGTTTGAGCGCGCGCTCGGCCATCGCGACGGTATCCGTATCGCAGAAGAAGTCGGCGACCAGCGGCCGGTAACCGGCCCGTCGTGCCGCCGCCGCCAGCGCACGGCCCGAGATCGCTGCGATCAGCAGGAAGCCGGCACTACTTTGCGGTCTCGCGAGCAAGGGTGAATGCATCCTGGAAGTCGAAGGCGACAGTCTTGTCCGCTTCGATCATTTTTTTGAAGAGGCCAGATTCGACCTTGTATTTGACGTTGCCGATGGCAAGCGGGCCGATGCCGACCGCTTTTGTCGCTTCGAGCGGGTCGGCATTGGCATTGACGGCGAGACCCTCGATGCCAGCCGGCGGAACCGCATTAACGTCAGCAGCAATGAGCAGCTTGTCCGCCGCCGACAAATGCTCCCTTGAAATCACCTGAACGCCCGCTTTGGCGGCAGCGAGTATCACCTGCGTGGTCTCGACCAGCTCCTTCTTACGCTCATCGGACGAGCCATCGACGGGTTCCACCTCCACCTTGAAGCGGGACTTCATCTCCGCTGCGATCTTCTTCACGCGCTCGACCCCGTCATACCCGACTATAGTGACCTTGGCGGCCTCGTTTGCGGCAATGACGGCGGTGCAGAAGCCCACCACACCGGTTGCGCCGAAAATGGCGATTTCAGTATCCTTCAGGCCGCGCTCGAACTTCTTCTGCAGCGCCTTCTCCACCTTGGCGACCATTGCCGCCGCAGTAGTGAACGAGCCGGCCGGATCGGCGAAAACGGAAACCTGGAAGGGCGGCACCATCGCCTTTTTCGCTGCATCGAACATGTCGAGGGCCAATGGAGCGTCCTTGCCGGCGATAAAGATGCCGGTGTCCACGCCGGCATCCGGTGGGCGGGAGAAGATCGCATCCTGGACAAGACCGGTCACTTCGCCGACCTTCACGCCGACATAGGGCACGACGGCGTCGAAACCCGCGTCCAGTGCCATGTTCACGTCGAATGGGCTCATATGAGCCAGTGGGGTCAGCATGTGCAGAATGTGCTTGCGGGCCATTTGCCTCTCCAAACTATGCGACGCCGGGCCGAGACTCAGGTGCCGACAAGATCGAGCCCGGTCGAGCTGATCTTCGCGCCGGAATTCCTGCCCTGGACGACCCTGACCTCGATCCCTTGCGCAGCGCCTTTTCGGGCGGCCGTGACCATCTCTACTGCGGCGTTCTCCGATTGGGCGAAGGCGAAGCCGGTCGGCCCCCACGAGCTTTGGCCGATGCCGACTGCCCCTGCCTGCGCAAGTTCATGGGCAATGGTCTCGACCCGCTTCGAGGTGTACATGCCGCCCTGGGCCGGCGCAAAATGCGCGCCGACGAGCAACTGGATCGCCGTGATCGCCGCGCCGAAAGCAGCAAGGTCGCGCTCGATCAGGCCCGGCATGACGCCGGTGAGCACCTGATGGCAGATTGCGCCGGTGCCGCTTGCGGGGAAGGGCGGGAGCGAGCGGAAGGCTTCGATTTCGTCCTCGCCGTGCAGCCCGCTTTGCATGTGGTCGAGGATCAGGATGATCCGCCAATCGTCCGGAAATGGTAGGCGGGCGATGACCGTTGGTGGCCGGCCGCTGTCACTCCTGCCGGCATCGATGATCACGCCGCCCTCGGCGAAGCTGGCGATGCCGATGCCGGAGCGGTTGCCGCGCGCGAGCAGGGTTGCGTCGCCGTCGATGTCGAGCGGAAGGCGATGCAAGGTGCGCAGCGCCGCGGCGACCGCCAGCGAGATCTGCGTGCCCGAGCCGAGGCCGGCGTGACGCGGGATAGACTGTTCGATTGTCAGACGATGCTGCGCGCGGATGTCGAGTTGCCTACATAGCGCCGTCAGATGGGCGGCGGCGCGTTCAGCATCCGGGCCGCTGACCATGGTTTCGCCCGAGCGCGACAGCGTCACTACGGTTTCAGGCTGGCTGAGGGGGAGACCGACACTGCCAAAACGCCGAGCGGCGCTGCCGCTGGGATCGAGGAAGCCAAGATGAAGACGGGCGGGCACTCTTATCGTAACAGAAATCGACATCTGCCCCCCGATGGGTGCATCATCATGCATCAGGAAGTCCAGGTGCCCGCAGCCATGATAGCCTGTTTCGTCCCGAGGGCAAGCGCGAGAGGGCGGTGGAACCTGTACTTTGGTTTCCGGGGCACTGACCGAACCCAAGCGATATGCGGAGGCCGAAATGAGCGAGACGACGAAGGAAAAGGTCTATTCGGAAGACGAGATCGTGGACCGGCTCCAGAAGGAGCTGCCGAAATGGTTCTATGAAAAGGGCTGGATCCGCCGCAAATACAAGACTCACAGCTGGAAGGGGACACTGATGGTCATCAACACGGTGGGCCATCTGGCGGAGGCGGCATGGCACCACCCGGACATCACCGCCTCTTACGCCTGGGTCGAGGTGCGGCTGATGAACCATGCCGCAAAAGGCGTCACCGACAAGGATTTCGAGCTGGCCAAGAAGATCGAGGATGTCGTCCAGTGGCAGCCCGCCAAGGAAGGCGGCGCGCTGGAAGGCACGCCGCCGACGGATCAGCGCTTCGCCTACGTCAAATACGACTGAGCGAAGGCAATAGGGCAATAGGGCAATAGGGCAATAGGGGAATAGGAGATCCGCCAACAGCTCGGCGCTGACCGGTGCTCTCCCGCCTATTGCCTTATTGCCCTATTGCCCTATTGCCCTATTGCCCTTCTGCAGGGGTTCACGGCCTTTTCTGTTTCGTCTAAAATCGGGCCGGCACCAGAAAGTAGCGTAGTGGATGGCGGTTGCTTGGATCGGCAACCGGGAGACGCTGATCGAGCGCGCGGTCGAGCATGCTGCGGCGCTTCTATCTTCGAGCCGCTGCCCGGTTTTCAGCTTTGACACGGACATACATGGCACACGCGCCGCGATCGCCCTCGCAGAGCGGGTAGGCGCCGCCTACGACCATGTGGATGGCGAGGCGCTCGCGCGCGAGACGGCGCTCTTCACCGACAGGGGCGGCATGTTCGTTTCGCCCGGCGAGGTGCGGCGGCGGGCCGATGTCGTGGCAATCGTGGGCGAGCTGCCCGATATGCATCGCGATTTCGTGGCCGAGCTAGCCGAGACGGTTCCCGATCTGTCGCCCAGCAATTCGCGCGAATTCTTCCTGATCGGCGATGGCAGGACGCGCGCACCCTCATTGGGCTCCGGGCGGCGGTCAGTTCGGCTGTCCTGCGGCGCGCCGGGGCTGGGCGCCACGCTGGCGGCCTTGAGAGCGCAATGCGCCGGACGTCAGGTCACAGTGCCCGTTTCGAATTTCGGCCGATTCCAGAATGCGCTCGCAGACGCACGCTTTCCAGTCTTTCTGTTCTCCGGCCACGCAACCGACGGGCTTGCGCTGGAGATGCTGCAAGGGCTGATCGCCGACCTCAATCGCAGGTCGCGCGCGGCCGGGCTACATCTACCGGCGAGCGAGAGTGGCTGGGGTTCGACGCTCGCCTCGACTTGGATCTCCGGCTATGGGCTGCGCACCGGGTTTGCCCGCGGATTTCCGGAATTCGATCCCTGGCGTTTCGACGTGCAGCGGGCGATTGCTGCCGGTGAAGCGGATTTCCATCTGTGGGTTTCGAGCAACGGCGGTGAGCCGCCTGCAAAGCAGAACAGCACCAAGCTGATTGCGCTCGCCAAGACGGCCTACCGTATTCCCGGGGCAGCGGTCACAATCCCGGTCGGCGAAGCCGGTGTCGATCACGACGCCGTCGTCTACTCGGCCCGCACCGGGAGCCTGGCCTGGATCGCGGCGCAATCGTCTTCCGAGCTGCCGTCGGCAGCGGCGATCCTCCGCTCGATCGCTGAGCACGCCACTGCGGGGGCGCCTTTCCCATGCTGACGAAGATTGGCGGCGGCGAAATCATCGATCCCGCGAGCGGCCGTGCCGGCAAGGGCGATATCTGGATCAGGGACCAGGAGATCGTCGATGCACCGCCCGACGGCAAGGCCGACCGCACCTTCGACGCTTCCGGCTGCATTGTCATGGCGGGGGCGATCGACATCCACTCGCATATCGGCGGCGGCAATGTGAACACGGCGCGGCTGCTTCTGCCGGAACAGCATTCAGCCCATGAGGCGCGGCCTGCGGCGACGCCCCTCTCCAATGCCGGCTGGTCGACTTTCGAGACCGGCTGCCGCTACGCCAGCATGGGCTTCACCACGGTCATCGAGCCGGCTATGCCGCCGGGCGCGGCGCTGCACACCCACCTCGAGCTTGCCGATATTCCGATCATCGACAAGGGAACGCTGGCCATCCTCGGCAATGACGACTTCCTGCTGTCGATGATCCGCGACGAGCCCTCGGCCCGCATGATCGAGGACTATGTCGCATGGACCGTCGGCTCGACCCGCGCGCTCGGGGTGAAAGTGATCAATGCGGGAGGCGCGGCCGCCTTCAAGGAGAATGTCCGCACCTTCTCACTCGATGATGTCGTGCCCTCCTATGGCGTCAGCTCGAGGAAGATCGTCAAGACACTGCAGGCGGCGGTCGACAAGCTCGGCATTCCGCATCCGCTGCATGTGCACTGCAACAATCTCGGCGTGGCCGGGGCCGCCGACACGGCCGCAGCGACGATCGCGGCGGCAGAGGGCATGCCGCTTCATCTCGCCCACCTCCAGTTCTACGGCTACGGCACAGAAGGCAGGCGCAAATTCTCTTCATCCGCTGCGCGGCTGGCGGAGCTGGTGAATGCCACGCCGGAAGTGACGATCGACGTCGGCCAGGTGATGTTCGGCCAGACTGTCACTGTATCCTCCGACGTGCTCAGGCAATTCTCGGCGCGCGGCACGGCCCATCCGAAGAAGTTCGTCATCCACGACGGAGACGGCAATGGCGGCGGCATCGTGCCTTACCGCTACCGCCCGGATTATTACGGCACGATCCAGTGGGCGATAGGCCTGGAGCTGTTCCTGCTGATCAATGACCCCTGGCGCGTCTTCTTCACGACGGACCATCCCAACGGTGCGCCCTTTACCGTCTATCCCAAGCTCTTCGAACTGCTGATGAGTCGCGATGCGCGCAACGAGATGGCCGCGTCGCTTTCGAAGTCCGCTATGGCGCTCTCGACACTAGCCTCGATCGACCGGGAATACACTTTCGAGGAGATCGCGATAATGACGCGCGCCGCCCCGGCGAAGCTGCTGGGCCTGGCCGATCGTGGCCACCTCGGCGCCGGCGCCGTCGCGGACGTTGCGGTCTACCGCAAGGACAAGAATATCGCGAAGATGCTCGGGCGGGCCGCGCTGGTGTTCAAGGACGGCGATTTGGTCGTCAGGGACGGCGAGGTCACCCATTATCGCTGGGGGAGGGCGCTCCGGCTCAATCCACCGCCGGACGGCGCGATCGTGCGCCGGCTCGAGGACTATCACCAGCGCCGCTACGGCCTCTCCCTCGACTGGTTTACCTTCCCCGATGCCGCGATTGTTCGCGAAGAGCCGTTCCGCGAGGTGCCATGCCGAAGCTAGAGAAGCTGGAGGTGAATGGCGTCGTGATCGACGACACCTTCGCGGAGGCCTTCGGCATGCGCGCGACGGCCGTTCTGATCACCGCTCCGAGCCGAAAATGGGCGCTGCAGGCGGCAGCCTCGATGACAGGCTTTGCGACGTCGGTGATCGGTTGCGGCTGCGAGGCGGCGATCGATGTCGAGCTGCCGCCGTCGGCGACGCCGGACGGGCGCCCAGGCTGCCGCGTGATGATCTTTGCGGTGAGCACCGACGAGCTGCAGAAGCAGCTCACGAACCGCGTCGGCCAATGCGTTCTGACGTCACCCGGCAGCGCTTGTTATGCCGGGCTCGACGGGCCCAATCAGCTGAAGCTCGGTTCGGCGCTGCGCTATTTCGGCGATGGCTGGCAGATCTCGAAGAAGCTTGGGGGCAAGCATTTCTGGCGGGTGCCGGTGATGGACGGCGAGTTCCTGTGCGAGGCGACGACTGGCATGACCAAGGAGGCTGTCGGCGGTGGCAACCTGCTGCTGCTCGGCGAAAGCGGCGCCAAGGCGCTAGCCGCTGCGGAGGCGGCAATAGAAGCCATGAACCAGGTGCCCGGCGCGATAATGCCATTCCCAGGCGGCATCGTGCGTTCGGGCTCTAAGGTCGGCGGCAAGTACAAGGGCATGATGGCTTCGACCAACGAGGCCTTCGCCCCGACCCTGCGCGGTGTCGTGAAGAGCGAGCTCGGGCCCGACATCAACGGCGTCTTGGAGATTGTCATTGACGGCGAGACCAGCGACGCGGTCGCTGCCGCTATGAGCGCCGGCATCGAGGCCGTGACCAGGCTGGGAGCCAAGAAGGGCGCGAAGCGCATCAGTGCCGGCAATTACGGCGGCAAGCTCGGCAAGTTCCATTATCATCTGAAAGACCTGCTGCCGTGAAAGCGCTGACCTTCACTTTGATCGCCAAGCCGCCGGAGCGGCTCGACCTTGCGCCGCTCGCGCCTCAGCGGCTGGCTGTGCTGGATCGGCATGCCATCGAGAAGATCAGGATCGGCCAGTCCAAACGCGCTTCTACGGTGGGTGACATTTTCCGGGTCGCCGGCTCGGATGTTGAGAACATGGTCTTCGACGGCGGCAGTGACCGCTTCGATTGCGTGGCCGCCGGAATGACGGAAGGCACGGTCCGGGTCATCGGCGATGTCGGTGCTCAGGCCGGGCGCGGCATGCGCGGCGGCCGCTTGACGATCGAGGGCAATGCCGGGCCGCATGCCGGGTCGGGCATGCGCGGCGGCAGGCTGGAGATCTGGGGCCGCGCCGGCGACCATCTCGGCGCGCCGCTTGCGGGCGAGCTTGCAGGCATGGCCGGCGGCATGCTGATCGTCAGGGGCAAGGCAGGCGACTTCGCCGGCGACCGGATGCGGCGTGGCCTGATCACGGTGCTGAAGGGCTGCGGCAACCATGCCGGTTGCCGCATGATCGCCGGAACGCTGGTTGTGGCCGGCACCGCGGGCGAAATGCCGGGCTACCTGATGCGCCGTGGCTCGATCCTTCTTGATCGCGCGCCGAGGAACCTGTCGCCGAGCTTCGTCGAATCCGGCGCCCCGGACAACGTCTTCGCCACGCTTGTTGATCGCCACCTGATTGCCGAAGGCATCCTCAAACGTCCACTCCTGGGCAACGCGCCGCTGAGATATGGCGGCGACAATGCAGTGCTGGGGAAGGGCGAAATACTGTTCCCGAGGTGAGGGCGCCTACTGAAGTGTCCGGCAAACGAGTCGGAGGACGGATCAGAAAGCCGGAATCTTTTAGAACCTAGAACAACGGGCGCCCCTCGCGCAGGGATCAGACGCACTAAAGAGGCGGCATCTTCGGCAGAGCATGTCCTGCGCCAAGGCCGCTGTCGTCCGCGTCCCGCAGCTCTCTGGGGACATCTCGCTTCAGCACCTCGCCAAGCACGAATGCTGTTTCCTTCAGAAGCGCCCGGACTTCTTCAGTGTCCAGGCGCTCGATATCGTCAATCGCATCCAATAGCTCGACGACAAGCTCAACTCCGCGCTGGTGCAATTCTGGCAACATCAAGCCCTTCTAGTGATGCTGCCCTATTACCGGGGATTCCGTTTCCCTTCATTAACAAATATTACCAAATGACAAAGTTACCCCGCCTCTAGAACAATGATCCTTGAACGGGCGCTGTCGAGTCCGCTTTGGTCGCCTTGAGCAGGAGCTGGGTCGACGGCTTCGGGACGATCACCAGCTGGTCATCAGGCAAGGGCCGTTGCAGGTCCCTGGCCTCGGACCAGGGCGCAGAGAGCCATGTCTCCACCTCCTCCTGTGTCGTGAGGATCACCGGCATGGCCTTGGCATGGATCGGGGCGACAATCGCATTCGGCCGCGTCGTCAGGATGCCATAGACCTGGTGGTCGCCGGGGCCGTCCTTGACTCTGCGGATGCCCTGCCATCGCGTCCAGAGCCCGGCGAAGAAGAACAGCGGCAGGCTCTCCCCGATCGCGAACCAGTGGTTCCGTTGAATGCCGGTATCGGGATCCTTGTCGCCCGGCTTCGGGCTAGGCTCGGCGAAGATGTTGGCGGGGACCACGCAGCGGTTCTCCGCTGCAAGATAGGGCTGCCAATGGGCATATTGCGTGTTGCGTATGTTGGTGGTGCCGGGATCCGCCTTGCCCTTCACGCGCTCGGGCGGTGTCGGCATTCCCCATAGCAATCTTACGAGTTCTCGCTCGCCGTCAGGCGCATTGCGGACCACCGGGCCGGGCTGGTTGGGGTAGACGTCAAAGGATGGCTCGAAATTACCCGAGCGATCCCGCATAGCGCGGGTCCACTCAATGATGGCGCGCTGGGTGGTGGTGACATTGTAGAGGTTGCACATGGCGGGGAATGTGTATCACCTCGAGCAAAACTACCAGGGGTTGGGCCGACGACGGGATGCTGGGCTCGCTCGCGATTTCTGACACCCTGCCACTGATGGACATCATCGGCGAGCGCGTCGCCATTTCCGGCACGCAGCAAGTCCAGCGGGGTCAGCGCATGGCGTGATAGGGCTTCAGAGGCTGAAACTGCCCGATGCCATGGCGCAAGCCAAAGGCAAATTGAACTTGCCCGCCGCGCCGGGGGGACGCGACGGGCACGCAACGCCGGAGTGAGTGGCTTCCTCGCCCAGCCGTCACATCACAGAGCGATAAAGATCATTAGGCAGCGCTAATAGGGCATCATTGCACACGATTACGTGAAGACCCGTGAAGAAGGCGCGGGTACGGCAGACCTGATGTTTCGAGCCCCCCTTGTCATTCGCTGTCGCGCCCTGTCGCACGGCAATGAAGCAGAAGTCTGCTTCACAGCTGACGCCCGGTGGGCCCACTGCATCAATGCGGCCATCAATGCTTTAGGGCGTCCCGGACCTTATCTTTGACCTTGCCGACGCCTTTTTGAATGCTCCCTTCAGCCTTGTCGGCCTTGCCAGAGGCGCGAAGGCTATCATCTCCGGTGGCTTTGCCTACTTTGTCCTTGGCCTCGCCGCGCAGCTTCTTGGCCGAGCCCTTCACTTCATCCTTATGCATGGTTCTCTCCATCACTGGTGGAGGACAACATGCAGTGCAGCTGAAAAGTTCCAGAGCCTGGTGGAGGATGG
Source organism: Mesorhizobium sp. BAC0120 (assembly GCF_033542235.1). Classification (NCBI taxonomy): domain Bacteria; kingdom Pseudomonadati; phylum Pseudomonadota; class Alphaproteobacteria; order Hyphomicrobiales; family Phyllobacteriaceae; genus Mesorhizobium; species Mesorhizobium sp. BAC0120. The sequence goes on along the minus strand of NZ_JAWRCU010000029.1, from coordinate 10,414 downwards.
TGGTGCGATACAGACGACGCCCGGGACCGCTCCAGCCTACCGGCGGACTTTCCGTTCCGGGAATGGACACGCCAGCGCCGACTGGTCACGGCGTGTCCCGGCCGCGCGCGAGAAACTGAATGCCTCCGCCACGGCAACGAAGTTCTCCAGCTATTCTATTCCCAGATCCGGCGCCCGTGTTGCCGCAAAAGACGAATGTATCTCAGGCAACATACTGAAATGTCGAAGCTATGCAAAATCGGAATGCCATGTTGTTGAAAATGAATTGGCGCAATCGGCGCGCGCGATTGCAGGGTGGCGCGCACCTCGCGACTGGCGTGCGAGGAACGAGGGGACGCAGCCATCGTGGGAAGAATCGTCTATTGCAACGGTGTTTTCACGCCGGAGGAAGACGCGCGTATCAGCATCTTCGACCGCGGCTTTCTGTTCGGTGATGCGATCTACGAGGTCACGGCTGTCATTGCCGGGCGTTTGATTGACAATGATCTCCACCTTGACCGATTCGAGCGCTCGCTGGCCGCTCTTTCTATCCCCATGCCCGTGCCGCGTCCGGAATTGGAGCATATCCAATTCGAGCTGATGGCGCGCAACGCTCTCATGGAAGGCACGATCTACCTGCAGGTATCCCGGGGCGAGGCCGATCGCGACTTTGTCTATCCCGCGGGGCTTAAACCGAACTTCATCGCCTTCACACAGGCGAAAAAGCTTGCTGACACGCCCGCACAACGGAACGGCATTGCTGTCAACCTGGCGCGAGATCTGCGCTGGGCCAGGCGGGACATCAAGACCGCGATGCTGCTCGGCCAGGTGCTGGCCAAACATGAGGCCCGCGCCAAGGGGTATGACGATGTCTGGATGGTCGAGGACGGCTTGGTTACGGAGGGCTCATCCTCTACAGCTTTCATCATCACTGCCGACAATCAGGTCGTGACGCGCCCGAATTCGCAATCGACCTTGCCCGGTTGTACGCGCAAGGCAGTACTTCGGCTCTGCGAAACCCACGGCCTTCATTTCGAGGAGCGCGCCTTTACACCGGCGGAAGCGCAAGCGGCGACCGAGGCGTTCGTCACCAGCGCCTCATCCTTCGTCACCCCCGTTGTCAGGATCGGAGAGGTCGCGATCGGAGATGGCCGGCCCGGTCCGCTGACCTGCCGACTGCAAGCCTACTACATCGAAGCCGCGCTCGGTTCCGTGCCGGTCTCGCCTGCATAACCACGACCACAACCCCGATCTATCCACCAGAGGAGAACCAGATGAAATTCAGCAGCAAGCTCGTCGGCCTTGCCGTCGGCTCTATAGTAGCGCTCGCCGGCACGGCCGCATCAGCGGCCGAGGGCTACGGCGAATGCAAGCTCTACGGCAAGCAGGGCACCGAGCACATCACGCCGGCGGTTGCTGGCCAGTTCACCGTCGTTATCAACCTGCCGGCAGTCGGCGAATTCAACGGCGACACGCCGGAGAGCATCACCAACGGCCGCGAATTCTGCATGGCGGTCAACATCGCCTACCGCCTCGGTCTCGACAAGGTCGTGCTGAAGAACGCGTCCTTCGATTCCATCGTCGCGGGCCAGAACAAGGATTTCGATGTCGCCCTGGCGCAGATCTCGGTGACGGAACCGCGCAAGAAAGTGGTCGATTTCTCGACACCCTATTCGTTTGGCTCCTATGGCCTCGCGGCCAAGGCGGGGTCCAATTTGACCGAAGAGAATGTACGTGACGCCAAGTTCGGCACGCAGGCGGGCACCACCATGGTGTCATGGGCGCAGGATACGTTGAAAGCGAAGAACCTGTCGGTCTTCGACGACACCGGGGCGATGTTCACAGCCGTCGCCGCAGGCAATGTCGATGTGGCAATGACGGAACTGTCCATCGTTCTAGGCCAGGTTGCCGCCTCGAACGGCAAGCTCGAAGTGGTAGGCCAGTACGACGTCGGCGGTGAGACCGCGGGAATCTACCCCAAGGGTTCGCCGGCAAAGCCGGTGATCGACAAGATCATCGCCGATATGCAGCAAGACGGCACGCTCAAGGACCTTGAGCTGCAATATCTGGCCCCCGCATGGGGTGGCAAGACGCCGGCCGACGTCCCAGTCTGGAAGTACTGAGTTCATGGCGGTGCTCGATCACCACGCGAAATCGGACGAAGCCGGGCGCGCCGCAGCATGGCGCGCCCGGACCGTTACGCGCACATATCGCGGCCGCACGGCGCTAACCCTTGCGCTGGCTGTGCTGACCTTCGTTGCCGTCGCTGTCTCGGTCCAGCACATCGGTTCCTTCGCCGTTTCGCAAGGTATCGCGTCCACTGCCGTGGTGGTGCCGGGAGCGATCGCCGCCTTGGCTGCGGCGGTCGTGTTGGTGATCGCTGCGCGTGCTTTCCTGAAATCACTGGCTTCCAGCCGCAGCGACGATGTCTATGCCGCTCGCGCGCTTGGCGCAGAGGCCTCAATGGCGGCCTGGCAGGCGCTGTCCTGGTGCGGAGCGCTGCTTATCGTGACCGGTGGTGCCTGGTTCATGGTGCTGAACGATGCCGCTGTCAGCCGTACCTTCTTCGATCTGGCGCTGATCCGCGAATCCGCCGGCAAGGTACTTCGGGCCTTCGGCACCAACATTGTCATCTTCGCGGTTTCGGCAGTTCTGATCCTGATATGGTCGCTGCTGGTGGCTGTTGCCCGCACGCTTCCTGGCGATGCCGGGCGGCCTCTGCGCTTCCTCGCCATCGCCTATGGCGACCTGTTTCGCGGCCTGCCCGCTATCATCACCATCTACCTGATCGGCTTCGGGTTGCCGCTGACCGACCTGCCGGTGCTGTCGCACCTTTCTTCCACCGCCTATGCAGTCATCGCGCTGACGCTGACCTACGGGGCCTATACGTCGGAGGTCTATCGTGCCGGGATCGAGGGCGTGCATCATAGCCAGGTCGCGGCCGCCCGTTCGCTCGGGCTCAGCCATTTCAAGACCATGCGCTACGTGATCGTGCCGCTTGCCGTGCGCAACATCATTCCGCCGCTGATGAACAACTGCATCAGCCTGCAGAAGGACACCGCGCTGGTTGCCATCATCGGTACCATCGACGCCTTCAACCAGTCGAAGATCATAGCGGCCAACAATTTCAACCTTTCGGCGGTGACCACGGTCGCGATCCTGTTCATCGCCATTACCATCCCCCAGGCGCGGTTTGTCGATCGGCTGATCGAGCGCGACCGACGCCGGATCAGGGCGGGAGGCTGAAGCGTGGCGCTGCTCGAAATCGATGGCGTGACCAAGCACTATGGCTCGGTCGAGGTCATTTCCAACCTGTCGCTCTCCGTCGAAGAGCATGAGGTAATCTGCCTGATCGGCCCGTCGGGCTGCGGTAAATCTACGCTGCTGCGCTGCATCAACCGGCTGGAGGAGATCTCACTCGGCGAAGTTCGCATCCATGGCGACCGGATCACCGGGCCGGGGGTGGATCTCGACCGGCTTCGGCGCGACATCGGCATCGTATTCCAGGGGTACAACCTGTTTCCCCACATGACGGTGCTGCAAAACACCACGCTTGCGCCGCTGAAAGTGCTCGGCATGAAGCGTCGCGAGGCCGAGGATCGGGCGATGGCGTTCCTCGAGCGCATCGGCCTGGCGCACAAGGCCGGCGACTACCCCGACCGGCTTTCCGGTGGGCAGCAGCAGCGCGTTGCCATCGTGCGCGCCCTGATGATGGACCCCATGCTGCTCCTGCTGGACGAAATCACCTCCGCTCTCGATCCCGAACTCGTGGCGGAGGTTCTGGACATCGTGCGCGATCTCGCGGCCAAGGGCATGACCATGATGCTTGCCACCCACGAGATGGGCTTTGCCAGCGAAGTCGCCGACAGGATCTGCTTTCTTCAATCCGGGACAATCTATGAACAGGGGTCGCCGGCTGAGATATTTGGCAATCCGAAGCGTGAGCGGACGCAGGCCTTCCTGCGCAGCCTGAAAAAGGCCGGGAGACTGTAGCGGAGGCATGATGAAGGGTTCCGGAATGCCATCAGCGCGCGATCTCGGCTTGAGCTCGGGCATCCTGCCGCCGGGATCGCTGAATGCCATCACCGATGTGGTCGGGGTGACGGTCGGCCACCGCACCCTTTGCAGTGAGACGCTGGCCACCGGAGTCACGGCCATCCTTCCGCACCAAGGCGATCTTTTCCGCCAGAAAGTTCGCGCGGGAATAGAGGTGATCAACGGCTTCGGCAAGTCCGTGGGCATGATGCAGGTGGCCGAACTCGGCACCGTCGAAACACCGATCCTCTTGACCAACACGTTCTCCGTCGCACCATGCGCAGAAGCATTGGTGCGCCGGGCGATCGCGGCCAATCCGGACATCGGCCGCGAGACCTCCACCGTCAATCCGCTGGTCTTCGAGTGCAATGATGGCGTGATCAACGACATCCAAGCCATGGCAGTGACCACAGCCGACGCCGAGGCGGCGCTCGACGACGCCAGGGGCGGTGCGGTGCTGCAGGGTGCGATAGGAGCGGGGACCGGGATGACAAGCTTCGGCTTCAAGGCCGGCATCGGTTCCGCCTCGCGGCTGATGCGGATCGACGGAGACGATTATACGCTAGGAGCGCTCGTGCTGGCCAATTTCGGGCGGGTAGGGGACCTCGTGCTGCCGGACGGCCGCCGGCCCAACCCGCGCTCGTCTGCGGAGACGGAAAAGGGATCGGTCATCATAATTCTTGCCACTGACCTACCGCTCGGTGACCGTCAGCTCCGCCGCGTGGCTCGCCGAGCCGGGGCCGGACTGGCGCGCCTCGGTGCCTTCTGGGGCAATGGCAGCGGCGACATCGCCTTGTGTTTCACCACGGCCGATCCGGTCGCGCATGAACCGCGGAAAGCTTTCCAGTCCCTCCGGCAGCTTGCCGATGATCGCATCGACATGCCGTTCCGCGCCGCCGCGGAGGCGACGCAGGAGGCGGTGTTGAATGCGCTTTGTGCCGCGCCGGCTACGACAGGGCGCACTGGCCGTTCGTTCCCGGCGCTCGCGGCATGGCTGATGGAGAACCCGCTACAGTGAAGATATTCCTCAGCGCGGACATAGAAGGAACCGCCGGTATCGCTCATTGGGACGAGGCCGATCGTAGCCATTCGGATCATCGCGAGTTCCGGATGCTGATGACGGCCGAGGTGGTGGCAGCCTGCGAGGGTGCGCGCGCCGCCGGCGCCGAACAAATCGTCGTCAAGGACGCGCATGACAGCGGCCGCAATCTCGTCCTCGATCTGTTGCCCGACTATGTCCGGGTAATCCGGGGCTGGTCCGGCCATCCCGATAGCATGATGTTCGGCATAGCTGCCGATTTCGCTGCGGCGATCTATGTTGGCTACCATTCAAAGGCGGGAACCGAGGCGAACCCCCTGGCCCATACCACTAGCACCGCCGTCTCACGGCTGTTGCTCAACGGAGAGGTCGTCTCCGAATTCACCGTGAACGCACTCTGCGCCTCCCGCTATGGAGTACCGTCTGCCTTTCTCGCAGGGGATGCCGGGATCTGTGCCGATGCGCGCGCAATGATATCGGGCATCGCCACGGTGGAGACTTTGGAAGGGGCAGGGCGCGCCGCGACCTCGCTCTCGCCAGCGTGTTCCCGGGCGCTGATCCGGCAGGGTGTCGAGGCCGCCCTTTCCCGCGACCTCTCCGGGCTGGTTCCGCCGTTGGCTGAGACCTACGAGGCTGTCGTGGAATTCTCCAATCCGTCCGACGCGTTTCGAGCTTCTTGGTATCCGGGCGCGCGTTCGCATGGACCGCGCGCGGTCGCTTTCGCGGCAAAGGACTTCTTCGAGATCCAGCGCGCGCTTCGTTTCGTTCTTGCGTGAACGTCGATCTGTCGAACTTGCCCTTCCCGCATCCAACGAACTACGCGGCGACCTTCCCGCGAAAGAGACCGATGCCGCGGGAACCTTTCACATGCGTTCTCATCCGCTAAGTTTGGGTCCTGATTGTGCCGGGCAAATGGATTGTTTCGGCCGCAAGCTCCGGAACCGGATTGACGCGATCCAGTTGAGTCTCGCTTCGAGGAGCGTGCGTGAATGCCTTCCAGGGCGGCGAGAGCGCCGCTGTCGTTCATCGAGTTTCAGATGCCCGAACTGGCCAGCAAGCCGCCTGCCGGAAGCGAATGGATTCACGAAATCAAGTATGATGGATACCGCACGGAAATCGTCCTCGATGGTGGCAAAGCACGCGCCTACACGCGGCGAGGCTATGACTGGACTGAGCGATATCCATCGATCGTCGAGGCCGTTGAAAAGCTCCCAGCCAGGTCGGCCATCATCGATGGTGAGGCCGTGGTGCTCGGTGCAATGGGCCGCCCCGACTTCCAGGCGCTGGAGCGCGAGCTCGGCAAGCGGCCGAGCAAGATCATCTACTATGCTTTCGATCTGCTCCGGCTTGATGGTCGCGACCTGCGCAGCCGCCCACTGATCGACCGCAAGGCGGCATTGCAGAAGCTGCTGGAGAGTGCAGAGTCCGGGTTGGTATATTCCGACCATCTGAAGGTGAGCGGCGAGCAGGTGTTCGAGCACGCCTGCCGCCTTGGCCTGGAGGGAATAGTTTCCAAACGCGTCGATGCGCCCTATCGGTCCGGCCGATCGGAGACATGGCGCAAGGTCAAATGCTCCCGCTCCGACACCTTTCCGATCGTGGCGTTCGTTGAAAAATTGGGCGCTCACCCGCGCCGAGTGGCTTCCCTGTACATTGGCCGACAGCAGGACGGGCGGCTGATCTATGCCGGAAAGGTCGGGACCGGCTACACCCTGACGAGCGCACGCCAGCTCCGTGAAATCCTGGATCCACTCATTCAGACCAGTTCGCCGCTCAGTCACCCCATAGACAAACCGAAAGCCACCTGGGTCCAGCCGGTGGTTCTCGCGGAGGTCGGTTTCAGCGGCGAAACGGATCGTGGGGTCCTTCGGGAAGCGGTGTACAAGGGCTTGCGGCAGGATCTGGCGCCATTGCCGCGCAAACCGGCCGCACAATCAAAGCCGCGCGGCGCTGGCAGCACCCACGGCGTGCCCCGCGAGAACATCCTGCAACTGCTGCCTGATGCCGTGGTGCCCAGCAAAGACGAGCTGCGCGCTTACTGGCGAAAGGTCGCGCGACGGGCGCTCGATCATCTCGCCCAACGGCCGCTCAAGCTGGTACGGCACACGCACGGCATAACCTTCTTCCACCGCGGTCCTCTCCCGGAAATCCCGCCGAGCGTGCATCAACTGCACATTCAGAAGCGTGAGGGCGGAGAAGGTGTGCGCGTCTGGATCGACGACCTCGATGGCCTGCTCGGCCTCGTCGAGATGGATGCCGTCGAACTGCACCCGTGGAATGCGACTGTGAATGACATCGAGCATGCCGACCGGCTTGTGCTCGACGTTGATCCGGGAGAGGGGATCGAATGGGATCAGGTCATCCAGACAACGTTGCGCCTGCGCGATCTCCTGCAGGAGGCAGGCCTGGCGAGCTGGCCGAAACTGACGGGCGGCAAAGGCATCCACCTTATGGCGCCGTTCGAGAAACGCCTCACTCATGATGCCGCTCGAAAGGCGGCCCGAGCGGTTGCGCAGCGCCTGCTCGACGAACGTCCTGACCTTTACGTCCTTTCAGCTGCCCCGTCGGCTCGAACCGGCCATATCTTTCTCGACTACTTGCGCAACGGCCGTGGCAATACGGCGGTTGGCGCCTGGTCGCCCCGTGCCCGGCATGGATTTCCGATCGCCGCACCAGTCACTTGGGCGCAGGTGGAATCCGGCATTCAGCCCGATGTATTCACCATGACGCACGCGTTAAGGAGAGGGCGAAGGGCGGCGTAGAAAGGGAAGGCGCCGCCTGCTTGGCAGGGACGCCGCCCCCCAATGATCCCCGTTGTCGGGGCGAGAGCCTCAGCCCCCGATCACATGCACGATCTTGCGCGTGCTGGGTTCGACCAGCACCGTCTTCTTGCCGATCACGACATATTCGTATTTGTGCTTCACTTTAGGCACGCTGAGCGTGTGCAGTTCGACGGTGTCCGGCAGGGTCGCTCCCACCGTGATATCGACACCTGCGGGTGGTTCGACAGGCGTGACCTTCTCTGTCGTCACATATTCCCGAATGGCGGTTTCTTCGTCGGGGCTGACGACTACCGTGTCGGCAGCTGCCACGCCGATGCCTGCCAGTAAGAGCGTGGCGGTCAAAGTTGATACTATTGGCTTTTTCATCATTCTATTCTCCGCGTTCACGAACAGCCGTCTTCGGCCATTTCATGTCGGGTAGTGGCACCCGGCACGTCATCTCCAACTGCAATCAGCGGTCGCGGTTGCGGTCAAACCAGCGTGTCGGACTTCTGCCCTCTCTGCATTGGGGACCAAGGTCTGATGATGCGCGGCAGAGGTCCATGCCCCGGAACACTGTGCCCGGCGCCGCGTTTCGACGGGTTCACCAGTAAGGATCCGTCGGTGTATCGCGAAGAAGGACAACTGGCCTTCGGCCGCCCCGCCAAGAACGATTGCCCTGCGATTGCGAAGATAAGGTGGAACGATCAGCCCGACGGTATCGCTGGCCCGCCCGGCGTCGTCGCCGGTGTGGTCATCTTCTTCGTGACGACCGTCTGGGTTCTGCTCATAGGAGGCGTGCTGGTCTGGTCATTGCTTCCAGCCAAGGCAGTGTGGCCCGTCAGCATAGCTTTTGGTGTGGAACTGGTTGGCGTGGCAGCTTCGCTCGGCTACGTCATCTGGATGGCGCGGCGCAGCTGACAGCCCTTACGACCCCAGTTCCTTCAGAGCGTCTGAGTGCCGGCGCTGTTCCGTTTCCCAGCGCTCCATCTCCAGAGCTTCATCTTTGTCCAGCTCTTCCCGTCGCCGCGCGAGAGCCTGCATTGCTTCGTCGTGGCGGGCTTGCGCCTTCTCGAAATCGGCGTTGGCTTTGGCGACCATACGCTCACGCTTCTTCCTGGCCCGCTCGCGCTCCGCCGCCTCCTCTTTCTGGCGTTGAAGAGCCTCTTTCTCGCGTTGGCTTTCGAGAGCCGCCGCACGCTTCGGCTTCTCCTCGGCTTTTCGGCCGGGTTTCTTTTCGGAGACAGCACGCTGGGAACGCTGACCCGACGGCTTGCGGCTTTCCTTGGGCGCTTTCGGGAGCGGGGCGTGTTCGCTGAATTCGCCCTGCGATCCGACCGGTCGCCGCAGCACGACGCCAGGGGCGGCCATCGCCGCCTCCACTATTTTGGGATCATCGGTTTGCTCCGCATAGCCGCGCTCGAAGATGTCCGTATCTGCGCCCCAAGCCTCCGCAGCCGCCCTCATCGATGGCGCCGCTACAGCTAGCTCGAAGAAGCCTCCTGCCGAGGTTCGATACACCTTGAGTTTTCTTGCCATGCGACTGACCTCTGGCGCTCACACCGGTCGAACGGGCCGGTCGAATGAGCGTGGCGCAGTTCTTCATCGCAACGCAAGCGCCTTCGGACGCTTGGCAAACCGGACAATCTTATCTCTCAGCCTCGTTGATGGCACGGCAGCGGAAACAAACCGGAGACATTCAGCCCAGCTCGATGTCAGCCGATTCTGCACGTAATGGTGGAACCATTCCGCTTAACAAATGTTAGCAAGGGACGAGGAGAGAGCCGAGCGACCACAGGGCTGGCGCACTCGGCTCCAGGAAGCCCGCCGCAACCCCGCGCAGGCGGGCTTTCTGTTGAAGCGGCCCACCTTATGGAAGGGCGGGCCCGCTCCAGTGGCGCTGTCCTTAAGCGTTGTTAGTCTATCTCATTTCTGCTGTTCTGTCGCATGGGATGCACAATTTGCTGTGGCTCAGCAAATATGAGGTTCCTGGACAGTGGATATTGTGGGCCGCCTGATTTCTATCCGCGCGGGCGGCTGACATCATTGGAGGTCTCGTGATCACCCTCTACGGCTTCAAGAGCTGCGATACGGTCAGGAAGGCAAGGGCGTGGCTCGACGCCCGGGACGTCAAGTACGACTTCTTCGACTACCGCGTCGAGAAGCTCGATCCGAAGGTGGTCGATGGCTGGTTCGCGCGGGCGGGCTGGGAGAAGGTCTTCAACAGGAACAGCACTGTCTTCAAGGAGCTGCCGGAAGCCGAGCAGGCAAGCATCGACGAGAAGAAGGCCCGAGCCATGATCCTTGCCGAGACCAACCTCATCAAGCGCCCGGTGCTCGATGCGGGTGGCCGACTGTTGTTCGGCTTCAAGGCGGCCGAGTACGAGCAGGTGGTAGGGCAATAGGGGAATAAGGGAGTAGGTGAGTAGGTAAGCAAGGCGGAGTGCGGCTTTCGGGTGCGCGCCCAAATTAGTCGACCGTGAACTATTGCGATTTCACGTTGATACGAGGCGAAGCTGAGTGCTGAAGGCAGCCAGCATCAGGCACAGCAAAAGGCTGAGCCATCGTATGAGGCGTCGGAAATTGTAGCCGGCTGCGG
>NZ_JAWRCU010000028.1:0-55319 GCF_033542235.1 Mesorhizobium sp. BAC0120 | reverse complement strand
CGCCGCCGGCTACAACTTCCGCCGCCTCATCCGCTGGCTCAGTCTTTTGCTGTGCCTGATGCTGGCTGCCTTCAGCACTCAGCTTCGCCTCGTATCAACGTGAAATCGCAATAGTTCACGGTCGACTCACTCCTTCGCGAGCGCGCCGCGGAAGGCGACCAGCGCCAGGACGAGACTGATGATCGCGTTCCAGCCTGCCAGTGACAGGCCGAGGATGCGCAGTGCAGCCTTGTCGCAGGAGGGCGGGATCACCGTGTTGAGCTGATCGAGCACGCCGTTGCTGCCGCTTCCCGCCGGGGCATTGACGACGCCGCAATCCGTCGGACCCGGCCACCAAGCCCATTCGACGCCTGAGTGGTAGACGCCGAGATAGAGCCCGTAGGTCATCAGCAGGCCGCCTGCCAGAAGGAGGAGCCGGGTAAGCCAGGAAGGAAATTGCAGCGCCGCCGACAGCAGCGCGACGGCCATGAGCGGCGCGCCGATGTAATAGGGGATGCGCTGCTCCAGGCAGAGCTTGCAGGGGATGTAGCCGCCCAGGTGCTGGAAGCCGAGCGCGGCGCCGACGGTCGCCGCCATGGCGATCATCAGGAAGCCCGCCGTGATGAGATGGGTGCGGGGTTTGGCAAGCGCCGTTATCGAAGTCATCGGGTTTCCGTCATGTCCGGTGCGGTGGACCGGGCTCAAAGCAGATAATGGGCGGCAAGATAGAGCACAATGAGGACAGCCGCCGCGGCGCTGGCAATCAGGCCCAGGCGCTTTTCGATGAAGTGACGGATCGGCTCCCCATAGCGCCTCAGCAGCCAGGCGAGGAACAGAAAGCGGGCGCCGCGGGCGACAATCGCAGAGACGACGAACAGCAGCAGATTGACCTGCATGACGCCGGACAGGATCGTCACCACCTTGATCGGCGGAAGATGCGCGAGACCGGACGTGACCAGCATCAGGAGTATGAGACCGAAGCCGGAAGAGGTGCGTAGCGCCTCGAACTCATCGAGCTTGCCGTAGAACTCGAGCACGGGCTTGGCGATCGTTTCGTAAGCGAAATAACCGAGCATCCAGCCGGCGATACCGCCAAGCACCGATGCGGTGGTCGCCACCAGCGCATAGCGATAGGCGCGTTTGGGTTGCGACAGCGCCATCGGCAGGAAGAGCACGTCGGCCGGCACCAGGAAGATGGAGCTTTCGACGAAGGCAATGATGGCCAGCCACCATTCTGCCGATTTGCGCGCGGCAAGCGACAGGGTCCAGTCATACAATCTGCGAAGCAGCATCAGGCCTTTCCGGATTGGGCGGGGCGGCAGCCTGTCTAGTGAGAATTTCTACGCCGCACAATGGCGCGGCTCTTCCTCATGGCACGAGGATAATGGTTTCGTTATGTCCATACCGCTCCACGTCAATGGCCAAGCTCGCAGTTGACGGCAGCGCGTCCAATCTGTAGTTCGCTGCCGTTCTCGCCCGACAAGGGCAAGGCCCCTGTGGCGGAATTGGTAGACGCGGCAGACTCAAAATCTGTTGCCCTCACGGGCGTGCTGGTTCGATCCCGGCCAGGGGCACCATCCTTCTCTCTTCGAGCTACGGCCTTCGCCGACCGAAAGTGAGATTCCCCATCACGATCCTTCGGCGGGGGCAGCAAACGTCACCAAGTGTAAACTGAGCGCATCTTCCTGCAAATTGGCAACTCTAAGTCGAGGTGTCCGATGCCGAGGCCGAAGCTGCCGAGGCTGACGCCGTTGTACCCTCGGAGTAAGCCGAATTCCGATAAGGTCACCGATTGTCTTATCCCGTGGCCTCGACTATCTCAACGCAGGGTTTTGTTCGGGAGAAAGGGGCCGCTTTATGGATGTGAAAGAAGCGATAAAGCTTGCGAAGGACTACGCGCGAGAACTCTTCGAAGAAGAGGGGATGGTTAATTTCGGGTTGGAGGAGGTTGAATATGACGTCGACCGTGATGCCTGGAATATCACTGTTGGGTTCTCGCGCCCTTGGAGTTCAACAAAGAACGCGCTCAGCGCCATAACTGGCGAACCATCGCTAAAGCGTCTCTATCGGGTTGTTCACATCGACTCGATGGGAAATGTCATTTCAGTAAAACGACGGTTGATCGATGAATCGTCCATTAATCATTGACACAAATTTGGCAATTTTGCTAATTGTCGGTTCAATCTCTAAGGGGCAGATTAAGCAGCATAAACGATTAGGAAAGTACGATCAAACTGATTTTGAAATTCTTGAAGAGTTTGTAGTAGCGTCATCCGAACTTATATTCACTCCAAACGTCTTGACGGAGACGTGCAATCTTGTCCGGCAGTCAAAGGAGCCATGGAAGACCCGTTTCGTTGAGGTTCTTGTGACGATTGCTCAGAAACGAAAAGAGCAAATTGTCAGGAGCGTAGAGGCCGTTAGTCGGGAGGAATACCGCCGGCTTGGTTTGACAGATGCGGGATTGCTCTATTTGGCGAAGATGTTGAATGATGCGGTCATCTTAACCGATGACCTGCTGTTGTATCTAGCTGCTGCGAAGGCGGGCTTGGAAGCGATCAATTTCACCCACGTTCGCGATCAACGCCCGGACTTCCGCTAACCGGTCACGCACACAAAGTCGTCTGTGCCCTTGGGGGGGCGTTGTCCCAAACCCACGCACATGCGTCCCCACGGGACCCATGAGGCAACCGTGAGGCCCCCGAGGATTTTCCCGACTTCGTTGAGAAAGTGATTGTCTGATCGGTAATGTATAGGTGCCCTATCTGGTTCTATTACCGGGTCCAATTTTCGCAGCGTAAGAAAAATGAGAGGAGCGGAGACTGAATAGAATCTGGTAACGCAGTCTCTGCGCTATTGAAGCTTGGGGAATTTGCATGAATTGGGATGTAGTTTCTTCTCTAGCAAATCTCGGAGCCGCCTTAGCGGCGTTGGGAGCGGCTATCGTTGCTTGGGCGCGGTTTGTCCACTTGGAAATCTGAGACCATCGGCAAGCGGCGTTTGGAGTTTGCCGAGGAGGCCCTCGCGATGTTCTATGAGGCTAAGGAAGAATTGCTCTGGGTAAGAGTGCCCGCCTCGTACGATGGCGAGGGAGCCTCGCGCGAGCGACGTGGCAATGAGACCGATCAAGTCCGGTCTCTTCTTGATTCCTACTATGTGCCAGTTGCTCGAATAAATAAGCGGTCCGAGTTCTTCGCCAGTTTAGACGCCAAACGATACAGAGCTAGGGCGCTTCTCGGAGATAAGGCTGAACATCCCTTTCAGGAGATCAGGGCATGTGTGAACAACATTCGAGCCGCGTCGATCATTCTGATTCACACTGAGAAAGGAGAGCCAATTCAGCCCGCCTTGGATAAGCGCCAAGCGTGGGAGGATACCATCTGGGGCGGAGACGACGACGAGATGGGCAGACGCATCGATAACGCTGTACGGGCCGCTGAAGAGTTGTTTCGACCTATCATAGCCGAAGCCTCTCAGCGCTGAAGAGCGGACCTTTTTTTACCAGACTATTGTTTTGTACCAGAGTATTGTTTTGCCTTTTTGCGTATGTGCGCTGGGCGCTATTCCCCCATACCCCAGTACGGTGTCCGGTACACGCTGGTACAGGATGCGGCGTCGAAAGCCTTGTGGCGCAAGGCCTCTAGGAGCCCTCGGATACGGGCCTCGGACACCACTCTTTGAACTTTGGCCTTCGCCGACCGATTGAATCTGACTGCCGTGACCCTGTCGACATGCTGCCTATGTTCATGGTCGAAGAACTATCAGTGGAGACTTCGTCGCAAAGTTGCCTAGGAAGACCGATTTCCCCGTGAGCCGGGTGCGGCAATATCTCGAGCCCGGTCCGATCGTGCTGGTGTCGTCGAAGTGGCGAGGCGCCACCAACATCATGACCTTGGGCTGGCACACCGTCCTCGAGTTCACGCCCTCACTGATCGGCCTGGTGATTTCCTCCGGCAACCACAGCCATCGCATGATCCGCGACAGCCGCGAATGCGTCATCAACCTCCCGACAACGGCGCTCACCGATACGGTGGTTGGGATCGGCAACACGACCGGCGCGGAAATCGACAAGTTCGAGCACTTCAACCTCACCGCCCAGGAGGCGGAGAAGGTGGGCGCACCATTGATCGGCGAATGCCACGCCAGCTTAGAATGTCGGCTCCATGACGATGCGCTGGTGGAGCGCTACGACTTCTTCATCTTCGAGGTCGTGAAAGCGCATGTCGCAGTATCGCCCAAGCACCCCGAGACGCTGCATTACACCGGCGATGGCGTGTTCATGGTGTCCGGCAGGATCATCAGTCGTCGGTTGCAGTTTCGGCCGGAGATGCTCGGCTGAGGCTTCCTCACGGCTGCCCCCGCGGCGAGGGGACGCCGACACGGATTAGCTGCGAAAATTCCGGTGAGAGGCCCGCCGCACGGGCGCGCTCGTCGATGTGGGCGAGCGCTTTCAGTTCCGGCAAGGGCATGTGCGTGTCGAGCGCCCCCTGCGCATATGCATAGTCGGGCAGATAGCCATTGACGATCAGGCGCCAGTCGAACGGTATCCTGGCGCCGACCGCCCTTGCCATCTTGACGATCGTCGTCGTGCAGTTCGTGGTGATGGAGTTGTAGAACTCCGGAGTAGTCGAAAGCGCGTTCGCATCGGCAACATATTCGAGGAGAAGCTTGCGGGCGGCCTCGGGCGGGGTTGTCATCCGATAGAGCTGAACGTCTTCCCCGCGGATATTCGAGCGGACGCCGACCACGTCGCGCTCGTCGGCTGCGACGATCACCAAGGGATTGCTCTTGAAGAGGTCCGCGACCGGCGAGAACTCGCCGCCCATTCGGCGCCTGACTTCAACCGACCAGGCGAGATAGTCGCCCCCCTCGAAGCCGAAGCTCATGATGACATGGGCCATTTCCGGGCCGGCCCAGTAGGACATGAAGAGGTCGAGCGTCCTGAGCTTGGCGAGGTCGTAGCTGCGGGTCACCCATCGTGGCGTGGCATCGTCGTCGCCCCGCCATTCGAAGTCGCGGACATCGGTGAGCGTCAACAAGTCGTCGTTTATCGTTCCGGTGACCTGCCGGCTGACATCCGGCGCCCAGTTGGCCTGGACGGGCGGAGTTATGCTGCTCCACCAGACCAGGACAGCGCCGAAGGCCGCGGCGAACAGAGTGATTGCATGCGTCCGAAACCGACTGAACAGCGCGATGATCACGCAGAGGCCGAACAACACGAACATGCTGGCCGAAATCCCTCGCCCCCAATCCGGTGGGGGCAGACGGTACCAGAGAGCCAATCCTGTCCAAAGCGCGGCAATCGCGACGAAGAAGGCCAGAATCGTGGCAGAGAGAACCCGCGCGGCTTGGCGCACGCCTACCTCCCCGAAGTGCCACCCCCCTCAACTGCCGGAAGATCGAACCTAACGGTAAGACCTGGTGGCTCCGGCAGCCGCCATGATAGCTTTCAGACCGATCACCGCAAGATCGGCGGCGCGACTAATCTTCCACGCCGGGCCTCAACGCCGCCCAAGCAGATTCCGCAATCGGTTCCGCACCAGGCGCGCCATGTTGCGCGTCTCGCGATAGAGATGGAGTTGCGAGGCCGCCTGCCGCGCGGCGCGGTCGGCTTCGGGCATCAGCCCGACGACCATCGTGCCGACCGGCCTGCGTTCGCTCCAGAGCCTGCTCATGACCGGGTGGTCGGGAACGGCGCACGAGTCGGTCATCATGATATTCGGATCATCGAGATGCTGCTCCGTGACTTCCATCATCAGGAGGGTGCCTGGCGAGAACGGTGCGTAGTTCTCGTCATAGGCCGTCTTCCACGTGTAGGCGACGCCGGCCTCGACGAACACGATGAGGCAGGCGATCGGCTTGCCATCGAGCGTCAGCGAATGGATGCGACAAAGGTCCTGCTCGGCAAGCCTGTCCATCGCTTCGCGGGCAAAGGCGGCGCGGAAGCGGTCGATCGCCATGGCGGTGCGCTCCCGGCCCTTCCAGCCGGAGGCCTCCAGCGTCAGGAAGGACTCGACCGCAAGGCGGATCTCGTCGGCTGTGCGGGCGACGACGTGCTCGATCTCGCCCTTCTCGCCGAGGCGCCGCTTCAGCCGCCGGAAATCGCGTAGATGATGCGGCCGCAGCGATTGCTTCAGATAGGCCTCGCCGTCGAGCTCGCTTTCGAGGAAGGGGCGTTGCGCTTCATTGGTCGTGACGAGGGTCAATCCGCGGCTTTCGGCGACCGCGCCGATCAGGCTTGCCACGGGTCCATCGAGCCGCATGTCGGGAAGGACGAGCACCTTGGGCAATTTGAGATGAACTCGCGCCAGCATGGCGAAGAAGTCCTCGACCACGCCGGCGGGATCGTCGCGATCGAGCAGCGGGGTGCCGAGCGGGCCGAACGGGCTCGACCAGGTGCGCATGACGTTGACGCCGAACGGCACCGGCGGCTTTTCCACCGAGAAGGGGACGAGAAGGCGAAGTCTGCTCTTCTCCTCGTCGCCGTCGCGGATCACGGCGAGCCGCACCTCGCGATCCTCCAGCCTCGGCATGGCCGGGGCCAGGAACCGCGGATTGAAGAAGACGTTGGGCTCGATTGTACGGGCGCACAGATAGTCGAGCTCCTCGACGAGGTCGAAACCGGCCGAAGCGGGATAGATGGCGAGCCGGCGCTCCGGGCGGCGGCTCTCCAGCACCTCGAGATGTGCCGGATCGCCGGCTTCCCGAGCAAGCCCGGCAAGCTCCGCGAACATTGTGCCCGAGGGGCTGCCGCTCATCTCTTCGAGCAAAGGTATGGCGGCCATCAGCGGGCTCCCTTTTCGGCGACAGCAGGCGCGAAGATCGCCATGACGATGCGGAGCTTGCGCCAGACGGTGTAGGACAAGGCGGCCGCCTCGAAGACCATCGACAGAGCGGTCGCAACAGCGGCGCCCCACAGGCCGACGAGCGGAATGAGCGCGACGCTCAGCATCACGTTGAAGGCAAGAGTCAGCGCATAGACCAGAGCGCAGACGTTCTGGTTGCCGCTCATCGTGAGCAGGCTTTCGCAAGGGCCGACCGCGGCGCGCGCAACCACGCCAAGGACCAGCAGGAAAAGCAGCGGAAAGCCCTGGTCGAACTCGGGCCCGAACAACGTCAGCATCGGTTTGCCGAGGGCAAGCACGATGAAGGCCATCACCAGGGAGGGCCAGAACGTCCACGATACCGTCTCGCGCGCGAAAGCGGCGAGACGGCCGGGATCCCCGTGGGTGAACGCGGCATAGCGCTGGGCAACGCCGGCCTTGACCGCGAAATAAACGAAGTGAACGAGCGCCAGCGTCTTCACGGTGGCGAAGTAGACGGCGACGTCGTCGGGCTGCATGAAGGCACCAACCATCAGCACGTCGGCATTGGTCAGCAGGAAGAAGAAGCCTTCCACGAGGAAGATCGGTAGCGAGACCAAGAACCAGGTGCCGAACAGGATCTGGCGGCCCCCGGCCGGCATCCTCGCATCGAGGCGGGCCGTCACGCTCACGAGCTGCCAGAGCGTCGTCGCATAGGTCGCGGCGATCGCAGCGAGCACGGCCGTCTCCGCGCAGGGCTGATAGCCGGCAATCAGCGCTGCGGCCATGAAGACGAGGATCAGCACCGGGCGGATGATGTAGGTGGGCGAGAGCGCGGAAAGCGCCCAGGCGTTGGCCCGCGAGATGCCCTGCAGCAGGTCCGAAAGGGCGATCATCGGCAGACAGACCACACCGAGGATGAACGGGACGACGTAATAGCGCTCGATCTCGGCCGAGTAGAGCCAGATGCCTGCCGCACCGAGCGCGGCGATCAGCGTGGAAGCAACGAGCACGAAGAGACGGCTCGTGAGCAGGATTCCACGCAGCTCCGCGATCAGCCCTTTCTCCCGGTATTCGGGAATGAAGCGGATGACCGACGTGTGGAAGCCGAGGCAGGCGAGGTTGCCGACAATGATCATCGTCGTCCACACCAGCACGAAAATGCCGTATTCGAAGCTGCCCATCCAGCGTGCGAGCAGCACCTGGCTGACGAAGGCGATGACGGCGCTGACGACGCGGATCATGAAGGCAATCACCGACATGCGGCCAGCTTCGCCGCGCTCGTCGGCAGTGAAGATCAGCGCATCGAACCGGTCGAGCAGCGGCCTGGCGCGCAGCGCGAGGCGCTGCGGCAAAAGCCGGTCGGCCGTCGTGGCCGCGGAAAAGCGCACGCGCTACTCCCAGTGTTCCATCGTATCCGGTCGTGCTCTATTGAAAACTCTTTAAGAAACGGTTGGGTCGGATCAGGGCAGGGAGGCCGGTTGCGCATGATCGAGGCGAGCGAAAGGGCACGCATGCTCAGGGCCTATTCGATCGGCCCGCGAATGATCGCCTATCTCGAGGAGGCGGGGATCACGCGGCTCGAAGACCTTGCCGACGCTGCGGCCGAGCAGATCGCCATGCGTATCGACATCGTGTCGGGCCGCCCGCCGCTGAACAGGCTTGGCATTCAGGCGATCAGGAACCTCATCGAGCTGGCGAACCGGGAATGCGGGCCTTGCTGAAGAAGAGGTGCCGGAGACGTTTGCGTATTACGGCAAGTACGCATTTACATGGGGCAAAAGCTTACGACCGAAACAAGCAAACTGTCCGCAGCGCCCCACAGTGATATCGCGCAATACTTGGCGTCGTTGCGTATGCTATTGAGCTGCGGTAGGCGTAACAAAAGCGTCACAAAGCTGCCATGAGCGAAATCGAGCTGAAGTTCCTGATCGAGGAGGCGGCGAGCAAGGGGCTGTGGGCTCGCGCCAAGGCCTCGAAGCTCATCAGCGGCAAGCCGACGACGAGAATGCTCAAAAGCATATATCTCGACACCCCCGAGCATGCGCTGAAGCAGGCCGGCATTGCGCTCAGGCTGAGACGCGATGGGCGGCGCTGGATCCAGACCGTCAAGGCGGGCGGGCAGCTGCATGGTGGCCTGTCGCAAGTCGGCGAGGTGGAGAACCCCGCTCCCGGGGGCAGGGTCGACATTCACGCTATCCCGGACATGGCGATGCGCGACAAGGTTTTCCACTGCCTCAACGGGGCGTCGCTTCGGCCGGTCTGCGAAACCCTGATCAGGCGCACGGCAGGCGAGGTTTCGCTCGAGGACGGCACGTGCGCAGAGCTCGCAGTCGACATCGGCGAAATTCGCGCGGAAGGCCGCTCGGCCAGGCTCGCCGAAGCAGAGATCGAGCTTCTCAAGGGCAGCCCCGCCAAGCTGTTCGACATCGCGCAAACGCTGTTCCCGGAGGGTGGCCTGCGATTTTCCCGGCTTTCCAAGGCAGCGCGCGGCTATCTGTTGTCGGAAAAAGGGCACATCGACCCGCCGCTCGCTCCGCGCAACGCCGAGACGGTTCCGCTGGAGGCGGAGCAGACGGCCGAGACAGCAGCCCGCGACGTGCTGCGCGAATGCCTCGACCAGGTAGCCGAGAACATCGCTGTTGTGCTGAAGCTCGATAATGTGGAGGGGCCGCATCAGCTTCGCGTCGGGCTGAGGCGGCTCAGAAGCGCATTCTCGGTCTTCAAACCCGTCCTGAAGAGCCCGGAAGGGGATCGGCTCTCCAGCGAGGCGCGCTGGCTCGGTCAGGAGGTCGGGCGCGTGCGCGACCTCGACGTGGTGGCGGGCGAGATCGTGCGACGCGAAGCCGTCGCCCATCAGGACGAGCCGACGCTCGCCGCGCTTGCCGACGCGCTCGACGCAGAGACGGCGGCGCGGCGCGGCGAACTGCGCGCACTCCTTGCCGCGGCTCGCGCGCAGGCCTTCATCATCGACCTCGCGCGTTTTACCGAGGCCCGCGGCTGGCTCTCGCCCAACGACTTCGAGCAGACCGGGCGGCTCGCCCAGCCGGTCGCAGCTCTCGCTGAAAAGGCGCTCGGCAAGCGCTGGAAGAAGGCCCGCAAGCTCGCGGCCGATCTGGAAACGCTCGATCCCCAGCAACGCCACGAGCTGCGCAAGGAGCTCAAGAAGCTGCGCTACGCGGTCGAGTTCTTCGGCCCGCTCTATCCCGAGAAGCGCATCCAGCCGTTCCTGAAACGGCTGAAGAAGCTACAGACGGCGTTCGGCGATCTCAATGACGCGACGCTGGTGAAGACGATGTTTGCCCGCGATGCCGCGTCACGCCTTCACGAAGCCGGAGCAGAGCGCGCGGTCGGCTGGGTGGTCGGTGCCAGCCAGGCTCGCGCCGAGCATAGCTGGACCGGCGCGAAATCGCTCTGGAAGGACCTTGAGGAGACGAAGGTTTTCTGGAGGTAGGCTCCCTCGGCGCACTTGCATTCATGCTTGCTTAAGGGGCGATACCTCCGGGGCTTCCGCGGCTGCGACATGCAACGGCGGTTCTCGAAGCGCTCAGGGGCCGCATCGAGTCGGCCTATCCTGTCCAGGCAATCCGCAATTTCAGCAGGCGGCCGAAAAATTCCTACGCCACGCCAAGGACTCCATCAACCCGAGCATCGGTGAAGCCGACGTGCGGCAGATGCTGATCCTGCACATCCTGACAGAGGAGATTCGCCGAGCGACGTTTTCGTTTTGAGTATCCAGGGTGGCGAGCTGCGCGTGAAATTCCGGACCACAACAGTGGGATTGCCGATACTGCGAGGATAGGCGGGACAGCGCCCCCTGTGTCCTGCAGGAGATCCCCCCATAGGGAGATTGGCTAACCAACAGCGGGCATTGCGTAGTCAGCTTAGCAACTTGTCGTATTCGGCATGCGTGCCGATCCATATCCAGGTGAGCCTCGGTGCTTTTCCAGGGCGAGCGCCCGGTGATGATTTCCTACACGCGCCGACCAGAGTTCTCCGGTCTTCTTCAGCTGCAGCGAGGGGTGGCGTGGTTCTCCTTTAGGAGCTGAAAGTTCTTGTCGGCCAGATGGCGAGCGCTTTCCGGCAGTTGTTTATAGCACCGCCAGAAGCTTGAAGTAGCGCGGTGCGTCACAACGGCCGTGTCTTGCCGGCCGCTATCTCCGCTCTGGCTTCAGTAATGAGCCTGTCCAAGCGGCCCGCTTTCACATCATTCTCGAACTGACGATCCCAGCGCTGCCAACGCAACTCGTCGAACCAGGCAACGAGCTCTTTGAACTCGTCGTCAGACAAGCTGGCGATGGATTTTTCGATCTGATCGAGTTTGGTCATGGCCGAGAGAATAACACTCGCTGCGCCGACGGCAAGCGCTACGGCCCGTGCACCGGAATTGCCCGCTCGGACAAAAACTGGCGATACAGCGCCCCCCTCTGGCCTGGCGGCCATCTCTCCCGCAAGGGGGGAGATTGGCTAATCGCGAGCGCTTCACTCAGTTGTTCCACATCACGATCTCGACGCGGCGGTTCTTGGCGCGGTTCTGCGATGTGGTGTTGGGGACGCGCGGGTTGGCCTCTCCAAAACCTTGCGTTTTCACGAGATGCGCGGGGAGGAGACTTCGCGACGTGAACCAGTCGGCCACGGCCTTCGCCCGTCGCTCGGACAGGTTTTGGTTGTACGCTGCCGCACCGGTGCTGTCGGCATAGCCGTTGATGTCGATCGAACGGAGACGGGGCGTCGTCCTTGCCTTGATCGTCGCCGCCGCCTGGTGAAGGATCGCTTCCGCTTCGGGTTTCACGATCGCCTTGTCGAAATCGAAAAGCACGTCGCCGCCCAGCACCATCACCATGGAGTCGTCACCGACCGTGACCCGCGTCGGCCCGTCATTGGTCATGGTGTCCTTGCCCCGCTCGCCGTCGAGCATGAGCTGAAGCTCCGCAAGGGACTTCGACCAGTATTCGTCAGTTGATAGTTTCCACTGGCCCTCCCGCCTTATGATGTAGTGGATGTAGGGGAACAGCTCGTCATTCTCGCCCCTGTCCGTGCGTTCTCGGTTCCAGCTTTCGACGATGTGCGCCTGCTGCTCGACATTATATTCCTTCCATGGTGCTCCACGCGTGAACTCGTAGCCCGCGCCAATCTTCTGCGCGTAGATGCTGCGGAGCTTCACGCTGTCTCCGCGGTGGAACTGCCAGACGTGAGTCATCTCGTGAACGAACACGTCCCTTGCTCGGTCGGGATAGCCCGGAACGGCGCGCTGCAGGGGTTTGTCGTCCGCCAGGTCCCAATGCACGGCTTCGCCGAAATTCAGGAAATACTTCAGCCGGTCGAGAGATGCGGGCGGGCCGCTCTGAAGGAACTCGAGGAACGAACGATCGAGCGTCCAGATGGAACCGTCGTCGCCGAGGCCGTCTGTCACGCCGATCGTGTCGAGCGCTGGCAGCGAATGATGGAAGACGTGCCATGCGAGGCTGCGCTCGTGTGTCGTGAGCTTTCTGAAGAGGTGGGCAGGACGGAACCAAGCCATGGGATCACTCCACAGGGAGGGGCAGTGCCGATCTGCCGCGGCCGCGCGGACGCAGTTCGCTATCCCGGTGCCTCAGCCGCGGCGATTGGCTGTAGCGGCGAATCTAGCCGGGCGACGTTTCGGTAATGTGCTCCGGAGCGGCCCTTCGTGTTTCGGTTGTTTCAGCCGCGGGGCGACGGGGACAGTTTGCTTTTCCCCGCAAAGGGAGGCGGTGCTTCGATGGACGCGCGGGCGGAAAGCTCTCGCATTTGCGCGAATACGCCGTGGCGGTATTCGGGCTTCTTCAATGTGACTGTCAGGCGACAAATTGGTGACAAAATTCGGTGATCACGTGGAACCGCTCCGGCGGCCATTCGTTGGAGCCCATCCTAGCTCAGAATTCATCAAACCAGAGGGAGCAAGGCATGGCGCTCAAGGGAGCCAATATCCTTGCCGGTTTGGCGATCGGCATCGGAGGAGGGCTGCTTGCACCTCTGGTCGCCCCGATCCTCAAGCCGTTCGGCAGGTCGATACTCAAAGCCGGACTGGCGGCAACCGATCAGGCGAAGGTTGCATTCGCTGAACTCAGTGAGCGCACCGGAGACATCCTCGCCGAAGTCAGGTCAGAAATTGAAGAGGAGCGTAACTCGACTGTCCAGCAGCCGAAGCCCAAAGCGCGTCCTGACGGCGACAAGAACCACCGAGCCGCGATCTGAGCGCTGCTCGACCAAGGAGGGGTGGAGAGAGAACAAGAGGCAGTCCCAATGGCACTCATAGAAGACGCACTGAAAGGCGGCAATATCGTAACCGGTCTGGCAATCGGTATCGGCGCTGTCGTCCTGGCGCCGCTGGCAGTCCCTGTGTTGCGTCCGCTCGCCAAGACGGTTCTGAAGGCCGGCCTGGTGGCCTACGACCAGGCCCGGGTTGCGGTAGCAGAGCTGAACGAGCAGGCCTCCGACCTCGTTGCCGAAGCCAGATCCGAAATGTCCGAGTTGGAGACTGAAACGAAGGGCATTGCGCGACGGCCCGCGGAGGGCAAGCCCGCACGTCCCGCCGGTACTTAGCTCTCAAGCTCTATGATCGTGAACCGGTGACTCTGCCGGCCTCGGCGGCGGAAGGGACCACATGCACTCGGGCAATGTCACTCGACCGACCGCCGATGCTGCCAGGTTTGCGGAGCCACCGCTGCGCCGAAAGCGCAAGATGAGCGCTGCCAGTCCGGCAAAGGAGCCGGCGCCTGGGTTTGGCCCCGTACCTTCCATCGTGCCAGTTCACGCTGCCGTGCCCGGCCGCGTCAGGCTGAAGGTCGCAGGCCTGCAAGCATCGCCTGCGATCAAGGAACTGCTGGAACGAGGAGGTCGCGGTGCGCCGGGCGTATCCAGCGTAGGCGCGAGCGCCCTGACAGGAAACCTCCTGGTCCATTTCGAGCCGAAGACATCGCTCGACACCATCATCGAGTATCTCGCGGCCCTCCTGCGGGGCGACCCCGTCGCGGCAGGGCGACATCCCGACGCTGGGCCCGAGTGGCACACGCTTTCGCCCCGGCGCGTGGGCGCGATGCTCGAGGTTTCTGCAGATGAAGGATTATCGCGACAGAATGCGCGCGCCCGCCTGGCGAGCACCGGTCCCAACGTGCTCCAGGCCATGCGCGCGCGCTCGAGCACGAGTATCCTCCTCGAGCAGTTCCAAAGCTTGCCGGTTGGGATGTTGCTGGGGGCCGCAGCGATCTCGATCCTGACAGGCGGAGCATTGGAGGCGGCGGCAATCCTCAGCGTGGTCGGCATCAATGCCGCTATTGGCTATTACACGGAGAGCCGGGCGGAACGAACGATCCGAAGTTTGGAAAGCGAGGGCCCGCGCACAACGAAGGTGATGCGCGAAGGCGTGCTATCTGCTGTTCCGGTGCGGGACATCGTTCCCGCCGATATCCTCTGGGTAGGGCGAGGCGATGTCGTTCCGGCGGACGCGCGTCTCATAAGCGCGGACGCCCTGACGGTCAGCGAAGCGATCCTGACGGGTGAAAGCGTACCGGTGTCCAAGACCGCCGCTACGATCAGAAAGGCCAAGCTACCCCTCGGGTCGCGTTCGAACATGATCTATCGCGGGACGATGGTGACCGGCGGCAGCGCACGCGCAATCGTCGTCGCAACGGGCCCGTTCACGCAGGCCGGTCGTATCCAGCGGCTGGTGGCGGAGACAGTGGCGCCTGAAACGCCCATCCAACGAGATCTCGGCAATCTGGGCCGACGGCTGGGCTGGATGACGATCGGTGCTTGTGCGCTCCTTGTGTTGGGCGGTTGGCTGCGCGGCTTCAGTTTCCTGCAGATGGCGCGTTCGTCGCTGTCCGTCGCCGTTGCCGCCGTCCCGGAAGGCCTGCCTATGGTGGCGACGACCACGCTGGCGCTCGGCGTAGAGAAGCTGCGGCGCAAAGGGGTCCTCATCCGCAAGTTGGAGGCGGTGGAGACGCTCGCTGGGGTAGAGCTTGTCTGTTTCGACAAGACGGGAACGCTCACGCTCGGCCAGATTGCCGTGGAGACGGTGCGGATCGGAGACAAGGCGTATTCCATCAACGGCGCCCGCGAGCCCGTCGGCGTGAGCGGTCCGCTGCGCGAACTCCTGGAAACGTCCGCGCTGTGCAAC
Organism: Mesorhizobium sp. BAC0120; assembly: GCF_033542235.1. Classification (NCBI taxonomy): domain Bacteria; kingdom Pseudomonadati; phylum Pseudomonadota; class Alphaproteobacteria; order Hyphomicrobiales; family Phyllobacteriaceae; genus Mesorhizobium; species Mesorhizobium sp. BAC0120. The sequence continues at coordinate 40,397 of NZ_JAWRCU010000028.1, read as the reverse complement.
GACGCGCGCATTGCCCACAACCATGAAGGCGTGCATTTGAGCGGCTCCCCGACCGACAGCTGCCTCGTCCAGGCAGCCCTCGACGCCGGTGTCGACGTCGCGTCGCTCCGCAGGCGATTTCCCATCACATCGATCCAGCACCGGACCGAGTCGTCTCGCTTCATGGTCACGCATCATCAGGTAGAAGGCAGGACGCTGATCGCCATGAAAGGGAGTCCGGATGAGGTCCTGCGGCGCTGCAGCGCCGAGTTGCTGCCCGACGGGACCGAGCGACACCTCACCCCTGATCGGAGGGCGGCCATCGCCCAAGAAAATCTCGTGCTGGCATCCCAGGCACTGCGCGTTCTGGGCGTCGCCCGCAAGCAAGGGAATGCCTCCAAGTTGAACGGCAGCGGCGTCCATGATCTGGTCTGGCTCGGCCTGGTCGGAATGGCCGATCAAGTCCGACCCGGGGTTCCGGAGCTGCTGGACGAACTGCACCGGGCAGGCATTCACACGATCATGCTCACCGGCGACCAGAAAGCGACCGCTCAAGCGATCGGCGAGCGCGTCGGGCTGAACGGCCACGGCAAGCTAGGGGTCATCAACGCCGTTGATATTGATGGAATGACCGCGGCGGAACTCGTACGGGCGGCACAGCGTGCCCAGGCACTCAGTCGCGTGAATCCAGCGCAAAAGCTGCGGATCGTCCGCGCGATCCAGGAAGCCGGCGTGAGGGTGGCCATGGTCGGCGACGGCGTGAATGACGGGCCCGCATTGAAGGCGGCCGATGTCGGGGTTGCGATCGGCCGCGGCGGCACGAGCCCGGCCAAGGAAATCGCGGATGTCGTCATAGATGGTGCAGAGCTAGGCAGCCTTGGCCCCGCCGTCGAAACAGGCCGAACCACACACCGCAACGTCCGCAAGACCATCCGATACCTGGTCAGCACGAACCTCAGTGAGATGCTAGTGGTCCTGGCGGGTACTTCCATCGGCATGAGCGCGCCGCTCGCGCCGATGCAGCTCTTGTGGATAAATCTGGTGACCGATGCGCTGCCCGGTATCGGTCTGGCGATGGAACCGCCCGAATCCGACGTGCTGCGCCAGCCGCCCGGGCGAGAACCGGCGATCTTGTCCCGCAGGGAGATCGGCAGCCTGGCTGCACAGGCGGCGATCATGGGTGGCGCATCGATGGGAGCCGGTCTTTTCGGCGCGGCCCGTTACGGACTGAACTCGCCGCGCACGAGAACGATGACTTTCGGCAGCCTTGTCATCGCCCAGCTGCTGCACGCGATAACGTCCCGCTCACAATCGCACAGCGTCTTTGGCGGGCGGTCACGACCGTCAAATCGGGCGCTGTCTCTAATCCTCGGCGGAACAGCCGTTCTCCAGGCGGCGTGCCTGTGCGTCCCGTTCTTGAGGCGGGTTCTAGGCATTGCGCCGATTGCGGCCGCGGACGCCCTCGTCACGCTCGCTGCGGGCATCCTGCCCTTCGTCGCCATGGAATGGACGAAGGCGAGGCGCGAAACCACCCAGAATGAACTGATGTGGTCACGGGACATGGTGCAATGGCATCCGGGCCAGAGAGGCGCATGATCCCATCAGAAAAGTCCGCGACTTTTCGGGATCATGCTGTCGTCCTTTGGTGCATGATCTCATCCGAAAAGTCTGCAACTTTTCGGGATCATGCTGTCGTCCTTTGGTGCATGATCTTGTCCGAAAAGTCTGCAACTTTTCGGGATCATGCTAGTGTCCCTCAACGCATGATCTTGCCCGAAAAGTCTGCAACTTTTCGGGATCATGCTCTAGGCCGCAAGCAAAACGGCCTCATCCTCGAGCGAGCGGCCGAGCCGCTTGAGACTCGGACGTGTCAGCGCCTGCACCACCACCCGAAGCACCGGCTCGGCGACAATTTCTGCCAGTTGCGCAAGGGGGTGCCGCGCACATGCGAAAGGCAGAAGCTTGATCAAGAGCAGAGCCGCTTCGGCTCGGAGAGAGTCCGCAGCGCCATCGCCTTCGGCCGCGATCGGATCAATGGCAGACGGCACGATTGCCAATGCAGGAATGCCATTGCAGAGCGCCAGCGTGCCTACGCTGCCGTCATGCACGATGACAATGCTTGCCGCTGCAGGGTTGACCGTAACGCTCAGCACGCCCTCGATGCCAACCAGCTCCGCCTTCAGCGCGGCGAAGAAGCCGGCATTGTCGCGGGCAGCATGTATCTTGAGCCTCAGCCGGCCAGGAGTGCGGTGCGCGATATGGGCTTTCAATCGTCGATGCATTTCGTCCTTATGCCATCCTTGTTTCTAAGACGTGGGATTTCGAGGGATGTCATATGACGTTCGTGCGAAGGTCTGATGACAGTCGAGAGGCAAATCATGCTTCCTAAAGCTACAGTCGAACACGCAATGCCTGGACGTCTCCGGGTGAGAATTCCGGAACTCCGCCATGACGCTTCGTATTTTCGCTCGACAGTCGAGAAGCTCGCCAAACACCCGGAAATATCGGCATTGTGGGCGAATCCCGTCACCGCAAGCATTGTCATTCAGCATCAGGCCGATTTGCCTGCCATCCGAGACATCGCCACGAAATCCGAAGTGTTCGACCTTCAGGAGGCGCCTTCTTCTTCAGCTCTGCGCTCGAATGGCCCGACCGCACAGCGACCGAATGGACGGTCGGCGCAGAGACGGTTCTCCACCGCGAATGAGAAGGCGGCCACGCTCGCGACAGGCGATGCGGCCTCCATCGGCCTGATGAGCCTCAGCGCTCTCCAGGCGATGAGAGGCTATGCCGTGGGGCCAGCCAGCGAGAATTTCTGGAATGCTTTCGGGGCGCTGCGCATCCTGAACAATCCCATGGTTGCGCTCGTCTTCGGCGGTCTGGGACTGCTGCAAGTCATGCGAGGCCGGTGGGCGGGATCGGCAACATCCCTGCTATTCTATGCTTTCGCGATCAGGCAGATAGCTGGTGCCGGCCCTCGGCAAGATGGCCGGCCGAACGGCCCGGAACATGGGCGCCAGGCAGTCCTGCCACAGCAATAGCGCAGGCGGCGGGGGACAGTTCACCTTTTCCTGCCTTGCGCCACGTCAAACTGCCGACGCCTCTCTGCGGAAAACGCAAACTGTCGCCGGGAGTTACACCGCCTCAGGCATATGCGCCGTGGCAGTGCTTGTACTTCTTGCCCGAGCCGCAGGGGCAAGGCTCGTTGCGGCCGACCTTGCCCCAGCTGCTCGGGTCCTTGGGATCGCGCTGTTCGGCGGGCACTGCATGGTGTTCGGCACGCGTGAGCGTCATGACACCGGCCCCGTCACCCGGATAGCCCTCGCCGAAATCGTCTTCGCCCGTCGTGCCGTCGATATGGCTGCCAAACGTCTCGGGTGCCTGCGGCGGCGGGGCTTCGGCAGCCTGGCGCACCAGTTCGACGCGCATCAATTGCGCGGTGACGGCCTGACGCAGGTTGCCCAGCATCGCCTGGAAGAGCTCGAAGGCTTCGGACTTGTATTCATTCAGCGGGTCGCGCTGCGCATAGCCGCGGAAGCCGACGACCGAGCGCAAGTGATCGAGATTGACCAGATGCTCGCGCCACAGATGGTCGAGCGTCTGCAGCACGATCGAGCGCTCGACATAGGCCATGATATCGGCGCCGAAGCGCTGGGCACGGTCAGCCGCAGCCACATCCGCGGCCGCGGTGATGCGCTCGCGGATCGCGTTCTCCTCGATGCCCTCTTCCTTGACCCAATCCTCGATCGGCAGGTCCAGGTTGAGGTTGGCGATGCAGCTCTCCTTGAGGCCGGCGGCATCCCACTGTTCGGCATAGGCCTGCTCGGGGATATGGCGGGCGACCATCGCCTCGATCACCTCGGTGCGCATCTCGGCGACGGTGTCGGATATGTTCTCTCCGTCCATCAGCTCCAGCCGCTGGTCGAATATGACCTTGCGCTGGTCGTTCATCACGTCGTCATATTTGAGAAGGTTCTTGCGGATGTCGAAGTTGCGCGCCTCGACCTTCTTCTGCGCCTTCTCCAGAGCCTTGTTGATCCAGGGATGGATAATCGCCTCGCCCTCCTTAAGGCCGAGGGTCTTCAGCATCCCGTCCATGCGGTCGGACCCGAAGATGCGCATCAGGTCGTCCTGGATGGAGAGGTAGAACTTAGAGCGGCCGGGGTCACCCTGACGGCCGGAGCGGCCGCGCAGCTGGTTGTCGATACGGCGCGACTCATGGCGCTCGGTGGCGAGCACATAGAGACCGCCGGCGGCGAGCGCCTTCTCTTTGAGGCGCTGGATATCGGCGCGGATCGCCGCCTCCTTTGCGTCGCGCTCGGGACCTTCCGGCATGTCGGCAAGCTCCTGGCGAATGCGCATGTCGGGGTTGCCGCCGAGCTGGATGTCGGTGCCGCGGCCGGCCATGTTGGTGGCGATCGTGATCGCGCCCGGCACGCCGGCCTGGGCGACGATATAGGCCTCCTGCTCGTGATAACGCGCGTTCAGCACCTGGAAGTTCTTGACACCCTCCTTGCGCAGCCGCTCGGCGAGCAGTTCCGATTTCTCGATGGAGGTGGTGCCGACCAGGATCGGCTGGCCCTTGGCATTGGCGTCGCGGATCTCCTGAATGATCGCCTTGTACTTCTCCTCGACCGTACGGTAGACCTCGTCGTCCTCGTCGATCCGGATGACGGGCAGGTTGGTCGGTATCTCGACCACGTCGAGATTATAGATGTTCCCGAACTCCTCCGCTTCCGTCGAAGCCGTGCCGGTCATGCCGGCGAGCTTCTTGTACATGCGGAAGTAATTCTGGAAGGTGATGGATGCGAGCGTCTGGTTTTCGGGCTGGATCGCCACGTGCTCCTTGGCCTCGAGTGCCTGGTGGAGCCCTTCCGAATAGCGGCGGCCGGGCATCATGCGGCCGGTGAACTCGTCGATGATGACGATCTCGCCGTTGCGCACGATATAGTCCTTGTCGCGCTGGAACAGGCGGTGGGCCTTCAGCGCATTGTTGACGTGGTGGACCATGGCGACGTTTTCTACGTCGTAGAGCGACTCTCCCTTCAGCAGGTTATTCGCCTTCAGCATGCCCTCCACCTTCTCCGTGCCCTGCTCGGTGAAGATTGCGGTGCGCTGCTTCTCGTCGACCTCATAGTCCTCGGGGCCAATCTTCACGATCAAGGCGTCGACGGTGTTGTACATCTCGGAGCGGTCTTCGAGCGGGCCGGAGATGATGAGCGGCGTGCGTGCCTCGTCGATCAGGATCGAGTCCACCTCGTCGACGATCGCGTAATGGTGGCCGCGCTGCACCATCTGCGAGCGCTCGTATTTCATGTTGTCGCGCAGATAGTCGAAGCCGAACTCGTTGTTGGTGCCGTAGGTGATGTCGCAGGCATAGGCAGCGCGTCGCTCGTCGTCGGTGAGGCCGTGCACGATGACGCCGGTCGTCAGCCCCAGGAAGGAATAGACGCGGCCCATCCATTCGGAGTCGCGCTTGGCAAGGTAGTCGTTGACGGTGACGACGTGGACACCCTTGCCTTCGAGGGCATTGAGATAGACGGGCAAGGTCGCGACCAGCGTCTTGCCCTCGCCGGTGCGCATCTCGGCGATCGAACCGGAATGCAGCACGCTGCCGCCGATGAGCTGGACGTCGAATGGGCGCAGCCCGATGGCGCGCCTGGCGGCCTCGCGCACTACCGCGAAGGCTTCGATAAGGATGGAATCGAGTGTGGCGCCGTCCGCGAGCCTTGCCTTGAATTCGTCGGTCTTGGCCCGCAGCTCGGCATCGGTGAGCTTGCTGATCTCAGGCTCCAGCGCCGTAATTTGTGCGGCACGGGGACGCAGCGACTTGACGCGCCGGTCGTTGGAGGAGCCGAAGATTTTGCGGGCGATCCCGCCGAGACTGACCATCCACTGGTCCTTTCATTCCAAAGCTTTGGGCGGATCTTGCCGGGTTTACCGGCCCAACCCGCCTGATACCGTCAGATGGCAGGGTCTACCAATCAAAAACGTCCAGAAAACGGTTCTGGACGCAAGGATGAAGGACAGATAAGAGGGGGCCGGACCGATGTCAACGTAGCAGCGAAGCCCTCTGCGGCGCGGAAATCTGCCAGTTTTCGCGACAAATCGCCTCGCGATCCGACCTTCCGGAGTTCTTGTCATGAACACATCCCCGTTACGCGGCCTGCTTGTCCGCCTCACCGCCGTTGCCGCCTTGTTGATTATCGGGACGGCGGCTGGATTCGCTGAGGACAAGCCACAGCCGACGCCAGCTGCGCCGCCGGCGCCCAACACCGTGCTCGGCACCGTCAATGGCCAGCCGATCACTGAGGCCGACCTGGAGCTGGCCCTCGCCGACCTCGACCAGCAGTTCTCGCGTTTGCCGGAAGAGCAGCGCCGCGCGGCTGCCATGTCCGCGATCATCGAAATCAGGGTGCTCGCGGCAAAGGGTGTTGAGGAGGGCCTCGACAAAACGGATGAGTTCCAGCGCCGCATCGCCTTCCTGCGCGACCGCTCGCTGCACAGCGCTGTGGTCGAGAAGGATGTGGCCGGCAAGATCACCGACCAGGACATTCGCGCCCGCTACGACCAGGAGGTCGCGAACCAGCCGCCGGTCAATGAGGTGAAGGCCAGACACATCCTCGTGAAGACCAAGGAAGAGGCCCAGGACATCATCAAGCAGCTCGACGCCGGCGGTGACTTCGAAAAGCTCGCCAACGAGAAGACGAATGATCCGAGCGGCAAGACCTCCGGGGGCGATCTCGGCTGGTTCGGCCCGGGTCAGATGGTGCCGGAGTTCGAGAAGGCGGCATTCGCGCTGAATGCGGGCCAGTACACGAAGGAGCCGGTGCAGACGCAGTTCGGCTGGCATGTGATCAAGGTCGAGGACAAGCGGGCCAAGCAGCCGCCGGCTTTCGAGCAGGTGAAGGACCAGGTGCGCTCGATGCTCTTGCGCGACGAGTATTTCGCGTTCGTCAAGCAGGTCCGCGACGCTGCCAAGATCGAGATCGCCGACCCTGACCTGAAGAACTCTGTCGGGCAACTCGAAAAATCCCAGCAGTAGACTGACGTTGAGGAGGGGCGCCTGGCGCCCTTCCCAGCGACATTGCTCTGACGCTCAGCTCCGTCGCGCCGGCTTTCTCGGTCCTGCGTTGGAACATGGCTCTTCGAGAGCGGTTCTATGCGGGGGCCAAGTGAAAGGTGACGTCATGGCGCGATGCGACGTTTGCGGGAACGACTACGACAAGTCCTTCTCAATTTCGATGGCAGGACAGAGCTACACGTTCGACAGTTTCGAGTGCGCGGCCCAAAAACTTGCGCCGACCTGTGCGCATTGCGGTTGCCGGATCTTGGGGCATGGCGTCGAGGAAAATGACGTCATCTACTGCTGCGCTCATTGCGCGCGGGAGGAGGGCGCGAGCAGCGTGGTCGACCACGCTGCGTGACAGATCAACAATCGCCTTTCGGCCGACGCCCTGCCGTCGCGCAAAATCGAATCGACGAAGGCGCGCACGGTCGTGTGACGCCAATCGGACCGTCAGGCCTGAATCCGACCGACAGGCCTGGCGAGGCTATGCTTCTCCGAGACCGATGTTGCTTGCAAATACGCGATGGTGCTCGACGAATTCCGGCCGGTCGAGCAGGAAGCGGTCGTCCTCCGGGTAGTAGACAGCGCGCTCGGGATTATCTCCGGCGAAGCTGCGCACGGCCTCCATGTCGCGCCACCAGCTCAGCGTGCTGACTTCGCTGACGCCGTCGCCTAGCGTGCGCATCATCATCTGGTAGCCGAGGTTGCCAGGGGTTTCTGAGTACTCCTTCAACCCCGTCTTTGCGATATAGGCGACATATACCGCCTCGTCGGCGGTCCTGATGCGGCCGCTCCATTTGCGCAGGATGATCTGGGGTTCGCACATCATCGCCTCCTCCAAAGCCAGCGCAACACTGCCCGAGAGCCGGAGATGGAACAAGGCTGGGGCATTACCGGATCCGAGCATGCTGACATCCGACATCGCCGTTCGGTTGCGCAGCCTCGGCTCGCATGGGAGGCCATGGTGCCGGAGCGAGAAAACGCCTTGCGCGTGCAAACCGTCTGGGGCAAACGATGCCCGTCCCTCACATTTCCAGAGCTTCCATGTCGACCAAAGTCTCGCCGCTTGCCCCGAAGACCTACGCCGAGCTGCCGCCGATCGAGGGTGTGCGGATCGCCACTGCCGAGGCCGGCATCAAGTACAAGCATCGCACCGATCTCATGATGATGGTGTTCGATGAGGAAACCGAGGTCGCGGGCGTCTTCACGCGCTCGAAATGCCCGTCCGCACCGGTCGACCTCTGCCGCGCCAATCTCGCGGGCGGCAAGGCGCGAGCGCTCGTCGTCAATTCCGGCAACGCCAACGCCTTCACCGGCAAGAAGGGGCGGGAATCGACGCGGATGACGGCGGATGCCGCCGCCAAGGCGGCCGGCTGCAAGGCGGAGGAGGTCTTCCTCGCTTCGACCGGCGTGATCGGCGAGCCGCTGGATGCCGGGCGCTTCGCTCATCTGCTGGACGACCTCGCCGCCAAGGCCGAGCCCGGCCGCTGGGCTGACGCCGGCAAAGCGATCATGACCACGGACACCTACCCGAAATATGCCACCGCGACGGTGAAGCTCGGCGACACTGAGGTGACGATCAACGGTATCGCCAAGGGCGCCGGCATGATCGCACCGGACATGGCGACGATGCTCTCCTTCGTGGCGACCGATGCGCCGATCGCTGCACCGGTGCTGCAGGCGCTGCTTTCGGCCGGCGTCGGCAAGAGTTTCAATGCGGTGACCGTGGACAGCGATACGTCGACGAGCGACACGCTGCTCCTGTTTGCGACCGGAACGGCAAAGAAGCGCGGCGTGGCGTGCATTTCCGATGCGAAGGATCCGCGGCTCGCGCCGTTCCGCCGGGCGCTGGACCGCGTGCTGAAGTCGCTGGCGCTGCAGGTGGTGCGGGACGGGGAAGGCGCGCGCAAGCAGGTCGAGGTGACCGTGACCGGGGCGAAGTCGCCGCGGTCTGCGAAGAAGGTCGCGCTGTCGGTCGCCAACTCGCCGCTGGTGAAGACGGCGATCGCCGGCGAGGACGCCAATTGGGGCCGGGTGGTGATGGCCGTCGGCAAGGCCGGCGAGCCGGCCGACCGCGACCTCCTATCGGTCTGGTTCGGCGATATCCGCGTTGCATTTCAGGGCGAGCGCGATCCGGACTATTCCGAGCAGGCGACTTCGGCCTACATGAAGCGCGATGAGGTCGCGATCCGCGTCGATCTCGGGCTCGGCAGCGGCAAGGCGACGGTCTGGACCTGCGACCTCACCAAGGAATATGTCGAGATCAACGGCGACTACCGGAGCTGATGGATTGACGGCGAAGCGCACGGAGCGAAAGCCGGATTTTGCCAGGGTGCGACGCTTCGAGGCGGCAGGCTTCCGGGCCTGGCCTGCTGCATCCGTGCAATATGACGGCACCTGGGCGATCAGGCTGACTGCCGGTCATCCGGCGAAGCGCCTCAATTCGGTAAACCCGCTCGACCCGGCCGATGTCGGCGACATAGAGGGGCGGATCGGGCGGATCGGGCGCCGCTTCGCCGCCTATGGCCGCCCGCTCACCTTCAGGCTCTCGCCGCTTTCGGGCAGGGAACTGTCGGCCTATCTCGACCGGGAAGGCTGGTCCTATTTCTCTGAGTCGCTGGTGATGCGGCTTGACCTTGATCAGGCGGATTTTTCCGAGGCCATCGACCAGATCCCGCTCAAGGACATCGCGCGCTTCGTGACGGCGGCGCTCGCCGTGCGCGGCGCAGGGGAGTCGATCCGGCCCGGTCTCTCCGAGGTAATCGGCTCGATCCAGCCGGACGCAGGGCTCTTCGTGCATCAGATCCACGACAAGCCTGTCGTCAGCGCGATCTGCGTACATGACGGCGAACTTGCCGGGCTGTTTGAAATTGCGACCGACCCTGGCGAGCGGCGCCAGGGACACGCGCGGCGGTTGGTGCTCTCGGCGCTGAAATGGGCGCGCCAGCACGGCGCCGGCCAAGCCTGGCTGCAGGTCGAAGCTGATAACGGGGCCGCTCTGGCGCTTTACCGCTCGATCGGCTTTGTCGAGATCTATCGCTACCATTACCGGCAGCCGGCGGGAAGCGCTCATGGATAGCCCTGTGAAGCCTGTGCTGCTCGTCGCCGCATGCGCTCTGGTCGATGCGGACGGGCGCGTGCTTATTGCGCGGCGGCCTGAGGGCAAGCCGATGGCTGGGCTCTGGGAGTTTCCCGGCGGCAAGGTCGAGCCGGGCGAGACGCCCGAGGAGACGCTGATCCGAGAATTGCATGAGGAGCTTGCGATCGAGACCAAGGCCGCATGCCTTGCGCCGCTCACCTTCGCGAGCCATGCCTACGAGAAGTTTCACTTGCTGATGCCGCTGTACGTCTGCCGGCGCTTCTGGGGCACACCGCAGCCGAAGGAGGGGCAGGCACTCAAATGGGTGCGGCCGAAGCAGTTGCGCGACTACCCGATGCCACCGGCCGACGCGCCGCTGATACCCTTCCTGATAGACCTTCTTTGAGGGGCTCTCCCGGGGACAGTTTACTTTTTTCCGCAGAAAGCTGGCGGCAGTCGAGAACTTGCGCCAGCGGAAAAAGTAAACTGTCCCCAGTACCCAATCCGGCGACCAACAATTAATCAATCCTTTATCCCGGCATGAAAAATTGATTCAAAGGCGGCACTTCGCCCGTCCATCCAGGCAACCGGGGAGCACATCATGGAAAACGAATGGGATGTGGTGCGCAACGACCGCGGCTGGCCGGTCGGCGGCACCGGCATGGGGCTATTGCGCATCGCGCTGCTGTTCGGGTCGGCGGCCATCGCGCTGGCGCTGATCCTCACTCCGCTCGCCGAGAACCAGACACGCTCTTATTTCGCGCAGGGCACTACGCGTTTCGGCCTCGACGAGTTCACGACCGGAAGCATCAATAAAGGCGACAGAACCTACACAATCCGCAAGAGCGTGCTGCAATCTTCGCCGGATTCGATATGTGTTATTCAAAGCAACGGCCGACGGGCCGGTGACTGCTGAACACGCGGAGCTTGACGGTTTCGATAGAGCCCATTCACCCCGATCCGGGGTTTTTTCGCAGCACGATCTCATCAGAAACGTGACGGCGCTTTGCTTCGCCGACCGTCGGTTCGACATCGTGCCGGTGGTCGGACACAGCCTTTCATATATGGTTAATGCTGCGGCGTTAATGTTTCTTAACGGCCGACGCCTTAGGTTCCTGGCGAAATGGATACTGTCATGCGAACGACTATCAGCAGATTTCTCGCAGACCGGCACGGGGCGACGGCAATCGAGTACGGTTTGATTGTAGCGGTTCTTTCCCTGGCGGTCGTCGCCGGCGTTGAAGGGGTCAAGGACGCCCTCCTCAACATGTTCGGCTACGCGACAACTACTCTGGAGCAGACCGGCAATTGACGCCGAGCCGCTTCACTGGCCTTCTGCTCGACATCCTGCCCAGGACTATTTCAGCAATTTGGTGAGCGATACTTCGGCGCTGCCGGGCTTCAGCGGCTTCTGCTGCGAGGCATGCGGCGCCCAGCCCGACATCCACACGATCGAGAATGTGGCACGGACGCGGCCGTCGGGGTCCGAGAATCTCTCTCCATAAAGTTCGGCGGCGCGGGCGAACAGCCGCCGCGAGCCCGGCCGGCGCGAGCGCGCGGTCAGGGCGTTCGCAGCGCCCATGGCGCGCAGGTCGCGCATCAATGTGAACATGGAATCATAACGCACGGTAAGCGCCTCCACGTCGGCTACGGGCAGCGCGAAGCCTGCCCGCTGCAGAAGCGCGCCGGCGTCGCGGACGTCCGTGAATGGCGCAACGCGCGGACTTGCGCCGCCATAGATCTCCGTTTCTGCGACGAGCAGGGTCTCGCGCAGCTCTGCAAGCGTGCCGCCGCCGGCGATCGCGCCGAGGAACAGGCCGTCGGGCCGAAGCGCCCGGCGGATCTGGATCAGCGCACCGGGAAGGTCATTGGCTTCGTGCAGAGAGAGCAGCGATACGGCAAGGTCGATGCTTTCCGGTTCAAGCGGGATGTGGCCGAAACTGCCGACCATGCCGGGCCCGCCGCCGAGGAAGGCTTGATCCGTCTCTATGCGGACCAACTCTCCTGCCTTGCCGCTGGCGAGCACCGCGTCGCCAGCGGCGGGGGTCAGCGAGAACAGGGCGGCGGCCTTGGCAAAGCGCCGCTCGACCGTCGATAGCCGCTCGGCAAGATCCTCTGCGGCGCGGTCGAGCAGGAAGGATATCCCGGGCGTTGCCGCCATGAGTGCGCGGTGCTTGTGCCGGAGAATGAGCTGGTCGTCGAAAATCGGCTGCAAGGCTTGATCCGAAAGCTTCTTTGGCGGATAGCCTGCGGCCGGGCTGCAGGCTATTCTCTGATGTCTCTGTTGGCGTACGTCCGGGGCGGAAAACGGGTGCCCGCGTTTTCCGGACGCGCTTTGATGGGTTACCACGTGGCGGATCGGGGGAGAGAGTTCAAGGTCTTTGCAGGACGAGCGCTCGGCTGGGCTGCCGACGTGCTGTTCCCGCCGGCTTGCGCTGGTTGCCGCCGACTAGTTGCGGAACCGGGAACTCTGTGCGGCGAGTGCTGGCCGAAGCTCAGGTTCCTGGAGAGGCCATGGTGCCCGGTGATGGGCACACCATTCATGCATGACATGGGCGAGGGCTTCCTTTCGGCGGAGGCGATCGCCAACCCGCCGCCGTTCCGGCGGGCACGCTCCGCTGTCGTCTATTCAGGCGTGGCGCGTCAGATGGTGCAGAGCCTGAAATACCATGACGGCACAGGTCTCGCACCGTGGATGGCGCGCTGGATGCTGCGCGCCGGTGCCGAGCTCATCGCCGAAGCCGATGTCGTCGTGCCCGTGCCACTTCACTGGCGCCGCTTCGTCCGGCGACGCTTCAATCAGTCGGCGGAGCTGGCGCGGGCCGTCGCCAAGGGTGGGGGCAAGCCGTTCGCGCCGGAGGCCGTGACGCGCATCAGGGCCACCCACCAGCAGGTCGGTCTTGGGCTTGCCGCCCGCGAGGACAATGTGCGGGGCGCTTTCCGCGTGCCTTCTGAGCGCGAAGTGCTCGTGCGCGGCCGGCGTGTGCTGGTGATAGATGACGTCTACACGACAGGGGTGACGGCAGGCGCCGTGACGCGCGCATTGAAGCGGGGTGGCGCAGCAGAGGTCGATGTGCTCACCTTCGCGCGTGTGCTGCCGGGGGACTTCTCGGCGAGCGAGGCGGAGCTTATATAGCTGCCCACAAGCAGGTAAAATCATGGCGGATGTCACGATCTACACACGAGACTGGTGCGGTTACTGCGAGGCGGCCAAGCGTCTGCTCGACCAGAAAGGCGTGAGCTATACCGAGCACAACGCTACCGCCACGCCGGAGGCGAGGCAGGAAATGATCAGCCGCGCCAATGGCCGCATGACGTTTCCGCAGATCTTCGTGGGCGAGGTGCATGTCGGCGGGTGCGACGATCTCTACGCGCTCGACCGGCAGGGTCGGCTCGATGACCTGCTTGCAACCGGACAGTTGAACTGAGAGGGACGATGGCGAGTTTCAAGGCAGCCGCGATCCAGATGCGTTCGGGGACCGATCCGGAGCGCAATGCGGCGACGTTCGAGGCAAAAGTGCGCGAGGCTGCCGCCGGCGGTGCGATCTATGTGCAGACTCCCGAGATGACGGGCGCGCTCGTGCGCGACAAGGCGGCGCTCGCCGCCGCGCTGCTTCCCGAGGAGCGCGACCTGATTGCCGGTACCGCGGCGCGGCTCGCAGGCGAGCTCGGCCTATATCTCCATGTCGGCTCTACTGCGATCGCCAGGACCGACGGCAAGGTCGCGAACCGCGCCTTCCTGTTCGGGCCCGACGGGGCGCGCATCGCCACTTATGACAAGATCCACATGTTCGACGTCGATCTCGACCATGGTGAGAGCTGGCGCGAATCTGCGACCTACGAGCCCGGCACCGAGGCAGTCGTCGCCGACCTGCCGTTCGCCAGGCTCGGCTTTGCCGTCTGCTATGATCTGCGCTTCCCGCAGCTCTTCCGTGCCGAGGCGCTGGCCGGGGCCGAAGTGCTCACCGTGCCGGCCGCTTTCACGCGGCAGACCGGCGAGGCGCATTGGCACACGCTGCTCAGGGCGCGCGCGATCGAGAACGGCGCTTGGGTGATCGCGGCTGCGCAAGGCGGGCTGCATGAGGACGGGCGCGAGACCTTCGGGCACTCGCTGATCGTCGATCCCTGGGGCCGCATCGTGGCCGAGCAAGGAAGTGACGAGCCCGGCATCGTCTATGCCGACATCGATACGGCCGTGGTCGCCGAGGCGCGCAAGAAAATTCCCAACCTCAGGAACTCGCGCGAGTTCAAGGTCAACGAGGTCGCGCCGGGCGCGAGCGTCGACAAGCTGAGGGCGGCATCTTGATCCGTTTCACTTTGGGCTGCGAGCAAGGCCATGAGTTCGATGGCTGGTTCCGCAGCAGCGACGATTTCGACAAGCAGAGAAAGCGCGGGCTGATCGACTGCCCCGAATGCGGCTCGCACAAGGTCGAAAAGACCCTGATGGCCCCGGCCGTCTCGACCAGCCGGAAAAAGGAAAAGGTGGCGCTCGCGATGAATGCCGAGCAGCGTCGTGTCATGACCGAAATAAAGGCGCTGACCGAAAAGCTGCGCGAGAATGCCGATTATGTCGGCAACAAGTTCGCCGAGGAAGCGCGCAAGATCCATTTCGGCGAGACGGAGCCGCGCGGCATCTATGGCGAGGCCTCTCCGGATGAGGCAAAGAGCCTTGCCGAGGACGGCGTGCCGTTTGTGCCGCTGCCGGTGTTTCCAGATGACAGGAATTAGAAATAGCGTACTGAGCACCTCACCATTCAGCATTGGCTATTCGCTATTCGCTATTCCCTATCCGCTATTCACTCATTTGATCTGAACCTGGCGATCAACCTTCGCGAGGCTGCGCAATGACCGTTGGTGCCGAAGATATCCGCACGAACAGGCTGTGGGAGTCCGCAATCGGCCTGCTGGTCATCACCGGCGGCTTGCTCGGGCTCACGCTGCCTTTCGGCAAGGTTGCCACCGCCGCCGGCGTGCCGGCGATCGTGTGGGCTCTGGTGATCTCCGGCGGCGCGGGCGGCGTGCTCATCGGTGCTCTTCTCATCACGGGCCGTCGTTTCAAGCTCACCGCGCATCGGTTGCGCTATTTCGCAATCGCTGCGGCGATCTCCTATGCCATCCCCAATCTTCTGATGTTCTCGGCCATCCCGCATCTTGGCGCGGGTTATGCGGGCATCATGTTCACACTTTCGCCGGTCATCACGCTGGTGCTTTCAATCGCGCTCGGGGTGCGCCGGCCCAATTTGCTCGGTGTCGCGGGGATAGCGATCGGCTTCGTCGGCGCGGTGATGGTAGCGCTGACGCGAGGCGAGGTCGGCCAGCCGGCCGAAGCCTTCTGGGTCATCGTCGGACTGCTGATCCCGGTGTTTCTTGCAGCGGGTAACATTTACCGGACATTCGACTGGCCGCAGGATGCCGGGCCGATCGAGCTCGCTGCCGGTAGCCATCTGGCGGCAGCAAGCATGCTGCTTATCCTCCTGTTCGCGACCGGCAATGGCGGTGCGTTAATTGCGCTCGGTAGCGTTCCGGGCGTGACGCTTGCCCAGGTCGCATCCAGCGCCGCCATGTTCGCCTTCTTCTTCAGGCTGCAGGCGGTCGGCGGGCCGGTCTATTTGAGCCAGATCGGCTATGTCGCCGCCGCCGTCGGACTGTTCTCGGGGACGGTATTTCTCGGCGAGCACTACCAGACGCTCACCTGGATCGGGGCGTTCATCATCACCATCGGCGTCCTGATGACGACAAAGGCGCAGAAATGAAGCAGTCAAGGCTTGCGCACAGTCGCGAGCCAGGCTGTCGTCGATAGCGTGATCGCATCGAGACCGAGCCCTTTCTGAAGGGAGGCTGGCGCCACATTGCGCCAAGCCATGAGCAGCGCACTCTTCAGTGTTACCTCGTCCGCATGCGCAAGCATCACCTCAGTCCATCCCTGCCGGCCCCACCCGCCAATGACCGGCTTGAATAGGGACGGCTCGCTGCTGATGAGCATCTCCTGCTGGTCGGGCGTCAGTTTGACGACCGCATGGGCATCTTTGGGGAGCGTTGCGAAGATGCGGTTGCGGACGCGGAAATCCGGCCGGCCGAAATGCGCCTTCTCCTCCGCATCGGGAAGGGCGAGGGCGAGCTGTCGGACGGTTTCCTTATCCATGATGCACGGGTCCTAAATTCAGTGACGGCCAGTTGGCCGAGCTGCCCGCCAGGATGGATCAATGGGATCGGGTAGTCTTGAAGGAATGTTACCGCGAGGCCGCAGATCTTCCGCTAACCGCCTTTCACTTCGGGCTGCGGATGGCGTTGGCGGTGAGTGGCAGCCGCCCGCGCCGCCTCCTCATAGATGCCGGTCATGAGTTCCAGCGTTCGCGCCGCCACCTCGAGCTTGCCGGCAAGATCCGGGATGCGCTTCACCGCGCCGATCAGCAGCACTTCGCGTATGTCGGCATAGCGCTCCGTCACGCGCTGCCCGAGGGGCGTGACCTCGTAGGTGACGCCCGCGCGTCCGCTGCCGGTGCGCTTAACGAAGCCACCCTTCAGGAGCTTGCGCAGGCTATACTGGATGTTGGGGATGTCCTCCCGGTTGGTCATCAAAGCGAGGTCGCGCACGCTTTTGGGCCGGTCGTTCATTCTGATGATATGCAGCAGCGCGTTCTCCGGCCCGCTTGCCGAGAACTCGATCACGGTCGCCAAGCATTCGGCCTGCCACCGGCCGAAAGCTTCATAAGACCGCATCAGCGCGTACTCTACCTCCGTCACGTCGATTTCCAGCGGCGTGCGGGCGAGGTGCCAACCGCGATCCAGAAGATCGTCTGATGTTCCCAAAGGTGTTTTCCGCTTGCTCATGTGCCGGCTCCCCGCCGGCAAGCATGCATGGATTGCAAATTGCGTCCATGTGAATTTATGATAGACTTTTTATCATAAATTATAAGCAATAGGGGAACCAGACATGAGTATGCTCGACGCCTCCAACTCGCAGCCGTTCTTCCTCGGCACCTTTGCGTCCAACTGCTCCGGCGGCATGACTGTCACGAAGGTTCCGGAGCGCTGGGTAAGCTCATGGGACAACAATCTGCGGCTCGCTCGTCTGCTCGACGACGCGGGCGTCGACTTCATGCTGCCGATCGCGAGGTGGATTGGCTACGGCGGCGAGACCAACTTCCATGGCAGCGTGCTGGAGACGATGACCTGGGCAACAGGGCTCCTCGCCCACACCCGCAACCTCACCGTTTTCGCCACCATCCACACGGCCGCCAACCATCCTGTGGTCGTCGCCAAGCAACTCGCGACCATCGACCAGATCAGCGGGAGCCGCATCGGCCTCAACATTGTCGCCGGCTGGAACAAACCCGAATACGAGGCTCTCGGCCTGACCCTGCCCGACGACCACGAGACCCGTTACGGCTACGCGCAAGAGTGGTTCGATGTCGTCAGGGCGTTGTGGACCCGTACGGGGGCCTTCGACTGGGACGGCGCCTTCTTCAAGCTGAGGAACGTGCTCGGTGATCCACGGCCGGCAAAGCCCTTGCCGATCATCAATGCCGCCGGATCCGAGCAAGGCCGCAAGTTCGCGGTGCGCAATGCCAACTTCCTGTTCACGCCGGCGATCGACCTCTCGCGTTCCAAAGCGGAAGTTGCGGCGCTGAAGGAGCAGGGAAGGGAGGCCGGCCGCTCTGTCGAGGTGCTCACCTTCGCGCATGTCGTCTGTCGGCCAACCGAAAAGGAGGCGAAGGACTATCTCGAACATTTCGGCCGGACGAATGCCGATTGGGAGGCCGTCGACAATCTTGTGCGGCTGCAGTTCGCTCACGCGCAATCCTTCCCGCACGACCTGCTGGCATTGATCCGCGACCGCATGGCGGCGGGACATGGCGGGTTCCCCCTCACCGGCACGCCGGAGCAGGTTGCCGACGGAATCGCCGGCTTGCATGCTGCGGGCTTCCGCGGCACGACACTGTCCTTCGTCGACTATGCGGAGGAGTTCCCTTATTTCCGCGATAACGTTCTGCCCTTGCTCGAGGAGCGCGGCATCCGTGCTGCAGCCCCTCGCATGCAGTCGGCGATCTGAGCTCCGTGCCCGTCGCGTGAAGATCCGGATGGCACGGACATTTGCGGTGAGAATGTCTTGAAGCGCCGGCTAAACAAGCTCGGCTTCAAGAGCTGCACGCCAATACTGCAGCCGGTCCTTGAGCCCGGCGGCCTGGAAATAGGGTGAAGTCTCCTCGTCCAGCCGCTCGATAATCTCGAACGAAAAGGCACTGGCGCCCGAGTCGTTCCACGCAGCCTGAAGGGCGCGGTTGGCGCTGGCATTCTGGCGCAACATGAACCAGATCCGATTCTGTATCGTGGCGAGGTTCGGGGCGCTGCCAACCCAAACTTTTGCAGTCGGAAGGCAGCGGACGGCATAGATGCCGGCGATGACCTTCTCTTCCTTGTAGGCCGCAATAGCAGCCTTCCTATCGGGGCCTTTCATGAGACCTCGCGCAGTATCTCGTCGCAAAACCGTGGGGACACGTGTCTGCCAAATCGCCTAGACTGCTCCCGTATCCGACGCCGGTGCATCGGGCGTGGCCAGGCGTGGCTTCTCCGTGAGCACCATGTAGTTCACGTCCAGGTCCTTCGAGCGTTGCCACCGGTCGGCGAGCGGGTTGTAGACGACGCCGGTGCGGTCGACGATCGTCATGCCCGTCGGAGCGAGCGCCTTTTCCAGCTCTTCGGGCCGGACGAATTTGCTGAAGTTGTGCGTCCCGCGCGGCAGCCAGCGCAGCACATATTCGGCGCCGATGATCGCCAGCCCAAGCGCTTTCAGTGTCCGATTGATGGTGGCGACGAACATGAGCCCGCCCGGTTTCACCATCTCGGCGCAACGGGCGATGTAGAAATCGACGTCGGAGACGTGCTCGACTACTTCCATGTTGAGCACGACATCGAACCGCTCGCCGGCCTCGGCCAGATCCTCGGCGGTCGTGTTGCGGTAGTCGATCGAAACACCGGCCTGCTCGGCATGGAGCTTCGCCACCTCGATGTTGGTGGCAGAGGCGTCGGCGCCGACCACTTCGGCGCCGAGGCGCGCCATAGGCTCGCAAAGCAGGCCGCCGCCGCAGCCGATGTCGAGGAAGCGCAAGCCTTCAAACGGCTGCGCCGCGCGCGGATCGCGGCCAAAGCGCGTCGCCACCTCGTCGCGGATGTAGACCAGCCGGACCGGGTTGAACTTGTGGAGTGGGCGGAACTTGCCATTCGGGTTCCACCATTCAGCGGCGAGTGCCGAAAAACGGGCCACTTCGCCGGTGTCGATCGTCGTGCGTCGTGCTTCGGCCATGGGGATGATCTCCTCCGAGCACAGGAAGTCGGGCCGCGCCACGCGAAAGTCAAGGAGACAATCGCGGTCATGCCCAGGCTATCACCGTTGACTTGCCGAGCGCCTGCCACAGATGCTGAAAAACGGGCGCCGGCCGCTAACCCGGTGGTGGCCGGGTGTCGAAGGACCGACCAGAGCCGACGAACGGGGACATGGCTCCTCCTGAGGATGAAACGAGCGACCCATGAAGGTTTTCGTGAGCGGCGCCACGGGCGTCGTCGGTCGGCGCGCTATCCCACTTCTTCTGGCTCAAGGACATTCCGTCACGGCGATCGTGAGGAAAATGCCCGATTCGGCGGCGGTCGTGCATGGCGGCCTCACATTCGTGAATGTCGACCTGTTCGATCCGGATGCGCTGAGACGCGCCGTGGCCGGACATGACGTCGTCATCAATCTGGCCACGCACATGCCCTCGGCGGCCTGGAAGATGGTGTTCCGCAGCTCGTGGAGGCTCAACGATCGTATCAGGACCGAAGGGGCGGCGAACATCGCCGCGGCAGCACGAGAGGGCGGCGCTGCGAGGCTGATCCAGGAATCCTTCGCACCGACCTATCCCGACAGCGGCGACCGCTGGATCGACGAGACGACTCCTCTCGATCCTTCCGACTACAACCGGACGGTGCTCGATGCCGAAGCGGCGGCGACCAGCTTCTCAGATGATGGCAGGGCAGGCGTGGTCCTCCGCTTCGCGGCTTTCTACGGGCCCGACGCGATTCAGGTGCAGGGCTACGTAGACGGGCTGCGCAAAGGCCTGGCGGTGCTGCCGGGCGGGGCGGACCGCTACATTTCGTCGATCTCCCATGACGATGCCGCTTCCGCGGTCGTCGCGGCGCTCGATGCGTCGGCCGGCGCCTACAATGTGAGCGATGACGAGCCGGTCACGCGCGCAGTATTCTTTGGGTCGCTGGCCGAGAATCTGGGGTTGAGACCGCCGCGGTTCCTGCCGTCGTGGGCAACGGTGCTGTTCGGCAGCGTGGGGGAAGCGGCGGCACGTTCGTTGCGTCTCTCCAACCGCAAGCTGAAAGAGGAAACCGGGTGGAGCCCGCGCTATCCGAGCGTGCGTGAGGGGTGGCCGGCCACCTTGGCCGAGATGAAAGGCAAATAGCGGACGGAGCGGAGGCTTTGCAAGGCTTCGACGCCAATGCATGCGCGGCCTCACGCTGCAAGATCATCGACACGACGCTTTCGGCTTGGTTAACGGCCGAGCCGGCTCTATATCGAGCGAACTCGCGCAGGGCCGCCGGTCGCCTATGGCATTTGGCCTGCGACAGTGCTTTAGCCAACCAGGCATTCATGGTCGACCCACGAATGCCCGCTGGATTCGTTGTTTGTCGCAAAAGCGAGGACATCTTTGCGAAACTTGCATAGGGATGGGACATGGCCCGATCGACGCCTTTCATGCAGCCGATAGTTGCAATATCCAATCTTTCCAAGACGTACTCGGCCGGCTTTCAGGCGCTGAAAAATGTCAATCTCGAGATCCGCCGCGGCGAAATCTTCGCTCTGCTCGGGCCGAACGGCGCCGGCAAGACGACGCTTATCAATATCATCTGCGGCATCGTCAATCGGACGGCAGGTGAGGTGAAGGTTGCGGGCAAGGACATCATTGCGAACTACCGCGCCGTCCGCTCGATGATCGGTTTGGTCCCGCAGGAACTGACGACCAATGCCTTCGAGACGGTGCTGGCCGACGTCACGTTCAGCCGCGGCCTGTTCGGCAAGCCGGCCAATCCCGCGTTGATCGAGAAGATCCTTAAGGATCTGTCGCTTTGGGAGAAGCGAAACGCAAAGATCATCACCCTTTCCGGCGGAATGAAGCGCCGCCAGATGATCGCCAAGGCGCTCTCTCACGAACCGGAGATACTCTTCCTGGACGAGCCGACAGCGGGCGTCGATGTGGAGCTCCGGCGTGACATGTGGAAGCTTGTCCGCTCGATGCGCGATGCCGGGGCGACCATCATCCTCACCACCCATTATATCGAAGAGGCCGAGGAACTCGCCGACCGCGTCGGCGTCATCCACAAGGGCGAGATCGTCCTGGTCGAAGAAAAGACCGCCCTGATGCGCAAGCTCGGTAAGAAGCAGCTTACACTCGAACTGCACACTCCGCTTTCGGAAATCCCGCCGGCGCTCGGCGGCCACCGGCTTGAGCTCGCCAATCAAGGACATGAACTCGTCTTTACCTACGACACCCAGGGCGAGCGGACCGGCATCACTGCGCTGCTCGACGAACTTGGCAGGGCGGGCATCGGCTTCAAGGACCTGCAGACGCATCAAAGCTCGCTGGAAGAAATTTTCGTCGGGCTGGTGAGGGGGCGGCAATGAACCTTTATGCAATCAAAGCGATCTATGTCTTCGAGATGTCACGGGCGTTCAGGACGATCCTGCAGAGCATCGTTTCGCCCGTCATATCTACAGCGCTGTATTTCGTCGTCTTCGGCGCGGCGATCGGCTCGCGCATCGATGCGGTCGAAGGGGTGGCCTACGGTGCCTTCATCGTGCCGGGGCTGATCATGATGACGCTTTTGACGCAAAGCATCTCCAACGCTTCGTTCGCGATCTATTTTCCGAAATTCACCGGCACGATCTACGAGGTGCTTTCGGCGCCGGTCTCCTATTTCGAGGCGGTGCTTTCCTATGTCGGCGCGGCCGCGACCAAATCGACGATGATCGGCCTGATCATCCTCGCCACATCGACTTTCTTCGTGCCGCTCCACATCGAGCACCCGTTCTGGATGATACTGTTCCTGGTGCTGACGGCCGTGACGTTCAGCCTGTTCGGCTTCATCATCGGCATCTGGGCGGACGGTTTCGAGCGGCTTCAGATGATCCCGCTCCTGATCGTCACGCCGCTCGCATTCCTTGGGGGCAGCTTCTATTCGATCTCAATGCTGCCTCCGGTATGGCAGACGGTTTCGCTGTTCAACCCGGTAGTCTACCTGATCAGCGGCTTCCGCTGGAGCTTCTTCGGCAAGTCCGACGTGAGCATCGGGATCAGCCTCGGCATGACTTTTGCTTTCCTGGCGATCTGCCTCGGCATCGTCGCGTGGATCTTCAGGACCGGATACAGACTGAAGAGTTGAATGGGAGGCGAGGCTCGCTGGCAAGGGCGGTTGCAGACGCGTCCTTGCGCGACCAGGCTGTTTTGGCTAATGAGCCGGCGAATTCCGCGCCTCGGCAAGCCGGGGCGCTTTCGTTTCAACAGGCTCCCGGCTTAACTGAGCGGCAGCCTTCAGAAGGTTCGCTCCGGGCCGATGGCGCGCATCGTGATGAAATTCGGCGGGACGTCCGTCGCCGATCTCGACCGCATCCACAACGTCGCGCGCCACGTCAAGCGCGAGGTCGACGCCGGCCATGAGGTTGCGGTCGTGGTTTCCGCAATGTCGGGAAAAACCAATGAGCTTGTCGGCTGGGTCCAGGGCATCCCCAAGGCGACGGGCGCCAAAAGCCCCTTCTTCGACGCGCGCGAGTATGACGCAGTCGTCGCATCGGGAGAGCAGGTCACGTCCGGCCTGCTCGCGATCGCTCTCCAGTCGATGGGGGTCAACGCCCGCTCCTGGCAAGGCTGGCAGATCCCGATCCGTACCGACAATGCGCATGGCGCAGCCCGCATCACCGACATCGACGGATCCTTCCTGATCAAGCGTTTCGGCGAAGGGCAGGTGGCGGTCATAGCCGGCTTTCAAGGCCTGGCGCCGGATAACCGCATCGCCACGCTCGGCCGGGGAGGCTCGGATACCAGCGCGGTAGCTATCGCCGCGGCGGTCAAGGCAGACCGCTGCGACATCTATACCGATGTCGACGGCGTCTACACGACGGACCCGCGCATCGAGCCCAAGGCCCGGCGGCTTTCGAAGATTTCGTTCGAGGAAATGCTGGAAATGGCTTCGCTCGGGGCCAAGGTGCTACAGGTCCGCTCGGTGGAGCTGGCGATGGTGCATCGGGTGCGCACCTTCGTGCGTTCCTCCTTCGAGGATCCGGACGCACCCGGCATGGGCGATCTCTTGAACCCGCCAGGTACGCTCATTTGCGATGAGGATGAAATCGTGGAACAGCAGGTTGTCAGCGGTATCGCCTACGCCAAGGACGAAGCCCAGATTTCACTGCGCCGGGTGGCGGACCGACCGGGCGTGGCCGCCAGCATCTTCGGGCCGCTTGCCGAGGCAAACATCAACGTCGACATGATCGTCCAGAACATCTCCGAGGACGGCAAGTTCACGGACATGACCTTTACCGTGCCGTCGGGCGACATCGACAAGGCGCTCGCCGTGCTGGAAAAGGTCAGACAGACCGTCGGGTTCGACGCCGTACAGTCGGAAGCCGGCATGTCGAAGGTCTCGGTGATCGGTATAGGCATGCGAAGCCATGCGGGCGTCGCCGCCACCGCCTTCAAGGCGTTGGCCGACCGCGCCATCAACATCCGTGCGATCACGACCTCCGAGATCAAGATATCCATATTGATCGACGGACCGTATACGGAACTTGCGGTTCGTACTTTGCATTCCGTTTATGGTCTAGATAAGCAGTAGCTGGAAAATAGATTCGAGCGATGGCTGGCGGCCGCTCCTGACCTATCCCTCTTCGACGGGCTCAGGGCCGGGGCGCAAAACTGGCTGGTGGGCGTTGGAGAATGTCGACACGTGACATGGCGGCAGGTCCGCGCGTCCTACTGAAGCGCCTGCGCGAGCTGATGGCGGAGCCGCTCGAGCCGCAGGCTCGGCTCGACCGCATCGTGCGCGAAATCGCCGCCAACATGGTGGCCGAGGTCTGTTCGCTCTATGTTTTGCGTGCGGATGGGGTGCTCGAACTCTACGCCACAGAGGGCCTCAACCCGGGTTCGGTGCACCTTGCCCAGTTGAAGCTCGGGCAGGGCCTGGTCGGCACGATCGCCGCAAGCGCCAGGCCTCTCAATCTGCCGGACGCGCAGACTCACCCGGCCTTCGCCTACCTGCCGGAAACGGGTGAGGAGATCTACAACTCCTTCCTCGGTGTGCCGGTGCTGCGCGCCGGCCGTACGCTGGGCGTTCTGGTCGTGCAGAACCGCACCAAGCGGCACTATCGCGATGACGAGCTCGAGGCGCTGGAAACGACCGCGATGGTGATTGCCGAGATGATTGCGACCGGCGACCTTGCGAGACTGACGCGTCCAGGCCTGGAGCTCGACCTCAGGAAGCCTGTCAGCCTTGCCGGCCACTCCTTCAACGACGGGGTCGGGCTCGGCCATGTGGTGCTCCACGAGCCGCGTGTCGTCGTCACGAACCTCTTCAACGAGGACAGCGACGAGGAAATAAGCCGCCTCGACGAGGCCCTCGGTTCGCTCCGGCTCTCCATAGACGACATGCTGTCGCGCCGCGAAGTTGCCTTCGAAGGTGAGCACCGGGCCGTGCTCGAAGCCTACCGCATGTTCGCCAACGACCGCGGCTGGGTGCGCCGGCTGGAGGAGGCGGTGCGCAACGGCCTTACCGCCGAGGCGGCGGTCGAGAAGGTGCAGAGCGACATGCGCGCGCGCATGCTGCACATGACCGATCCCTATCTGCGCGAGCGGATGAGCGATTTCGACGACCTTACCAATCGGCTGCTCAGGCAGCTGATGGGACGCGGCCCCGATTTGCTCGCCGATACGCTGCCGAAGGATGCCATCATCGTCGCCCGCTCGATGGGTGCGGCCGAACTGCTCGATTACCCCCGCGACAGGCTGCGCGGCTTGGTGCTCGAGGACGGGGCTGCTACCAGCCATGTGGTCATCGTTGCCCGGGCCATGGGCATTCCGGTCGCCGGGCAGGTGCCCGGCGCCGTGTCGATGGCCGAAAACGGCGATCCGGCGATCGTGGACGGCGACGACGGCAAGGTACATCTGAGGCCGCAGGCCGATCTCGAAAGCGCCTATGCCGAGAAGGTTCGCTTCCGGGCGCGACGGCAGGAGCTCTACCGCGAGCTGAGAAATAAGCCGGCGGTCACGCCCGACGGGGTGAAGGTCACGCTGCTCATAAATGCCGGGCTGGCGGTCGACCTGCCGCAACTTGCCGAGTCGGGGGCAGCCGGCATCGGTCTGTTCCGGACCGAGTTGCAGTTCATGGTCGCCTCGACCTTCCCACGCGCGGAGGCGCAGGAGCGGCTCTATCGCGACGTGCTCGACGCGGCGCGAGACAAGCCGGTCACGTTTCGCACGATCGATATCGGCGGCGATAAGGTGCTCCCCTATTTCAAGAACGCTACCGTCGAGGAGAATCCGGCGCTTGGCTGGCGGGCGATCAGGCTCACCCTCGACCGGCCCGGCCTGTTGCGGACGCAGATCAGGGCATTGCTCAAGGCGGCAGGCGGACGCGAATTGCGGCTCATGCTACCCATGGTGACCGAGCTTTCCGAGATCGCACAGGCGCGCGAGATCATCGATCGCGAGGTGCGGCACCTGTCGCGCTTCGCGCACCATCTGCCCACAAGTCTTAAACTCGGCGCGATGCTGGAGGTGCCGGCGCTGATGTGGCAGCTCGACGAGCTTATGGCGGCGGTCGATTTCGTCTCGGTCGGCTCCAACGACCTGTTCCAGTTCATCGTGGCGACGGATCGCGGCAACACACAGCTTGCCGACCGTTTCGACCCGCTGTCGGTGCCGTTCCTGCGCGTGTTGAAGCAGATCGTCGATGCCGGCGAGCGGACGGGCACGCCGGTGACGCTGTGCGGCGAGCTTGCCGGCAAACCCATTTCGGCGATGGCGCTCATCGGTATCGGCTACAGGGCCATTTCCATGTCGGCCGCGGCCATTGGCCCTGTCAAGGCAATGGTCCACGAGCTACCCTACGCGGCGCTGAAAGAGATGCTCGACGATACCTTGTCGAAACCGGCGCGAGGCCGCAACGTGCGCCGCGAACTGCAATCCTTCGCCGACGCTTACGGCATTCCCCTTTAGCTCACTATTTGTACGCCATGATCAGCCTGCCACACGATCGGATGGACCAGCTCGTCAAGCGATTCGACATGCTCGAAGCGCAGATGGCTGCTGGTCCTTCGCCGGAAGCCTATGTGAAGCTCGCCTCCGAATATGCCGAGGTGGAAGAGATCGCGGGCAAGATACGAGCGCTGAGATCTGCGGAAAAGGAGAATGCCGATCTCGAGGCGATGGTCGCCGACAGGGCGACGGACGGCGAGATGCGTGCGCTGGCGGAAGCCGAGCTCCCGGCGGTGCGGGAACGCATCGAAGGCCTGCAGCACGACATCCAGATCCTGCTATTGCCGAAAGATGTCGCCGACGATCGGAACGCCATCCTCGAAATCCGTGCCGGCACGGGGGGCGACGAGGCATCGCTCTTTGCAGGCCACCTTTTCCGCATGTATGAACGCTATGCGGCCAACCATGGTTGGAAGGTCGAAGTGGCCTCGGCCAGTGAGGGCGAAGTCGGGGGCTACAAGGAAATCATCGCCACGGTCTCGGGCAAGGGCGTGTTCGCGCACCTGAAGTTCGAGTCAGGCGTCCATCGCGTGCAGCGCGTGCCGGTCACCGAAGCGGGCGGTCGCATCCACACCTCGGCGGCCACCGTCGCCGTTCTGCCAGAAGCCGAGGAGGTGGATATCGAAGTGCGGCCGGAAGACATCCGCATCGATACGATGCGGGCCTCGGGCGCCGGCGGCCAGCATGTGAACACGACGGACTCGGCAGTGCGCATCACCCATCTGCCGACGGGGATCGTGGTGACCCAGGCCGAGAAATCGCAGCACCAGAACCGGGCGCGTGCCATGCAGATCCTGCGCGCCAGGCTCTATGACCTGGAACGGACGCGAGCTGCCGAGGAGCGCTCGGAATCCCGGCGATTGCAGGTCGGTTCCGGCGATCGGTCCGAGCGTATCCGCACCTACAATTTTCCGCAGGGGCGGGTAACCGATCATCGCATCAATCTGACCCTCTACAAGCTCGACCGGGTGATGGAGGGCGACCTCGACGAGATCATCGACGCGCTCATAGCCGATCATCAGTCGAAGCTGTTGGCCGATGCCGGTGCCGAAGACTGAGGGAGCGGCGACACTGGCAGCCGTGCTCGCTGAAGCGCGGCGGCGGCTGGCGGCCGGCGATATGGACGATCCGGCGCTCGAAGCTCGAATGATCGTCGAGCATTTCACCGGAACGGCGCGGAAGGACGCGATCGCCACGCCGGAGCGGTCGGTATCCGCAGGAGAGATTGCCAACATTGACGATGCCGTCAACCGGCGACTGGCAGGCGAGCCGGTGCATCGCATCTTCGGCTGGCGTGAGTTCTACGGGCTCCGGCTCAAGCTGTCGCCCGACACGCTGGAGCCGCGGCCCGACACGGAGACGCTGGTCGATGCAGTGCTTCCATTTGTTCGCGAAACGGTCAGGCGGGAAGGGCACTGCCGTGTCCTTGACCTCGGCACCGGTACCGGTGCGATTGGGCTCGCGATCGCGGCGCAAGTGCCGGAGGTAATTGTGACCGCAACCGACATTTCGGCCGGCAGCCTTGCCACGGCGACCGGGAACGCGGCTCGCCTGGGGCTGGCGGCTCGGTTCATCCCACGCGTTTCGGACTGGTTTTCGGCCGTCGACGGAAAATTTCATGCAATCGTCTCAAATCCTCCCTATATAGAGGCTGGAGCGATTGCCGGACTGCAGCTGGAAGTGAGGTTGCATGACCCCGTAAGGGCGCTGGACGGCGGAGCTGACGGGCTTGATGCCTATCGCGCAATCGCTGCCGGGGCGCCGGAACATCTCGACGAGAACGCGATTATTGCAGTCGAGGTAGGCGAGGGACAGGGGAGAGACGTTGCGCTGATATTTTCCGAAGCCGGCTTTCGAATGGCTTCGGCACATCGCGACCTCGCGGGAACCGAGCGGGCGCTGGTGTTTGGGGGATGACGTGGCATTTCAGCGCGTAACGAAAAAATGCTTGGCAATACCAGGGAATGTGGATAGGGTCCGGCCACCGGATGAAACGAAGCAGGCAGTGCTGGAAACGATTCGGTTCCCGTTGAAAACAACTGCCTAACTGCGTGAACAACGCCGCGACTTCGTGCGGGGATTGTCCGGCAACTGACTGAGACCAAACCAGAATGGCATGTGACGCGAGCGCGATCTTGCGCGCGGACACCGGCAGACCAATACCGGACGGAAGGCATATGACGTGCTCCGTTCGCGGTAGCATTTCAGAGCTTAAGAGAATCGAATGAGGCCACAACAGCAAAACAGGCGCATGCGCGGTCGCAACAACAACAACCGCAAAGGCCCGAACCCACTTACGCGGAATTATGAGAGCAATGGCCCGGACGTGAAGATCCGTGGCTCCGCCCAGCAGATCGCGGAAAAATATGCCACACTCGCCCGTGACGCCATGAGCTCCGGCGACCGTGTGATGGCAGAGAACTACCTGCAGCACGCAGAGCACTACAACCGCATCATTGCCGCCGCCCAGGCGCAGATGCCTATACAGCAGTTCCGTGACAATCGCGACGATTTCGACGACGATCTCGACGAGGAGCGCGAAGAGCAGCAGCCTGAAAATAGCGGCTTCGCCGAGAGCCAGCAGCAGGCTTTCGTCAACGGCAGCAGCCCGCAGCCCGTGATCGACGGTACCCCGGCTGAAGTCGCGCTCAATCCGGAAGCCGCCGGCAATGGCGGACAGCAGCGCGCCGACAAGCAGAACGGGAACCACAACGGCCTCAACGGCGAAGAAAATTATCCGCGCCGCAACCGGCGCTCGCGCCGCGGCCGCGGCCGTCCCGATTTCGAGCAGGGCGGCGATCAGGCCGGCGAGGGCGAGGCAGGGCGGGCGGCCGAGGGCAGCAATGCTCCCCAAGAGGCCGGCAGCGACGAACCCGTGAAGCCGACGCCGACCCGGCGTGGCAATGGCGAATCCGTTGCGCGACAAAAAGAGGAACCGAACGAGCCCGTAAGCGAGGCGACGGCGCCGGCGGCTCAGGGTACGGAGGCGGCGCCAGCCTCGCAGGACTGACGCACGCGAACGAGATTCGGATCAAACAGCAAAAAACGGCGGGAACCTTCCCGCCGTTTTTTGCTGTTTGACGCCTGTCAATTCATCTTGAGCCGAACAATGACAATCCCCATATGGCGAGCGTTGGGCCTGCCGCCAGGAGGCCCGTCGCCAGATGCTGATCCGGTGCCGCGAAGCGGGCCGGTGAAGGAAGGGAGACATAGATGAATCTTGAAAAGTACACGGAGCGCGTCCGCGGCTTCATACAGTCCGCGCAGACGGCAGCGCTTTCCCGCAACAACCAGCAATTCACCCCCGAACATCTTCTGAAGGTTCTGATCGACGACGACGACGGCTTTTGCGCCTCGCTCATCGAGCGCGCCGGCGGCCGCCCGCGTGATGTGAAGCTCGGCGTCGAGGCTGCGCTCGAAGCGCTGCCCAAGGTCGAAGGCGGCAACGGCCAACTCTATCTCGCGCAGCCGCTCGCCAAGGTCTTCACGACCGCCGAAGAGCTCGCCAAGAAGGCCGGTGACAGCTTCGTCACGGTCGAGCGCCTGCTGCAGGCGCTTGCCATGGAGAAGTCGGCAAAAACATCTGATATCCTCGCCAAGGCCGGCGTCACGCCGCAGGCCCTGAACGAGGCGATCAATGACATCCGCAAGGGCCGCACCGCCGATTCGGCGAGCGCCGAGCAGGGCTATGACGCGCTGAAGAAATACGCACGAGACCTGACCGCGGACGCCCGTTCCGGCAAGCTCGATCCGGTGATCGGCCGCGACGACGAAATCCGTCGGACCATCCAGGTCCTGTCGCGCCGCACCAAGAACAACCCGGTGCTGATCGGCGAGCCGGGCGTCGGCAAGACCGCAATCGTCGAGGGCCTGGCGCTCCGGATCGTCAATGGCGACGTACCGGAATCGCTCAAGGACAAGAGCCTGCTCGCGCTCGACATGGGCGCGCTGATTGCCGGCGCGAAGTATCGCGGCGAGTTCGAGGAGCGGCTGAAGGCCGTGCTCTCCGAGGTCACTGCCGCTGCCGGCAATATCATCCTTTTCATCGACGAGATGCACACGCTGGTCGGCGCTGGCAAGGCCGAAGGCGCGATGGACGCTTCGAACCTCTTGAAGCCGGCGCTCGCGCGCGGCGAGCTGCACTGCGTCGGCGCGACCACGCTCGATGAATACCGCAAGCATGTCGAGAAGGACGCAGCGCTCGCGCGGCGCTTCCAGCCGGTATTCGTCGACGAGCCGTCGGTCGAGGATACGGTTTCGATCCTGCGCGGCATCAAGGAGAAGTACGAGCAGCATCACAAGGTTCGCATCTCCGACTCGGCGCTGGTTGCAGCGGCTACGCTCTCCAACCGCTACATCACCGACCGCTTCCTGCCCGACAAGGCGATCGACCTTGTCGACGAAGCCGCCTCGCGCCTCAGGATGCAGGTCGATTCCAAGCCCGAAGCGCTCGATGAGATCGACCGGCGCATCATGCAGCTCAAGATCGAGCGAGAAGCACTGAAGGTCGAGAAGGACGAGGCTTCGAAGGACCGGCTGCAGCGGCTCGAGAAGGAGCTCGCAGGGCTCGAGGAAGAGTCGGCATCGCTCACCGCCACATGGCAGGCCGAGAAGCAGAAGCTGGGGCTTGCCGCGGAACTCAAGAAGCAACTCGACGAAGCGCGCAACGAACTGACGATTGCGCAGCGCAAGGGCGAGTTCGCTCGCGCCGGCGAGCTCGCTTACGGCAAAATCCCGGAGCTCGAGAAGAAGCTCAGGGAAGCCGAAGAGCGCGACAGTACCAAGGGCTCCATGGTCGAGGAGACCGTGACGCCGGACCACGTCGCGCAGGTTGTCTCGCGCTGGACCGGCATCCCGGTCGACAAGATGCTCGAAGGTGAACGCGACAAGCTCCTGCGCATGGAGGACGAGATCGGCAAGCGCGTTGTCGGCCAGGGCGAAGCGGTGCAGGCCGTCTCCAAGGCCGTGCGGCGCGCCCGCGCGGGGCTGCAGGACCCGAACCGGCCGATCGGCTCGTTCATGTTTCTGGGCCCGACCGGCGTCGGCAAGACCGAGCTGACCAAGGCGCTCGCCGCCTTCCTGTTCGACGACGAGAACGCGCTGGCGCGCATCGACATGTCGGAGTTCATGGAGAAGCATTCGGTCGCCAGGCTGATCGGCGCGCCTCCGGGCTATGTCGGCTATGAGGAGGGCGGCGTGCTCACCGAGACGGTGCGGCGCAGACCCTATCAGGTGATCCTGTTCGACGAGATCGAGAAGGCGCATCCAGACGTGTTCAACGTGCTGCTGCAGGTGTTGGACGACGGGCGGCTCACCGACGGCCAGGGCCGCACGGTCGACTTCCGAAACACGTTGATCATCATGACATCCAACCTCGGCGCCGAATATCTGGTCAATTTGCGCGAAGACCAGGACGTCGATGCGGTGCGCGACGAGGTCATGAGCGTGGTTCGGGCTGCCTTCCGGCCGGAGTTCCTGAACCGCGTCGACGAGATCATCCTGTTCCACCGGCTGCGCCGGCAGGACATGGACAGGATCGTCGAGATCCAGCTGAAGCGGCTGGAGCGGCTGCTGTCGGACCGCAAGATCACGCTCAAGCTGGACGAGGATGCGATCGACTGGTTGGCGGGCAAGGGCTACGACCCTGCCTACGGCGCTCGGCCGCTGAAGCGGGTGATGCAGAAGGAACTGCAGGACCCGCTCGCCGAGAAGATCCTGCTCGGCGAGATTCTCGACGGCTCCACCGTTGCCGTGACGTCGGGGTCCGACAGGCTGAACTTCCGGTCGCGGCCGACAGTTGCGGCGGAGGCCGAACAGGCCGCCTGACATAGCGCACCCGACGCCGTCGGATATGCTCCTGGCTTATCAAGCCCCGGCGAGAAGCTCGCCGGGGCTTTTTTGAAGGCTGGCAGGCTTCGGTCGCATTCTTCCGCTGCCGCGGGATCGTTGACAGGCTGCCAGTTCGCGTCTGCCGCTCTCCTCCTCGGCATTCCACCAGACACGGCCTAGCTGCTGGCCAAAACAAATACGGTCGGCAGGTCGCTTTCAGAGATTCGCAAAGCCGACAAGATCCGGCGCAATCTCGGAATATCGACCTCGTCGTCACGCTCCATCTCGGTGATCTCGCCGACCGAAAGGCCGCAGGTCAATGACAGTTCCTCGACCGTGTAGCCCATCGATGTGCGGATGGTCGTGATGACATTGGTCTCGGCGCTCATCGGGCCCTCCGTCTGCGAGAATGGTGAGGCGATCTTAGAATGCTGCACTGCAACTCCCTTGTGATGTCGAAAACTCGAGCGCAAAACCCGATGATGGAGCGGCCCGTGCCGCTCTATGTCTTTGATTATGCATTGGATTTATCCGAAAACCGCTTCGCATTTTTCGGTCCGATGCTCCAGGACGCGGACGAACGCCTCGCCGGCCACTCGAACGGCTGGTCGGCTGCGGTCGGCCCGCCAAATTGATCCGCCTCGTCGGCAGCGTTATGCTGCGGCGGAATCATGAATGCCGCCGCAGCTTCAACAGATGACTGGATGGGGTCTCGTATGTTGAAGCTGCGACGGGGTCTCGTGCCAAGCCCGACACGTGACCAACCTTATGCCCTTGATGCGAAGTTCCCGCCCAACTTCTCGCGTCAACCATCCGGTATGCAAAAGGCTGGGGGGAGGTTATCTCCAATCGTCACGCGATTGCATTGACCATGTCAGGCCAAATCGGGACAAACCATGCAAAATGACACAGTTCGCTGACGACGATCCACGCCTGCAGGGCTGGAAAGCGATCGCTGCCTTTCTCGGGAAGACGGAAAGGACCGCAAAAAGATGGGAACGCGAACATTGCCTTCCCATCCATCGAGTCGACGATCGGACGAACGCTACCGTCTACGCATATCGGTCCGAGCTCGAGGAGTGGCTTCGCAGACCCGCCCGGACCAGAACGCCGCAATCCGACACGCCTGGCAGGCCGCCGGCAGCGCCTTGGCGATTAGGTGGAGCGCGGACATCGATTTTGTCGGGGCTCGTATTCGGCGTGCTGCTGGTCGGCGCTGTTGCCACCACTGCTATTTTTGCCGGCGCCCCGGCCCCTGCACCTGCGAGCGATGTCAAATCGGAAGTATCGAAGGCACGGGATTTCTTCCTTTCGGGGATCTACCAGCTGGCCCTGCGCACGCCTCATAGCCTGGAACGCGCAAAGCAGGACTTCAGGCAGGCCGTCCGCCTCGATCCAAAATCCGACGAAGCTTTGGCGTGGTTGGCAAAGACATATGCAGTGATCGGCGAGGCCGCCCAACCGGCCCAAGCCGCTGACGCGTTCACGCTGGCGAGGTATTGGGCGGACAGGGCGCTCAGCGCAAACCCCAGGAATGCCGAAGCCATTGCCGCATCAGCTATCGTGGCGCTTTACGGCAGCCGGAACGTCGCCCTCGCCGGTCAACTGTTGGAACAGGCCCTGGCCATTTCCCCCAACTCCGCAGCCGCCAATCACTGGTATGCCGTGGCGCGCATGTACCAAGGCGATTTCGATATCGCCCTTGGCCACATTCAGAAGGCGCAGAACCTTAGTCCACGCTCGCCTGCCATTCGCGCCACCAAGGGACGCATACTTGCGCTTCTGGGCCGCTCTCAGGACGCCAAACGTGAGCTGACCGATCTGATCGAGAGCGCCCCGGAGTTTGCCGCTCCTTATCGTTACATGGCTGGTCTGGACCTTGTCGAGGGACGATCTGCTCAATTCCTGAAGAACATGGAAGCGGTGGCGCGGATACGCAAAGACACCCCACTTTCCGCCATGATCTCGGCTGCGCAGTCGGGCGTTCAAGAGGGCGGAGCCGGGGTGACTGCGACGAAGATCCCGGAATTGTTCGCCGGGCAAGCCGGGCAGCCGGGCAACCATGCCTATCTCCAGGCGAGAATTGCGGCCCTGCAAGGGGATCCCGAGGCCGCTATCGCGTATCTGGAGCAAGCTCTCGCGCTACGCGAGCAAGCTGTTCTGGCGATAAATATAGATCCAATCTTCCGCGAAATGCGCAATTCGGACCGGTTCATCACCATCGTGCGCCGTCTTGGGCTAAGCCCTGGCGAGCCCGTTCTGGCAAATACGGATCCGGTCGCCAGCAACACGAATTAGCCAGAACCAAAGTCCCTCGATCGGCGTTTTGAACGTGGTTCGGATCGCCATTTTCATGCCCGGTTCATGTTGATGGTGAGATCGCTTATTGGCGGGCAGGGATGATTCACGTCGCCGGGCCGGGGCATAGGGCGACAATATCGGAGAGCATTGTTGGAAAAATTCGTCTGGACTCTTGTCATAGTGCCGGCGCTATTGGCTGGGCTGCCGATGTCGCAAGCTGTCGCTTCGACAGGGCAAGATCAAACGGCCTCCTTCACAGGAAGGACGGATTCGCGCAGCGCGAACACCCCGCCGCTGCTGCAACTCGCGCAATATGGCAATGTCGAGGTCTATACCGACCAGTATGGCCGGCGCGTCATCGTCGACGCTTTCACCGGGGAGGTGGTCGGAATCGAGCGGCCGGGTACGTATCGCAGCCGGGAGGAGTACCGGCGCATGATGCGGCGCCGGCAACTCGATCGCGATCCGGATTTCGGCTACGTCAACCCAGACGAGGATGTTCCCTACAGGCCGAGGCCATATCGCAATGGCCGGCCTGTCGACGAGTACCAAGCCTATCCAGGCGACGGCCCGGATGAGGTGTATCCAGAAGCGCCCCAGGGGGTCTCGCCCGAGACGCTGCAGGCCTACCCCGAGGAGCCGGGTGGTCCGGAAATCGTGACTCGCGACCCCATCGAGCGGCGACCGCTCGGCAATCCGACGATTGAGAACGGAACCAACGACGGTGGAACCATCGGCAGCGAAACCGGACCCGGCGCAACACAGCCCGGCCTCGCCTTCGGGGTGCGCGACGATGTCGCTGCGCTGCAGGTATTGCTGGACCGCAAGGGAGCTTCGCCGGGCGTGATCGACGGTCGCTTCGGCTCGAATCTCGACAAGGCGCTTGCCGCCTATCGCGAGATTACCGGCGACAACCTGCACTCGACGGACACGGCGAAGATCAAGGCGGACCTGGCGGCGAGCGGCGGCGATGCCTTCATCCAATATACGATCACGCCGGAGGACGCCGCGGGCCCCTACGTTGCCTCGGTCCCCGAGGACTATGGCGCGAAGGCGAAGCTTGATCGTCTCAGCTATACTTCGGTCTCCGAAATGCTCGCCGAGCGCTTCCATATGGACGAGAGCTACCTCAAGTCGCAGAACCCCGGCGCCAATTTTTCGCGACCAGGAACAGTCATAAAGGTCGCGAATACCGGGCGCCAGGTTTCGACGGCCGTCGCGCGGATCGTCGCCGACAAGCGCCAGAAGCAGGTCCGGGCCTACGATGCGGCTGGCAAGATCGTCGCCGCCTATCCGGCCACGATCGGCTCGTCCGACACGCCATCGCCGTCCGGCACGCATGCGGTGTCCCGCGTCGCCTTCGACCCGGAATACACTTACAATCCCAAGCTCAACTTCAAGCAGGGTGAAAACGACAAAATACTGAAGATCCCGCCCGGCCCGAACGGACCTGTCGGCTCGATCTGGATCGCGCTCGACAAACCGACCTACGGCATCCACGGCACACCTGAGCCCTCCAAGATCGGCAAGAGCGAGAGCCATGGCTGCGTGCGGCTCACCAATTGGGATGCTGCCGAGCTTGCAAAGCTCGTGAAGCCGGGTGTGCCCGTGGAGTTCGTGGATTAGCAGGAGCGGCTTAGCGCAGGATCATTCATCCTGCTCTAGTTCTTTCCTCTCTCGCGAACTTATCAGAAAACTCTGCAACTTTTCTGGATTGCCGACTGGGTGATCTGTCGCCGCTTGCCACCGCGGCCTTTCAGCCTATGTGGCGTGCCATGCATTATCCTATCCGGCCCGCCAGGCAGTCGTGGGCACGCTTCGACGCGACGGCTCAAGCCGAAGCAGACGACACCTTCTGTCCGCAGCCACGCCGGCGCTTCGTTCTCGTTGCAGCCATCCTGGCCTCGGCGCTCGGTTTCATCGACGGTTCGGTGGTGTCGATCGCCATCCCTGCGATTCGCAGCAATCTCGGCGCGTCCTTTGCGGACGCACAGTGGATTTCCAACGCCTATGCGCTCACTCTCTCGGCGCTCATTCTTCCAGGGGGCGCGGCCGGAGACAATTTCGGGCTCAGGCGAACATTCACGGCGGGTATCGCGCTTTTCGCCGTCGCCTCGATCCTGTGCGCGATCTCGCCTGGTCCGACGCTTCTCATCTGCGCCCGTGCCGTGCAGGGAGTCGGGGCGGCTTTCATGGTTCCGGGCAGCCTCGCCATTATCGCAAAGGCCTATCCGAAAAAGCAACGTGGCAGAGCGATCGGCATCTGGGCGGCTTCGTCGGCGCTCGCCACTGTGCTTGGGCCTGTTCTCGGCGGCTTTGTGCTCTCGGCATTCGGCGACAGTATCTGGCGTGCGATCTTCGCCATAAACCTGCCGCTCGGTGGAGTGGCCATCTACCTGCTGCTGGCGAAGGTGCCGCCGGACGCGGCCACCGACCGGCGAAAGCTGGACCTGACCGGGGCGGCTCTGGCGACCATGGCTTTCGGCGCTCTTGCCTATGGCCTCACCGCCATGACGGCGAAAAATGGTCAATTGTCGATCGGCTGGCCAGCAGCCTTCATATTGGCGGGGGTCGTGCTCCTGGCAGTTTTCATCTTCTGGGAGTGGCGGCAGGAGCAGCCGATGGCCGACCTCTCGCTGTTTCGCAGCCTTTCCTTCGCCGGCGCCAATGCCTCGACCTTCTTCCTCTATTTCGCCCTTTCGGCGATTCTCTTTTACCTGCCGATGCTGCTGATCGCGGGCTGGGGACTGAGTGCGGCCGAAGCCGGATTCATCTTCGTGCCGCTTTCGGGCGCAATCGCCCTGCTGTCAGGACCCATGGGCACGCTTGCGGATCGAATCGGGCCGCGATTGCCGATCACCGCTGGAAGCCTCCTGGTCGGTGCCGCCTTCGCCGGATTAGGAGCCGTGACGGGAGCCGGCTATCACGGCTTCTGGTCCGCGATATTCCCGATGATGGTGGTCATGGGATTCGGCATGGGGCTCGTAGTCTCCCCGCTATCGACTGCGGTAATGACTTCAGTCGAGGACAAGGACACCGGCGCGGCGTCGGGAATCAACAATGCTGTTTCTCGCATCGCCGGCCTG
The DNA here is from genome assembly GCF_033542235.1 of Mesorhizobium sp. BAC0120. Taxonomy (NCBI): domain Bacteria; kingdom Pseudomonadati; phylum Pseudomonadota; class Alphaproteobacteria; order Hyphomicrobiales; family Phyllobacteriaceae; genus Mesorhizobium; species Mesorhizobium sp. BAC0120. Next base: position 2,765 of record NZ_JAWRCU010000028.1, on the reverse strand, counting down.
ATCGCGGTCGCCGCGATGGGAGTCGTGGCCACGGCACGCTATGCCTCGAAACTGGGCGAACACTCAGGGACCTTGCCAGGCTTCGGTGAGGTCGCCAGGGCTCTCCCCGCCGAACTTGACGCGCAGCGGATCGCCGCGAGCGACGCCGCCTATTCGGCAGTTGCCTGGGTCACGTGCGTGCTCTGCCTGCTTTCCGCCGCCATTGCATGGATGACCGTTCCGGGTACGCCGGCAGCCACCGCAGATTCGCGGCAAAGTACGGAAACCCGAAGCGCAGCCCAGCGAGTCAGTCGGTCAGCTTGACGCTTGCGACGTTCAGCGATGGATCGTTCTCTTCCCTAAGGAGCTGGTCGATGCGGTCCCGCTCCTGCTTGAAGGCGACGAGATCGTCGCCCTTGAGCACTTTGTCGTTCGGCAGGCGCACGCGCATGGGGTCGACCTTCGTGCCGTTGACGATCAGCTCGTAGTGGAGGTGGGCGCCGGTAGCGAGACCGCTGGCGCCGACATAGCCGATCACCTGGCCTTGGCGCACCTTGGCGCCGGGCTTCACCCAGCTCGCGATCGCGCTCTGGTGGTTATAGGAGGTCTCGTAGCCGTTGGGGTGACGGATGATGGTCTGGCGGCCATATCCGCCGGCCCAACCAGCCTTTTCGATCACGCCATTACCGGCGGCGAGAATCGGCGTGCCGGCCGGCGCGGACCAATCGACGCCGGTGTGCATCCGCACATAGTCGAGAATCGGATGCCGCCTCGCGCCAAAACCCGACCGGAACTGACCCGTCGGAACGGGCGTGCGCAGCAGGAACTGCTTGGAGCTGCGGCCCTCTTGATCGAAATAGTCGACGCTGCCGTCCGACGAACGGAAGCGATAGAAGTTGCGGGTGCTGCCGCTGAAAGTGGCGGACACATAGAGAAGCTCCGACTCGTCCGATACCTGATCGTCGCCGTCGGGCTGTGAGAAGAACACTTCGAGACGGTCGGTCGGGTTGAGCCGGGCCTGGAAGTCGACGTCGGAAGCAAGCAGGCGAATGAGCTGCTTCGTCATCGGCGCCGACATGCCGTAGGAAAAGGCCGCCTGATAGATGCCATCATAGACGGTCGGCAGATCGCCGCGCGTGCGCACCGCCGCCGGCGTATCGTCGAAAGCCGTGGCAAGCTCCGGATTCGGCTCCGGCTCCTGGGCCGGCACCAGCTGATCGCGATCGTCAAGCGCGATCGTCAATATATGCGTGGTGCGGTCGTAGACGCTTGTACGCACGACTTTCGGCGCGTCGCCATGCACGAGGAGGCCGACGCGGAGAACCGTGCCCGCCTTCAGCGCTTCGCTGTTCAGAAGCTTTCCGATCGCCTCGGCCATGCCGACCGCGTCGTCTCCGTCATAGCCGGCCTGCGCCAGAGCGTCCTTAATGTTGCGGTCTTCTGTGAATGGGATGATGTCTTCCGCATAGGCGCTGCTGTCCTGATCGACCGGCGGCCGCGGGGCGACCGATACATTCTCCTGGACGATCTTGACGCCGTAAGAACTGGCAAGCGCTTCAGCATCGGACGTGCCGAAACGCTGCGGGTCGACATAGTGCAGGGCCGCTACCTGCACTGCGCCATCGCTCAAGACATCGGCCGTCTGGCGAACAACTTCCTCGACCTCGTCTGCAGAAAGCGTGCTGCTGCCGTCGAACGAGACTGCGTCCAGCGGAAAGTCGACAGTCTTGATGCTCATGTCGCTTTCGCCCTTCGCGTCGAACGTGATGTTCGTCGCGGCCTGCTGGGCGACTTGCTGCAACTCACCGTCTTCTGAGGCGATGGCGAACGGATCGAAGGGCGGATATTTGCGGTTGCTCTTGTGGCCCGCGGCAAGCGCCATCTTGATCTGCACGTAGGGCATGGTGCGGACCACATCATGGTCGCCGACACGCGTGGCGGTCGGTATTTCCATGTGCCTGCGGTCCTTGGCGCGCGCGATCTGGTGCGGCGGCGAGAGGCGGGTCGTCTTGGCCTTCTCGCCCGATTCACCATCATCCGCGGCAGCGGCGAGCTTCATGATTTCTGGCGGGGTGGCGAGCTGCTCGCGCCCATCGAGCGCCGCAATCAGCGCGACGCCCATCAGGATCGTCGAGGTCACACCGGTCAGGAACGTGCCCGACAGCCAGCGCGCTGAAATCTCCCGCTTGTCGGGCGGGCCGCTACGGCCGTCGGCTGACAGCGGCGGCTCATTGCCGAGCTCAGCTATAGTTGCCTCGGTTTCATTCATTCAGAAAAGGCGACTTCCCCAACCCGACTTGTCGATAAAATAATTGTTGCCGGACAATTGCCTGCCGGGATGGGCGAAGTCAATGAAGGCGGGCGCCGTTCATCGTGTTTACCCCTCCAAGCTCTGCCCTCCCGCTATGCGCCTGCCGGCTCATGTCCCCGCGGGAGGAGGTGCATTCATCAGCCGGCAATGGGGCCGCAATAGGGCTCCTTTGTGGCACGGTCGAAGACGGTTGGAACATTGAACCTGCGGCAGGCTGACCCCACATAAGAGCGTACCGGCGCTGTGGACATATGGGCGCCCAGGGAACAGGTTAGGCATTGCCCTTGGGGCAGCCCGGACGCCAATTCGGGCTGGCAACGCGTCGTCGCAAAAGTTTCAAAAAAACTGCAAATCGCTGTTGACATGGAAAGTGGGTGCCGCCTATATACGCCCCACAACGAGGGCGGCGCGCCGCTGGCGACCAGAAAGTTCGCCCTTGTGAAATCCAAGAGAGCCGCGTGAGCGACACTCTGCG
>NZ_JAWRCU010000027.1:0-58600 GCF_033542235.1 Mesorhizobium sp. BAC0120 | reverse complement strand
AACCCTCCAGGTTCAGGTGGATGCGATCCGACGATCGGCGCCAATGGCCGGGTGGCCACCCGGCCATTGGCGTCCCTTGCGAGACCCGTCTTCGTACACAATTTCCAATGCAAGGTGGATCGGCGCGTAGCGCCGAGACGGATGAGGGGTACTCCAGTAAGCGCCCACCTAATGCGGAAATGAATATTTATGCACGATCGCCCAGATCGCCCTGTTCGTTTGTCCTATCTTCTCAACTGATTCGGTTATTCTCTTCATCTCGCTATCGTCAAGATGCTCTATCTTTCCATATTTGATGGAATCCTTGGAATCGAATATTTGCATCAATTGCGTGCTGGCGCGAGTGCCGGTTTCGTCGAATGAATAGATGCAGTGGCTGTATTTGTTTCTGAGCTTCGCCTGCCGGGCAAGCTGCTGGGTGACGGAGAGGATTTCCTGGCGGCACGGCGCCGGCGTCTTTGCCAGTTTGGCCAATCTCTCCACAAGATCGAGGCGGGCGCGCGTGGTGTTGAGTGTCAGGAAGATGACGATCGCAGTTTCCTTGTCGGTCCTTGCCAGACCGGCGATCAGGTAAATGAGCAGACTTTCTGTATTGGTCCAAGTATAATTCAGCTGACCTATTGCCAGAAGTATTTCATGAAATCTTTTCATATGCGTCACCGGACGAGAGGTTCCTAAAGCCTTCTGCTTTTAGCTTAGCGCTGCCCTCACCCTTACCCTCTCCCCGTGAAAAACGGGGAGAGGGGATTCTGAGACGTTGCCGCCCCCCTCTCCCCGTTTTTCACGGGGGAAAGGTAAGGGTGAGGGGCAGCGCGGGCGTCAAACGATCTGCAGATGCAGGCGCAGATTGATGCCAGCCTACAGATTCCGGCCGCGGTCGCCTACCGGTTTAATCCGAAAGCGGTAGAGCGATACTCCGCCCGACATAGAATCATAGCGGGGGTACGCACTTAAATTACTAAGCGAATGGCAATAGTTCGTGCCTCTTACGCGGATTATGCGCAAAGAGAGAACTTACAAAGCTCACAACGTTCCCGCACACTTCTGACGTTTCTAAAAAAGAACAGAGGCAACCGGGTTCTATACGATCCGGCGTTGGCAGGTTTAGCGTACCGACGGGTCGAAAACTTGGCTGATTGCTGTTCCCGCGAAGGGAGGTGGTGGCGCGCCTGAACCATTACCGCAAGTCCGGCTGAACGTCCCCGCGTCAGCCGGCGACTCGATCAAGATCACTGAAGCCTAGTTTCGCACACAGCTCATGACCGCGTGACAGAAGAGTGCGGTTCAGCTGTCGCGGACTTGAAACCGAGGAAACGACTATGAGCAGCAAGAACAGCTACTTGTATCCGTGGAACGACCCATCCCAGGATCAGAGCCAAAACCAGGATGAACATCAGGGTCAGAAGCAGCACGAGAACCAGGCCCAGAAGGAATATCAGGGCCAGCACGAGAACCAGGGCCAGGACCAGCATCAGGAGAGCGTCTCTTACAACCTGAATGGGAACGGCAATGGCAATTTGAATGGCAATGGCAATTTGAATGCCAACCTGAACGGCAATCACAACAGCAACGAGAACTCCAACAAGACCACCGTCGACGTCGACAGCAAGACCAATGTCGACGTGAAGGTCGATCTCGGCCTGGATGGCTTCAAGCCGACGGACAATGATTTCGTCGACATCAGCCATTCGACCGTCAACGGCCTGGCCGCCGTGAATTTCGAGGACATTCTGAACGGCTCGCTCAATGGCGAAGGCAATGATGTCGCGAACGTCTTCAGCCAGAACGCTATCATGTCGGACGACGACACGCTGTCAGGCGTCTCGAACAACGGCACGCTGAACCAGAACGGCAACGCAACGGGTGGCACTGCCCACTCGTCCGACGGCATCGATGCCGGCGGCAATGGCGGCAATGGCGGCGACGATGCTTATGCCAATGGCGGCCATGGCGGCAATGGCGGCAACGCCTTCGGAGGCATCGCGGTCGGCGGCTTCTCCGCCGGCGGACACGCCACAAGTGGGCCGGCCGCGGCAAGCGGTGGCATCGGCGGCGCGGCAACCGGCGGGGCTGCTACCGGCGGCCAGGGCTTCAGCGGCCCGGGCACAGGCGGCGCAGCTACGGGCGGTGCCGGCGGCGCGGGCGGTGCTGGCCTCGGGCTGGGTCTCGGCCTCGGCGCGGGCCTCGGCCTTGGAGCCGGTGTCGGCGGCGATGGCGGCAATGGCGGGCACACCGGTGACGGCGGCAATGGCGGCAACAGTGGCAATACCGGCGCCACGGGCGACGGCGGCAATGGCGAAGAAGGCGGCAATGGCGGCCACGGCGGCGATTCTGTTGCCGGCGACGGCGTCGACGCATTCCTGGCAGGTATCCCGATCCTGAACATTGGCGGCGACTCCGGTGATGCCGGCGACGGCGGCAATGGTGCCCATGGTGGCGACGGCGGCGATAGCGGGTATAGCGGTGACAGCGGCGCCGGCGGCGCCGGTGGCAACAGCGGCAACGGTGGCGCCGGTGCGGCCGGCGGCGACGGTCTTGGCCTCGGCCTCGGAGCCGGCAAGGGCCTCGGCCTCGGCGCGGGCCAGGGCGGTGACGGCGGCGACGGCGGCAATGCTGCCGGCGGAGCCGGAACCAGCGGCGACGGGACCGGCGGAGACGCATATGGCGGCAAGGCGATCGGCGGCGACGGCCATGGCGGCATCGCACTGAGCGGCGCCTGGGCCGGTGATTCCGCAGGCGGAGACGCCCATGTCGGCGATGCCCTCGGCGGCCTCGGCGCAGCCGGCGGCAATGGCGGCACCGCCTATACCGGCGACGGTGGCGCCGGCGACGCAGGCATCTGGGGTTCCAACAACGGTCACGACGGCTTCGTAGAAGGACTGTCGCAGGCGACGGCCGATGCCACGATCGACACGAACGCGTTCAACCAGCAGATCGTCATGGGTGCCAACCTGCAGGGCAACACCATCGATATGACGGTCGTCGGTGGTGACTACAACGTGACGGACGGCAGCGTCGACCATCATAGCTGATCTCAGGCTGGCGCATCGGACCGAACCGAAGGGAGCGCCTCGGCGAAAGGCGCAGCCGTTTTCGGCAATGCGATGTGCAGACAAAGAGATGGAGCGGCGTGACCGTCCAAGTTGAGGGCACGCCGCCAGAGCCCGAAAAAAGCGGACTGCGCGGGATCCCGCGCAGTCCCGGAAAAAGAAACAGAACGTTCGGGGTGGGGCCGCGCCGCGAACGCACCAGGGAGGCCGCCCTTGTTACTCGACAAGCTCACCCAGACCATTGCGCATTTCATCGGCCTGTTCGAGACCACGCTGGAAGAGGCTCGACTGAGAGGCGAGTACAACGAATTCACGGCGCATCAAGAGCCCCGTAAGGACCCGGCTGACCTTCCGCACAAACCAGTAGAGCTGAAGGCGGTTTACGAGCTCGTCGACTTCAAGCCCAACGTCCCGTATCTGCCGGCCGAGCCGGACCTGGTCGGGCTGCAGTCGGCACCTTATGTCGGCCTCCAGCCGCCGGTAGTCCCCGATATCCCGCAGCAGATTTCTACCCACGCGATAGCGCTGCCGCATATGCCGGCAATGCACGTGTTGGGATCGGCGCATGCAGTCCAGCCGCTCATCACTCCGCCGGGCTCGGTGGCGGTCTTCATCAACCAGGGCATCCAGCTGTCAGACGATGACAATGTCAGCGTCGGCAACCACGGCCTGACATTTCACCCGACGACAGATGTGGTGACCCCGCTGGATGAGCTTATGACAGCAGCCATGCGGCTTTCGCCGATCGCGGATACCGGGGTTCCGGGTTCGGACGACGAGATCGTGAGCTTCATCAAGAATGTGCCCAAGGAGTTCGCTTCATTCGATGAACCAGTCGACAATGCGAAGATCTCGGTCATCCAGGGCGACGCGCTCGAGGAGAGCCCCATTGTAAACGGCAAACCGGCTGACCAGGCGCCAAAGCTCGATGACCACCTCCCGAAGCAGCAGGTTGGAGCAGATGATGGCCTCCAGTCGACGCCCATTTCGAACCACGACGCCAGCGGCGAGTTCGCGAAAGGCGGAGGGCATTTTTCCGTAACCGCCTCCCTCGACCTGCATACGGGGCAGAACACGCTCGTCAATAACGCGGGGATCGTCAACGACTGGCTGGAACCCAGGGTCACTGCGGTTGTCGGCGATCATGTCGAGCTCAACGCCATCATCCAGATCAACGCCATGAGTGACGTCGACGCGATCGGCCAAAGCGTCAATGGCTGGTCGCTCGGCGCCAGCAAGCCGTCGGAAGCGTTCAACATCGCGATGTTCAAGCGCCTCGATCCTTCGGCCGGCCACGCAGCATCGAAGGACACGGCTCATGATTTCCCGAAGGCGTGGGCTGTCACCGAGATCAAGGGCGACCTGCTCATCATGAACTGGCTAAATCAGTTCTCTTTCATGTCGGACAACGACGTCTCCATCCTGTCCGCCTCGGGCAACAAGACCTCGGTGATCACCGGCGAAAATACGTCGTTCAACGACACATTCCTGAACGAGCTTGGCCGCAACTACGATCTCGTCGTCGTGGGCGGCAACATCTACGACGCAAACATCATCAAGCAGATGAACGTCCTCCTGGACGACGATCTCGTCGGCGCCGTCAAAGGCTTCGAGACCACGGGCGAAGCTTCGCTCTCGACCCATGGCAATCTGCTCTGGAACCAGGCCAGCATCCTCAATGTCGGGGGCGCGAACCGCTTCGAGGCGCTGCCTCAGTCCTATGTCGATGCAGCCGAGCACCTGAAGAACGGCAACAAGCACGCTTCGGCCGACGTACTCCACGACCAGGCCTTTGCGGGCCTGGCCGGCCTTCGCGTGCTCTACATCTCGGGCGACATGGTCAATCTGCAATATATGAGCCAGACGAACGTGCTCGGCGACAGCGATCAGGTCGCCGTGGCCATGGACGCGCTCGCTCCCCATCCCGAAGCGAACTGGACGATTTCCACGGGCTCGAATGCGCTGGTGAACTTTGCCTCCATCCTCGACGTCGATGCGCTGGGAAAAACCTATGTCGGGGGAGACCACTACTCTGACGAGCTGCTGGTCCAGGCGGATTTCATCTCGACCAGGCCAGATCTCGGTGGCCACAACCCGGATATCCTGGTCAACGAGGCGGTGGCGTTTCTGGACGACGACATGCTCCATCCGGGCAACGCTCACAATCAGCATCCATCCGGCCATTCCAATCACGCACCCGCATCCGACGCGATGCATGCGGACCCCATGCACAGCATGCTTGCCTGAACCGGAACGGGGTAGACGACGATGGCCGAAAACCGCGACCACTCCTGGGCAGCGGCAGAGAACGAAGCCAATGGGAGCGACCTCGAAGGGGACAAGCTCGACGAGGGCGGCCTTGAGGCTAGCCGGCGTGGCAGAGGTTCTGGACGACCTCGCGCAATGCATTCATCGGAGCCGGCAAGCGATGGCGTCTTGAACGCCGTCCTTCGGCGCGCTGACAAAGACGACCATTCGCTCAAAGAGCTCGAGCAAGCGATCGATCAGCTATCGGCCGCGACGTCTCCGGGCCCGCCTCCACAGCCGGCTCATGAAGTGAAGGCCGGCCCGGCAGCGAGATGGACGCCGGTCGTCATTGACGCTGAGCGCGGTCCGGCTCCGGACATCAGGCAAGGCCACGGGGCGGAGCGGGCCGACGGCACGAACGCGGGTCATCGTCCTGCCGAAACGCCTCAAGCGGCTCGACAGGCAGCAGAACGACCGCCCGAGCCGAAGCCCGAGCTGCGCCTTGCCGAGGCTCCCTCGCCCGTCGAACCCGTCTCGCCGGCCAAGGCAGAAATGAAAGACAAGCCCGCGCCCGCAGGCATGGTGGTCATCGAGGGCGATCGGGGACCGATCAAGGCGAAAGAGCAGCTTCCAGACCATGGCGGGTCCTCCGGCGGCGGCAAGGGCGGACCGGGCCGCGGCGGTGGTGGCGGCGGCGACGGGGTGTTCCACAAGCGCCTTGGCCCCGTCGACTTCGCCGCCAGCCTCAAGGCGGGTGTCAAGGCGGTCAGGCAGAACCTGCTGATCGTCCTGCTTTTCACGATCGTGGCGAACATCCTGGTGCTGGCGATCCCCGTCTATCTCTTTCAGATATCGGACCGCGTCCTTACCAGCCGGTCGATAGACACGCTGGTCATGCTCACCATCATCATCGTCGGCGCGGTCGTTCTGCAGGCTGCGTTCGATGCGATCCGTCGCGTGATCCTCATGCGCACCGCGGTCGAGGTGGCCGCCCAGCTCGGCGCGCCCATCCTGAGCGCGGCGGCCCGCGCTTCCCTTCACAGCAACGGACGCGAGTACCAGACATTGGGAGATTTGCAGCAGCTGCGCTCGTTCCTCGTGTCGGGCACGCTGCTCGCCTTCCTGGATGTACCGATCGTCCCGCTCTTCCTCGTCGCGGTGTTCCTGATCCATCCGCATCTCGGTTCGATCGTCGTGACCTCCTCCATCCTTCTTCTCATCGTCACGATCCTCAACCAGCGCGCGACCGAAGAACCATTCGGCGAGGCGAACAGCCACCAGTCCAAGGCCAATCTTCATCTCGATTCGATGACGCGCAACTCGCAGATCATCAACGCGCTGGCGATGATACCTGAGGCGGTGCGCATCTGGGGAAAGGATACCGCCAGCTCCTTGCGGGCGCAGGTGACCGCGCAGGAACGCAACATCCTCTTTGCCACGCTGTCGAAAGCGGTGAGGCTCCTCACCCAGGTCACCATGCTCGGATGGGGCGCCCATCTCGCTCTCGAAGGCGCGCTGACGGGCGGCATGGTGATCGCAGCCTCCATCATCGCCGGCCGTGCGCTCGGGCCGATCGAGGGCGCGATCGAAGGCTGGCACCACGTCGTGCAGTCGCGGGCGGCCTATTCGCGGATCGCCGCCCTTCTGCAAGCGTCCCCCCTCAATTTCGAGCGGCTCAAGCTTCCCCGCCCGGAGGGCCGGCTCGATGTCGAGCGGCTTCTCTATGTGCCGCAGGGAACCAAGCGCGTCGTGCTCAACGGCATAAGCTTCGCGCTGGAGCCGGGCGATTCGCTCGCCATCATCGGCAATTCCGGTGCGGGCAAGACGACGCTCGGCAAGATGCTGGTCGGATCGATCCTGCCGACCTCCGGCAACGTTCGGCTCGACCTCATGGACCTGCGCAACTGGGACCAGCGCCAGTTCGGCGAGAACATCGGCTACCTGCCGCAGGACGTCCAGCTCTTCCCGGGAACGATCAAGGCCAATATCGCCCGTATGCGCGAGGACGCCAAAGACGCCGACATCTACGAGGCGGCAAAGCTCGCGGACGTTCACGAGATGATCGCCTCGCTTCCGCACGGATATGAAACGATGGTGGCGGCGGACGGCTCGCCGCTTTCGGGAGGGCAGAAGCAGCGGATTGCGCTGGCGCGCGCATTCTTCGGCAATCCGCGCATGGTCGTCCTCGACGAGCCCAACTCCAATCTCGACAGCGCAGGCGACGTGGCGCTGGCCCAATCTCTCAAGCACGCAAAAGAAAACAAGATCACCATGATCACCATCACCCAGCGGCCATCGCTTCTGAGAAGCGTGGACAAGATCCTCCTGCTCGTGAACGGCACCGTCGCGCTGTTTGGCATGCGCCAGGATGTCGTGCAGGCATTGACGGCGCGCGGCTTGAGCCTGGACGGCGGAGCCTTCGGCTACACTCCGGTGAAATAGATGACGACCGACATCGCCAAGGTCCATGACATCGAATGGTTCGCCGAAGTTCCCCGTTCGATCTGGAAACACACGCTGGTCGGCCTGCTGCTCATGGCAGGGGCTTTGGGCGGCTTCAGCGCCTGGGCTTTTCTTGCGCCGCTGGCCGCGGCCGTGATCGCGCCGGGAAGCTTCGTCGCGACCGGCCAGAACAAGATCGTGCAGCATCTCGAGGGCGGGATCATCAAGGAGATCCTGGCCAATGAAGGCGATCACGTGAAAGCCGGTGAGCCGCTGCTCAGGCTGGACGAAACCGCGGCGCGCGCCAATGAGCGGGAGCTCTTCCTGCGGCGCGCCAGGCTCGAGACAACCGTCGCCCGGGTCAATGCCGAGGTGGCGGGCGCCGACAAGATCACGTTTCCAGATACCGTCGAGAAGAACCGAAACGATCCGGATATCGTCTCGATCGTGCAAAGCCAGAACCTCAATTTCGAAGCCTGGCGAACCAAGCTCGGCAGCGAAATCGGACTGCTCGTGCAGAATATCGAAAGCTTCCGTTTCCGCTCGGAAGGCTACCGGCGTCAGCTTGAGGCCGTGCGGCAGCAGCTGTCGCTTTTGCAGGAAGAATATGAGGGCAAGAGGTCTCTTCTCGACAAGGGCCTGATCCGCAGGACCGAGATAAAGTCCATTCAGCGCGCGATGGCGGACGCGGAAGGCCAGATCGGGCAGCTATCCGCCGAGATCGCCGAGACGGGCGCGCAGATCACCAAGCAGGAACAGCAGATCGCCCAGACCAGGGACACCTACCGGCAAACCGCGCTCGACGAGCTGCAGAACGTCGAAGGCGAGCTCGACGCGGTGCGCGAGAAGTCACGAGAGGCCGAGAGTGTGCTTCGCCGCGCAACGATCGATGCTCCCGTATCCGGCACCGTCGTGCGCATGTATTACCACACGCCCGGCGGCGTCATCGAAAGCGGCAAGAGTATCCTGGAGATCCTACCTGCCGACGTGCCCCTCATCATCGAGGCGCAGGTATCGCGCACCGACATAGACGACGTGAAGGTCGGCCAGACGGCATCAGTCAGGCTGACCGCGCTCAGCCAGCGCACCACGCCGGTGCTGACCGGCAAGGTCTTCTACGTCTCCGCCGACGCGCTTCGCGACACCTCGATCACGGCATCGCTCACCGGCCCTCATGAAGTCTACCTGGCCCGCATCAGTCTCGCTCCCAGCGAATTGGCCAGAGTGCCGGGATTTGCCCCGACGCCGGGTATGCCGGCCGAAGTGCTGATTGAGACCGCGGAACGGAGCTTCTTCGACTATCTGACGAAGCCGATCCGGGACAGCATGGCGCGTGCGTTCATGGAGCATTGATGGGAGGGTGGCAGGCGCTGCCCTCAGGTCCACAACGAGGGGAAGTGCTGCAGGCGGGACTGACCGCGAGGCTGACGACCGCCGCGGATGATACCGGCGATGATACGGTTTGACCGTTGGCGCTGCCCCTCATCGCCCTGCCGGGCACTTCTCCCCGTAAACGGGGAGAAGGACGCCGGCCTTTTTTTTCGGCGCTGTTCTGGAACGCTGGCGATTGGCGAAATCAAAGCGGCAGTCCTCCTTCTCCCCGTTTACGGGGAGAAGATGCCGGCAGGCAGATGAGGGGCAGCGCCAACGGTTAAATATTTGGGGCCATTGGTATAATCCCTTCCTCGGTGCAAATGGCTTTTGCAAGATGAAGGGCGCCGTCACGTAAAATCAGAAGGCTTCAGCGCTTCTTCATCGCCTCCGCGAGCGCTGCACCAAACGAGCCCTGCGATTGCGCCCGGTCCGCCTTGGCCTGAGCATGCCGACTTGCGCCTTGCTTCCGATTGTCGTCACGCGGCCCCGGCTTTCCCGCCGCAGCTGCGCCCGCATCCTTGCGCATCGACAGGCCGATCCGCTTTCGCGGGATGTCGACATCGACGACGCGAACCTTCACGACGTCGCCGGCCTTCACCACCTCATGCGCGTCCTTCACGAAGCGATCCGCCAGTTGCGAGACGTGCACGAGGCCGTCCTGGTGCACGCCGATGTCGACGAAGGCGCCGAAGGCGGCAACGTTCGTGACCGTGCCTTCGAGCAGCATGCCCGGCTTCAGGTCCTTTATGTCGTCGACCCCTTCCGCAAAAGTGGCTGTCCTGAACTCCGGGCGCGGGTCACGGCCGGGCTTCTCCAGTTCTGCGATGATGTCGCGCACCGTCGGCAGCCCGAAGCGCTCGTCGACGAACACGCGTGGATCGAGGGCTTTGAGTTTTGCGCTGTCGCCCATCAGCGAGCGCACGTCGCGCCCGCAGGCGGCGACGATCTTCTTGGCCACGCCATAGGCTTCCGGATGCACGGACGAAGCATCCAGCGGCTCCGCGCCATTGGGGATGCGCAGGAAGCCGGCGCACTGCTCGAAAGCACGCGGCCCGAGCCGCGCGACCTTGAGCAGCTCCTTGCGGCTCGGGAACGGTCCGTTGGCGTTGCGGTGCGCCACGATCGCTTCCGCCAGCGAGGCGCCGAGCCCGGAGACACGGGCGAGCAGCGAGGCAGAGGCCGTGTTGAGGTCGACGCCGACCGCGTTCACCGCATCCTCCACCACCGCATCGAGCGAGCGGGCGAGCCGGTGCTGATCGACATCGTGCTGGTACTGCCCGACGCCGATCGACTTCGGCTCGATCTTGACCAGTTCGGCGAGCGGATCCTGGAGCCGGCGCGCGATCGACACAGCGCCGCGCAGCGAGACGTCGAGATCGGGAAACTCGGCCGCCGCCGCCTCCGAGGCCGAGTAGACCGACGCCCCCGCCTCGCTCACGATCACCTTGATCGGCTTCGGCGGCGGCATGTCGGAGAGCATTTCGGCCACAAGCTTCTCCGTTTCGCGGCTGCCGGTGCCATTGCCGATGGCGACCAGCTCGACCTGATGCCGGCGGATAAGGCTGGCAAGCTCGGCCTGGGTGCCCCGCACGTCGTTCTTGGGCGGGAACGGATAGACGGTCGTCGTCGCGACCAGCTTGCCCGTGCCGTCCACCACGGCGACCTTCACGCCCGTCCTGATGCCGGGATCGAGCCCCATCGTCGCGCGCGAGCCGGCGGGTGCTGCGAGCAGCAGGTCCTTGAGGTTGCGGGCGAAGACGTGGATCGCCTCTTCCTCGGCCCGCTCGCGGAGGTCGCGCATCAGGTCGAGGGAAAGATGCAGCGACAGCTTCACGCGCCAAGTCCATCCGACCACTTCCGACAGCCATCGATCGCCCGGAAGATCCCGGCCGATCGCATAGGCCTGCGCGATCATGCGCTCGACCGGCTTCACCGGCGAGGTGTCATCGGCATCGACCTCGATATCGAGCGACAGCACGTCCTCGTTGCGGCCGCGCAGCATCGCCAGCGCCCTGTGGCTCGGCACGCCGGACCAGCGCTCGGAATGCTCGAAATAGTCGGAGAATTTCGCGCCGGCCTCCTGCTTGCCGTCGACGACGCGCGAGCGCAGGAAGGCGCGCTCCTTCATGTAGGCGCGCAGGCGGCCGACCAGCTCGGCATTTTCCGCAAACTGCTCCGACAGGATGTCGCGCGCCCCCTCGAGCGCCGCCTTCACGTCCGGCACGGCGTCGGTGATATAGGCAGCGGCCACTTCGGCCGGCACGGCCGCGCGGTTGGCCAGGATTGCCTCGGCGAGCGGCCCCAACCCGCGTTCGCGCGCAATCTCTGCCTTTGTCCGCCGCTTCGGCTTGTAAGGGAGATAGATGTCTTCCAGTTCCGCCTTGGTCGCCGCGGCGGCGATCTTGCCCTCCAGCTCATCGGTCAGCTTGCCCTGTTCGCGGATAGAGGCCACGATCGTCTCGCGCCGCTGCTGGAGCTCGCGGAGATAGGCAAGCCGCTCCGCGAGCTGGCGCAGCTGCGTATCGTCGAGGCCGCCGGTCACCTCCTTGCGGTAGCGCGCCACAAACGGCACCGTGGCCCCCTCGTCGAGCAGCGCCACGGCGGCTGCCACCTGCTGCGGTCTTGCGCCGATTTCCGAAGCGATGATCGAAGCCAGCCGGCCAATCTCTGCGGTGTCGTGTTTTTTATCGCTCATTCACTGCTCGTCCGATTTGGTGGGCGCGCACCATATTGGAGACCGGATGGGTTCGCCATGCCTTTGGGCGGACGGGGGTGCTTCTCTCCACAAGGTGATGTTCAATTGGCAGGCGCGGCAGCTCGCGTTGCCACTGCCGCTCGGAGCCTTCTACCCTCAGTTGGCGCCGCCCCTCACCCTCACCCTCTCCCCGTGAAAAACGGGGAGAGGGGATTCTGAGACGTTGCCGCCCCCTCTCTCCGTCCTTACGGGGAGAGGGTAAGGGTGAGGGGCAGCGCCAGCGCCAAACGAGTTGCTGCACACACCTAGGCAGCGAACTTTCAACCAAATCTCGTCACCAGCCCCCTGAGAAGCTTCGCTTCACGCAGCTGATCGAAACCTGTGTTGATATCCTCCAGGCTGAACTCGCTGGTCAGCAATCTGTCCACGGGCAGAAGGCCACGTTGGAAGAGCCGGATGTATCTGGGAATGTCGCGGGACGGCACGCAGGAGCCGAGATAGCTGCCGCGGATGGCCTTTTCGTCCGCTACAAGGCCGACGGCAGGGATCGGCAAAACGGTGGTCGGCGGCGGAAGCCCCGCCGTCACGAGCGTGCCGCCGCGCCGGATGATGCGATAGCCGAGCTGCAGCGCCGGCAGGGAGCCGGCGAACTCCAGGGCATGATCGAGGCCGCCATTCGTTGCGTCGCGGACCTCGTCGACATCCTCGCCGGCTAAGAAGACGTCGGTCGCACCGAGCTCGCGCGCCCATTGCAGCTTGGGTTCGGAAATGTCGATTGCGACGATCCGCTCGGCCCCGGCCGCCCGTGCACCGAGCAGGGCCGCCATGCCGACGCCGCCAAGTCCGATGATCGCAACGGTGTCGCCGGCGCGAATATGCGCGCTGTTCAGGACGGCGCCGACACCAGTGAGCACTGCGCAACCGAAGAGGGCCGCGAATTTGAGGTCGAGCTCGCGATCGATCTTCACCAGGGACTGACGCGCCACGGTCGCATATTGCGCAAAGGCCGAGACGCCGAGGTGATGGTTGAGATGATTTTGGTCGCAGCCACACGAGCTCAGCCGACGCGCGCCGGAAAGCAGCGCGCCCCGGCCATTGGCCGCGGCCCCGGGGCGACACAATGCGGGCCGCCCTTCGCAACAGTATTCGCAGGTGCCGCAGCTTGGGACGAAAACGCAGACCACATGGTCGCCGACAACCAGATCGGTGACACCCGGGCCAAGTTCCTCCACCACGCCGGCTGCCTCGTGGCCGAGCACCATGGGGAGCGGACGCGGACGACTACCGTCGATGACGGAAAGATCCGAATGGCAAAGGCCTGCCGCGACGATGCGCACGAGAACTTCGCCCTGACCGGGTCCCGCGAGCTCGACCTGCCGGACCTTCAGCGGCTTGCTTTGCGAATATGGTGCGGGCAGTTCCGACTCTTCGAGAACGGCGGCACGAATTTCCATGGCAGTTCCTCTACTCGGCCGTCCAGCCGCCATCCACCCGCAGCGCGCTGCCCGTCGCCAGCGCCGAGGCGTCCGAGGCAAGGTAGATCACCGCGCCCGTGACATCCTCCACGCCTCCCAGGCTGCCAAGCTTTATCTTGGACAGGACGGCGCCCCTGAATCCGAAATCGCGAAAGTACGGCTCCGTCAAGGGGAGTTTTGTGAAGGTGGGGCAGGTTGAAATCTGCTCGGCGCGGCTGGAATTACTGCTGCAGGCCGGTGATCATTGCGATGATTTCGTTCTTGTCGGTCTCAACAGTCTTGCGGACGCCGATCTGCTTGCCGCGCCTCAACACGCAGATGCGGTCGGCGAGCCTGAACACCTGATCGAGGCTGTGGCTGATGATCAATATGCCGATCCTGCGCTGCTTCAGTGACAGCACGATCTCCTCCACCTTGGCGGTTTCGGCTACGCCAAGCGCCGCCGTCGGCTCGTCGAGCAGGATAAGCTTGCTCGCCCAGTGCGTGGCGCGGGCAATAGCGACGCCCTGACGCTGGCCGCCGGAGAGATCGCGAATGGTGGCGTGGGCGGAAGGGATCCGGACATCGAGATCCTTCAGCAGCTTCTCGGTCTCGTCGATCATTTTGCGGCGATCGAGCAGACCGAAGCGGTTGACGGGCTCACGACCGAGGAAGAGGTTCATATAGACCGTCTGCTGGTCGGCAAGTGCCAGATCCTGATAGACGACCTCGATGCCGTGGGCGCGCGCCATCGTGGCGCTCGACATCGCCACTTCCCTGCCCTCGATAATGATCCTTCCCGAGGTCGGCGCATGCACGCCTGACACGATCTTGACGAGGGTCGATTTGCCGGCTCCGTTGTCGCCGACCAGCGCCACGATCTCGCCCGGGAACACCTCCAGGGCAAAATTCTCGATCGCAGTCACGCCGCCGAAATTCTTGCGGACCTGCTCGAGCTTGAGAACAGGGTCTTGCCGGTTGACGCTCGCTTCCATAGCGCTGCTTTCTAGACTGGCCATGCCGCGGCGTCGCCGAAGCCGTTCTCGATGGTCTCCACCTCAGGCTTTCCCTTCGAGATGCCGGAAACGCCGACGACGAAAGCGCGCGTGACGAATGCCTGCCCGCGGAAGCCGAAGACGGCGCTGTCGCCCGGCTTCGGGGCCTTGGCGCCGCCGGCATCGATCATTGCGTAATAGTCGATCGCCGAAGGCGGCGGCACCTCGACGCTTCTCAGCGCGCTCTCCGCAACGGTAGGCTCGGCACCGACGATCGCCTTCACCTCATAGTCGGGAAAGACGGGGTCGATATAGAAGCCGCCGCCGAGGCAAAAGGCCTTGCCGCCCGCAAGATGCGACACCTCGGTGAGGTAAAGGACGGCCGGAAGCTCCGGCAGGTCCTCCACCGCGTGCAGGGGTGTCGTGCCGTGCAGGCCGTTGCCCGGCTCGCACTGCGTCGCGCCGGCTTCGGCGAGTGCTTTCAGCGTGATGCTGGACGTCGTTCCCGGAGCATTCACCTCGATATCACGGCGGCCTGTTTTGGCGAGCGCCTCCGCGGACTTGGCAAGGGTCATCAGATTGTGCGTCGGAACCACCTTCCTGGCAGCATGGTCGTAGAGCAGCGCCGGGAAAGTGGTGATCCCCGCGAAGCGGCCGCCATCGGTCGAATCGAGCCGATCCGCCACCTGAACAATGTCGGCCGCATCGAAGCCGCCTTCATGACCACGGTAGAACGTGTCTCCTTCCGTGACGATGCGCGCCAGGAGGTTCTGCACATAGCCGGCCGCCTTCGCGCCGGCGGCCGCCTCTTCGGCCTTCGTCATGTTGAAGACGGTCCAGTAGTCGGGCCTGAAGGCCTTGGCCGCGGGCGCTGCCTCGAATTTCGCGACCTGCTGCAGATGGCCGAGGTGGCCAAGCTTCAGGCCGGCACGATGGGTCGCGCGGGCGCAAGCCATGTCGACCGCGACGGCGCGGTCGATGCCGCCGCGCTTCACTGCCCGGCAGAACGAGCTCGAGCGGCCGACCTGCTTGGTCATGGCGAAGATCTTCATGCCGAGCCTGTCGGCCTCGTTCCTGAGAAGGCGCGCATTGTGCTCGACCGCATCGAGATCGAGCACGTAGGACCTGGCGGGAATGCGGCCTTCCTGATGCAGGCGCATGGCCGCCTCGATGAAGGCCGGGTTGCGGCGGCGCAGGGCGTCGAGGAACATCTTATCTCTCCTCAGCGGTATTTTTCACGCAGCGACACGGCAACAGCCGCAAGTATGATGAGGCCGCGCACGATCATCTGGTCGGAGACGGACAGGCCCATCAGGATCAAGCCGTTGTTCAGCATGCCCATCATCAGCGAGCCGACCAGCGCGCCGACGATCGATCCCTTGCCGCCGTTGAGCAGCGTGCCACCGACGATGACCGCCGCGATCACGGTCATCAGGTCGGTTTCTCCGAGCGTATATTTTGCTGCTTGCAGGCGGCCTGCATAGAGCAGGCCGGCGAGACCGGCGAGGCCGCCGCTGATCGTCAGCACCGCCAGCCGGATCTTCGAGACGCTGATGCCGGAAACGCTCGCCGCGCGTCTGTTGTCGCCGGTCGCGAGCACATGGGCGCCGAACCGCGTCTCCCGGTAGACGATATGTGCCAGCGCAATCGCAATCACGGTCCACCAGATCAGCGAGGGCACGCCAAGCAATGATCCCGATCCGAAGAAGCCGGTGAAGACCGTGTCCGTCACCGGGATCGAGCGCAGATCAGTCATCGACCGCGATACGCCCGCAAACAGCCCCATGGTAGCGAGCGTGACCAGGAACGACGGCAGCCGCACATAGGCGACAAGCGCGCCGTTGACGAGGCCGATGAGAAGCCCGGCGCCCAGACCGGCAATCACGCCCGCAACCAGGCCGTACTGGCTGAGAGTGACGGCCGCTGCGAGCGCTGAGACCGCGACGATGGAGCCGACGGAAAGATCGATCTCGCCGGCCGACATGACGAATACCAGCCCAATCGCCATGATCGTCACCGGCGTCGTCTGCAGCACGATGTTGGAGAGGTTGCGGACGGTCAGGAACCCGCTGTCCCTGAGCATGATCGCAAAGAACAGGAAGATCGCCAGGAAGCCGAGATAGACGACATATCTCTGCAGGTCGAACCGGCCGACATATTTCCCAACTGCGTTGACTGAACTGGCGTCGGACACGCTTTTCAATCCTCCCGAGCTCGCTTGCCCGCAGATCCCTACTTCATCGCCTCGGCGACTGTCGCAGGAACATCCGTGTTGAGCGACTTCTTCCAGCCTTCCTTCACCGTATCCTTGGTCACCGCAATGGAATCGACCACGAGGAAAGGCTCTGCCTTCTTGCCGATCAGCGAGGCAGCCGTCGCGCGGGCAAGCGTGACGCCGATATTGTAGGCCTCGTCCGCCACGAGCGCGGCGACATTGCCGCCCTTCACCATGTCGAGTGCTGCGGGCTCGTTGAGATCGAGGGTCACGATCCTAGTGTGGTCGTTGCCCGCAGCCCTCAGCGCGGCAAGGACGCTCAGCGCCGGCTCCGCCCAGGTGACATAAATGCCGTCGAGGTCGGGATGCTGGGTGACCATGGCTTGCGCGATTTCCTCGCTGCGGGCGGGATCGGCCATACCGGCCTCGGCCACGATCTTCATATCCGGATAATCCTGCTCGATCGTCTTCTTGAAGGCGCCGTCGCGCTGATTGGTCACGTAGAAATCGGCGTCATGAAAGATGTAGCCGACCTTGCCTTGCTTGCCGAGCGCGTCGGCCATGGCGATGCCGGCCTTGTTGCCCATCTGGAACAGGTCGTCGGAGACGATCGTCACATAGTCCTTATCATGGACGTAGCCGGCGGGGGAGTTGTCGACAAAGCCGAGCTTCACGCCGGCATGGCGCGCCGGATCATAGACCGTTGCCGCGGTCGCCGGATCCACCGGCAGCGACAGGATCATGGATGGTTTCTTGGCAAGCACCGTCTCGACGTCGGACTTCTGCCGGGCGGCATCGAACCCCGCGTCGGTCTGGGCGACGACCGTGACGCCGAGCCGCTCGAGTTCGTCCTGAGCGCCCCGGTTCACCGCGTTGGTATACTCGCTCATCTCATGCCAGACCAGCGCTGCAGTGAACTTGCCGTCCTTGATCTGCTGCACCTCGGCGTCCGTCAGGACGAGCGTGCCGGCAGGCGTCGGCTTCTCGCCGTTCGGGCCGGTGGTGGCCCCTTCCGCTGCGAACGCATTCGCGGCGAACATGAAGGCCGTGGTCATCGCGAAAGCCATTGTCGATCTGCGCATCGCAGTTCCTCCTGTTACTCATTGTAGAGCAGCTCCGGAGACGAATCCGTCTCCGGAGCTCTCGTTTCACTTTGCTGCGTCGAGGACCGATTGCGGGGCTTCGCGATTGAGCGAATCCTTCCACCCCTGCCTGACATTCTCTTTGGTGACGGTGAGCGCCGGGGCAACGATGAAGGGCGGCGTCTGCTGTCCTTCAAGCGCCTTGACACCGGCGGCAGCCATGGCTCGGCCGAGTTCATAGGCCTTGTCGGCGACCAGCGCCTGGACATTGCCGCCCTTGACCATATCGAGGGCAACCGGCTCGGCCAGGTCGAGCGTGACGATCTTGGTCTTGGTGTTGCCGCTCGAGCGCAGTGCCGAGAGCACGCCGTCGGCCGGCTCGGCCCAGGTGACGTAGATGCCGTCGAGATCGGGATGCTGCACGAGCATGGCGCTGGCCAGTTCCTCCGCACGCGCCGGGTCGGTGATCCCCTGCTCGGCAACGATCTTGATGTCCGGATAGTCCTTCTCGATCGTCTTCTTGAAGGCCTGGTCGCGCTGGTTGGTCACGTAATAATTGGCGTCGTGGAAGATGTAGCCGACATTGCCTTTGCCGTTGATGCCCTTGGCGAGAGCATCGGCCGCCTGCTTGCCCATCTGGAAGAGGTCGTCGGTGACGATCGCGGCGTAGTCGGTGCCGTGCTTGTAGCCGCTCGGCAGGTTGGACAGGAAAACGAGCTTCGTGCCGTCCTTCACAGCCTGGCGGAACGCCTCGGCCGAGGTAACCGGATCGAGCGGCAGCGACAGGATGACATTGGGCTTGGCCGCGAGCGCCGTCTCGATGTCGCTGCGCTGGCGCGCGGCGTCGAAACCGGCATCGGTGGTGATGGTGACCTCGATGCCTGCCCGCGCGAATTCATCCTTGGCGCCGGCGGTGACGGCGTTCGTGAAGTCGGACGAGGTGTGCCAAAGCAGCGCGGCCTTGTAGCCCTTGTCCTTCACTGCGGAGATGTCGGCATCGCTCAGCGTGACCTCGGCGCTTGGCGTGGCGCTCTCCCCGCTTGGGCCGACGGTTTGCGCAATCGCAGCGCACACATTGAGCAGCAGGGTGCCGGCGAGAGCCGGAACAAGCAATCTTTTCCTCAGCATGGTGTCATTCCCCTTTTGTTGATGTTTCAGGCTCGAGTTCATTCGCTCACACCGCAATAGCCGGCGATGAAGGAAGCGAAGCCGACGATCCCGGCGAAATACTCCTCGATGTCGACATGCTCGTCATAGGTATGGCAATTGCGGATATCGCCGGGAGCACAATAGACGGCGGGAATCCCGAGCCGGTTGACCAAGAATGGCACTTCCGACCAGAACGGCGCGCCTTCGATCGAGCCGCGGCCTGCCATCGCTTCCGCCATCGCGGCTGATAGCATACTGACTTCCGAGCTCTGTGCGTCGATTTCTGCCGCGGTGCCGCCCAGCGCATGGTCGCGGCCGGCAGGGTAAGAGATTTCTACACTGATTTCTGGATCGACAATCGCACCTCGCACTGCCTTCTCGATCTCGGCCGCAGCAGCGTCGAGCGACTCTCCAGGCAGCAGCTTGCGGATGAGCGACAGGGTGCAGCGTTCGGGAACGGCGATGTATCCGCCGCCGGAAATTCCTGTGATCAGCAAGAAACTGCGGCCGACCAGCGAGTGTTCGGCGCGACGCGCAATCTCGTCCGAATGCTTCCACAACGCGCTCATCACCGAGTGCCCTGCGCGCAGTGCATCCTTGCCGAGCTCGGGCACGCCGAAATAGGCGGATTTCCCCGTGATCACGATGTCGGCGATGAAGAAGCCGATCTGTGCCGGATATATTGAAAGCCGCGTCGGCTCGACATAGACGGCGAAGTCTGGCCTGGCGATCTCACCAGTCTCGATCCTGCCGACGAATTCCTTGATGCCGGCCGAAACGCCGGTTCCCGGCTGGCCGCTCTCCTCGTCGCCCACGAAGGCGAAGGACAGGTCGCCCGCCAGACGAATGCCGGCCCTGTCCAGAAGGGAAACAGCGGCCAGGGATGCCGCGATGCCGGCCTTGAGGTCGCCCGCGCCGCGGCCCCAAACCGCCCCGTCGATCATCGGCGCGCCGAATGGGTCTTCTCGTGCGGTGCCGGCCCAATGCTCACGCCAGCCCTCGACATGGACTGTGTCGGTATGACCGATGAACAAGAGCCGCTTGCCGCTGCCCGCCCCTTTCTTCTCGCCCCAGACATTTGGACGGCCTGGCAGGAACTCGGCTGTCTTCACATCGCTCAAGCCGAGCGCGCGCATCTCGCTTTGGAGATAGCCGACGAAGTTCGCCTCGTTGCCGGTGATGCTTTCGTGGCCGATTGCCCCACGCCAGAGCGCGAGCGCGGCGTCGCGATCCAGCGCATCCCATAAGCGGGCGACGAGGTCGTTGGTGCGGCTCACAGGACGGCCTCCCGCAGCGGCCCGGCATTGACTGGCGGCAGCGAGATGCGGCCTTCCGGCGCGTCGACGCCGAAAAGCGTGTTGTGCAGCTGGCTGAGGCCGATCGCTGCCGCTCCTATGATCGTTGCATGCGAGCCGAGCTCGCTTGCCTCGACGGTCACCGGATAGGGAAAGCACTCAGGGAGCAGCGCCCGTACACGGGCAAGTATCTCGGGCCGTAGGCCGATCGAACCCCCGAGGATTACCTTCTCGGGGTTGGCTATCGCCGCAAGCGCAGCAATGCCCTGGGTGAGATGGCGGGCCGTATCGTCAAGCACTTTCAGCGCGGCCTTTTCGCCAGCCGCCGCATTTTCGAAGATTTCCGGCACGCTGGCGCGCCTCCCGGAGATCCTCGCGTAGCGCTCGGTGATTGCGTGGGTTGCAACGGCACGCTCGAAAGCACCGACGCGAAGCGACTCCGGATCGTAAGCATCGGCCCCGATCGGAAGAAAGCCCAGCTCGCCGGCTGCATTGCTCGCACCGCGTACTAGTTGCCCTCCAACCATGAGCCCGCCGCCAATGCCTGTTCCAAGCGCGATATAGGCGAGATTGTCGATCCCCTGCCCTTGCCCCAGCCAATGTTCGCCGAGCGCGGCCAGATTGACGTCGTTCTCGATCAGCACACCGAAGCCGAAGGCGCGTGTAAACGCGCCGACCACGTCCATCTGGTCGAAATCGGCAATGTTGGGCGCAAGCAGCACGCGGCCGGTGTTCTGGTCCGGAGCGCCGGGAACGCCGATGACGGCGAGACGGATCTTCCTTCGCGAAATCCGTTGGCGTGCCGCAGCCTGGAATGCGAGGGCGACGATCTGGTCAACGACGAACTTCCCGCCGCGAGGGTCGGTCGGCGCCGTTTCCTCGGCAAAGATCTGACAGGCGAGATCGGTCAGGGCGACACGGACCTTTGTGCCGCCGAGGTCTACCGCGACAATATGGGCCGCATCGTAGACGAGCTCATAGGTCACGGCCGTCCGTCCGACATGGCCGCTTGTGCGCCCGGTTTCCTGGACCCAGCCCTCCTGCTCCAGCGCCCTGACTATTTCGGAGATCGTCTGTTTGGAAAGGCCGGTCTGTTTGGCGATCGAGGCGCGCGATATCGGGCCGCCCTGTACGATCGCCTCCATCACCGACCGTTGAGAGAATTGCCGCGACAGACGCGGAAGGTCACCCACTTTCGACCCCATTAATTCGTTCTGGCACCGAACTTATTCGCGTTGAACCGAGATGTCAACGAAATGGGCGAGACTCTGCGTCGATGAAGCGTTCGGCCAAAGTGCGATAGAATTTAAGAGCGACTGAGGCACTTGAAACATCCTCCCCTTGTCGCCAGATCAACGTTGCGGACCGGGCCCCTCTGGCTGTCGCGCAGGCGATAGTGATGTCGGACCGTATCATAGGCCCGCGTTTCGAACTGCATGCGGGCTTGTCTCTTGGTTCAATTCGGAGATTCCGCATGACATCCTCCCTTCTTGGTTTGGTTTGCCCCTCTTGCCGGGTGGCGCTGGTGATGAGTGATCGCCAGGGCATCGAGATCGACTACTGCCCCCAATGCCGCGGCGTCTGGCTGGACAGAGGCGAACTCGACAAGATCATCGAGCGCAGCACCAGGGACGTAGCAGCGCAGGCGCCGCAGCTACAGCCGAGACGCGACCATGATGACGACTACGCGCGATCCCACGGTCACGGTTATCGCAAGCGGAGAAAATCGTTTCTGGAAGAGCTCTTCGACTGATCCGAAGCTCACGAGTGCCGGCGGCATGAGCGATGCCGCTTGCACGTCTCCCTAAGCTGACAGCGAACTGCGCAGGGTTGCGCCGACCGATGTCCCTACCCGATCAGACCGTGAAAGAACTGACTGGAAGGACGTCCGGGAAAGAGTGTGCGCATGGCAAGCTCGGGGTCGAGCCGGAGGCTCTCGGCCGCCACCGCGGCAATCAGCTGGTCCAAATCGAGCGTCGGCTTGAGATCACGGCCCTCGTAAAGTGAGCGTTGGTCGAGTCCCGGCCAGTCGGTCAAGACTCGGCCACCCCGCACGGCTCCGCCAAGCACAATGGCCGCGGAGGCCGTGCCGTGATCGGTGCCGCCCGTGCCATTCGCGGCGACGGTCCGGCCGAATTCGGTCGCGACCAGCACCGTGGTCTGCTGCCAGACGTCCCCCAGCCCGTCGCGCAGCGCGCCAACCATGGTATCCAGCGCCTTCAGCTGATTGGCGAGCCGGTTGTTCTGTGCGCTATGCGTGTCCCACCCGCCTGTCTCGATCATTGCGATGCGCGGGCCATCCGCCCGGCCGAGAAAGCTCGCGGCCGTTCTGCCGATACTTGCCGGATCTCGCTGCGCCTGGGCCCGGTCGGCCAGGCCACGCGCTTCCATGGCAGCGCTCCAGAGCGGATGGAGTTTGGCATCGGCTTCATAGAGATGACCCACACGCATCAAAAGATCGTCGGGTGCCTCGGGAAGCTCCGACGGCGCGTAGGAAGTCACTTCAGCCGGGCCACGCAGCGCGAGCGGTATCGTGGGTGCAAACGCGATCGCCTCTGCGCGCGATTTCGGGAGCAGCCCCACGAGCCGGTTCAGCCAGCCATCCTTCACCTGGTAGGGACCGGAGCCTCCCGTTTCGAGCACATTCTGCCCGTCAAAATGCGAGCGTTCGCGGTAAGGCGAGGCGACGGCGTGGACGAAAAGTGCCTGCTTCTCAGTATAGAGCCTGGAGATTTCGCCGAGCGATGGGTGGAGCGCGAAAGTTCCGTCGAGCTTGAGGGCGGTCGAGGGATCGATCGCGAGTTCGCTCCGCAGCGTGCGATAGGCCGAGTCATTATAGGGAATGACCGTGTTCAGTCCATCGGCCGCACCGCGCTGGATGATGAAGACAAAACGACGCTCGGTCTCCACATTGGCAAAGACAATGCCGGGCGACACCAGCATTGCCCCGGCACCGAGGGCTGCGAAGCGCAGGAATTGGCGACGGTGAATCATCGATCATCTCCTTTGGAACTCTGGAGAAACCAGCAGCAGCGCGAGGCCGGTCCGTGCGGAATCGGCGCGATCGATCTCGCCGGCCGTGGGCTCGCTCAGCGAATCGGGAAACAGCTTTCGTGCAAGCTCGCGCGGATCGACGTCGCTGGGCGACGTCGCAGCAATCCGCTCTGCCACCTCCACCCTTCTCACCAACGCGTCCGGCGCGGCCCAGCTGGCGGCGGTATCGTCATAGCCGGCTGGCGAGCCAGGGCGCCAGACTGGCTGGCCGAGCTGATTGAGAAGAGGCGCCACGTTGATGCCGTCCAGATCGCGGCGCCCGATGCCGCGCAGGGCGGAGATCGTCCAGTCCCAAGGTGTCTTGAATTTCGCCGGCTGAGATGTCCACGCCTCGGGCAAATCGATCAGGGCTCGGTAGACCGAAGGAAGATCGCCGCCGGTATCGCTGAAAGTGGTGCTCAGCCGCTCGACGACAGGCTGCAGCGGCGTGTCGGCCACGAAATGGCGCGCGAGCTTTGTGCCGATGTGGTTCGCCGTGGCCGGGTGAGTGGCAAGGTCCTGAAGGACGGACTCCGCCTGGCCTTCGCCAGGCTGACTGTAGGTCTTGCCCAATATCCTTCGTGATCCGGGCTCGTGCAGCGCCGGCCGGAATACGAACACACCCGGCGCGTGGTTCGGCACAGCCTCGCCGATCCGGCCCGTGGACCATCCGGTGAGGGCCAGCGCAAACTCGGTCACATCGCTTTGGTTATAGCCGGAACGGGCACCAAGCGTGTGCAGCTCCATGATCTCGCGTGCGAGGTTCTCGTTGATCCCAAGCTTCCGCCGCGTGTCGCCGGCCTCGGCACGTTGCGCGGCCTGGCTGTTCGGACCGATCGAGCCAACCCGATCGAGGAAAAAGAGCATTGCGGGGTGGTGCTCGACCGCCAGCAGCATGTCGTTGAAGCGGCCGAGCACAAATGGGCGTATCGCCTCCCTTTCGAAGGCTCCCGCCAGCGCCGTCACCCGCGGCTTGTTTGCGGAAACGGCGAAATGATTGGACCAGAAATACACCAGGCGTTCCATGAACGGGGTATTCGTGTCGAGCGCGGCAAGCGCTCGCGCCTCGACCTCGGCCCGGTAAAGCGCCTGTATCTCCTCACGAAGCGCCTTGCGGGCCTCAAGGTTGTCGGCTTTGTCGCTGCCCAGCAGCTTCTGCAATTCGGCAGCATATTGGGTGGCGATCTCCGGGGAACTCCGGGTGGTATCGAAGGCAGCCGGTTTCGCCCCAAGCCTTTCGATCTGGTCGAGCACCGATCGCTTGGGGTCGGCCGGCGGAGCTTCGTCCGGACGAGCGCCAAGCCCGAACCGGTCGAGAGCGATCGTCGCGGCGGTGACCGTCGTTTTGCCTACCATTTCCGTCTCCGCTCCTCATGCATCCGAAAGGACAGGAGTTGAACGTGAGAGGAAAGCTGATCCGTCGCGGCTAGTCAGAATTTCTTGCGGGCGTTCGGCGCAGCATGCTTGCGCGCTGCCTCAATGCTTCGACGAGAGTCTGGCGCTCTGCAGGAGAAAGTGTTTCGGCAAAGTCGACGACCGCCTGCTCGAGCCGGCTGCGCAGCGCCATATCTGCGTTTCTGATCTTCACGAGTTCGGCGTCGATGGCGCCCTTGTCCAACCGGTCCTGCGACAGAAGGCGGGCGAGATCGTCGCGGCTCGCACGTGCCGTCTCCAGATCGGATATCGAAGCGCGGCGGGCGTCGCCCAGCGCCTGCAGGAAGGCTCGTCTTTGCGCCAAGGGAAGATCTGCGGCAACAAATCTGAGAGCGCCCTGATTTTGCGCAGTCCTCGAGCGATCCATGGCGTACCACATGAAGCCCCCACCGGCTGCCGCTCCGACTATAAAGACGTTGATGGCGAGGGAAACGGCGAGAAGGATGTTGCGTAACCTGTCGCTCATCTATTCGTCCAGTTCATAGGAGATGTCGTCGAAGGCGGTGACCACATGCGCGCCGTCATTGTATTCCGCCGCGTCAGGCGCGCGGAAAATGCCGATCATCAGCGCACCCGCCAGCGCGCCGGCTATGCCGAGGCCCGCAATCGCCGCGCCCTGCCACCACAGTCGCGCATGCTGCCATATGGCCCGCGCCGCGGGTGCGGACGAGATGATGCGTTGGCCGAGCGCGCTGTCGGGCGCCGCAACGATATGACGGTCGAGCATGCCGTCCAACTGAGTTGCCTCCGCGAGCGCCACCTGTGCCTCCGCCGGATGGCTCTTCATGAAACCTAGCGCGGCCTCCTGGGTGCCCTGTGGCCACCGGCGGGGCTCGGCTCCATAGGTTTTCGTGAGCTTGCGGAATTGGTCGGGTGTCATCCCATCGCCTCCCGCCTATTCGGCGTCATGTTGTTGAAGATAGGCCCGCAAATTCCGTCGTGCCCGCGAAAGCAGGCTCTCCAGGGCCTCGACGCTGATACCCATCACTTCAGCTGC
This sequence comes from Mesorhizobium sp. BAC0120, assembly GCF_033542235.1. NCBI lineage: Bacteria > Pseudomonadati > Pseudomonadota > Alphaproteobacteria > Hyphomicrobiales > Phyllobacteriaceae > Mesorhizobium > Mesorhizobium sp. BAC0120. The sequence continues at coordinate 33,138 of NZ_JAWRCU010000027.1, read as the reverse complement.
CTCCAGGTTGGAAAGTTCCTGATAATATTGAAGCACCACGGCTTCACGCTGGCGGTCCGGCAGCGCTGCAAGCGCCTGTTCGATACGCTTCTCTTCACCGCGTTCGCTCAAACCCTGATCGGGCGCAGGTCCGGGATCGGCCTGATCGGGCGGTTCGGCCACGACCAGCTCGCGCCGCGACCGGAGCCTGTCGTAGCAGAGATTGAGCGCGACGCGATGGATCCAGGTATCGAACCGGGCCGTTCCGGGCCGCCACTTCGGCGCCTGCCGCCAGATGCGCAGAAAGACCTCCTGCGCGACATCTTCCGCCTCGCTGCGATCAGCCAGCATGCGCACCGCCAGTGAGAGCAGACGCGGCAGCTTGCGCGCGACCATGCTCCGGACCGCTGCCGGTTCGCCGCGACCGATCCGGGCGAGCAGTTCTTCGTCCGTTTCTCGGCTCAAGAGTGCAATTTCATCGATTCCCTTTCCAGGAATCGCACCCGCATTACGCCAATTGAACGGACGCCGTCGCGTTTTCCGTCGCCAGATAGACGATAATCAGCCCGGCGCCCGCTTGCAGTAGCGCTCCTGGACAGAACTCCTCGAAGGTTTCAACGCTGCGCATTGGCGGGCATCTCCTCGAGAGATCCGCTTGCTTCAGCCCTCGCGTCCGCCCCCGGCTGCGGTGATGACGGCGACGATGATGAGACCGGTCACCACGAGCCGCACACCGGCGCTCACGCCGAAAGTGTTGAGCATGGTCAAGAGCAGCACCAGGAATAGCGACGCGCCCCAGATCCCCGGGACATTGGCCTTGCCGCCCGCCACCGACGTGCCGCCAATCACGACGACCGCGATCGATGCCAGCAAATATTCGTTGCCGATGTCGATATTGGCACCGCGGAAATAGCCGGCGAGCAGCGCGCCGTTGAGGCCGCCGAGTGTGCCCGACAGGACGTAGGTGAGGAAGCGTATCCATCCAACGCTGATGCCAGCGAGCCAGGCGGCGCGGATGTTCTGACCGATCGCAAGTACCGAGCGGCCGTAGATCATGCGGTTGAGCGCGAGTGCGGCGCCTATCGTGAACAGCACCGTCGCCAAGGCCAGTACCGGTATGCCGAGGACCTGCAGGTTCGTGAAATCCGCGAAACCCGGCGGTGGCTTGATCTGGAGTCCGCGCCCGTAAGCGATGTCGATCGAGTGTATGATGAAGCTCGCCGACAATGTCGCGATGATCGGCGGGATTCTGAGTGCCCAGATCAGCAGGTAGTTGCCGACACCCACCGCGGCGCCGCAGGCCAGCGCGGCGGCGAGCCCGAGCGCGATGCGTGTGTCGCTACCGTCCATGACCGTCATGGCCACGGCGCTGGCGAGCCCGATATTGGCCGGCAGCGACAGGTCGACATTGCCGGGCCCGAGCGTGATGACGAACATCTGCCCGACGCCGACGATCACCATGAATACCGCGAGCGACAGCGCGGCCGTGATCATTCCGCCGGCGCCGTATCCGCCCGTGAATATGATCGCGGCGATCCATGCCAGCAGGGCACCGAAAAACGACCAGATCCATGGTCGCGTAAACAGCACACCGACCGATGTCATCGTTCAGCGCTCCCTTCGGCTGATCAGCACGCGAGCCGCGAGCACGACGATCAGGATGATGCCGTTTGCGGCGACCTGCCAGTCGGGCGGGATACGCATGAAGGTGAGGAGCGGCGAAGCTGCAAGGGCCAGAGTCAGGGCGCCGATCACTGCGCCGATCGGCGAGACTCGGCCGCCGGTGAACTCACCGCCGCCCAGTATGACGCCGGCAATGGCCAGCAACGTATAGCCATTGCCGATATTGGCGTCGCCGGACGTAGTCATGCCGATCAGGATCATGCCGGAGAGCACGCCGAACAGACCGGCCAGCGCGAACAGCACGACCTTGGTCTTGAGCAGCGACCAGCCGGCACGGCGGAGCGCTGCCGCGTTACCGCCGGAACCACGCAGGATCGCGCCGTAAGATGTGCGCATCAGTCCGAAATGCACGACGCCGGCGATGATCAATGCCGCAACGATCGGGAACGGTACGAAGCGCGGCTTGAAGCTGGTGATCGCGGAGAGCCAGTCCGGCGCCTTGCCGCCCGGCATCGGCAGGATCATGATCGCCAGGCCCTGCCAGACGAAGCTCATGCCGAGCGTCACGACGATCGACGGCAGGTTGCGCAGATATATCAATGCGCCGAGCAGTGCGTAGACGCCGATCGAGGCGACCAGCACTGCGGCGCCGAGCAGCGGCGCGTCGCGCAGCCATGTCGCGGTGACGCAGCCGACAAAGCCGACGAAAGTGCCTATCGAAAGATCGAGCTCATTACCGGCAATGACGAACATCTGCGCGATCGTCGCGAGTGCGATCGGGATCGCCAGATTGAGCATCAGGCTGAAGCCGAAATAGCTGATGGCGCGCGGGTTGAGCCAGGCAATCGCGATCAGCACGAGGGCGAGCGACAGCGCCGGCAGCGCTGCGCGCAGCAAGCGCGCCCGGCTCGCGGCACCTGGCCGGGCTGCAGCTCTGTCCAGTGTCGCTACAGTCATTCGGCCGCTTCTCCGAAGGAGGATTGGATGACCTTTTCCTCGGTCAGCTCGTCGCGATTGAGATTGGCCACGATGCGCCCGCCCTGGAACACATAGACATGGTCGCAATTTTCAAGCTCTTCGGTCTCGGTGGTGTACCAGAGGAAGGTCCTGCCGCGTTTCGCCTCATCGCGGATAAGGTCGTACACCTCGAGCTTGGTCCCGATATCGACGCCGCGCATGGGGTCGTCCATCAGCACGATTTTCGCGTCGGAGCCGAGCGCACGCGCAAACAGCGCTTTCTGCTGGTTGCCGCCTGAAAGCGACAGGATGTTGTTGTCCATATCCGGCGTGCGGATCCCGATCTTCTTCTGCCAGAAGGTTGCCAGCTCGGCCTCGCACCGGCGTGAGATGAAGAGCCCCTTGCGCAACCGCGCCAGAGAACGCACGCCGATATTCTTGGCTATCGACCATTCGGGAAAAATGCCGTCAGATTGCCGATCGCCGGCGACCAGCGCCACGGGAGCCGTGACCTCTATGCCAGGCCGCCGAAAACTGGCCGCGCGATAGATCGCCAGCAGCAGATCTGTCTGCCCATGGCCGGCGAGCCCTGCCAGGCCGATGATATCTCCTTCGCGAGCGACGAGCTCCTGTCCGTCAGTCTGTCGCGCTGGCCGGGCACGGACGCGAAGCTGCCCCTGCGCTCGTGCGGCGGTTGCGGGGCGCTGGACAGTTTTTTCGCGAAGCTCGGCGCCTCCCATTGCCGCCACCAGGCTGCTGCGGTCGAAAGCGGAGGCGGCATCTGTTGCGACCAGCTTGCCGTCCCGCATCACCACGATGCGGTCGGCATTGTCGAGGATTTCGCCGAGCAGATGCGAAATCAGAATACAGCTCTTGCCGCCAGCTACGAAGCGCCGCACGAAGCTCAGCAACTGGCCGGCGGAATGCGCATCGAGCGAGGAGGTCGGCTCGTCGAGAATGACCAGGTCGAGCGGATCGTCCGTCACGGTGAACGCGCGTGCGACCTCGACCATCTGACGCTTGCCGATGGAGAGATCGCTGACGATGTCCCACGGATCGATGCCGTGCCCTGGGAAAATCTCGGTGAGCTTCGACAAAATCATGTCGGCGGCCTTGCGCCGCCAGCCGATGCCGCGCACCGAGGCATGATTGATGCGCGCGTTTTCTGCCACGCTGAGATTGGGACAAAGCGAAAGCTCCTGGAATACGCAGCGTATTCCGAGCTTCTGCGCGCGGACAACCGAGTAGCTCTCTTGGGGTGCTCCGCGCACCATAATGCCGCCATGGCTGGGCGCCAGCGTGCCGGCCAGCACATGCATGAGCGTCGACTTGCCGGCCCCGTTGTGACCGACGAGCCCGACACACTCGCCGGCGCGGACCTTGAAATCCACGCCGGCAAGCGCTCGTACGGCGCCGAAGTGCTTTTCGACGCCGTCGAGTCTTACGATGTTCACCTGTGTTTCGGGCATCGGCAAACGATATCTTGTCACCACACGCGCGATCTATCCCGCATGCGGGTCGTTATTTCATGTTTGCCTTGATGGCGTTGATCGCGTCCTCTTGCGTGTATTCATGGCTGGCCACGCCACCTTTCTCGATGTTCGGCAGGGCTCCTTCGAAGTCGTCCTGCGTAAAGGCGAGATAGGGCACCAGCAGATCGTGCGGCACGTCCTTGTTGCCGTCGAGGATCTGCTGCGCGACCCAGAACGCAAGTGTAGAGACACCGGGCGCGATGGATGCCGACCATGTGGTGTAGCCGTCCTTCTCCTTCTGCTCCTTCCACCATTGCAGCTCGTCCTGCCGATTGCCCATGATGATGGTCGGGCGCGGCTTGCCCGCCGCCGCGAAGGCCTGCGCTGCGCCATAACCGTCACCGCCCTGATCGACTACGCCGACGACATCGGGAAGCGACGGCAGCACCGTTGCGACAGCCTTTTGCGCTGTCGTCTGGTCCCAGTCGCCCGTGACTGAACCCACGATCTTGAACTCCGGATGCGCGGCCACGCCTTCCAGGATGCCCTGGTGGATCGCCTCGTCGATGGACGTTCCCGCCAGCCCGCGGATCTCGAGCAAATTGCCGCCCTTCGGCTGGAACTTGGCCATTTGCTCGACTTCCTGCTTGCCCATGTCCTTGAAGTCGACGACCACGCGCCATGCACAAGGCTCGGTGACGATCCCGTCGAAGGAGACCACCACAATGCCGGCATCGCAGGCCTGCTTGATGGCGCCGTTCAGCGCGTCGGGCGAGGCGGCATTGATGACGATGGCATCGTAGCCTTGCAGGATCAGGTTCTGGATCTGCGCGGCCTGTGTCGGCACTTCCTTATCCGCCGTGGTGAAGACGTCGGCTGCAGTCACTTTCCCGTCCGCCACCGCCTTCTTCGTGACGATGTCGTAGCTCTTCAGCATCGCCTGCCGCCAGGAATTGCCGGCATAGTTGTTGGAGAAGGCAATCTTCTTGCCGCTGGTGTCGGCCAGCGCCGTGCCCGATGCCAGCATTGCTGCAAGCGCGCCCAATAAGATCATTCGTTTCATTTCATTCCTCCGTTGGCTTGGCAAACCTTATTCGCCTTCGGTTACCGGCCCGCCCGGCTTCCGTCTCGCATTGTCGCTCTGAGCGACAGCATTCCATGTTCCGACATCCAAGCTAGCTCGGCTTTGAGCAATCGCAAGGCGCGATCATTCGTCAATTTCAATCAATGCCTTTATGAGCCCGGTCTTTTCGGTTGCCCAGAGCGGGATGTTGCCCACGGCATCCGCAAGGCCGGTTCTATGAGTGATCAGGTCCTCGATCGGCACGTCGCCGCCGCGTATGGCCCCAATCACCCGCTCGAAATCTTCCGAGGTCGCGTTACGGCTCCCCATCAGGGTCATTTCCTTGCGATGGAAATCCGGGTCGGCAAAGGTGACCCTATCCTTGATGACACTGACGAGGACATAGCGGCCGCCATGCGCGACGTAGTCGAAGCCCTTCTCCATGGCGAGCCTGTTGCCCGTGGCGTCGAACACGATATCGAAGCCCTCGCTCCCTGTGAATGCGCTCACGGCTTCGCCCGGGTCGCCGTCGGCGGCAATTGTATCGACAGCCAGGATCGATCGGGCCGAGTTTGCCCGTTCCACATCTTTGTCGAAGACGGCCACCGCGGCACCCGACAAGCGCGCGAACAGAGCGACCCCGAGGCCGATCGGCCCTGCGCCTACGACGAGAATCCGGTCTCGGCCGGTCACGGCGCCGCGCCTCACGGCATGCGCTCCGATCGCCAGGAATTCCACGGTCGCGCATTCGTCGGCCGTCAGTCCCGGCGCCACAAAGAGATTTTTCTCCGGCAGCGACATTTGGCCGACCATGCCGCCATCCCGATGAACGCCGAGCACCGATATGCCCACACAGCAATTGGGCTTGCCGGCACGACAAGCAATGCAATGGCCGCAGGAAAGGTACGGATTGACGACGCAGACCTCGCCTGCCGAAAGACGCGATCCCGCCGGCGCCTCGATCACCTCCACCGCAAGCTCATGACCCATGATGCGAGGATATTCCAGGAACGGATGCTTGCCTTCGAAAATGTGATAATCCGTGCCGCAGATGCCGACGCGGCGCACCCTGACCAGCACCTCGGCCTCCCCCGGCTTCGGCGCCGGCCGTTCTTCAAGCGCCAGTTCGCCTGGCTTCCAGCATACCACTGCTCGCATAGTCCCGTCCGGCATTGATGAGGAGTACCGACGCTCACGCGGCCAACCAGGTCACACCCCGGCCTGTCGTCGCTTCTGCATGTTGTCGAGATAAACCACGAGCGCGATCAAGAGGCCCTCGAGCACCATCTCCCAGAACGGATCGATCCCGAGCAGGACGGCGGCGTTGCTCATGGTGGTGAAGAGTATGGCGCCCACGACCGTGCCAAGCACTGTGCCGCGGCCGCCAAACAGGCTGGCTCCGCCGACCACCGCTGCGGCGATCGCCTGCAGCTCATAGGCGTTCGCCATCGAAGGCGAGGCGATGCTGAGGCGCGACACCAGCAGGATGCCCCCGAGCGCGGCAAGGCCAGAGCTCATCAGATAGGCGATGACCGTAATGCGGAATGTGTTGATGCCCTGCCGCCGCGCAGCTTCCGCGTTTGAGCCCATCGCATACATGTAGCGCCCGGTGCGGCTGAAGCTGAGGACGTAGTGAACGGCAACGCCGACGGCCAGCATCGCCCAGAAGAGATTGGGGAGGCCGGTCGTGCCACGCGCAAAATCCTTCACCTCGGGAGGCAAGCCGCCGACCGTCATGCCGCCGGCCAGGAGCAGCGCCAGCCCGCGATAGACCTGCAGCCCGGCCAGCGTGACGATGAAAGCCGGAATTCCAAGACGGCCGATCGCCACGGCGTTGATCAGGCCGACGCCGAGGCCGGCAATCAAGGTCAGCGCTGCCGCGACCGGAAGTTCGAGACCATGCCCGCACATCTGGGCAAAGGCGACGCCGCAGAAAGCGGCGACCGATCCCACGGAAAGGTCGATGCCGGCGATCACGATGGTGCACATCACACCGATCGCGATGATCGCTGCGATCGAGGTCTGCCGCATGATGTTGCTGATGTTGTTCTCGGTGAGAAAGTTGGGTGTGGCCAGCGACAAGGCGATCCACAGCGCGATCGTGAAGGCGATGACATAGGTCTCGATCGGCAGACGCCGTGCCCAACTGCGCAAAATGTGGCCTGCCGCGGGGGCGCCCGACCCGCCGTTTGCGTGTCGCAGAACTTGATCTGTCATCGCTCGATCCGTCAGAAAAAGCCCGGCCGCGTGTTTCGTCACGGCCGGGGAAGTTTTGCAGGGAGTATCAGTCGCCTAAGAACTGGGAGAGCTTGCGCTTGGAAACGTCGAGCAGCCCGGCAAGCTTGGGATCGTCCATGTTGGCCTTGGTCACCGTGCCCACGCCGGTATCGACGTTCTTCGGCAGGCGCACGCCATGCGCGGCTGCGTATCCGTACCAGACCCCAGCGAAGCCCATCATGTATGGGTCCTGGATGACCAAGGCGTAGATCGAGCCGTCCTTCAGATGCTCGAGTTCGCCTGCGTCGGAATCGAACGCAACCAGGCAGAACTTGTCACCAAGCTTCTGCTCGTTGATGGAAGCGCCGGCACCGGTGCCCATTTGCGCATTGTCCGCGAACAGGCCGACCAGGTCCGGATTCTTGGTCAGCATGTCGCCGGTCAGGTTCATGCCTTCGGCTTCCTCGTTGTTGGCGACGCGATTGCCGACGATCGTGATGTCCGGGTAGGCCTTCATGCCTTCGACGAAGCCCTTGTCGCGGGAATCGAGCGATTCGTGACCGGCCATCGCCGTCAGGTAGCCGACCTTGCCGGCCACCTTGCCAGTGCGCTCCTTGATGCACGCAGCCATGGCTTCAGCCGCCGACTTGCCACCCGCCTCATTGTTGGTGGTGAGGAAGGAGGCGTATTTATCGGTCTTTGCTCCTGAGTCGATTACGATGACCGGAATTCCCGCGCCACTGACCGCGGCGATAGGGTCACCCAGCGCCTCGAAAATGGTCGGTGAGATGACTATAGCAGACGGCTTCGACCCCGCGGCGCTTTCGAGAACGCCGATCTGGCCGGCGGCATCGTCCTTGGGCGTGCCGAGCTTGTCGATCTTGACGCCGAGCTTCTTGCCTGCGTCTTCCGCGCCCTTGAATACCCATTGCCAGTATTCCGACGTGGTCGCCTTCACGATCACCGCAACCGTGTCCTCGGCGCGGGCCGGGGCCAGCCCGACAGTGGTGAGCGCCGCCAGCGCGGCGGCCGATATCATTTTCAATCGCATCAGTTCCTCCCGTGTTGCGCAGCGCTCACGCTGCCTTTGCTGAATCGCTGTATCCGGTCATGTATTTGATGAGCGTCTCCTGGCTGGTCTCTCCTGCCTTCGTGATGTGGACGGTGCGGCCGCGAAACATCACTGCGATCCGGTCCGCGACCTTGAGTATCTCGGTGAGGTTGTGGCCGATGTAGATGACGCCGACGCCATGCGCGGCGAGGTCGCGGGCATGTTGGATGACGCGCTCGCGTTCCATGACGGCGAGCGCGGCCGTGGGCTCGTCGAGAAGCACCACCTTTGCCTGCCAGTAGATCGCTCGCGCGATGGCAACCGCCTGCCGCTGACCGCCGGAAAGGCGGGCGACCGTACGTGCCCCGGCGGGGATCTCGCTCCTGATCTTCTTCAGCAGTTCCGCTGTTTCGCGGCGGATCGTGCGATCGTCCACATAGGGGAGAAGCCCGAACAGACGGCGGATCGGCTCGCGCCCGAGAAAGATGTTGGCGCCGATCGAGAGGTCATCGGCGAGCGCCAGGTCCTGATAGACCGTTTCGATGCCCCGCTGGCGCGCCTCGCGCGGCGAGGAAAGATCGAGCGGCTCACCCGCGAGCAGCATATGGCCCGCATCCGCCTTGTATACCCCCGAGATATGCTTGATCAGCGTTGACTTCCCGGCGCCGTTATCGCCGACTATGGCCAGCACCTCTCCAGCCTGCAGCTGGAGATCGACGCCGCGCAACGCTTCGACCGGGCCGAAGCTCTTGCGCAGGTTGCTGACTTCCAGAACCGGAGTCATCCTGCCCGGCCCCGCAAGTAGCCGCACGATGCGGCCGAAGCCGATGCCGCCATGGTCTCCTCCCGGCGTTCGAAGTTCTGTTTCTTATAGAGAAAAACCAAGAAGAGGCCCGTGGTCAATTTGTTTTTTATGGATTAAAAAGCAATCACGGAACTGGAGCTTTCCGGATGAAGACGGACACGGTTTTCAAGCGAGCCTTCAACGACGCGCTCGATCTCGTCGCCAAGCTCGGCGATGGCGAGCAGCTTCCATCCGAGCCAGCGCTCAGCGCGCGCCTGGAGGTCAGCCGCACGACGGTGCGCAAGGTTCTGCAGGCCTTTGCCGAGCGAGGGATCGTGACGGGCGGCGGACGCCAGCGCATCGTTGGTTCGACCGCGGCGGCTTCGGAGCGCTTTCCCGAGGCGGAAACGGTCACGATGGCCGAGCAGGTCGAGAAACGCTTCATGGAGTGGATGCTGAGGGACAACGCACGCCCAGGAACGGCCATCAACGAACTCGAGCTTGCCCGGCAGTTCGGCACCGCGACGACTGGAATCCGAGAATTTCTCAACCGGTTCCAGCGCTTCGGCCTGATCGAAAAGCGGCCCAATGCCGGCTGGGTATTCAAGGGGTTCACGACGAGCTTTGCGCTGGAGCTCTTCGAAATTCGCGAGATGTTCGAGCTGCGGTCGGCGCAAGCCTTTGCCGCGCTGCCCGAGGACTCACCGCTTTGGCAGCAGCTCGAGGCGCTGCGGGAGGAGCATCATTTCTTGCTGACGGAGATCGAGCGCCGCTATCACGATTTTTCCGGCCTCGACAGCAGGTTTCACCGCCTCGTCAATTCGGCGGCGCCCAATCGCTTCATCGACAGCTTCTATGATATCATCACCGTCATCTTCCACTATCACTATCAGTGGAACAAACAGGACGAACGGCAGCGCAACGAAGTCGCCATCCGCGAGCACCTCACCTACACAGAGGCGCTCTTCAGCCGTAACGCTGCCATGATCGAGCTCGCCTGCCGGGCGCACCTCGCCTCGGCGAGAGAGACCTTGATCCGCTCCACTTCCGGGCAGGATCCGGCGGCATAGGGCCGTGCAATTGCGCGGCCTGACGCCCGGCCCGGACGCGGCCTGCCGCCTTGCAAGTCAGCGAGGCTCATCCTCACCGATAACGCGCCTGGTTCCACCGGTGGCCGAGCAGCGACAGGATGATGATCAGCCCGTTGAAGAACTGCACGTAGAAGCCGCTCAGCCCCGCTGCCACCACCCCAGTCTGGATGAAGGACACGGTGAGTGCGCCGATCGCGCCACCGATCACAGTGCCGACGCCGCCCCAGGTCGGCGTGCCTCCGACGAATACCGAGGCCAGCACTGGCAACAGGTAGCCGTCGCCCGCCGTCGGCCACCAGGTGAAATTGATCATTGTCGAGAAGGTGCCGGCGATCGCGGCGCCGATTCCGACGAAAACGAAGACCTTCACCCGCACCCAATTCACGTCGATGCCCATCTGCTTCGCGCTGTCGGGATTGTCGCCCACGATCTTCACCTGCGCGCCGAATTGATGGCGGTTAAAGAGCAGCGCCGCGAAAATGACGAAGGCGATCGCCCAGAAGATCTGCACCGGAATGCCGAACACCTGGCTGGAGAAGATCGTGTAAGCCCAGCTCTGGCTGAGCGTGACAAGCGCCGTCGACTTGCCCTCGTTGATGATCTGGATGAGGCCGCGCAGCAGGAAATTCATGCCGAGCGTGGCGATCAGCGAGGACAGGCCCGCATAGACCACCAGCGTGCCAACCAGGAAGCCCAGGACAATGCCCGTGGCGAGCGCAGCGAGGATGCCGAGGAACGGCGAATATCCCGCTTGTACGACCAGGGCGAAGACCCAGGACGCGAAGCCCATCGTCGCGGGGAAAGACAGGTCGATTTCGCCGGAGGTGACGACGAAGACCAGCGGCACCACGACGAACAGCGCCACTGGCAGCGTGGTGAGCACGGAGCTGTAGAGGTTCCAGGTCGTGAACACGACCGGGTTGGCGATCATGAAGGCCGCCATCATCACGACGAACACGCCGAGCGTTCCAAGTGCGGCGCGGTTGTCGAGAATGAAGGCGCGCAGCGGACGTTCGGAGGGGTGCCGCCAATCGCGCTCCGCGGCTTTCGCCGTCGACAGTCCACCCTGGCGATCGGACTCGGCGATGTTGCTCATTGCGTGGCGTGCTCCGAGCTGGCGGCGCCTTCGAGCCCCGGCAAACCGCCGGGATGCGCCACGCTCTCCATGAAGTTGATGAGCTGGTCGGCCGACTTGACATCGCGCTTGTTGGCCGTAAGCGCGACCTTGCCGCGGTCCAGCACTACGAAACGATCGGCAATGTCGAACACGTGATGGATGTTGTGGCCTATGAACAGGATCGAACGCCCGCTCGCGCGCACCTGACGCACGAAGTGGAAGACCTTGGCAGTTTCGGTAAGCGAAAGCGCCGTCGTCGGCTCGTCCAGAACGATGAGCTCCGCCTGTTTGTAGATGGCGCGCGCGATCGCGACGCCCTGGCGCTCGCCGCCCGAGAGCTGACCCACGATCGATTTCGGCGTGAAAACCTTCGAGGTGAAGCCAATCTCGCGCATCAGCCGGCTCGCCTCGCTGACTTCCTTGCCGACCTTCAGCCAGCCGAGAAAGCCGGTGAGCTCGCGGCCCATGAAGATGTTGCGGACAATCGTCTGCTGAACGGCGAGCGCGCGGTCCTGGAAGACAGTCTCGATGCCTGCGTCGCGCGACCGCGCGGCGTTCCATCCCGACACAGGCTCGCCGCGTACGAGAATCTCGCCACTGGTCGGCTTCACCACGCCGGCGAGGATCTTGATCAGCGTCGACTTGCCGGCGCCGTTGTCTCCGATCAGCCCCACCACCTCGCCGCGCTCGACGCTGAAATTGACCCCGCCCAGCGCATAAACGCTGCCGTAGGATTTCGTGATGTTGCGAAGCTCGATCAGCGTCTCGCCCACGATTTCCTCCCTTTAGGCATCCGGGCTCCGGAAAAGGGCCGGCCGGAGGTCGTCCGGCCGGCAGGTGCGGTCAGCGCAGCGCCTGCTCGGCGAGCTTCGCTACGATCTCGTAGTTCTTCGGCGTCACAAAGCCCGCGCCCGTGTCGACGTTCATCGGTGCAAGGCCGAGCACGACCTGCTGGCAGAGGCTCAGGATCGGCAGGTACCCTTGCAGGAACGGCTGCTGATCCGCGGTGAGCTGCACCCAGCCGGCCTTGAAGCCTTCGACGATCTGCGGGCTCGTGTCGAAGCCGAAATTGAAGATCTCACCCGGCTTCTTGCCCGCCGCCTGCATGTAGGTCGGCACGTTGCCGAGCATCTGCCCGCCGGGATAGCCGACCATCTTGACGTCCGGGTTGTTGAGCAGCGCGCCGGTGATCACGGGGATGGCCAAATTCGGGTCGGCGGCCCACTCGGGTACCGAGTTGATCTGAACGACATTGATGCCCGCTTCCTTGAGCGCGGCGACCGTGCCGCGCTCGCGCGCGCCGCGGTTCTCATTATCGAACGGGCCGATCATGATCGCCTTGTCGCCGGCCTTGAGCCCCGACAGCTTGAAGGCCTCCGCGCCGAGAGCCCTGCCCTGCCCCTCCTGCTGGGCGCCGACATAGCCGCCGCCGAACTTCGCCACGACCTGCGGCACGGGAACGTTCTGGTACATCATCCTGATGCCGGCCTGGCTCGCCTGCTCGGCGAGCGGCATGATCGCGGCATCGCCCGGATGGCCCATCATGGCGATGCCGTCGGGCTTCACCGCCACGGCCTCGCGCAACTGCTGCGTCATTTTCTCGACGTCCCAACCCGAGAAGATGTAGTCGATCTTGGGTCCGAGATCCGCTTCGGCCTGCTTGGCGCCATTGTAGACGATTGTGCCGAATGCGTCGCCTTCAGCGCCGCCGACGAAGAAGCGGATATGGACGTCCTTGCACCATTTCGCGTCGAGAGCTTGCGCCGGCAGGGTGGCGACTGCGCCAAGCAGCGCGGCAGCGACGACCACGGCCGATGGCCGCCGGAGTGTCTTTCCGATATTGCTCATTCACTTCCTCCCTTTCGTCCCTCATGAGCGAGGACTGTCGACAGTTGTCCCGGCTTCGCGCCGTGTTCTTCATGGCCGGCGCCGCCGGCTGGTGTTTCTCAAGCCGGGTTGGTCACATAGGTCGCCCCGCCCCGGCACTCCTTGAGATAATGAAGCGCCCTCACCTGCCCGGTGATCTCCAGATCGCCGCGATAGACCGGGTCATGCCAGCCCTCGATGTCGATCGCGCCACGATACCCGGCGAGCCGCAACTCGCTGATCACGCGTGTCCAGTCGCTGTCGCCGAAGCCGGGGGTCCGCATCTGCACGAACGGAACCCGGCCAAAGACGCCATGCTCGCGAATGACGTCCCACCGCACGGTCGCGTCCTTGCCGTGCACATGGAAGAAGCGCGACGCCCATTTGCGGATCTGCGGGATCGGATCGATGAGATAGACGAGTTGGTGGCACGGTTCCCATTCGAGGCCGAGATTCTCGTTGGGCAACTCGTTGAACATGATCTCCCAGGCATCGGGATTATGGGCGATGTTCCAATCCCCCGCTTTCCAGTTGCCGTCCATCGCGCAGTTCTCGAAGGCGATGCGTACGCCCTTGTCCGCGGCGCGCTTGGCGAGCCGTCCCCACACTTCGCGGTAGCGTGGCAAGCTCTCCTCGATCGGCTTGCCGCGGATGCGGCCGGTAAATCCGGCAACAGTGTCGGTCCCGAAGAGATGTGCATTGTCGATCGCCGCCTCCCAGGCAGCGAGCGTCTCGCGGTCGCGCTCCTCGGTCTCGAGCGGGTTACCGAACACGGCGATCGAGCTCACGGCGACATCGGCGTCGCCGATCGCCTCGCGGATGTCGCCGGCGAGGCGCCGCAAGTCCTTGCCGCCCAGCGTCTGCCAGAAGAAGGGCTGCATGCTCTCGAAGCCGAGCGGCAAGATCTCCTTCACATAGCTGGCGGGGTCGTCGAGATTGGCCCGCACCATCGTGCCGATCCTGATGTCGAGAAGCGGGTTCGGCATGCTCTAGTTCCTAAATCTCGATTTCGACCCGCCGGCCGGTCTCGGCGCTTTCGACCGCGCCGAAGACCATCGCCAGGCTCTTGATATTGTCTGTGCCGCGCGTCTCGGGCTCGGTGCCCGTCTCGACTGCGCGTACGAAATCCTGGATCACGCCCAGATGGCCGCCGACACGGTCGCTCGGATCGAGCGGCGGTATGGCTAGCGGCTCCACATGGTCGAACAGACCTTCGCGGACCGGGTGGACGACTTCCGCCCTGACCGCGTCGAAGCCGTCCCAGACCAGGCTGCCGCGCTCGCACACGATCCGCCAGGAACTTTCCCAGCTCGACCGTAGGCCGTTGGCGCACCAGCTGCCGCGATAGGTGAACACCTTGCCGTCGGCGAACTCGAAGGTGGCTGCGGCGGACGAGCCTTGCCTGTACCACGAGTTGGGCGGCTCCCATTCCTGGCAGTAGACGCGCTTCGGCTCGGCATTCACCATGTATCGGGCGGCGTCGAAGGTGTGGATCGCCATGTCGAGCAGAAGCACATGCCGCATTTCCTCGCGAAAGCCGCCGAAATGCGGGGCGACGAAGAACTCCGCATGGATGCTGGTCGGCGCGCCGATCGCGCCCGAATCGAGGAAGCGTCTGATGCGCCTCACATTGGCGAGGTAACGGCGGTTCTGCACGACCGCATGGATGCGGTTTGCCTGGCGAGCGGCCGCGACGATGGCGCGGGCATTGTCGGGGCTGTCGGCGAGCGGCTTTTCCGTCAGCAGATGACAATTGTGGGCGAAGGCGGACAACGCGACATCGCGCCGTGCGGCTGGCACCACCACATCGAACACCGCGTCGGGCTTTGTTCGCTCGAGGACCGCGTCGAGATTCGTCCCGGTCGCGGGGCCCTCCAGATCGTATTCGCGGGCCCGCGCACGTGCCCTGTCGACGTCAAGATCTACGAGGCCGACGACGGCAAGGCCGCTCATCCCTCTGACGGCGTCGAGCCACGCTTTGCTCATGGCTCCGCAGCCGACCAGGACGACATTCATCATCCAGCGCTCCTCCCGATCGGCCCCTCCAGGCCGACGTTCACGGTTGTCGTAAACGTTTTCCGTAAACGTTTACGACAACACACTGGGCCAGATAGAATGTCAATCGGGATTCTGCTGCCCGGTCCCGATCGGGCACCGTTTACCTGGTCCGGCTGGAGCGTGCTCGTGTTGGGCAGAGACCACTTACCGAAACTGTCCGATGCTTCCGGTCTTGGCTCGGGCTGCGACTGGTGCTAGCCGGAGCCGGGGGAGATTATCGTAAGTGTCCAGCATCCATGACCTTGCTCGCCACCTGAACATTTCGATCGGCACGGTTTCGCGGGCTCTGAATGGCCGCGCCGACGTCAACGCCGAGACCCGGCAACGCGTGCTCGATGCAGCGCGCCGGCTCAACTATTCGCCGAACCAATCGGGGCGGAACCTCAGGCGCGGTGCGACGCACGCCGTCGCCTTCATGCTTCAGCCCCATCCGGGCGATCAGCAATATGGCGAGCCGTTCTTCATCCCGTTTCTGACCGGACTACAGGCGCAGCTCGCCGAGAGCGGACTTGACCTGATCGTGGTCATGGGCGCGCCGGGCGACTACCAGCACGAGCGACTTCGCCGTGTCGTCGAGACCCGGTGGGCCGACGCGGTCGTGCTTGCATGGACCCGGCGCGAGGACGAGCGCATCGAATATCTGACCCAGGCCGGTTTTCCTTTTGCGACCCTGGGTCGAAGCCGGTCGGGCGGTAAGTCCTATCCTGCGCTCGACCTTGATTTCGAGAAGGCCGGCGTCGACGCGGTCGACCGCCTGGTCGCGCGCGGCCATCGTCGCATCGCGGCAGTGCGCCCGTCATTGAACCTGAATTTCGGCTATCTGTTTTTGGCCGGCTACCGCAAGGCGCTGCGCCGGCACGGCTTAGAAGTGGATCCTGATCTGATTGGTGCCGGTTTCATAAATGAAGCCGGCGGTTATGAGATCACGCCGCAGCTGATGGGGTCCAGCAATCCGCCGACCGCCATCATCTTCAACAATGACGCGATGGCGCTCGGCGGGTGCAGGGCTCTTGTCGAAATGGGGCTCAAGCCCGGCCACGATGTAGCCGTTACGGTCATTGTCGATACGGCGCTCTGCCGCTACTACTCGCCGGCGCTCACCAGCTTTCGTCCGGCGCTCGAGCCGCTCGGTCGCCGTCTCGCTGAAATGCTGCTGGCCTCCATGCCTTCCTTCGCGGGTCCGGACGGACCGCGCATCATCCGCGAGGTCTGGCCGTTGGAACTCGTCGCCCGCGACAGCGACTGAGAATAGGTTGATCCGCCCGTGTAAAAACGCGTGGAACGCCTAAACGCGCGGAGCCGCAGGCAGCTGACTGCGGGCCTGCCTGAGTGATCGCCCAAGCACGTCCAATATGCGGTCGTCCAACGTCTGGGAAACGTTGAAACGCATGAAGCTGGTGGCGGACCGCGACACGCTGAATACGTTCCCGGGCGCCAGGACCACGTTTTCGGCGACCGCCGCCCGGGCGACATGTGCCGCGTCGATGCCATCCGGAAGGCGGCACCACAGGAACATGCCCGCCGGCGGCATGAGCCAAGGCTCGATCCCGATCGCCTTCAATTTGGCGGCAACCTCGAACATGGCGTTGGCAAGTCGGTTGCGCAGGCCCTCCAGGTGCTTGCGGTAGCCGCTGTCGCTGAGAACGGCGAGGACCAGTTCCGCGTTCAACCGCCCTCCCCCGAACGAGCTGGCGATCTTCAGGTCCGTGAGACCTTCGATCCATTCCGGGCGCGCTGCCACGAACCCGCATCGCGCCGAGGCGGAGATCGTCTTGGAGAAGCTGCCGATGGAAATGACACGATCAAGCCCGTCGAAGGCCCCCAGACGTGGTGCCGGAACGCGCTCGAAATCGGCGAAGATATCGTCTTCGACGATGGTAAGCCCAAACTGATCGGCGAGCTTCAGTACCCTGTGCGCCACGACGGGCGACAAGGTTGCGCCGGTGGGATTATGGATGGCGGAGTTCGTGATGTAGAGCCGCGGACGATGCGTCGCGAGCGCCTCTCCGAACAAGTCAATATCTGGACCGGTGGGCGTGTACCTCACACCGACGACATTCGCCCGGTGAGCGCGAAGCAGGGCCTGGAAATTGAAGTAGCAGGGATCGTCCACGAGCACTGTGTCGCCGGGCTCGAGCAGCAAGCGACAGAGGAGATCGATCGCCTGCGTACCGGATTCCGTCAGCATGATCTGCTCCGGCGAGCACTCGATGCCTCGTTCGGCCATGCGCCTGGCCACGAGATGGCGTAATGACGGCAATCCCAACGGTGAGCCGTAATCGGCAAGAACGGAACCGTCGGCGCGAGAGAGCGAGCGAAGCGCCTTCCTGATGCCTCCCTCAGACAACCATGACGGCGGTAGCCAGCCGCACCCTGGCTTCAAGACGCCATCGCTCGACTCAAGTGACTGCCGCGAGACCCAGAACGGATCGACCGCTCGATCGACCTTGGGGCCAATTTCGGAGAGCGCCAACGGAGCCGCCTGGCTGGCGACGTAGAATCCGGAGCCCGGGCGGGAATGAATGGCTGCTTCGGCAACCAGCCGCTCGTAAGCCTCCACGACGGTCGAGGGCGAGACCTTGAGCGCTGCAGCTAATCCGCGGATCGACGGCAGCTTGTCGCCTGGCTTCAGGCTCCGTCCGGCAATGCGCTGGCGGATCGTCCTCATGACCATCTCGACCCGTGTGCCTTGTGTGGCCTGTCCGTCCATCCGTACTGCACCTTCGACCATAACAGTTCGACTGAACTGTACCGGACTGTTACTGGCTGTGCCAGTCGTTGAAGCAGATAAAAGGCCTGCAAACGAAGGGTCTCGGCATGAACCGGACAGCGGCCGGATGGATCAATGGTTTCGTGGGCGTGGCGATCTTCAGCGGGTCCCTCCCCGCCACGCGCGTTGCCGTCATGCAGTTCGATCCCGTTTTCCTGACTATGGCCCGGGCAGCAATCGCCGGTGCGCTGGCGCTTTGTCTGCTGCTCGCCTTCGGGGAAAAGCGTCCCGCCCGTCGCGACATCGCCTCGCTGGTGGTCGTGGCGCTCGGTGTCGTGGTGGGCTTTCCCCTGTTGACGGCATTGGCGCTCCGGCAGGTGACAGCAGCGCATTCGATCGTATTCGTCGGGCTGCTCCCGCTCGCGACGGCAATCTTCGCCGTCATCCGCGGCGGCGAACGTCCGAAGCCGGCATTCTGGTTCTTCTCCGTGCTCGGCAGCGCGCTGGTGGCAGGTTTTGCCTTGTCGCAAGGGCTGTCGGCTTCGGCCATTGGCGATGCTCTCATGCTCGCGGCGATCGTCGCCTGCGGGCTGGGTTATGCCGAGGGTGCGAGGCTCTCCCGAACGCTCGGGGGCTGGCAAGTCATCTCCTGGGCGCTGGTGCTGTCGCTTCCGATCATGGTCGTGGTGGCGCTGCTCTACATGCCCCCGTCATTCTCCGGCATCGCGTCCTCAGCCTGGCTCGGCCTGGCCTATGTCTCGCTGTTCAGCATGCTGATCGGATTCGTATTCTGGTATCGCGGCCTTGCACAGGGAGGCATCGCAGCCGTGGGTCAGTTGCAGCTACTGCAGCCTTTCATGGGACTGGCGCTCGCCGCGGCGCTGCTGCACGAGCCCGTCACATCGGCGATGCTTGGCGTGACGGTCGCGGTGATCTTGTGCGTCGCCGGCGCGCGGAGGTTCGCCAACTAGGCTCGACGCGGTTCCTGCGATTATGCCGCCGGGACGGCCATGCGGTGATCCGTCCGAGTCGCAAAATTGCCCTATTATCGTTAGAACGTTCTAATATTAAAAAACATGTGCTGTCCCATCATCTGTGGACGTTCGAGTAGGCGGCGCTGCCGGCAACCGCACACGGATTAGCATTGCGATTGCGGCTTTCGTCCAAGTGGCGCAATGCGTACAATCATGACGCGATCCCGCACGCACGAGGGGCTGTTGCCGAGCCAGGCAGCGCGCAGCCAGTTCCCACCACAAGTCCCTGTTCCGCTCCGTCCCCGGCCAGCAACGGCACTGAGCAGACCACCCCTCGACATTCATCGTCAGGAGGGATGAGTGGATCACATGAAGTCGCGTCTGGCCAAGAGTACGTTCTGGATCACGGTCACGCGCGCCGCGACGAACCTCTTGGGCCTGGCGAGCACGATCGTCCTTGCCCGACTGCTGATGCCGGCCGATTTCGGATTGGTCGCAGTCGCGACGACGATTCTCGCCATCGTGTCGTCCGTAACCGAATTGTCGCTGTCGAATGCGCTTATCCAGCATTCCAACCCGACCGACGAGCATTTTCATACAGCGTGGTCGCTGAACATGGTGCGCGCGGTCATCATCAGCGCACTGCTGATGGCCGCCGCCTATCCAACGGCACTCATCTATCGTGACCCCAGGCTGATCGGGATCATGATCGCATTGGGGCTGACGGTCATTCTTAGTGGCGCCCTCAACCCCAAGCTGGTGGTCTTCGAGCGAAGCCTGGACTTTCGCCCCATTCTCTATCGCAACGTGGGCTCGAAGGCTGCAGGCTTCGTCGCCGCGGTTGGCGTTGCCATAGTCTACAGGAGCTATTGGGCGCTCGTGGTCGGCTCCATCGTTGCGCAACTCGCAACGCTGCTCCTTTCCTACACGCTGAAGCCTTTCAGGCCTCGTGTCATGTGGAGACACGCCGGGGAACTCTGGTCCTTCTCCATCTGGCTGACGCTGAGCCAGATCGTCAGGACCTTGAATTGGCGCTTCGACCAGCTGCTGGTCGGCTGGATTCTAGGTAAAGCGAGCCTCGGCTACTACACCGTCGGGAACAATCTCGCATACCTCCCGACCACGGAAGCGACGAGCCCGCTGACACAAACCCTGTTTCCGGCCTTCTCGGCGCTGAAACACGACAGGGCAAGATTGCGGAAGGCCTACAGCTCGGCGCAGGCGTTGACGAGCGCGATTGCACTGCCGGTCGCGTTTGGCTGGGCGCTCATTGCCGATCCGACGGTTCGGCTCATCATGGGTGAGAAATGGCTTCCCGCCGTGATTGTGGTTCAGATCATCGCATGCGTCGCCGGAATCGCCACGCTGGCCAACTCCGTTCAGCCCCTGGCGCTTGCGATGGGCGAGCCGCGGAAGATCTTCCATCGCGACACAGCCTTCTTTCTCATTCGGATGCCTCTGATCGTGATTGGAATGTACGAGGCAGGTTTGCTCGGGATGCTCTGGGTGCGCGTGGTGACCGCTTCGATAAACACCCTGGTCAACATGCAGCTCGTCAGCAGGTTGATAGGCATCCCGGTGTGGACCCAGCTCCTGCAGAACCTGAGGACGATCGTCGCCACGACTACCATGGTCATTGTCGTCCTGCTTGTCCGTCCGCGCGTCAGTAGCGGAACGGACATGATGGGCCTGCTCGTCGAAATTGCCGTGTTGGCCTCGGTTGGCGCACTCACTTATGTGGTCGTCACGCTGCTCCTCTGGAAAGCTGAAAACTACCCCGACGGTCCTGAAAACGAGGTTTTGCGGGCAGTTCAAAAGCTCAGGTCGTTCGCCTTTGCGAGATCTTGAGGATGAGCAGAAAGAATACTCTCAGAAATTTGTTCCAAAACGCATGCAACTTTGAAGTTCGGCCAATGTGAGCCCAAGTCGAATCGGAGGTGGACATGGAAACGCTGAATGTGCGGCTGACCGAAGAGCGCGGCGCAGAGGGAGTTCGGCGTAGAGTCAAGTTCGACAGCGAGGAGATATGGTGGGCTTTCGACGGACCGGCCGATGCGCTGCCCGCGCCAATGGCAACTCATGATATGGCCGCCGTCGCAATGATCTTTCGGGCGATGTGGGAAGGCCGCAATCTCCATGTCGACGGCCCGGTTTCCTTGCCTCTGCTCGAAGGGCTCGAAGAGTTCGTGACCTGCTGGGTGTTGTGGCGGCCAGACCTGTACAGGCGCATTACGGTGAGCGCGAGCGAGGAACTGGCGCCAAGCCTGGCCCCCGAACGCCGTGACCTTGCCGTTGCTGCCTACTCGGGCGGCGTCGACAGCGCGTTCACCATCTGGCGTCATCACCGCCAGGACGCCGGTCGGCGAAGCCGCTCTCTCCATTGCGCGGCATTCATTCATGGGTTCGATATTCCCTTGCAACAGAACGCCGCCTACGACGTCGCGTTTTCGCGGGCCTCTGAGACACTTCGTTCCATCGGAGTGCCTCTGGTCCGGCTGACGACGAACTGGCGACTTGTGGGTTGTCGCTCCTGGCAAATGGATTTCGGCGCCGGCCTTACCGCGTGCCTACGCAATTGGGAAGGATCGGTCGGTTCCGCCTTGATCGGTTCGGGTGAAGATTACGCACATCTCGCAATACCTTGGGGCTCGAACCCTGTGAGCTTGCCCATGTTCTCGACGCCAAGCTTCGAGATCATCTACCACGGTCTTGGATTTACGAGGACGGAGAAGGCGGCAGCTCTATCCGACTGGCCCGAGGCTGTCAGCAATTTGAGGGTGTGCTGGCTTGATGTGGAAACGGGAAAAAACTGCGGCAGCTGTGAAAAATGCATTCGCACGAAGCTCAACTTCATGGCTGCGGGACTCCCCCTTCCAGAATCTTTGGCCGAACCTCCCACCCCAAGACAAATACGACAGATCAACGCGCGCAACAGAGTGCAGCTGGAACTTCTCGAAGATATTCTGAATTTCGCGAAAAATCGTGGCGCTCAAGAATACTGGATCGACCCGCTCAAGGTTGCCGTCAAGCGGAGCCGTCGCCGCATGGCAATACGACAACGTGGAATACGCCTGAGGCAGCTTTTGCCAATGAGCGTGAAGCAGATTTTACCAAAAAGCCTGAAGCAGAATTTGAATGCGGCCTTTGAAGCGATGTTTTGAATAGATGAGATAGATGACCTCTCATTGTCGGATGTCGGGAGAATTTCCCCATATAGAGTGAGCCCTATCAAAGTCGCAAAATTGCCCCATTATCGTCGGATTCGGCCGTTTTAAAATCCTATTACTAGTCTAACGGCTGGAACCGATCTGTCGCGATCCAATGCCCTCATCGTAGTTGTTCCGCAACGCATGCCACGTGACGCTTGAGCAGGTGAGCCTCTAAATCGGAGTTGGACATGGAAACGCTGAATGTGCGGCTGACTGAAGAGCGCGGCGCAGGGGGAGTTCGGCGTAAGGTCAGGTTCAGCAGCGAGGAAATATGGTGGGCCATCGACGGACCGGTCGATGCGCTGCCCGCGCCATTGGTAACTCACGATCTGGCTGCGATCGCAATGGTCTTTCGGGCAATGTGGGAAGGCCGCAACCTTCACATTGACGGCCCGGTTTCCTTACCTCTGCTTGAAGGGCTTGAAGAGCTCGTGACATGCTGGGTGTTGTGGCGGTCAGACCTGTACAAGCGCATTACGGTGAGCGCGAGCGAGGAGGTGTCGCCAAGCCCGACACTCGAACGGCGTGACCGCGCCGTCGCTGCATTTTCGGGCGGTGTCGACGGCTCGTTCACTCTCTGGCGTCATCACCGCAGGCAGGCCGGACGGCGAAGTCGCTCCATCCACTGCGCGACGTTGATTCACGGGCTCGATATTCCTTTGCAAAAGAACGCCGCCTACGAGGTCGCGTTTTCGCGGGCCTCTGAGACACTTTGTTCCATCGGAGTGCCTCTGGTCCGGCTGGCGACGAACTGGCGACTCGTAGGTTGTCGATCTTGGCAAATGGATTTCGGGGCAGGTCTGACCGCGTGCCTACGCAATTGGGAAGGATCGGTCGGCTCAGCCTTGATTGGTTCGGATGAAGATTATGCACATCTCGTGATACCTTGGGGTTCGAACCCCATAAGCTTTCCCATGCTGTCGACGCCAGGCTTCGAGGTCGTATACGACGGCGCCGGGTTTACGAGGACCGAGAAAGTAGCAGCTCTATCCAATTGGCCTGAGGCGGTCAGCAATCTAAGAGTGTGCTGGCAGGATGTGGAAACGGGAAAAAACTGCGGCAGCTGTGAAAAGTGCATTCGCACGAAGCTCAACTTCCTGGCTGCCGGGCTCTCCCCTCCTGAAGCCTTGGCCGAAGCTCCCAACCCAAGACAAATCCGACGGATCAATGCGCGCAATGGAGTGCAGCTGGCATATCTCGACGACATTCTGACATACGCGAACCATCGTGGCGCTCAAGAATACTGGGTTGATCCGCTCAAGGCTGCCATCAAGCGGAGCCGTCGCCGTATGGCAGTACGACAGGCTGGGACGCGCCTGAAGCAGGCTTTGCCAATCCGCCTGAAGCAGATTTTGCCGAAACGCCTGAAGCAGAATTTGAATGCGGCCTTTGAAGCGAGGTTTTGAATGAATGCCGTGAATGACCTCACAGTGTCCGAAAGCCTTTCTGACATGCTTCAGCTCGATGGCGGTCATGCGCGGATCCTCTCCCACCATGCCCTGGCGGCGCCGGCCGTCAGCTCGGGCACTTTCGCGGAGGGCTTGGCTGCATAGTCCGCAAGCGCATTGCGGAACGAGCGTGCAACCGGCCGATCATCGAGACAAGATGCAAGATCGGCCGCGCAAAGAATGAGACGGCCGTGGCCGATCGCGGCTTCGGCGACGAGCACCAGGTCGCGATTGGAGTTCCAGTCGTCGATCACCCGGACAATCGGCCTGAATGGCGTGCCTTCGATATCGAAGGCACGCCGTCGGAAGGTCAGCTCCCACCAGTGCCAGTCCGAATGAGTACGTGCGGGAAATCGCTGCAGAACCGGATGCGCGGTATCATTGAGCAGCCCAAGCGTGTGGGGCTCCTGACCGTTGGTCCAGAGCGTGTTCCAGAAGATGGTCGTATGTCCGAGGGCGGCATTCGGCTTCAGCCGGTCCGGTTCCGGCATCAGGATCAGCGTCTCGCCAGCCGCGATCCGCTCCAGGCACGCCTGGTCGAGAGAAGAGATGGCAGGCAGGCTCGTCCCGGCGATGGTTGGCTCGAATAGCCAAAGCGACCAGCGGTTGAGGTACCCTGTGCCTGAAAGCTCGACCATGAGCTCGTATTCGGCGGGACAGGCAAGGCCATCGGTTGCGATCTCGATCTGTCCGATGTCGTGCAGATGGCCGGTCGCCAGCGCCCCCGCTGCCAGCGTCCCTGACGCGACACTTGTTCCGCTGCGGTCGTTGAGACTCCAGCTCAGTGCCGCCCCGTCGAGGTCGTGTGGTCCGTAGTGCGCAAGCTGCACGAGGGCCTGGAACGACTCTCCCATGGTGAGACTGAAGCTTCCGGCACGAATGAGAGGCACGAAAGGCGCGCAAAACTCGCGGAACTGCTCAGGCGCCACATAAGGCTTCTCATCCCAGAATGCGTCCACGACGCCGACGAGAGCAGTGCCTTGCCCCGGGAAGTCCTGCAGGCCGAGCAGTTGAGTGCCGGCCCAATCTCGGGTTCTCAGCGCCGCCTCCATCTCCTCCTTGTAGAGCTTGGTCTGCAGCGCGCCGCTGGCGAGCAGGAAATCGCGGGCGAGATGCAGGCGGCCCTTGCTTTCGAGATCGTCGCGAACCATCAGGAAATTGCGCGCCTCGACGACGCCGGAATATTTTTCGATCTCCTCGATATTTGGATAGACGCACCACTGGCCGGTTTCGTGAGAAACAAGCGGCATGGGCACCTGGTCGCGCCAGTCTCTCCAATCGGTCAGGGTTTCGAGCGGACGGGCGTTGAGGCGGCCTTCGAGATTGTCGAGCCACCGCTGGTTGCGCGGCTCCGGCTTGCTCACATAGTCGGCACGCATCGTGGTCGGCCAGCCTGAACCTCCAGTGTAGATCCGCCTTGTGTCCTCAGCCTTCCATTTCTCGATGAAGCGCTCGAGGAACGCGTGAAGGCGCGCGCCATGCACCTCGTTGCCGACGCACAGCATGACGAAGCTCGGGTGGTTGCCGTAGTCGCGGACGATCCGCTCCGCCTCGGCATGGATATAGCGGTCGAGATTGGGATCGGCACCGAGAACGGGCCAGACCGGTGTTTCGACATGCAGCAGCACGCCCATTTCGTCCGCCACCTCGAAGGCCGCCTTGGGCGGGCAATAGGAATGGTAGCGGACATGGTTGAGACCATAGGCTTGCACCGTTTCGAAGACTTTGCGCCAGCCGTCGTGATCGGTTGGGGGGTAGCCCGTCAGCGGAAAAATGCAGCAATCGAGCGTGCCGCGCAGAAAGACGGGCCGGTCGTTGAGCTTGAGCCGCTTGTCTTCGACGATGAAGGAGCGGATGCCGAAACTCGTGCTGCGCCGGTCCTGCAGGATGCCGTCGCGCAGCCACTCGGCGGTGACCCTGTGCACCACCGGATCGAACTCGTCCCATAGCGCCGCCTCGGGCGGCAGTGCGACATCGATCTCGACCGGAGTATATGCGCTGCCGATCTCGAGATCGCGCGTGATGACCAGCGGCTCGCGGCGGCCCTTGAGATCGAAGCTCAGCGAAAGCTGATGATGCGCCTGTTCGGTCCAATAGGTCGGGAAGCGGATGTCGGGATCGAAGGCCTCGAGTTCGACCCGAACTCTGGCATTTCGGGTCGGAGCGAAGACGTCGAGACGGGCGATAGAGGCGCGGCAGGCTTCGATACGCAGATATCCCACCACCCCGTTCCAGTTGGTCTGCGTGTGGTCAGTCGTCGAATGGGCGACATCGATCATATTCTGGCGGACAATGGCCTCACCGACTGCTTCGAAGCGGTCGTTGTCGATCATGATCACGAGCTGATGCGAGCCGGCCTTGAGCGCGCCGAGGAAGAAGCGGTTCTCGGTCGAGAGGCTCTCGTCACGGCCGACCTTGAAGCCGTCGAGCCAGAGGTTCACCTCGCCATGGGGACGTTCGAGCGCCAGGAAATGATAGAGGCCATCGGCCTCCGCGCCGACCTCGAACTCGCGAGCGTACCAGGCCTGCCCCACATAGGGATGGCGGCGGCTGAGATGTGCCATGGTGCGCTCATCGGTGAGCGGCATCTTTCTGGCTTCGTCGACGCTGCCGGGAAGAGCGACGGTGTCGTCCAGCGGGTGCTTGAACCATTGTTCGCGAACGCCACGTTTTTCAGGGTCGAGCGCAAATGACCAGGTCCCTTCGAGGGGGATTGAGAACAGCATGCAAGCCTCTATGAAAAGGTAGAAGGCGGCGGCCGGCACAAGGCGACCGCCGCCGCAACCAGCAGGGATGTGCTACATCTTGGCTTTGACTTCGGCCTTCGCCTGGGCGAGCGCCTCATCGACCGTCGCCACCCCTTTGACGACATTATCGATCGCCGTCTGCAGCGCGAGAGTCGCCGCCGAGTCCAGCTGATTGAGCGTGGAGGGGATCAGCTGTGCCTGCACGGGCGCGAAGATCTCGTTGACGTTCTGCCCGTCATAGTAGGGATCCCTGTAGTTGATCCAGTCGGAAGAGCCTGCCGGCGTGAATGCCGGATAGAGATCGTCGCTCTGATACTGCTGCTTGAGGCTCTCACCGTCCGTGACGAGCCATTTGACGAAGGCCCAGGCCGCCTCCTTGTTCTTGGACGTCTTCAGGATGCCGATATAATCGCCGCCGCTGTTGAACGACCGGCTGCCACCTTCGGAAGCCGGAGCCAGAGCCACTCCCCATTTCCCCGCATCCGCGGTCGCATAGGCGCGCTTGAGCAGGCCGCCGAACCAGTTTCCGTACATCACGGTCGCGATCTGGCCCTTGCCGAACGCGCCCTGCCATTCTGGAGACCAGGCCACGAACGGCGATATCAGGCCCGCATCAGCCGCCTTTTTGACGATCTCCAGCGCGTCGTGGAACACGGGGTTGTCGAACTGCAGATTGCCTTCCGCATCGAAATTGCTGACGCCTTTCTGCGCCATCATGGCGCGGACGATTTCCTCGCCGTTGGCGAGCATCCAACGTTCATTGGGCTTGGCCACTTTCTTGCCGACATCGATGAAAGCATTCCAATCCGAAAGCAGCTTCGTGACTTCCTCGGGGTCGGTGGGCAGCCCGGCTTCCTTGAAGATGTCGCGGCGATAAAACAGCCCGCCGGGGCCGGTATGCTTCGGCAACGCGACGATCTTGCCGTCAGGAAGAGTGACGTTCGCCACTGTGAAGGGAGCGAAATTGGAAATGAATTCGCCCGCGTTGTAAGGTGCCTGCCGGAGGTCTTCCCACTGAGGTCGATCGCGCAGCAGCGCCATCATGTTGATTTCCATCATCGCCACATCGGGGCCGCTGCCGCCCAGCATTCCCCGCTGCAAGTTGTTGAGATAAGCCATCTTGGCGGCCGGAAAGCCTTGCACCTCCACCTTGATATTGGGGTAAGCCTTGTTGAAGGTCGGCAGGAGAGCCGCAAAGGTCCGGTCGTTGTTCGGCCAGGTCCATACGCTGATAGTACCTGAGATCTGGGTATCGGGGGCATTCTGGGCCTCGGCCGGCGGGGAGAGCATTGCGCCAAACCCGATCGCGAATGCGGCCGCGCTTGCCTTCATCCAGCTCGTCATAGTCGGTTCCTCCACTTTTTCCGGGTGTTGCGCCTGGACGGCGATAGAATCCACTGGGACTACGGTTTCATTTGACCGTCCCCGAGGTCAGGCCGGCGATGAACTGCCGGCTGAGGAATGCGAAGAGAATGAAGACCGGCACGAGCCCGATCAGCGTCGCGAGCATGACAGCGGGCATGTCGGAGTAGTGCGTCTCCGAGAGCATGGTCAGCGCCAAAGGCACGGTGAAGCGCGTCCCCTCACCCAACACCACCAGCGGCAACTGATAGTCGTTCCAGGTGCTGATGAGGGTCCACACGCTCAGCGCCGCGAGCCCCGGCCGGATGATGGGCAGCACGATGAAGAAGAAGGTCGCGAAACCCTTGGCGCCGTCCATCTCCGCGGCTTCGTACAATTCGCGTGGAATGGTGGTGCCGATATAGGTATACATCCAGATGACGCCGAAGCCCGACGCCAGCGTAGGCACGATCAGCGGCCAGAAGGTATTGAGCCAGCCCAGCCAGCTCATCTGCAGGAAGAAGGGGATCAGGGCCAGCGACGGCGGAAAAAACAGCGTCGCGAAAGCCATCACCAGCAGGAATTTATGGCCGGGGGCCCGCGCGTAGCGCGCGAAACCATAGCCGGCCAGCGCGCTTACCAAAACGAGCCCAATCGTCTTGGGGACAGCAACGGCAAGGCTGTTCCAGACCGGACGGAAGGGCGGATAGACGTTGGCGATGTTCAGGTAGTTCTGAACGACATTCCCGCCGAACCAGAATGGCGGCGGGAACTGAAACACCTCCGATAGGGTCCGCGTCGCGAACACGGCGGTCCAGTAGAGCGGCAGCAGGAAGAAGACCGACAGCAGGACAAGCGCCAGCGTGACCAGCACGTTGAAACGGCGCTCGCGATTGGCGAGTAGGCCCTTCACGCCGTCGCCCCGGCCAGGCGGCGAGTGACCGCCTGGTAGAGTACGGTCAGCGCCACGACCGCCGCGAAAATGTACCAGGAGACGGCAGCGCCCAGGCCGAAATTGAATTGGGTGAACGCGGTCGCATAGAGATACATCCCGATTGTGGTTGCGGAGTTGTCGGTACCGCCCAGTCCCTGGCTCAGCACATAGGGCTCGTCGAACATCTGCAATCCGCCGAGGGTGGCGGTGATGATTGAAAAGGCAAGGGCGGGCAGAAGCAGCGGCACGGTGATGCGCGAAAAGATCGCCCAGCGCCCTACGCCATCTATGCGCGCTGCCTCATAGATGTCGCGCGGGATCGACTGCAGGCCGGCGAGAAAGATGATCATATGCCAGCCGGTCCATCTCCAGACGACCAGGAGGACGACCAGCGGCTTGATCCAGAACTCCGAACCCAGCCAGTCGAAATAGGACGGCGTGCCCGTGAGCGCCCCGGTGAACAGGTTCACCAGGCCTCCGTTCGACGTGAAGAAAATGCGCAGGATGATCGCGGCGACAGCAGGCGCCACCAGCAGCGGCATCAGGAAAACCATCCGGAAGTAGGTTTTGCCGAACACGACATATTCGTTGATCAGCACGGCCAGTACCAGGGCGAGCCCGACCGTCAGGAGCGTCGACCAGAACCAGAGAAACAGCGTGTTCCAGATCGCCTTCTGGAAAACGGGATCGCTCAGCGCCCGCACATAGTTTTCCAGGCCGACGAAGGCCGGGTCGCTGAAACCATCCCACTTATTGAAACCAAGATAGAGGGAGAATGCGACGGGGAAGATGGAGAACAGCGTGAAGATGGCAAAGAAGGGAGTGACGGTCAGGTAGAAGGTGCCGTGGCTTTTCCGGCCGCGGTATCGCTGCTTCGCGTTCGGCGCGTCAGCCGCCATGACTTTGCGCTCCTCCATGATCGCAGCAGCGCTGATGCGCTACAAAAGCCACTCGGGGAAGAAATAATCTGATGTTTTCGACGATGTCAACACGCCTGCTGGAGTCTGTGTCGCCAGATTTTCGAGATTTTATATGGATTGCGGGCGCCTTGACGGCCATAGTCAGCTATCCTACTGGATCATTCATCAGATGTTTGAGGGCATCGTGAAAGTCACTGAGATCCGTGCCATGGTGGCGAACGCCGGGATGCGCAGCAGCAAAGACGAACAGCATGGCGATAGCTGAAGCCACCAGGACGCTGGTAAAGCCGCGCGTTCACCAACAGCTGGTCAAGACCCTGGCCCAACGCATCTTGAGTCAGGAATTCAAGCCGGGAACATTGCTGCCGCCTGAACCTGAGCTCTGCGAAACGCTAAAGATCAGCCGAAGCGCCTTACGCGAGGCGATCAAGGTTTTGAGCGGCAAAGGGCTGGTGACGCCGCGCCCGCGCACCGGCACCGTGGTCAGGCCGCGGGACGAATGGAACCTGCTCGATCCGGAGCTCCTCGCCTGGTCGATGGAGCTCGAACCGAGCGCGGAATTCGTCCTCAGCCTGATCGAGGCGCGTCAGGTGATCGAGCCGGCAGCGGCACGCTTCGCGGCATTGCGCGCAGCCGAGAACGATATCGCCGTCATCGAGAGCGCCTACGAGCGAATGAGCGAAGCCCTGGCCGCCCTCGATTTCGACGCCTTCAACGAGGCCGACATCGACTTTCACAAAGCGCTTCTGCGGGCGAGCCACAATGTCGTCTTCCAGAAACTGTCGACCATGATCGGCGCCGCCCTTGCCTATTCCTTCCGTCTCACGATCCAGCGAGCACGCGAACCGGGCGCCTCGCTCCCGAACCATGGCGAAGTGCTCGAGCGCATTCGTCTGCGCGACGCCGACGGCGCCTATGCTTCCATGGCGCGGCTCCTCGACATCGCGATTGTGGACCTCGGACTGTCGAGCATTCCTCCACGCATCCGGCGATAGAGCAGATCGCGAAAACCCTGCCGCTATGCAGCAGCCGGCTTGACAGCCACGGTGCTAGCCGCAGGTTCTACCGGGGTCGCGGATGCCGCTGTCTCGGGTTGAATTCCGGTGAAGCCGGCGCTCTGCATCATCGGCGAGCCGAACTTGATTCCGTTCTCGTCGAATGCCTTTTTTATCATTACGAGTGCGCGGCGACGAACGACAGACTGCTGACCGGGCTTGGTCTTGAGACTCAACTGCAGTTCGACTCCGTAGTCGCCGAAATTCTCAACGCCCTGCATCTTGAGTGGCTCCATAGTGATCGGTTGGAGCTCGGGATCGTCGGCGAGTTCAAGTCCGATCGCCTTGATGAGCTTGCGTGCCTTTTCCAGGTCCGAATCGTAGGTAATGGTCAGGTTGAACTTATCGATCGAATAATCGCGGCTCAAATTCTGGACCGCACCTAGTACTCCAAAGGGCACGGTGAAGATCGGCCCGCGACTATGTCTCAGCCTCACAGACCGTAGGCTGAAGGATTCCACCGTCCCCTTGTAGCTGCCGCTCTCGATATATTCCCCGACCCGGAATGCATCATCGAGCAGGTAGAACATGCCGCTGATGATGTCCTTGACCAACGTCTGGGCGCCAAATCCGATTGCTACTCCTGCGACGCCCGCACCGGCGATGAGTGGCCCTATGTTGATGCCCAATTCGGAAAGGGCCATGAGTATGGCAACGGCTGCCAGCGTGGCGAACAGCACGTTTCTCAGCACGGGTAGAAGTGTGCTGAGCCGCTCTTCGTGCTGCGCTGCCGCGCTTGGATCCCCTGTCAGGCTGGCCGCCTTGGCAATCTGCCTGTCGATCAGGCTCCGCGCCAGCATCCAGATGAAATCCGCCACCAGCAGGATCATGAGGGCGGTGATGATCCCGTGGGCGGCTCGGGTCGCAGGAGTGTCAGCTGCGCTGAGTGCGACCAGGTCGATACCCCAGGCCCAGGCAATCAACAGCAGGGCTGAAATGATAAGGATGAAGCGTATGCCGCGAGTGAGGAGCGCTGCACCAGGAATCGAGGCATCCAGAGCACCTGCGGAGCCGGATGGCTTGCTGAGAACGTTGAGGACACTCCGTTCGGTGATCGAGATCGACCACAGGAGTCCGCCCACAATTGCCGCCAGCCAAAAAAGATTTGTGGCACCAACCGCCCATAGGAACCACAGTGCAACGAAATAAGCCGAGAGGAAGCCCGAATAGGTCTTTCCGCTGATCCAGGCCTCGTTTCGCTGCTGCTCGTTTGCAGCTGTCGGCCGTAGCGCACGCCTTACCGTGTTGATGCCCACGGCGAGCAAAGCCAGCCCGAACAAATAGGAGACGATCTCGTGCGCCTCTACCGAGAAGGACATGAGATACAGGGATAGCGCGGTCGCATGACCAAGCGCGACAATGATGACGACCGCGGTGAGCCGCCGGGTCCAGAAAGCCGACGTCGAACCATCCAGCGGTACGACTCGCAGCGCATCGGCGCGGTCTGCGGAAACCGTATCGGGCGGCGACAGCAGGACACGGAGGACGGCTTGGGCAAAAAACACGAGGATCAGAGCCAGCAAATAGGCAAGCACGATCTTTTCGACCAACGGCGGCCAATACTCCAGGGCGAGGAAAACGGCGATGCTGGCCGCGGCGAGAATTGCGATGCGCCCCAACTCATGGCCAAACCGGACCAGAAGTGCGATCAGGTATTCGCGCCTCGTCGTGATTGGCAATTGCGCTGCCAGCGATACGAATTGCTTCGTGCCGCGATCATAAAGCCACAGAGCGCCGAACGCTGCTACGCCGAGCACGACGAACAGTCCGAAAAGGCCGGCGAATCCCACGCTTTCGATATCGGCCGCAAGGATCGATCCGGCCGCTCTGAACTGGTTGGGCAGCGTCGGCAACGCTTTCGCAAGACCGTAAATATGACTGCGAACGGCGCTGACACGATCGGCCAGCGGATGCGAAAAAGGCTCGCTCTGCGCCGGCTGGACAGGGACCGAGCCCGCGGGCGCTCGGTGGGTCTCAAGCCACTTCTGGACATCCGGGTTGGCGAGAAGCGAGAGGAATTGATCTACGTGAGGCGGCAGTTGCTCGCTAACCGGCGCCGGTTCAGCTTGGCACGGGAGCGCGCCCCCGAGGAGCATCAGTGTTGCGAAAACCGCAGCGCGCATCACTATTGTCCCGCCACGTCAGCTATTCATCCGGGGTCCGTGGCTGGTCCCGACGTATTCAGCGGACAGCATGCAATCGTCCGATCCAGTGAGCCGTCGCTCCTGATCAACTTCACATAATCGCCCTGGAGGGAATTGACCCAGATCAACGCCTGGCGCCGGCTCCCCCCAAAGGTGACGAGGATATGCGCCATCCCGTTCCGTGTTCGCGGTGTTCTGCTCTAGGATTATACGGCCGATATTACTCCTTGGCGAGAACCTGCGGCCTCTCGTGTCGGTAGCAGATGAGTTGTCCGGGTTAGGTAGCACACGAGTTGTCCGGTTTTCTGTCTCCGTGAGGAGGCGGGTCGATGAACCGGACGACGTGGCTGCAGGACCGCAGGATGCAAAAGTTCAGGG
>NZ_JAWRCU010000026.1:0-61955 GCF_033542235.1 Mesorhizobium sp. BAC0120 | reverse complement strand
GAACCTGAATTGCGTCGGCAAACACCGACGTCTTGCCGGTGACGCGGGGTGGAGCAGCCCGGTAGCTCGTCAGGCTCATAACCTGAAGGTCGCAAGTTCAAATCTTGCCCCCGCAACCAAACCAAAATCGCCCCGCCAATGCGGGGCTTTTTGCGTTTAGGGCACGTCGTAGCCCTTCGGCAAAAACCTTCCTGCGTGGCGCCATTGAAGAGTGCCGGCTTGCTCCCGGCAACTGCGATCCTGTGGTTGCGTTCCTTGGTTGCAGGAGGCGCTCATGGCACCGTGTCCTTTCATGCGGGGGCTTTGGTGGGCCAAGGAGCAAGCGAAATGCCCAGGATAGTCCCGATTCTTGATCTGGCCCGCTTCGACCAAGGCGGCCCGCAGCGGCGGATGTTCCTGGCAGACCTCCGGTCGGCAGCCCGCGATGTCGGCTTCTTCTATCTTGCCGGGCACGGAATTCCGGGCGGCGAGGCACGCGACGTGCTCGCCGCGGCACGAGCGTTCTTCGCGCTGCCCGAGGCGGACAAGCTGGCGATCGAGATGGTGAAGTCGCCGCATTTTCGAGGCTATACGCGGCTTGGTGGCGAACGCACGCGCGGCAAGGCCGATTGGCGCGAGCAGCTGGACGTAGGCGTCGAGCGGCCGCCGATTCCCCAGCGGCCCGGGCTTCCGGTCTGGACGAGGCTGCAGGGACCGAATCAGTGGCCGAAGAGGCTCCCCGGTCTGCGGGAGGCGCTTACCGCATGGCAGGTCCGGGCGACGGCGGTCGCAATCCGGCTTCTCAAGGCTTTCGCCTTGTCGCTCGACCAGCCGGAGAACGCGCTGGAACCGACCTATTCGGGAATGCCGAACCACCGCATGAAGATCGTGCGCTATGCCGGCCGCCATGCGACCGGAGATGATCAGGGCGTTGGCGCGCACAAGGATGGGGGTTTCCTGACGCTGCTTCTGCAGGATGAGCACAAGGGGCTGCAGGTGGAGTACGACCACGAATGGGTTGACGTCGACCCGATCCCCGACACGCTGGTGGTCAATATCGGCGAGCTTCTGGAACTTGCCTCCAACGGATATCTCAGCGCCACGGTGCATCGCGTGGTGACGCCGCCGCCGGGAGTCGAGCGCTATTCGGTGCCGTTCTTCTTCAGCGCGCGGCTCGATGCGACGATCCCGTTGTTCGATCTGCCCCCTGACCTTGCGGCCGAAGCGCGGGGGCCGGCGAGCGATCCGAAGAATCCGCTGTTCCGCGGCGTCGGTTTGAACGTGCTGAAAAGCCGGCTGCGCTCGCATCCGGACGTGGCGCTGCGTCACTATCCGGATCTCGTCGACCGCAGCGTCGCCTGATGGAGTTAGAAAAAAAATCTCGATAGGAGAGCAAATTTGGTATCCTATTCGTACAATTGGCGTGCGAAAGACCCCATATCAACCTCGTCTTCCAGCGTTTTCTCCTCCCATTGACGCTGGAGGCAGTTCCCCTCTGGAGGTTTTGAACCTTCAACTTGGCCGGGCCTTTCAGGACCCGGCCTTTTTTCTCACCTGGGTCGGGTCCGGCTTCGGCGTTCTGCTCCTTGCCGGGCCATTAAGGGTTCCCTTCAATTCGTTCTGTTCCAGCTTCAACGAAATTCAACGACGGACCGCAGAAGCGGAGAAGGCCATGCGCCGCAATGTTTTCGCCACGCCGCTGCCTAGCCTCCTGGGCAGCCGATGTCAGCAGCCGGCTGCTGTTGCATTGATCGGTAAAACGGAGAACATTATGTGCTCTCCGCTTCGGGGGAGACCGAACGCGTTTGTCCAGTCGATTTCAATCAGTAAGGACGCGCCTATGGCCGACAACGCTACCGGACAATCTTATGACAGCGGGGGCGGCCATCGAAGGTCGCGTCTATTCTCCAGGCCCATTCTTCGCATCGTGATGGCGGCGGGCGGTCTGGCTCTGCTCACCCTTCCGCTTGCGACTGGCGCCTCGGCGCAGCAGCCCGGCGGCGGGCCACCGCCGGTTTCCGTGGCAAAGCCGATCATGCGCGACATCGTCGAGGATGACGAGTTCGTCGGCCGCTTCCAGGCGGTTGACGAGGTGACAATCCGGGCGCGCGTCGGCGGCTATCTGGATCAGATCCACTTCAAGGACGGTGCTATCGTCAACAAGGGCGACCTGCTCTTCACGATCGACCAGCGTCCGTATCAGGCGGCTTACGACGCCGCAAAGTCGCAGGTCGACGTCATTACCAGCCTGCTCAACTTCTCCAAAATGCAGCTCGATCGTGCCGATCAGCTCTCGAAGTCCGGCAACATCCCCGTCGCCACGGTCGACGACCGGCGGCGCGAATATCTCGCAGCTCAGGCGCAGATGCAGGGCGCGCAAGCGGCGCTCAGGACCGCGAGCCTCAATCTCGAGTTCACCGAAATCAGGGCGCCGATCTCCGGCCGCATCGACCGCCGGTGGGTATCGGAAGGCAATCTGGTGCAGGCCGACCAGACGCAGCTCACCTCGATCGTCTCCCTCAATCCGATCTATTTCTATTTCGACGTCGACGAGCGGCTTTACCTGGCCTATGCGCGCGACGCACGCGGGCGTGGTGCCGCGCTGCAGGAGGGCGGCGGCGGGATCGACGTCGTCGTCCATGTCGCGGACCGCAACGAGGTCGCCTTCAACGGCAAGCTGGACTTCGCCGAGAACCGCCTCGACAACGCCACCGGCACGATGCGTGTGCGCGCCAGCTTTCCCAATCGTGACGGTGTGCTGCAGCCGGGCATGTTCGGGCGCATCAACGTACCGGGTTCCCTGCCGCATCCGGGCATCCTCCTGCCGGACGAAGCCATCGGCGCCGACCAGGATCGCCGCATCGTCTACGTCGTCGACAAGGACGGCAACGTCTCGACCAAGCCAGTGCGTACCGGACCGCGCATCGACGGCTATCGCGTGATCCGTAGCGGCCTTACCGGGGACGAGACTGTCGTCGTCAACGGGCTGCTCAGGGCGAGGCCCGGGGCCAAGGTCAAGCCGGAGATGGTGACACTCCCGGCCAAGAACGAAACGGCCGAGCTCGCCCAATGAGATTCGCACATTTCTTCGTCGACCGTCCGGTGTTCGCGACGGTCGTTTCGCTCGTGGTGCTGATCGTGGGCGCCATCGCCTACACGCAGCTTCCGGTCGCGCAATATCCCGAGATAGCACCGCCGACGATCGTCGTGCACGCACAATATCCAGGGGCCGACGCCGAGACCGTCGCCGCCACTGTGGCGACGCCGATCGAGCAGGAGGTGAACGGCGTCGAGAACATGCTCTACATGTCGTCCTATTCGGCGGGCGACGGGTCGATGGCCCTCACCATCACCTTCAAGATCGGCACCGATCTCGACCAGGCGCAGGTGCTGGTGCAGAACCGTGTCTCGATCGCCGAGCCGCGCCTGCCTGAAGATGTGCGACGCCTCGGCATCGTCACGGCCAAGAGCTCGCCCGACCTGATGATGGTCGTGCACATGCTGTCGCCGGACGACACCTACGACCAGCTCTATGTTTCCAATTATGCGCGCACGCGGGTGAGGGACGTGCTTCTGCGCCTCGACGGCGTGGGCGACCTCATCATCTTCGGCGAGCGCGAATATTCGCTGCGCGTCTGGCTCGACCCGGAAAAGCTCTCCGCCTATGGCATGACCGCAGGCGACGTCGTGCAGGCGCTGCGCGATCAGAATGTGCAGGTTTCGGGCGGCTCGATCGGCGCGCCGCCGACCGAGAATGCCAATGCCTTCCAATATACGGTGACCACGCAGGGCCGCTTCGAGGATGCGCGCGATTTCCGCTACGTGATCGTCAAGAACACCGAGGACGGCCGCCTGATCACGCTCGAGGACGTGGCGCGCATCGAGCTCGGCGCCAAGGACTACGTCACCAACTCCTATCTCAACAACAAACCGGCAGTGGCGCTCGGCATCTTCCAGCGTCCCGGCACCAACGCGTTGCAGTCGGCTGCCGAGATCCAGAAGAAAATGCAGGAGCTCTCCAAGGATTTCCCGAAGGGGCTGACCTACGAGATCGTCTATAACCCGACCGAGTTCGTCCAGCAGTCGATCGACGAGGTCTACAAGACCATCCTAGAAGCGATGGTGCTCGTCGTCATCGTCATCATCGTCTTCCTGCAGTCCTGGCGAATGGCGATCGTGCCGATCGTGGCGATCCCGATCTCCTTGATCGGCACGCTGGCGGTGCTCTATGCGCTCGGCTTCTCACTCAACATGCTCACCCTGTTCGGCCTGGTGCTTGCAATCGGTATCGTCGTCGACGACGCAATCGTGGTGGTCGAGAACGTCGAGCGCAACATCGCGCGGGGGCTCGATCCCTATCCCGCCTCGCACATAACCATGGACGAGGTCGGCACGGCAGTCATTGCAATCTCGCTGGTGCTGATCGCCGTTTTCGTGCCAACAGCCTTCATTCCCGGCATCAGCGGCCAATTCTACCAGCAGTTCGCGGTGACGATCGCGGTGTCGACGGCGATCTCGGCGTTCAACTCGCTCACCCTCTCGCCAGCGCTCGCGGCGCTGCTCTTCAAGCCGCACCAGCCCTGGCATAGGCGCCAGCGTTTCTTCCTGGCGCGGCTCGGCCACGTGTTCTCGGAGGGCTTCAACCGCGGCTTCGACGCGCTTTCACATCTCTATGCGCGTGTCGTGCATTTCCTGGTGGGCTCGACGTTATCGCTGGCCGTCATGCTCGCGATATTCGCGGGCCTGATCTATGCGACTATCCACATGGCGACGACGGTGCCGCGCGGCTTCATACCGACGCTCGACCAGGGCTATGCGATCGTCGTCGTGCAGCTGCCGGAGGGCGCCTCGCTGGCGCGGACGGATGCCGTCATCAAGCGGGCGTCCGACATCATCCAGAAGACACCGGGCATCGATCATGCGATCGCATTCGCCGGCTTCTCCGGCGCGACCTTCACCAATGCAAGCAATGCCGGCGTCGTCTTCGCGCGCTTCAAACCCTTCGAGGAGCGGCTCGCGGCAGGCGAGTCCGCCGACAAGGTCATCGGCAATCTGTTCGGCAGCCTGCAGAGCATCCAGGAGGCCTTCATCATCGCGTTGCCGCCGCCGCCGATCCGCGGCATCGGCAATGCCGGCGGCTTCAAGATGCAGATCCAGGAGCGCAACAGCTCCGATATGCGGCAGATACTCGAGATCGCGCGCGATATCGCCCAGACCGCGAACCAGACGCCCGGGCTGACCGGCGTCTTCACCACCTTCTCGGCGTCGAGCCCGCAATTCTTCCTGGCGATCGACCGCGACAAGGCGCGCATGCTGAACGTGCCGATCCCCAACATCTTCGAGACGCTGTCGATCAATCTCGGCACGGCCTATGTGAACGACTTCAACGCGTTCGGCCGCGTCTATCAGGTGCGGGCGCAGGCCGACCAGGCGTTCCGGCTGGAACGTGACGACATATTGAAGCTCAAGGTGCGCTCGGCGACGGGGGCGCTGGTGCCGCTCGGCACGCTCATCGAGATCCGTGACGTTACCGGACCGGCGCTCGTGCAACGCTACAACATGTATGTCTCGGTGCCGCTGCAGGGCAACGCCGCACCCGGCGTTTCAACCGGGCAGGCGCTGGACAAGATGGAGGAGATCGCGCGGGCGGCGCTGCCTCCGGGCACCTCCTTCGAATGGACCGAGCTCGCCTTTCAGGAGCGCAATACCGGCAATGCCGCGATCTATATCTTCGGTCTGTCGGTGCTGTTCGTGTTCCTCGCGCTGGCCGCACAGTATGAGAGCTGGATCATGCCTTTCGCGATCGTGCTGATCGTGCCGCTCGGCGTGCTGGCGGCCCTGCTCGGCGTCACCTTCCGAGGGCTCGACAACAATATCCTCGTGCAGATCGGTCTGGTCGTGCTGATCGGCCTCGCGGCCAAGAACGCGATCCTCATTGTCGAGTTCGCCCGACAGGGACAGGAGCGTGGCATGAGTCCGGTCGATGCGGCGGTCGAGGCTTGCCGGCTGAGGCTGAGGCCGATCCTGATGACAGCCTTCGCATTCATCCTCGGCGTCGTGCCGCTGATGATCGCCACCGGGCCCGGCGCAGAGATGCGGCAATCGCTCGGCACGGCCGTGTTTTCCGGCATGCTCGGCGTGACGATCGTCGGGTTGTTCCTGACGCCGGTGTTCTACGTGACGCTGCGCAGGCTGTTCCCGGTGCGCAAGCGCGCGCCCGCCGCAAAGCTGCCGGCAGCGGCGGAAGGGGAGGCGGCCCCGGGCGAGTGATTGCGCCGGGTGAGGTTATCCAACCTGGAAAGCTTGGTGCCCTACGTTACCCCCCTCTGTCCTGCCGGACATCTCCCCCACAAGGGGGGAGATTGCCTGTCATCGAGGGTTTCGCCAATCTCCGGCACTGGCGGCTAGCGAAACCAAAGCGGCCGCCCAATCTCCCCCCTTGTGGGGGAGATGTCCGGCAGGACAGAGGGGGGCGCTGTCCCGCCGACTTATCCGTGTCGTTTTTGCCGCCTGGGCCAATGCATCGAAATTCGTGCTCAGCTCTGGCCTCGCGGAGGCATGTTCTTCCTAACAGCCCGACACTTCGCGCAAAATAGACGGCGCTTTTTCCAATCCTGCGAACAGCCTGTCTACTGCAACGGAGGAAAACGAGGCAGCGCGCTGTTTGGCGGTTGCCGCGACGGAAAGTCAGCTCCTACATCTTCGTACATCAACGGCCTGCATGCAGGACGCCCCACGAACCCACGGAGCAGAAAATGGCTACCGCAGCGAAGATGCCGAGCACGCCTATGATGGGCAGTATGATGCCGGGCATGAACGGCATGATGCCTATGATGAATCCCATGATGATGGGAATGATGCCCATGGGCGGCATGATGCCCATGATGAACCCGATGATGATGAACCCCATGATGATGGGCGGGATGATGCCGATGGGCGGCATGATGCCCATGATGATGAGCAAGATGAGCTGCAAGATGACGGCCGACGGCATGGCCTGCGAGATGATGCCGATGGACGACGCCTCCAAGGAAATGTTCATGGAGTGCTGCAAGCGCATGGTGTCCGTCATGGAGAACGGCATGCCCATGATGATGATGTGCGGCAACATGATGATGATGGGCTCGGAGGCCT
Source organism: Mesorhizobium sp. BAC0120 (assembly GCF_033542235.1). NCBI lineage: Bacteria > Pseudomonadati > Pseudomonadota > Alphaproteobacteria > Hyphomicrobiales > Phyllobacteriaceae > Mesorhizobium > Mesorhizobium sp. BAC0120. The sequence goes on along the minus strand of NZ_JAWRCU010000026.1, from coordinate 54,842 downwards.
GAGCCGCCGCCTGGATACCGAATGCGGAAGGGTCGGTTCGCCGGCCCTTCCTCTTTCAGCATGATCCCGAACCGAAGGTCAGCGCAGCAAAAAAAAAGTTGCAGACTTTTCGGACAAGGTCATGCTGCAAGACAGAGAGCTAGCCTATAACGGTCTCGACATAAGTCATGACGAGGTAGGCGATCACTTCCCGATCGGCGAGATTGCGGTACCTGTGGGGGACGTCGGCCTCGAAGACGATCGCGTCCCCCTCGGCGAGCAGCTGGGCCGGCTCATGTCCCGGCTTTATCTCGAGCGAGCCCTGCACCACCACGATGTTTTCGACCGTGCCGGGCGCATGCGCGTCGGCATTCTCGACATGGCGCGGGGCGAGGCGCAGCTCGTAGAACTCGACCTTGCGCTCGCCGTCGAAGGGGAACAGCGCGCGCGAAGTGAAGCGACCGTCGCCTGAAGCGAGTATCTTGGCATCCTGCCGTCTGAGCACGACCGTCCCTTGCACCTTCTGACTGTCAAGCAGCGTGGCGAAAGGCACGCCGAGCGCAGTCGCGATCTTCCAGAGCAGGCTGATAGTCGGCGCGCTCTTGCCCGTTTCGATCTGGCTCAACATGGCGCGGCTGACGCCTGAAAGCTTGGCGAGCCTTTCAAGCGAATGGCCCTGTCGCGTCCTCAGCCGCCTGAGGTTGCGGCCGAGCACGATGGGCAGTTCGTTGAGGGCGTCCGGGGGATCCGGGAAGGGAACTATCTCTGCCTTGCCGTCGGTCACGGCAGGCTCATCCTGCCATCCTGCCCGTTCCAATGAAATAGACGGGCATGAACCAGACAGGCAGCCAGGCAACAGTGGGCAGGGCAGGCATCATCGGCATCGGCATGCTGATCGACGGCGCTGCTTGCTCAGCGAGCCGCGCGTTTCGATAAGCCTGGAAATCGATCACCTTTGCGGACGCTGCCGACATGAAACGAGCCTTTGGAGAAAACCATCCCAAATATGGGCATAGAGAAGCACCAATTGGAGAATGATGTTTCCAAAGTTGGCGGAGATCGACGAAATCTCTTACCATGGCTAACGTTCGGACGAAAAATTCCAACGCCACAACGCTACACCCCGCCAGCGGTGGAATTCAAGCGGCGGCATGCCAGCCGCGTTCCACTTCGTCGAAATTGTGGGCGATGGGATGGGTGATCCTCTCCGGCAGGACCGCCTCGCCGCTGTCGAGCGCGGTGGTGTGCCAGCCGGCATGGCGGGCTGCGTCGAGCTCGCCGACATGGTCGGACAGGAACAGGATCTCGCTAGGCTCCGTGTCGATCGCCGCTGCGATCACGTGATATGATGTCTGGTCGAGCTTGCCGCCGACCCGAGTATCGAAGAAGCCGGAAAAGAGCGGCGTGAGATCGCCGTGCGGCGTATGAGCGAATATCAGGCGCTGCGCCTGCACAGAGCCGGAAGAGTAGACGTAGAGCCTGATGCCGGCCCGATGCCAGCGGCGCAGCCCGGCTGCCGCATCGGCATAGACATCGCCTACCAATTCGCCGCGGGCAAATCCATCTTTCCAGATCAGTCCTTGCAGCGCCTTCAGCGGCGCCGCCTTCTTGTCGGCGTCGATCCAGCCCTGAAGCAGTCGCACCGTGGCGCGAAGATCGATATCGGTGAGGCCGGCCAGCGCCCGGGCCTGTGCCAGGAGAGATGCTATGTCCGGATCCTCGCCGTGGTCGGCGAGGAAGTCCGACAGGTGCGCCCGCGCGTAAGGGAACAGCTTTTCCTTTGCGAAGGCGATCGAAGTCGCCGTTCCCTCGACATCGGTGACAATGGCACTGATCTTCTCGATGGGCATCGGCGCAAGACCCTTTGGCCTATGTTCTCACAAAATCAGGCCGGCTGCAGCACTACTGTTACAAAGCGCCTCGCCGGCGCTACAGAGCGTGCGCTGTCGCGACCTTCCGGTTACGTGGCGCTGCTATGCTGGCGCTCAGACCGGCCCGTGCGGCCAGTTCGTTGGGAGCTGCCGATGTGGCCCGCGATCAAAGTCGAAGAGCAGCAGACACTTGCCGGGACGACCTATTATTCCGACCCGGATTCCACGTTCGGCAAATGGCGTAAGCCGACGGGTATCTATCTTCCGCCGGGCACCGAAACGAACAAGGGTTTTGTCGACATCCTCCTTTACCTGCACGGGCACCTCGTGCCCAGCGCCCAGCAACTCTTCGAGGCGGATGGCGTCGCGGTGCGAAAGCAGGTTCTGGCTTCCGGCAGGAATGTCGTCTTGGTGGCGCCCTGGCTAGGTCGCGGTCCCAGCCAGGCGTATATTGACGGAGTGGCCAGCCTCACCGGCAATTGGGGTGAGCTCTATATAGACGACGTGCTCAACGCGCTGGCGCCGCCCAAGCTCGCCAAACGGGACCTCTACAACGCAGCCGCGTTCGTCCCTGCCGTGCGCCTCAGATACCTGATCCTGGCCTGCCATTCCGGCGGCGGACATGCAATGCGCAATCTCGTCGGAGCGCTGGGACGCTACCGATCAAATCTCAGGGCGTGCTGGGGATTCGATTGCCTCTATGGCATCGAGATTCGGCCGGACGATGCCAATTTCTGGTACGAATGGTCCAAGACCCGCTATGGCCGCCCGCTCTACATATCCTATGGCAGCAGCACTCTCTATGAATCGGTCAAGCTCTACCTGATGAAGGAGGGCATCGTGAACGGCGCGGGAGCGAGATGGATCACGGACGGGCCTACCATAGATTCCATCGAGGTCGAGATTGGCATCGAAACAGGCAAATATGTCGACGATGTCATGGAACTGGACAAGGCTCTGCTGTCCACCACACCGAAGCCCGGCCAGCCGCAATCGCAAACCAGCGAGTTTCTCGATCGCGTTGCCGGCAATGTCCGGCGCAATGCCGGCTGGCCAAAGACAAACGACGCATCGTGGGAAATGCACTATAGGATCGCCCGTGACGGCTTGCTCAAGCAGCTGAAGGCGGTGGCGTATCTGTAGGTAAGTGCAGGGACATTTACTTTTCGTGTGAGTTGGCAGGACTTTTCTGCAGCGAAAAGCAAGCTGTCCCCGGCGCCTGCTAGATTCCCCCTCTACGTCTCGGGCTTCGCCCGAGCCACCTCTCCCCCGCTGCGTGGGGGCGAGGGACCCAATCTGGATTGGCGCCGGCATAGCGGCAGTGCTTCCTCGCCCCCACAAAGTGGGGGAGAGGTGGCCCGCAGGGCCGGAGAGGGGGATTTTAGCGCCGGCGAAAAACTATCAGGCGATGCCTGGCCTGACGGCAGCCGCGTTGTGGTGCTCCGCAGCTTCACGGATCGGCGTTATTTGCCACTGACCGAGCTGCGGACATTGCGCATGAACCCGACCAATATCCAGGCCCATCATCCGGCGTCCCCGATCGACGGCCCCTATGCCTGGACCAGACTGGCGCTCTCGCTGCTGCTCGCGACAATCGGCGGCGTGGGCATGTGGGCAGTGGTCGTCGTGCTGCCTGCAGTGCAGGCCGAGTTCGGCGTCGATCGTGCCGAGGCGTCGCTGCCCTATACGGTGACGATGATCGGCTTTGGCGCAGGCAATGTCATTGTCGGCTATGCGATCGACCGCTGGGGATACTGGCGCCCGGCGCTCGTTGCATCGATAGCGCTTGCCGTCGGCTTCGGGCAGGCGTCGCTCTCGACATCGATCAGCCAGTTCGCGCTGGTCCACGGTCTGCTGATCGGCTTCGGCTGTTCGGCGATCTTCGGTCCGCTGATCGCGGACATATCGCACTGGTTCCAGAAACGCCGGGGACTGGCGGTCTCGATCGCGGCCGGCGGGAGCTATCTTGCCGGCGCCTTCTGGCCGCTGGTCATCTCCCATGCGATGGGCGCCTATGGGTGGCGCATCACCTATGCCGCGATCGGCGGCATATGCCTTGTAACCATGGTGCCGCTGGTGCTGATGCTGAGGCGTCCCGCGCCACTCCAACTCTCCGGCTCGTCGGGCGCGGGTCGCGGCGTTCTGCCCATCCAGCTTTCGCCGACCGCGCTGCAAGTGCTGCTGGTCATTGCCGGGCTGGCGTGCTGCGCGGCCATGTCGATGCCGCAGGTGCATATCGTCGCCTATTGCATGGACCTGGGCTATGGCGTTGCGCGGGGCTCCCAAATGCTCTCGATCATGCTTGCCGCCGGGCTGGCCAGCCGTCTGGTCTCGGGGTTGCTGGCCGACAAGATAGGCGGCGTGAAAACGCTGCTCTTGGGCTCCGTTCTGCAATGCCTGTCGCTGTTCTTCTATCTCCCGTTCGACGGGCTGGCGGCACTCTACATAGTCTCGCTGATCTTCGGCCTGTCGCAGGGCGGCATCGTGCCGGCGTATGCCGTGATAGTTCGGGAATATATGGTTCCGGCCGAAGCAGGCAGGCGCGTCGGGGTGGTCATGATGGCGACGACGTTCGGCATGGCGCTGGGCGGCTGGATGTCCGGCTGGATCTACGATCTCACCGGCTCCTATGCCGCAGCGTTCATGAACGGCATCGCCTGGAACATGCTCAACCTGTTCGTGATGACGATCGTGCTGTGGCGGTCGTCGGGACTGGTCGCGAGCAGCAGACTGGCTTAGCTTCGAAGGGTAAGTGCCGGGGACAGTTTACTTTTTTCCGCAGAAAGGCGGTGGCGCTTCGAAGCTGGCGCAAGCGGAAAAAAGTAAACTGTCCCCAGAGCCTACCCAGCCAGAGCCTGGTCGAGATCGGCGATCAGGTCGTCGGCGTCCTCGATGCCACAGGAGAGCCTGACCAGTGCGTCCGAGATGCCGATCCTCGCCCGAGTCTCGGCGGGGATGGAGCCATGCGTCATCAGCGCCGGATGCTCGATCAGGCTCTCGACGCCGCCAAGACTTTCGGCCAGGGTGAAGAGCTGCGTGCGTTCCAGGAACCGTTTCGTACCGGCGAGGTCGCGGTCGAGCACCGCTGTGATCATGCCGCCGAAAGCCTGCATCTGCGCCTTGGCAGTCCTGTGCTGCGGATGGCTTTCGAGGCCGGGATAGATGACGCGTGAGACATCCTTCCGCGCCTCGAGCCAGCGTGCGATCTTCAGGCCATTTGCCGAATGCCTTTCCATCCGCAACGCCAGCGTCTTGATGCCGCGTAGCGCAAGGAAGCTGTCGAACGGGCCTGAGATCCCTCCGATGGAGTTCTGCAGGAATTTCAGCCGGTCGGCGAGGTCCTTGTTTTCGCCGACCACGGCGATGCCGCCAACCATGTCGGAATGGCCGTTGAGATATTTCGTGGTCGAGTGGACGACGATATCGATGCCGAGCTCGAGCGGCCGCTGGATGTAGGGGCTGCAGAATGTATTGTCGGTGACGGAGAGAATGCCTTTGCGCCTGGCAAGCGCGGCGACGGCGGCGAGATCGACGATGCGCAGCAGCGGATTGGTCGGCGTCTCCACCCACAGCATCTTCGTCTCTGGCTTGATCGCGGCCTCCACGGCCGTGAGATCGGTGAAGTCGGCGAAGCTCACCTGAAGGCCGGCCGAACGCTTGCGCACCCGCTCGAGCAGCCGGAACGTGCCGCCATAAATGTCGTCGGTCGCGACGATATGGGCTCCGGAATCGAGCAGCTCGAAGACGGTGGCGATCGCCGCCAGCCCGGAAGCGAAGGCGAAGCCGGCCGTTCCGCTTTCGAGGTCGGCCACGGCGCGCTCGAAGGCGAATCGCGTCGGGTTCTGGCTGCGGGCATATTCGAACCCCTTGTGCACACCGGGGCTCTGCTGGCCATAGGTCGACGTCGCATAGATCGGCACCATGACCGCGCCCGTCGTCGGGTCGTGGCTCTGGCCGCCGTGGATCGTACGGGTCGCGAAGGCAAGGCGGTTCTTGGGGGAAACGGTCATTGGGCACGTCTCACATTATTGTTGCGTCTCAGATGATTGATGAGGTCGACACGAGTGATCAGGCCGACGAACTCCTCGCCGTCGAAGACGATCGCCACTTCGCCCCGCTCGAAGACGGGTAGCAGCGCGTCGAGCGACTGTTTCGCCTGCAGCGTGTGCAGCTCGGATGTCATGGCGCTGTTCACTGGCGCGTTGAAGCGGTCCCAGCGGCCCTCGTAGGAGCCTTCGACCTTATCGAGGATGTCGCTCTCGTCGATGATGCCGACCAGCTTGCCGTCATCCAGCACCGGAAGCTGCGAGACGTCGGCGCGGCGCATCCTGCCATAGGCGGTGAGCAGCGTGTCGTCGGAACCGACATAGACCGTGCCGCCCTCGCGATGCGCGCGGGCGACGAGGTCGGAGAGATCGCCATGCTGCTCGCGCTCCGAAAGGCCCTGCTCGGCCAGCCAGAAATCGTCGAAGACCTTGGAAAGATACTTGTTGCCGCTGTCGCAGACGAAAGTCACGACGCGCTTCGCCGTCGTCTGCTCGCGGCAGTAGCGCAAGGCGGCCGAAAGCAGCGTGCCGGAGGAGGAGCCGGCGAGGATGCCTTCCCTGGAAAGCAGGTCGCGGACGGCGAGCATCGAGTGCTTGTCGGAAATGGAATAGGCTTTCCTGACTAGCGACAGGTCGCAATTGGGCGGGACGAAATCCTCGCCGATGCCCTCGACGGTCCAGCTGCCGGGTTCGATCATCTTGCCGGTCTTGACCAGCGGCGCCAGAACCGAGCCGACGGGATCGGCTAGCACCATCTCAGTCTTGGGCGAGACCTTCGCGAAGAAGCGCCCAAGTCCGGTCAGCGTGCCGCCGGACCCCACTCCGACGACAACCGCGTCGACATCCTGGCCGAGCTGTTGCCAGATCTCCGGCCCCGTGGTCGTCTCATGCGCGGCCGGATTGGCCGGATTTGCGAACTGGTTGACGTAGAAGGCGCCGGGGATTTCGGCGGCGATCTTCTCGGCCATGTCCTGGTAGTATTCGGGATGGCCCTTGCCGACATCGGAGCGCGTCATGCGCACATCGGCGCCGAGCGCGCGCAGATGCTGGATCTTCTCGCGCGACATTTTGTCGGGCACGACAAGGATGATGTGATAACCCTTTGGGATGCCGACCTGCGCAAGGCCTAGGCCGGTGTTGCCGGCGGTCGCCTCGACGATGGTGCCGCCCGGCGCGAGCCGGCCGTAGCGCTCGGCGTCGGCGATCATGGAAAGCGCGATGCGGTCCTTGATCGAGCCGCCGGGGTTCTGGCTCTCGAGCTTGATGAACAGCCGGCAGCGGCCGGTGTCGAACCTGGTGAGCTCGACGACCGGCGTCTCGCCGATCAGGTCGAGCACCGATCCATAGGGCGGGCGCAGCCGAGCCATCGTTCCGGCTTCGCGGCTTGTCTCTTTTGATATGGCGGTCATCCGACATACTCCATGATCGACAGCATTCTAATCGGCGCCGGCATGAGCGCCATGCCAATCGGCAACAAAGAAACGCTTCAGGCCCGCAACAGGTCCCGGCACGTTGAAATACGCGGGGAAAGTGGCGGGAAGCATCGCCGCGATACAGCTATTTCTTGCCAGCGGCTCGGCGCTGGAAGAATTCCGATTTCGTCGACCCCCATATTTATGGTGTTTTCTTCGCGTGCATTGCAGTTGACGACCGGAGGCGCAGGCGACCGCATGGTAATCGCGGGCGCAGTTCGGTAGTTTGAGTTTTGCTTGTACTTGGGCGTCAGGGGGGACGTATGAGCAACCGTCGATGGCGGGCGAGCCTCGCAGTTCTGGCGAGGGCACTGCTTCTTGTCCTAGCCACAGTGCAGCTCAGCGGCTGCCTGTCGGGAGCGCCTCGCAATGCCGTGCCCGAGAATTTCGCTCCAATCGCCCAGGTGAAGGGCTATCCGCCGGACATCCGCATCTGGGGTGACACTTTGATTACGCTGCCTCCGGAGCGGGTGATGCAATTGCGCGAGCAGCGGCTGAAGGCAGCCAAATCCGACCCGGCCATCAAACCCGGAGAGATCAATGCGCTGACCCTTTCGGGCGGCGGCAGCAGTGGCGCCTTCGGCGCGGGCGTGCTTGCCGGCTGGACCGAGGCCGGCACGAGGCCGCAATTCGATCTCGTCACCGGCATCAGCACCGGTGCGCTGATAGCGCCTTTTGCCTTCCTCGGGCCCGACTATGACAAGCCGCTCGGCGAAGCCTTCACCACGGTCGGTGACGACGACATCTTCAAATGGGCGGGCTTGCGAGGGGTCATCAGGACCGGTGCCTTCACCAGCAACGAGCCGCTGCGCAAGATGCTCGAAAAATACATCACCGACGACGTCATCGATAAGGTCGCCGTGGAATATGCCAAGGGAAGGCGGCTGCTGATCGGGACGACGAATCTCGACGCCGACCGCCCGGTCATCTGGAACATGGGGGCCATTGCTGCCAGCAAGCGGCCGGATCGCAACAAGCTGTTCAGGGACGTGATCCTCGCTTCGACATCAATTCCAGGCGTATTTCCGCCGATCCACTTCAACGTGGACGCCGACGGTAAAAGCTATGACGAGATGCATGTGGACGGCGGCGTTACCACGGAGGTTTTCCTGATGCCGGCAGGGATGACGCTCAAAGCAATCGATCGGAAGCTCGGCATTGAGACCAAGCCGCGCCTGTTCGTGATCCGCAACGGCCGAACCAACCCGGAATTCAGCGTCACGAAGGCCACCCTGCCTGCGATCGCCGGAAAGGCGATCGGATCCCTCATCGATACGCAGGCTGTCGGAGACCTCTATCGGCTCTATGCGATCTCACAGCGCGACGGCATCGATTACAACGTGATCGACATACCCGACAGTTTCAACGTCAAGTCGGAAAGCCCCTTCGACAACAAGTTCATGCGGGCGCTCTACGACACCGGCTACCAGATGGGCCGCAATGGCGTGCCCTGGAAGAAGTTCCCGCCGGGGTTCAGGAACTGAGGGCCTTCTGCTTTGGTTGACGCAGCCTTTCACGTTCAGCTCACCGCAAATCGCGATGTTGGAAATTGGCGGAGGCGCAAATGCAATGCTCCCCCTTCTCCCCTTGTGGGAGAAGGTGTCGCCGAAGGCGACGGATGAGGGGTGTTGCGTGGAGCGCGGCGGCGCCGAAAGGAGCGCTAGTAGGCTCCCGCACCGACACCACTTCCGGCAACGTCGCACTCCGTCGGGCACCCCTTCAACCGACGTCGCCTTCTGGAGGCCCCTCATCCGTCTCGGCGCTGCGCGCCGAGCCACCTTCTCCCACAAGGGGAGAAGGGGGAGCTTGCATTTTACGCCTTGCTCCTCGCCGCCTCGCGGATTGTCTGTAGAAGAATCGAGAATGCCGGTGAGGGTGCAGTGTCGGTGCGCATGGTGAGGCCGACCGGACCGCGCGTCTCGCTGGTGTCAACGGGCAGCGCGACAAGCGCGCCGGAATGGATATCGCCGGCGACGACGCCGGCCGAGATGATCCAGATTGCGTCGCTCTGCCGAACGAAAGCGCGGCCGAACGAGTCCGATACGGTTTCGATCTGGGTCGGGATGGCGGCGATGCCGTGGGTGATGAAGAAGCGTTCCACGAAGGGCCGGATAACCGAGCCGCGCGTCGGCATCAGCAGAGGGAATTCGGCCAGGCGAGCGAATATGTTGCGGCTGTCCGAAGTCAGCGGGTGCCCGCCGCGCACCACGAACAGAACCTGCTCGGAATAGAGGTGCTCGAAGAAGAAGCCGGTCATCAGCTCCGGCTCCGCCAGCCGGCCGACGACGAGGTCGAGCTCGCCGAGACGAAGCTGCTCTAGCAGCACCGCATTCTCGCCGGTGACGATCTTGATCGTGCTGCCGGTCTTCTCGTCGAGGAATAGACTCATCGCATGGGGCATGATGCTTGCCGAGACAGTCGGCAGCGCGCCGACGCGGATCGGTGGCCCGGCGCCGGCATCGCCATTGGCGACTGAATCGATCCCCTGCCTGAGCGCCGTGATGACCTGGCCGGCATGGCGCATGAAGATCTCGCCTGAGCGGGTAATCCTGATGCCGCGACCGTCACGCTCGAAGACGGCGACCCCGAGCACCTCCTCCAATTCGCGGATCGTCTTCGTCACCGCAGGCTGGCTGACATTGAGGAGGCCCGCCGCCTTCACCACGCTCTTCTGGCGCGCAACTTCCAGGAATGTCTGCAAGTGCCGGAAGCGGACGCGGTTGTCGATCATGGCTTCCTATAACCCTGCAGTTAAGGAAATGCCATGAAATATCATTTTACCGAACCAAACAACTACTGCAATGTCGCCACCAGTCGAGCTTGCCTTTGATCGGATCATCGCGGATGCCGAGCTATGATCACCATCGGGTGGCTTGTGGCGCCGGCTGTGAGGCCAGAGATCTTAAGACCGGAGACACTGAAGATGCATGATCAGTCGCCGGGTGCGAACAAATACCAGCTGGGACTCGCCGTCAGACGTTCGGTGCTCGGCGATTCCCATGTCGATCGTGCGGAGCTTGCCTCGACCGATTTCGACCGGCCGTTCCAGCAGCTCATCACCGAGGGGGCATGGGGCACGGTATGGGCGCGGCCGAACTGGTCGAAGCGCGAGCGTTCGATCGTGACGCTGGCGCTGCTCGCCGCGCTTGGTCATGATGAAGAGGTCGCAATGCATGTGCGCGCGACCGCCAATACGGGCGCTACGCGTGAAGACATTTGCGAAGCGTTCCTGCATGTGGCGATCTATGCGGGCGTGCCGGCGGCCAACCGCGCGATCCGGATAGCCAAGGAGGTGCTGGCCGAGATGGACACAGAATCGACAGGCAGCGATGGCCGCTGAGTTTCCTTCTAACCGGCGAGTCGAGACCGGGCCGCTGTTCCAGCGCGACCGGCTGTGGCATCCGCCCGCCTTCACGCCGCCCTACAAAACGTCGGTGCTGCGCTCGCCGCAAAAGGCACCCGTTTCATTCGACAACACGCTGTCGGAGCTTACCGGACCGATCTTCGGCCACGACCTGCTGGGCGAACTCGACAACGACCTCACCTTGAATTTTGCAAAGACTGGGGAGAGCGCGATCGGCGAACGCATCATCGTCTACGGGCGCGTGCTCGACGAGCGCGGCAAGGGCGTGCCCGGCGTGCTGCTCGAATTCTGGCAGGCCAATGCGGGCGGTCGCTATCGCCACAAAAGGGACGGCTACCTCGCTCCGCTCGACCCCAATTTCGGCGGGTGCGGCCGCACCATCACGGACGAGGACGGCGGCTATTCGTTCAGAACCGTCAAGCCGGGCCCCTATCCCTGGCCGAATGGCGTCAATGACTGGCGGCCCTCGCACATCCACTTCTCGGTCTTCGGCCATTCCTTCGCGCAGCGGCTCATCACGCAGATGTATTTCGAGGGCGATCCGCTGATCTGGCTGTGCCCGATCGTGCGCACCATCCCCGACAGGGCCGCAATCGAGACACTGATCGCCGCTTTCGACATGCAGGCAACGGTTCCGATGGATGCGCGCGCCTACAAATTCGATCTCGTGCTGCGCGGCCGTCGCTCGTCGCTGTTCGAGAACAGGCTGGAGGGCAACTGATGGTGCAGTCGCTCAATCGTCTCAGGGAAAGCCCGTCGCAGACGGCGGGGCCCTATGTACATATCGGGCTGATGCCGAATTTCTGCGGCATATCTGGCGTCTATGACCACGACCTCGGCGGCGCCATGATCAATGCGAAGACCAAGGGCGAGCGCATCTCAGTGCGCATGCGCGTGCTCGACGGGACAGGAACTCCGCTTCGCGACGCTCTCATTGAACTATGGCAGGCGGACGCCGCCGGCTTCTTCACTTCGCCTGTCGAGACACGCGGCGAAGCCGACCCGAACTTTTTCGGCTGGAATCGCCGTGCGACCGACATGGAAACCGGCGAATGCGTGTTCGAGACCGTGAAGCCCGGCCGCGTTCCATTCCCTGACGGACGACTGATGGCGCCGCACATCTCGGTGTGGATCGTCGCGCGCGGCATCAATCTCGGCCTGCATACGCGGATGTATTTCGGCGACGAGGAGGAGGCTAATGCCGAGGATCCAATCCTCGCACGAATCGAGCATCGCATGCGTGTTCCGACCCTGATCGCACCGCGGGCTGCGGACACCTACAAGTTCGACATCCATCTGCAGGGCGAGAGGGAAACGGTTTTCTTCGACAGCTGACGCCATGACCATCTCGCCCTTCGATCACCCGCTGCTGTCGTCGTTGCTCGGCGATGAGGAGGCGGCACGGGCGTTCTCGGTGGCCTCTGAGATTACGGCGATGATCGCCGTCGAACGGGCATTGGCGGAAGCTGAGGCCGCCGAAGGCGTGATCGAACCGGCTGCGGCCCAGGCGATCCAGGCGGCACTCGATTCATTTGCGCCCGACATGGGGAAACTGAGGACGGCATTGGCTCGCGATGGCGTCGTGGTGCCGGAACTGGTTCGGCAGATACGGCTTGGCGTAGCGGAGCCCTTTCGTGAACAGGTGCATTTCGGCGCGACGAGCCAGGACATCATCGACACGGCTCTCATGCTACGGCTCAAGCCGATCCTTGATCGTTTCGACCGCCTGCTGGCCGACCTGATCGAGCGCCTGGCGGCGCTTAATATCCGCTTCGGCGGAAGGACGCTGACCGGCGTGACGCGGATGCAGCCGGCGATCCCGATCCGGGTCTCGGATCGCCTCGCTGCATGGCGCCAACCGCTCGAGCGGGACCGCGAGCGACTGAAGGAGCGGTCCGAGCGGCTGCTCGCCGTGCAGCTCGGCGGCGCTGCCGGCACTCTGGACAAGCTCGGCGGCAAGGCGGCAGCCGTTCGTGCAGGGCTCGCCACGCGGCTGGGCCTTGCCGATGCGCCGCAATGGCACAGCCAACGGGACGGGATCGCCGAGTTCGCGGGCTGGCTGTCACTGACGACAGGCAGCCTCGGCAAGATCGGGCAGGATATTGCGCTGATGGCACTGTCGGGGAGCGATATCGCACTCTCGGGCGGCGGCGGATCGTCGGCCATGCCGCACAAGCAGAACCCTGTCGCGGCCGAAGCGCTGGTCGCGCTGGCGCGTTTCAATGCGACACAGCTTGCCGGTATGCATCAGGCGCTGGTGCATGAATACGAGCGTTCCGGGGCGGCCTGGATGCTCGAATGGCTGATCTTGCCGCAGATGGTGACGGCCACCGCGGGAGCGCTGCGACTTGCCGTCGAGCTTGCCGGGCAGATCGAGGGCATGGGGACGAATGCATGACGCCAAATTTGCTTGGCTCGAGCGAGGCGCCCCCCTCTGGCCTGCCGGCCATCTCCCCCTCAAGGGGGGAGATTGGACGGCCGCTTTGATTTCGCCGATCGCAAGCCTCGGAGATTGGCGAAACCGTAGACGACAGCCGATCTCCCCCCTTGAGGGGGAGATGGCCGGCAGGCCAGAGGGGGGTGTGAAGCGCGCAGACTTCCCAAGGCAATCTGGTCGCCGCGATTAGGAGGTTGAGCTTGCGCACGCAGGTCGTCATCATCGGCTCCGGACCGTCCGGCTTGCTGCTCGGACAGCTGCTTGCCGGCATCGGCGTCGACAATGTCATCCTCGAACGCGCGAGCCGCGAGCATGTGCTGGAGCGGGTAAGGGCAGGGGTCCTCGAACAAGGCACGGTCGACCTGCTTGAAGAGATGGGCGTGGGCAGGCGGTTGCATGCCGACGGGCTTCGGCACGACGGTATCTCGCTCGCCTTCGATAACCGGCTGCACCGCATCGACCTTGCAGGACTGACCGGCGGGAAGCACGTCACGATCTATGGCCAGACGGAGATGACCCGTGACCTGATGGAGGCACGGGAGGCCGCGGGACTGCCGACGGTGTTCGAAGCGGCTGATGTTAGGCCACGCGGCTTCGACGGTGGCGCACCGTATGCAACCTACGAGAAGGACGGCGCTTCACATCGCATCGATTGCGACTTCATCGCGGGCTGCGACGGTTATCATGGCATCAGCAGGCGCTCGGTGCCGGAAGCGGCGATCAGGACCTTCGAGCGGCAATACCCGTTCGGCTGGCTCGGCCTGCTTGCTGAAGTACCGCCAGCCGACCGCGAGCTGGTCTATGCCAACCATAGAAGCGGTTTCGCCCTCTGCTCGATGCGCTCGCCGCACCGCAGCCGTTACTATGTGCAGGTGCCGCTCGACGAGAAGCTCCAGGACTGGAGCGACGACCGCTTCTGGGACGAGTTGCGCCGGCGACTGCCGCGAGAGATTGCCGAGGCGGTGACGACCGGCCCGTCCTTCGAAAAATCGCTCGCGCCGCTGCGCTCCTTCGTTGCCGAGCCGATGCGCTTCGGCCGGCTGGCACTGGTCGGAGACGCCGCTCATATTGTGCCGCCGACCGGCGCGAAGGGCCTGAACCTTGCGGCGAGCGATGTGCGTTATCTGTTTGAAGCGCTAAGAGAATTATTCCTCGCTAAGTCGACCGCCGGAATCGAAACCTATTCCGCCAAGGCACTTTCCCGCGTCTGGAAGGCGGTGCGCTTCTCGTGGTGGATGACGACCATCATGCACCGCTTTCCCGACACCGGCGACTTCGGCCAGCGCATCCAGGAGGCCGAGCTCGACTATCTCGTCCACTCCCTCGCCGCCTCGACAGCGCTTGCGGAGAACTATGTCGGGCTCCCGTACTGAGTTCAGCCCACGCAGCTCTGAATACATATCCTGCAGATTATGAATTCAGCACTTCTTTTCATTTTACATCACCTTATGCGCATGAGACTTAAACCATACTGCGGGTCGCTGAAACCGGGGGGAGAACATCGGCGCCGCTTGGGGAAGGAGTTATGAAAATCAGGCACTTGCCAGCAGTTGCCTCTGCTTCGCGTTAGCGACGCCGGGGCGTTCTGCTTTCATGCGCCGAACCCGAGCGGCGCCGGTGGGTCGAGGGTCGACAATCGCTCGCGGAAAACAGGGAGGAGAATTGCTGCCATGTCGCAGAAATCATCGTTCAGCCTGCGGGCGGGCCAGCTATCGCGCCGTAGCTTCATCGCGGCTTCGGCGGCAGGCGGAGCCTCGCTTGCTTTCGGCGGCCGCAGGGCGTTTGCGCAGTCCAACAGCCTCAAGGTCGGGTTCATCAGCCCGCGCACGGGACCGCTTGCCGGTTTCGGCCAGACTGACGGCTATGTGCTGGAAGTGGTGCGCAAGGCGCTCGCAGACGGCGCCGAGCTCGGCGGCAAGAAGTTCAGCGTCGAGATCCTCGACCAGGACACACAGTCGGATCCATCGCGTGCCGGCCAGCTCGCCAAGGACCTGATCAACAATCAGTCGATCGACCTGATGCTCGCGGTTTCCACGCCCGAGACCATCAATCCGGTGTCGGACGCCTGTGAGGCGGCGGGCGTGCCCTGCCTCTCGACGGTCATGCCGTGGGAAGCCTGGTATTTCGGTCGCGGCGCCAAGCCGGGCGCGCCGTCGCCGTTCAAATGGACCTATCATTTCGGCTTCGGAGTCGGGGAGTTCTTCAAGACCTATGTCTCGCAGTGGAACCTCATCGAGACCAACAAGAAGGTCGGCGTGATGTATCCCAACGACGCCGACGGCAATGCGATCCGTGCCAACCTTGCGCCGCTGCTCGCCAAGGAGGGCTTCACGATTATCGATCCGGGCGCCTATGAGACCGGCACCGCCGACTATTCCTCGCAGATCGCGCTCTTCAAACAGGAGGGCGTCGAGATATTCAATTCCTTCCCGATCCCGCCGGACTTCGCCGCCTTCTGGCGACAGGCCGCGCAACAGGGACTGACGCGGCAGATCAAGATCGCGCAGATTGCAAAAACCGGGCTGTTCCCTTCGGACATCGAGGCGCTTGGCGACCTCGGCAAGAACATCGCGAGCGCTGCCTACTGGCACAAGGCGTTCCCCTACAAGTCGCCCCTTACCGGCGTCTCGGGGACCGAGCTTGCCGATGGCTACGAGGCGGCAAGCGGCAAGCAGTGGACGCAACAGCTCGGCGCGACCATGTCGCTGTTCGATGCGGGCTTCGCGGCGCTCAAGGCCAGCTCCGATGCCAAAAGCAAGGAGGCCGTCGCCAAGGCGATCTCGACGCTCAAGGCCGACACGATGATCGGCAAGGTCGACTTCACCAGCGGCCCGGTCGCCAACGTGTCGCCGGGGCCGATCATCGGCACTCAATGGGTGCCGGCTAAGGAAGGCAGCAAGTTCAAGTTCGACTATTTGGTTACGGAGCACGCTACCGACACCAATGTGCCTGTCGAGGCGAAGCTCGTTCCCTACAATTCGTGAGGCTTCGAGGATCGCGGCGTGAGTGGAATGGCGAACGGCGCGATCCTCGCTGCATCAGGGATTTCCAAGCGCTTCGGCGCGCTTGCGGTGCTTGATGACGTCAATCTTGCACTGAAGGAGGACGAGGCGGTCGGCATCGTCGGGCCCAATGGAGCCGGCAAGACGACGCTGCTTTCCGTGCTTGCCGGTGCGTTTGCGCCGAGCGCGGGCAGGGTGGAGTTCCGTGGCGCAGATGTCACCTCACTCTCGGCGGCGCGGCGTTGTCGGCTGGGACTGGTCAGGACGCATCAGATACCGAAGCCGTTCGGGGGCATGACCGCGTTCGAGAACGTCTTTGTTGCGGCCGCGCATGGCGGCGGGCTCGATCGTGACGAAGCCTACGACAACGCCATTGCCTCGCTGGAATTCTGCGGCATGTCCGGCGTGGCCAATCGCCCGGCCGAGACGCTCGGCCTGCTCGACCGCAAGCGGCTGGAGCTTGCCCGCGCGCTGGCGACCGGGCCGAGCCTCCTGTTGCTCGACGAGATTGGCGGCGGGCTGACCGACGCGGAGGCGCAGGAGCTGGTGACGACGATCCTGGAGCTCAGGCGGCGCGGCATTGCCATCGTCTGGATCGAGCACATCGTGCACGTGCTCCTGCAGGTGGCGAAGCGGCTGATCTGCATGGATGGGGGAAAGATCATCGCCGACGGCGAGCCGGGCGCGGTGATGGCCGACCCGCAGGTCATCAAGGCCTATCTCGGCGGAGGCCCGAAATGAGAGCGCTCACCGTCGAGAGCCTTGACGTTCGACACGGGCTGCTGCAGGCGGTGCGCGGCGTCTCCTTCAGCGTCGGCAGCGGCGAGACATTGGCGCTGGTGGGCGCGAACGGGGCCGGCAAGACGACGCTGCTGCGCGCCGTCGCCGGGGCACATCCGCCGGCCAATGGGCGCGTGCTGCTCGACGACGCGGACATCACCCATGTGCCCTCGCACCGGCGCGTTGCGATGGGCATCGCGCTGGTGCCGGAAGGGCGCCGCCTCTTCCCGCAGATGACTGTCGAAGAGAATCTGCTGCTCGGCAGGACCGCCGGCCGGCCGGGCGAGTGGAGTGTCGAGCGCGTGTTCGAGATGTTCCCGAATCTGAAAGCGCGCCGCGCGGCCCGGGCCGGCAATCTCTCCGGCGGCGAGCAGCAGGCGACCGCCATCGGCCGTGCGCTGATGACCAATCCCGAGCTTCTCCTGCTCGACGAGGTCTCGCTCGGCCTGTCGCCGTTGATCGTCGAACGGGTCTATCAATCGCTGCAGAAGCTGATCGATACCGGAATGACGGTAGTGCTGGTCGAACAGGACCTCGCCCGCGCGATGGCGGTAGCGGACCGCATCGTCTGCATGCTGGAAGGCCGCATCGTCCTGGAGCGGACCACAGACGAGGTCACCAGGGAGGAGATCACGCAGGCTTACTTCGGGCTGCGCAAGGCAGGCCAGCAAGGGAGCATGCATCCGTGATCATGAACCAGCTCGTCCAGGGCGTGCTTCTCGGCGGCTACTACGCGCTGATCGCCTGCGGGCTGTCCTTCATGTTCTCGGTGATGCGCATCATCAATCTCGCGCATGGCAGCCTGGCTGTGTTCTCGGCTTATGGACTGTGGTTGCTCGCCGAGCGCTTTGGATTGTCGCCCTTCCTCGGCCTCGCCGTCCTGCTGCCGGTAATGGCGGTTTTGGGCTGGGTTCTGCAGCGCTACCTGCTGGAGCGCAGCGCGCGCGGCGGTGCGCTGTTGCCGATCCTCACCACCTTCGGCCTTGCAATCGTGATCGACAACCTGCTGTTCGAACAGTTCGGCGCCGACACACGCTCGCTCGCCCCCTATATCGGCAGTCTTTCCTATGATTCCTGGGAGTGGCCCGGAAACATTTATGTCGGCAAGCTCGCCGTGCTGATCTTTGTCGTTGCGGTCGCGCTGCTCGGCGGACTGCAACTCTTCCTGAACCACTCGGCAATGGGCCGTTCGATCCGCGCGACGTCGGAAGATCCGGACACGGCTGGCCTGGTTGGCATCGACGCAGTGCGCATCAATGCGATGGCGACGGCGATTGCGATGGCAACCGTGTGCCTTGCTGGCGCGGCGCTGGGCATGCGCGCAACTTTTGATCCCTATTCAGGCGCGCCGCAGCTTCTATTCGCATTCGAAGCGGCCGTCATTGGCGGCGCCGGGTCGCTTTGGGGCACGCTAGCCGGGGGCATAGTGCTCGCGCTCGCGCAAACGCTCGGCGCCAAGCTCCATCCGCTCGGTTTCCTGATCGGCGGCCATGTGGCCTTCGTGCTGGTACTGTTCGCACGACTTACGGCCGCGGGCCGGCTGCGCTCGCTGCTCGGGAGAACCGCGTGAGCGCCGTTCCGACATCGCTCGAGGTCGAGCGCTGGACGCCGGCGTCTCGGGCCGCCGTCGCCGGCGTAGCTTTCGTCATCCTCTGTCTTGCCTTCGCGCCGCTCTTCGTCGGCCCGGGCCTGGTCGACCGGCTCACCGCACTGTTCATCTATGTCATCCTCGCAGCGATGTGGAACGCGCTCGCCGGTTTCGGAGGGCTGGTCTCGGTCGGCCAGCAGGTGTTCTTCGGCGTTGGCGCCTATTTTACAATCCGCCTCGCTGACGCCGGGATAGACCCGTTTCTGTCCATGTTCGTCGCTGCGATCGGCGTGGCGCTGCTCTCGCTGCCCCTGTCGCTCTTCATGCTCAGGTTGCGCGGCGGAGAGTTCGCAATCGGCATGTGGGTGATCGCCGAACTTACGCATCTGCTCGTCAACCTCGACAGGCTCGTCAAGGGCGAGACCGGCACTTCGCTGATCTCGCTCAACGCTTATGGCGCCACGGTGCGGCACGACACGATCTATTGGCTGGCGCTTGCCGCGATGACGGCACTCTTCGCGATCCTGTTCGTGCTGCTCAGAAGCCGCGTCGGTGCGGCGATCCAGGCGATTCGCGACAGCGAGGAGGCGGCGGCTTCCGTCGGTGTGCGCGTCGTGGCGACCAAGCGCCTGCTCTTCGTGCTCGCCGCTTTCGGCATCGGCCTTGCCGGGGCGCTCTGGCTGGGCACAGCCATCACGTTCCAGCCGAAGGCCTATTTCAGCGTGCAGTGGACCGCCTACATGATCTTCATGGTTCTGGTCGGCGGGATTGGCCGCTTCGAGGGCGCTATACTCGGGGCGCTCGTCTTCTTCCTGATCGAGACATGGTTCGGCGCGATGGGCGTCTGGTACCTGATCGGCCTCGGTGGCACGGCGCTGGTCTTCTCGCTGGCCCTGCCGCACGGGCTGTGGGGCGCAATCGAAAACAGGTGGGACGTGAGCCTTCTCCCGGTCGGCTACCGCCTCGTCCCCTCGCCGAAGGGCGGGGAGCGGTCGGCTGCCGAGATCTCGGCGCATCGGACAGAGGGGGTAGGGCGCGCATGACGACGCTTCTCGGCAAGACCATTCTGATCACAGGCGCGGCGTCAGGCATCGGCGCTCGCACCGTCGAGCTTGCCGGCCAGCTTGGCGCAGACGTGATTGGCGTCGACATACGCCTGCCGGCAACGCCGGGAGGAACTTTCGTCAAGGCCGACATATCGACCAAGGCTGGGGTGGACGAGCTCGCCGCGAAGCTTCCCGTCCGGATCGACGCGCTCTGCAACGTCGCCGGTCTTTCGGGAAAGACGGGGGCGATTCCGACGCTCTCGGTCAATTTCTACGGGCTGCGCGCGCTGTCGGAGGCACTTGCGCCGAAAATCCGAGAGGGCGGCGCGGTTGTGAATGTCGCCTCCATGGCCGGGTTCGGCTGGCAGGCCAACCTCAACCGGGCGATCTCGATGGTCAATGTCGAGGGCTTCCCGGATGTCGCCAAAGTCGTTGCCGATCATCAGGTGAAGAACGAAGAATGCTATCCGGTCTCCAAGGAATTGCTGGTGCTCTGGACTTTCCGCGCCGCGCATCAGGCGCTGTTCAAGGGGCGCGGCATTCGCGTCAATGCGGTAAGCCCGGGCCCAGTCGAGACTCCTATCCTCACGCAATTCCGCGAGGTGCTGGGCGATCAGCGCGTCGACAGCGACATCGCGCGCGTCGGCAGGGCAGGGACGCCGGCCGATATTGCGCCGGTGATCCTGTTCCTCTGCTCTGATGCGGCGCGCTGGATCAACGGCGTCAACCTTGCGGCCGACGGAGGGCTCGAGGCCTCCGTCAATGCGGAGGTGCTGGGTTTCTAGGGCCGGGTGGCAGAACTTTTCTTGCCATCTTGCTCCAAACTCTTTGCCTTGAAGCTTGATCCGATCCGAAAATCGGGATCGTGCGGCAATCCGGAGCATGGCTCCAAGCAAGAAACGGAGGTTTCAATGGACGTTTCTCTCCTCATCGACGGTGCCGACCGTGACGCGGTGGAGGGCGGCTCCTTCGAGCGGCGCGATCCCTTCACCGGCAAGACGGCGACGCGCGCGGCGGCAGGCAGGGTCGCCGACGTAGGCGTCGCTGTAGCCGCAGCGGCTGCAGCCTTTCCGGCCTGGTCCAAGACCGGGCCGGGCGAGCGCCGCGCGCTGCTCATGAAGGCAGCGGACTCGCTTGCCTCAAAGGTCGAAGAATTTACGCGGCTGATGATCGAGGAGACCGGCGCGACGGCGCCCTGGGCCGGCTTCAACGTGATGCTCGCCGCAAACATGCTGCGCGAGGCGGCGGCGATGACCACACAGATTTCCGGAGAGGTCATTCCCTCCGACAAGCCTGGCACGCTGGCGCTCGGCATCCGCCAAGCAGTGGGCGTCTGCGTCGGCATCGCGCCGTGGAACGCGCCCGTGATCCTTGGCACCCGAGCGGTTGCCATGCCGCTCGCCTGCGGCAATACGGTGGTGCTCAAGGCCTCGGAGATGTGCCCGGGTACTCATCGGCTGATCGGACAGGCGCTTGCCGAGGCCGGTCTGCCAAAGGGCGTGCTCAACGTCATCACCAACGATCCGAAGGATGCAGCCGAGGTCGTGGAAGCGCTGATCGCGCATCCGGCCGTCAGGCGCATCAACTTCACCGGTTCGACGCGCATTGGCAGGATCATCGCCGAGCTGGCGGGGCGGCATCTGAAGCCGGTGCTGCTCGAACTCGGCGGCAAGGCGCCACTGGTCGTGCTCGATGACGCCGACGTCGACGGTGCAGTGAATGCCGCCGTCTTCGGTGCCTTCATGAACCAGGGGCAGATCTGCATGTCGACCGAGCGCATCATCGTCGACGAGAAGATCGCCGACGAGTTCGTCGGGAAGCTGGCGAGGCGCGCGGCATCGCTGCCAGCGGGCGATCCGCGTGGCCATGTCGTGCTCGGTTCGGTGGTGAGCGCGAAATCGGCCGAGAAGATGGACGAGCTGATCGCCGACGCGATCGAGAAGGGCGCCAAGCTCGTCGCCGGCGGCAAGCGCAACGGCACGGTGGTGGAGGCGACGGTGCTCGACCACGTTACGCCCGGCATGCGCATCTATGCCGAGGAATCGTTCGGGCCGGTGAAGCCGGTGGTGCGCGTCAAGGGCGAGGACGAGGCGGTAAGGGTCGCCAACGACACGGAATACGGTTTGGCGGCGGCGGTGTTCAGCCGCGACGTGAAGCGAGCGCTTGCCGTCGCCTCGCGGATCGAATCCGGCATCTGTCACATCAACGGTCCGACCGTGGCCGATGAGGCGCAGATGCCGTTCGGCGGCGTCAAGGGCTCCGGCTACGGCCGTTTTGGCGGAAAGGCGGCCATCGCGGAGTTCACGGACCTTCGCTGGGTAACGATCGAGGATCCGGGGCAGCACTACCCATTCTGACCGGGGGATGCGGCATGGTGGAGCGGCGTGCGTTCAAGTTGGATCGCCACGCCGCTCCATCTCATTGTTGCGCATCGGAGCGAAAGCCGCTCCGCACTTTCGCTGACGCGGTGCTTCGATTCCGTTCGATACTCTCGGTCACCTGTCGATCCGCGTCGACAGGATGATCGACGACAGCGTGCGCTCGACGCCCTCCAGCGCACCGATCCGATCGATAAGGCGGTCGAGTTCGCCGATGGAAGCGGCCTCGACGATGGCGATCAGATCGAAGCTGCCGCTCACCGAATGCAAGGTGCGCACTTCGGGGATGGCGCGCAGCTCTGCTTCGATCCGCGGCGCGGTCTTCGGCAAGATCGTGACCAGGACATGGGCGCGGATCAGACCGCGTTCGACATCCTCCGAGAGCCGCACGCCATAGCCCGCTATCACACCGTTACGCTCGAGCCGCTCCAGCCTGGCCTGCACCGTCGTGCGCGACAGGCCGAGGCGGCGGGCAAGCACCGCCGTCGGCGCACGGGCGTTTTCGCGCAGCATGGCGATGAGCTTGCGGTCGGTGTCGTCCATCGGCGATTCAACAGGTATCTTCGTCGTTTTGACGAAAGCTTAGCTGCGAATCGTCGCTTTGTCAGCTTCCAATCGTCCAGCATCGGCTGTCATATCGCGCAAGCTGAGGCAGTAAGGGAATAGGGGAGTAAGGGAATAGGGTTAGGAAAACGCGACCTGAGCCATTGTGGGCACATCGCCAGCGGCAGCCAATCACTCCCTATTCCCCTACTGACCTATTCCCTTATTCCCCTTGCAACTGAAATGGCGGGAGAAAAAGCGATGAAAGACATTGTGGTCATCGGCGCTGGCAAGATCGGCTCGACGATTGCGCGGCTGCTCAGCCGCAGCGGCGACTATTCGGTGACGGTGGCGGACCGTTCGGCAGCGCAGCTTGTAGAAATCGAACCGCACAAGGCTGTCCGCACGGTCGAGACGGACATTACCGATGATGCGGCGCTGAAGGCGTTGCTCGCCGGCAAATTCGCCGTGCTGAGTGCGGCGCCCTACCAGCTGACGAAGGCGATTGCGGAGGCTGCTGCCGCGGCAAAGGTCCATTATCTCGATCTCACCGAGGATGTCGGATCGACGCGGCGCGTGAAGCAGATTGCGGCCGAGGTAGAAACCGCCTTTATCCCGCAATGCGGCCTGGCGCCGGGCTTCATTTCGATCGTCGCAAGCGATCTCGCGCGCCATTTCGACACGCTGGAGAGTGTCAGAATGCGGGTTGGCGCGCTGCCGCAATATCCGTCCAATGCGCTGAACTACAACCTGACCTGGAGCACGGACGGCGTCATCAACGAATATATTGAGCCGTGCGAGGCGGTCGTCGAAGGCGAGCTGGTCGAAGTGCCGGCGCTCGAAGAGCGCGAGGAGTTCGCACTCGACGGCGTCACCTACGAGGCCTTCAACACGTCGGGCGGGCTCGGCACGCTGGCCGACACGCTGAAGGGCAAGGTGCGCACCCTGAACTACCGCACGATCCGCTATCCCGGGCATGCGGCGATCATGAAGGCGCTGCTCAATGATCTGGGACTGAGGCATCGCCGCGAGGTGCTGAAGGACATACTCGAGAATGCCCTGCCGACCACCATGCAGGACGTCGTGATCATTTTCGTCACGGTGAGCGGCCGCAAGGACGGGCGGCTGGTGCAGGAGACCTACGCCCACAAGGTCTATGCCGGGCCTGTTCACGGCAAGATGCACAGCGCGATCCAGATCACCACGGCAACCAGCATCTGCGCGGTCCTTGACCTGCTCGCCGAAGGCAAGCTGTCGGCGAAGGGTTTCGTCCGACAGGAAGAGATCGGCCTCGATGTCTTCCTCGCCAATCGCTTCGGCCGCTACTATGCCAGGGAGGAGCGGGCGGTGCGCAGCGCCTGACGGGTCAGGCCTTCGAGGGCAGGGCTGACCCATATAGACCGTCGCTGTCATGGATTAGCCTTGGGTGGGATACTCGATCCTTTCCCAGCTGAGACCGTCATTCCAGTCAGGTCAGTTCCCTTTGCAGCGGCAGCGCATCTCGGATGTCCAAGCCCCGCAATCGCACGGCATTTTCGGTTGGTGGGGCCGAGCAGGATCTGCCGTTGCAATTCATCAATTGCGCTCTAGTTGCTTTTGCCGAAATTCGTCTAGGTGGTGAATTCACGATGCCCACCAATGGCATCGGAAGGGTTCGCCGCCGGTTACGCCATTGACCTCGCATCGAGGTGGCAAAATGCGCAATCAGCTCAACAGGAAAAGTGCTCGTCGGCTTTCGTGGTCGCGAGGGCCCAATCCCGCTATCGTGGCTTCGGTCGCGCTGATGGGGAGTGTCATGGCCGCCGGTCCCGCTGCAGCGCAAAGCGCAGGGGATTGGCCGATGGCGGGGCAGAATCTCCATGACACCCGTAGCATGCAGGGCGAGCGCGCCATCGGGCTGGACAACGTGGCCAAGCTCTCCCCTCGCTGGACGCTCGATACCGATGGCAACGTGTCTGCCACGCCGACGGTAGTCGAGGGCGTCGTCTATGTTCCAGACTTCGGTGGTACGTTATGGGCCGTCGACGCCGCGAGCGGGCAGGTGAAGTGGCACAAGAAGGTCAGCGACTACACCGGGATTCCCAATGACGCTTCGCGTACCAGCCCCGCCTATTGGAAGGGGACGCTGGTGATCGGGCAGGGCACTCAGCTCGCCAATAATGCGACGGGCGCTTACTTGTTAGGCATCAAGGCAGACGATGGCGCGCCGTCGTGGCGCACCCAGGTCGAGCAGGAACCGACCGCCATCATCACCAGCTCGCCGGTTATCGATGATGGTGTCGTCTACGACGGGGTGTCGTCGCGGGCCGAAGCTCTCAACGAGGTCCCCAATTACCGGGGCAGTGTCGTGGCCCTCGACGCGACCACCGGCAAGCTGCGCTGGAAAACCTATCTGGTGCCCGAAGGCTATACGGGCGGCTCGGTGTGGGGCGGCACCCCGGCTGTCGATCACGACACTGGCCTGCTGTATGTCGCCACCGGGAACAATTTCTCCGTCCCGAATGGTGTTTGCCGGTCTCCTACGCAACAGAACTGCGAGCCGGCGGTGGCTGACAATCATATCGACAGCATTGTCGCGCTCGACCTGAAGACCGGCAAAATCGCGTGGGCCACCCGCATGCTGCCCGCCGACATGTCGACGAACTACAATCACAAGGATGGGCCGGATTACGACTTCGGTGCGGGTACCAATCTGTTCACGACGACGATAGCAGGCCATGAACAAACCCTGCTCGGCGCCGGTCAGAAGAGCGGCGTCTATTGGGCGGTCGAACCCAAGACGGGTAAGGTCGTCTGGGAAGCCCAGCTCGGTCCCGGTAGTCTGCTGGGCGGCATGCTGTGGGGCACCGCAGCCGACGGCAGGCGCATTTACGGGTCGATCGGCAACCTGAATCATGAGTCCATCGCCGTCAATTCACCCAAGGGCCAGACCACGACCACAGGTGGGATTTGGGGAGCGGTCGATGCGGCGACCAGCAAGGTGCTTTGGCGCACGGCCGATCCGCAGCAGATGATGGACACCGTCGCGATGTCCGAAGCCAATGGCGTGGTTTATGCCGGCTCACTCGCCGGCAGCGGCGCCAACATGTACGCGCTCGATGCGGCCACCGGCGAAATAAAGTGGAAGTTCGACAGCGGCGGGGCGGTCGTGTCCGGCGCTGCGATCGTCGACGGCACGGTGTACTGGGGTAGCGGCTATCACACCAAAGTCCTCGGGCTGCCTTACGCCGGCGACAACCACAAGCTCTATGCTTTTTCTTTAGCGAAACAATAAGCCTGGAAGAAGTTCGGCTCCGTCGCAGACTCGCAATTGAGCGGAGCAGATCCCGGTAAGGGGCGATCACTCAGGGGCAGAAGGCTTATCTTCCCCGAAAGTAGATAACATTGCACTGATCGTGCTCTTCACCTCGACGGGGCGCGATGAGTCACCCCTCGATGGAGGTTGCCGCCATTCTTAATCGGCACGGCGCCGCCTGGCGATGCCTCGTCGGTCATTTCAACCTCAGCCAGGTGAAGGTGATGGACAAGCTTCAAGGCACCATCCGATACATACTTCAACGCTCTGGTACACTAATATACTAATTTCCGTTGACAGCTTCCCTTCGACGATGAACATAGCCGCTCTGGCATCTATGGGAGGATGATGTGCCGGCGAATCGGAACTTGAAGGTCGGGCTCGTGGGGACGGGCTTCATGGGCCGGACCCACTCCAATGCCTATGGCCAGGTGCTCCGCTTTTTCCCCGGGGAAGTCGGCCCGGAGCTGGTGGCCGTCTGCTCGCGAAACGAAGCCACGGCACGGGACTTCGCGGCCCAATGGGGCTTTGACTCATATGAAACCGATTGGCGCAGGTTAATCGAGCGCAGCGACATCGACTTGATTGATATTGCCAGCCCCAACGACACGCATGCCGAGATCGCGGTCGCCGCCGCTGGGGCGGGCAAGATGGTTGCTTGCGAGAAGCCGCTCGGGCGCACGGTGGCCGAGGCCAGGCGCATGGCCGAGGCGGTGGAGCGCGCGGCCGTGCCCAACATGGTCTGGTACAACTACCGCCGCGTCCCGGCGCTCACACTTGCCAAGCATCTGATCGACGAAGGGCGCCTCGGGCGCATCTTCCACAGTCGCTTCAAGTTTCTGCAGGACTGGACGATGTCGGCCGACCTGCCTCAGGGCGGCGCGGGCACGTGGCGGCTCGATGCCGGCGTCTCGGGGAGCGGCGTCACCGGCGATCTGCTCGCGCACTGCATAGATGCGGCTCTCTGGCTCGTCGGGCCAGTTGCCGAAGTGTCGGGCACAAGCGAGATCTTCATCCGCGAGCGCATGCACATCTCGAGCGGCAAGCGGCTGGCCGTGACGGCCGAAGACGCCAGCCTGTTCCTCGCGCGCTTCACCGACGGTTCGCTCGCAACCTTCGAAGCGACGCGTTTCGCGCGCGGGCACAAGGCGCTTTTCACGCTGGAGGTGAACGGCGAACACGGCTCAATCGCCTGGGACCTGCACGACCTGCACAGGCTTCAGTACTTCAGCCACCGTGACGAGGGCGCCTTGCGCGGCTGGCGCTCGATCCACGTTTCGGACGGCGACCATCCGTATATGAAATCGTGGTGGGTGCCTGGCCTTCAGATCGGCTACGAGCACACTTTCGTGCACCAAGTCGCCGACTTCCTGGCCGGTCTGCGGACCGGAGAGAAGCGCGTGCCGGACTTCCGCGACGGGCTCGCCACAGATGCGGTGGTTGAGGCCGTGCTGCGCTCGGCGCGTTCCCGACAATGGGAGGCTGTCGAGGAAATTTCCGCGTCCAGCCCGGAGGGCATCGGCTAGAGGAATTGGTGTCGCCGGGCAGCGCCCGAGAGCGCGAGGCGACAGGCCACGGGACCGATGTGTCGGCGCGGCCGGAATTGGAGGAGGGGAATGCCACTTCTGGAAGTACGCGGAGTGTCGAAGAATTTCGGAGCGATCCGTGCCCTGACGGACGTCAGCTTCGCTGTCGAGCCCGCTGAGGTCGTGGGTCTCATGGGTGACAACGGCGCCGGCAAGTCGACGATGGTGAAGCTGATCGCCGGCAATTTCCTGCCCAGCGAGGGCGAGGTGGTCGTCGATGGACAAGTCTGCCATTTCCACAAGCCTATCGAGGCGCGAGCCCAGGGAATTGAGGTTGTCTATCAGGATCTCGCGCTTGCCGACAACCTGACCGCCGCACAGAACGTGTTCCTCGGCCGCGAGATCAAGAAGGGCGTCTGGCCCTTCCGCGTCCTTGACAAGAAGGCCATGATCGACCGCTCGGCGGCGCTGTTCGCCGAACTCAAGTCGGAGACCCGGCCACGCGATCTCGTCAGGAAAATGTCAGGCGGGCAGCGCCAGGCGGTGTCGATTGCACGCACGCGACTGTCGAACGCCAAGCTGGTCATGATGGACGAGCCGACGGCGGCGATCTCGGTGCGGCAGGTCGCCGAGGTGCTCGAGCTGATCCGCCGCCTCAAGGGGCAGGGCGTCTCGGTGATGCTGATCAGCCACCGTATGCCCGACGTGTTTGCCGTGTGCGACCGCATCATCGTCATGCGCCGCGGCACAAAGGTGGCCGACAAGGCCACGGCCGCCACGTCGCCTGAAGAGATCACCGGACTGATTACGGGAGCGATACGTGCAGCCTAGAGCATCCGTTGCATCCGAATCGGCCGTCGCAAGCCATGCTGCTTTGGACGAAGTGGTTGACGTGCGCGAGCAGACGCCGTTGCAGAAGCTGTTCCACGCCCAGTCCTTCTGGGTGGCGGTGGCGCTGGCCGCGCTCATGCTTGTGATGACGGCGTTGGAACCGACCTTCGGTTCGGTCGAGAATCTCGGCAACATCTCGCGTAACTTCGCGCCCTTCGGCATCATGGCCCTCGGCATGACGGTGGTGTTGATCACCGGCGGCATCGATCTGTCCATAGGCTCCATTATGGCGCTTGTTGCCATCGTGGCCGGCCTGTTCCTGACCTGGCACTATCCTTGGTACGTCGCCTTCTCGATGGGCATGATGGCGGGGCTCGCCTGCGGTGCCATCAACGGGTTCTTCGTCGCCTATTTCGGCATGCCGTCTTTCGTGGTGACGCTCGGCATGATGTCGTTCGCCCGGTCGTTGGCTGTAGTGTTTTCAGGCAACCAGATGCTCTACCAGTTCGGGCCGGATGCACCGATCGTGAAGGCGATCGGCCAGGCGAAGTGGCCGCTTCGAGGGCCGGCTGGCTGGGCCCCGTCCTGGATGCCGGAATTCTCGTCGCATTTCTGGACGTTGATCGTGCTCGCCCTGATCGTGGGCTGGGTCTTCAACTTCACCGCCTGGGCTCGGCATCTCTTTGCGATCGGCGGCAACGAGCACGCGGCGCGGCTGACCGGCGTGCCCGTCGACTGGATCAAGTTCCAGGCCTACGTCTTTTCCGCGTTCACGGCTTCCGTCGCCGCCCTTCTGCTTCTGGGGTACAACGGCTCGGCCCTCAATGCCCTTGGGACCGGCTACGAGCTGCGCGTGATCGCCGCGACCGTGATCGGCGGAGCTAGCCTGATGGGAGGTTACGGCACGGCTTTCGGTGCCGTGGTGGGCTCGGCTTTCCTGGAGGTGATCCGAAACGCCTTGCTTATGGCCGGCATCGACTCGAACTGGCAAGGGGCGTTTGTCGGTGTCTTCATCATTCTCGCGGTTCTGCTCGGTATGCAGACCGGCGGCACGTCGCTGCGTGCGGTGTTGCATCGCTGGATCCCGATCAGCCGCCACTAGCAAAACCTGCGGGAGGAGAACCGCAGCACCATCAAAGCCAACGTGAGGGAGCGTGAATGAGAAGAAATCGATGAGCAGTACTGCTCGTGTCGCCATCCGGCGGCGGCATTACGCGATGAGCGCAATCCAGGCAGACGAAACGTTCTTTTGAATCGCCCATTGGGGCACGAAACGAGAAATATTCCGGAGGAGAATCGAACCATGAAAACTATCGTTTTGAGCGCCGCCGTCGCTTTCGCGGCGCTGGCCGGCGCACAGGCTTTTGCGCAGGACAAGCCCGTCTTCGCACTCGTGCCGAAGGCTATGGACAACCCGTTCTACGACCAAGCGCTGGCCGGCTGCAAAAAGGCCGCCGAGGATTCCGGCAACGCATTCGAGTGCCAGTATATCGGCCCGGGCCAGCACGGCGGCGGGGACGAGCAGGTGCAGATCGTGCAGGACCTGGTCGCCAAGCGAGTCGCGGGTATTGCCGTGTCGCCATCCAATGCGGTGGCGATCGTATCGGCCTTGCAGGCGGCCAAGGATGCCGGCATCCCGGTGATCACCTTCGACTCCGACGTGCTGCCGGAGAACAAGGATTTGCGCGCCGCCTATATCGGCACCCACAATTACGAGATCGGCACCAACATCGCGAAGATCCTCCAGCAGTTGAAGCCGAATGGCGGCACGATCTGCATCCAGTCGGGTGGCGCTGCCGCGGCCAACCTCAACGAGCGCATGCAGGGCATTCGCGACGGCCTGGCCGGCAAGCAGTCGGCTGCCTCCCCTGGCGATCCGTTGACCGGCCAGAACGGCTGGACCGAAGCTGAAGGCTGCCCGCTCTACACCAATGACGACTTCCCGCTGGCGGCTCAGCAGTTCCAGGATCTCCTGACCAAGATGCCGAACCTGGATGCTTTCGCGGCGACGGGCGGCTTCGCCCAGTTCGTGCCCGACGCGAACCGTGCCGCGACGGAGCCGTTCAAGGACAAGATCGCCAAGGGCGAACTGGCGGTCGTCTATGCCGACACGCTGCCCACCCAGATCGACCAGATGAAGGAGGGTCTTTCGCAGGGCCAGGTCGGCCAGCGCCCCTATGAAATGGGGTATAAGTCGATGATTGCGCTGAAGGACATCAAGGACGGCAAACCCGGGCCACAGGACCCGACCTACACCGGCCTTGACGTCTGCACGCCCGCTAACGCCGATACCTGCATCGCCAAGTAGCCGGCGCGTGTCTTACCTGGGTCGAGGCGGAATTTCCGCCTCGACCTTCCGGGCAAACGCTCTGGAAAAGTCTCGTCGGTTCTGTTGGCTTTGCGCCGGAAGCAACAAGATGAATCTAGAAACTGCACTTCTGAAACGCCGCGGCGGAGCCCTTAGCGAACAGGTCTACCGGGTCGTGCGCGACCTGATCGTAAGCGGGCGCATGCGGCCGGGCGAGGCGGTGATCGAGGCGGCGCTCGCGGCGCAGCTCGGCGTATCGCGCACGCCGGTGCGCGAGGCACTGAAGCGGATCAGCGACGAGGGTCTGATCGACGTCTTTGCCCAGAGCGGAACATTCATCGCTCCGATAAGCCGCAAGGCGCTCGAGGAGGCCTATATAATCCGCACCGCGCTTGAAGCCGAGAGCGTCGCTCGCGCGGCGGGCCGACTAACGGTCCAGGCAGCCGAGGCGTTCGCCGACAACATCGCCGCTCACGAGCTCGCGATCAACCGTCAGCGTTTCGATGACGCGATCCGGCTCGACGATACCTTCCATCGCATGATCGCAGAGGTGAACGGGCTGCATATGCTTTGGCGTGCCGTCGATATTTCCAAGGCGCAGATGGATCGCGGCCGGCACCTCGCCATACCCCAGCCCGGTCTGGGGGCGGTGACGATCCGCCAGCACATGCAGATCCTGCAAGCGCTGCAGGCCGGAGACGCCGAGCTCGCGGTGCAATGCATGCGCGAGCATCTGGCGACGTCGCTGCGCAATACGCTTGAGATAGCGTCGGACTCGATCGCCTTGAATGCGGAATCGAACGTGCCCGCCTCCGACCTATAGGATGAGCACGTCATCCAACGAGGAAAGGAAAAGCATGCAGCGGATGGGCTTATGTATCGGGCT
Organism: Mesorhizobium sp. BAC0120; assembly: GCF_033542235.1. Taxonomy (NCBI): domain Bacteria; kingdom Pseudomonadati; phylum Pseudomonadota; class Alphaproteobacteria; order Hyphomicrobiales; family Phyllobacteriaceae; genus Mesorhizobium; species Mesorhizobium sp. BAC0120. Next base: position 23,490 of record NZ_JAWRCU010000026.1, on the reverse strand, counting down.
GAAGCGGGAGGTGATCCAGGAATACCGGAAAATCCACGCCGCCGTGTGGCCGGAAGTACTAGCGGCCATTACGAAGGCCAACATCCGCAACTACTCGATCTTCTTGCGCGAACCGGAGGATATCCTCTTCGCCTATTGGGAATACCATGGGACCGATTTCGCAGCCGACGCCGCCGTAATGGCTGACAATCCCGCGATGCAGAAATGGTGGACGATCTGCGACCCCATGCAGGTCCCGCTCGACACGCGTGCGAAAGGCGAGTGGTGGGCAAGCATGGTCGAGGTTTTTCACCACGACTGATCCTTTTATCGGAGCCCGCCCGAATAGCACTCTTGAGGATTGACGAGACCTCAGGAGAATTTTGGTGCCCAGGGCGGGGCGAAGTTCCTCCTGAACGTCACCGCCTGTCGCAATCGTCCGACAAATGTGACAAACGAAGGCGATTGCCCGCACCCGCCCAGCGTGGCAGATAACGGGCAGCCAAAACAGCATTGTCCAGCCAGCTTCCGGAATCTGCCATGCTTACCGTCACTACCGCCCGCACACTGCGTCTCAGCCCTGAGGACAACATCCTCGTCGCCGGCGAACGCATCGAAAAGGATGCCGCCACGACGGAGGGCGTGAAGGCGCGGCAGCGCATTCCGTTCGGCCACAAGATTGCGGCGCGTGACATTGGCGTCGGCGAGCCGGTCATCAAGTTCGGCCAGATCATCGGCTTCGCCAGCCAGCCGATTGTGACCGGCGACTGGGTGCACACGCACAATTGCGACATGGGGCCGGAGCACGGCGCCTTCGAACGCGACTACGACTTCTCCGCTGCCGCTCCGCGGACCGATTTCGTGCCGGAGGGCGAGCGTGCGACATTCGAAGGCTTCCGCCGCGCAAACGGCAAGGCGGGAACGCGCAACTATCTGGGCATCCTAACCAGCGTGAACTGCTCGGCGACGGTCGCCAAGTACATGGCACAGGAGATCAACCGATCCGGCATCCTCGACGATTATCCGACGATCGACGGCGTGATCCCCTTCGTGCACGGCACGGGCTGCGCGATGGATCTCGACGGCGAGGGCTTCCGGATATTTCGCCGCACGCAGTGGGGATATGCCTGCAATCCCAATCTCGGCGGCACGTTGCTGGTAGGCCTCGGCTGCGAGGCATTCCAGATCGGCAAGATGAAGGAGGTCTACGGCATCGAGGAGAGCGACACGTTCCAGACCATGACGATCCAGGAGATCGGCGGCACCAAGAAGATGGTGGAATGGGGCGTCGAGCGCATCAAGGAGATGCTGCCTATCGTGGCGCGGGCAAAGCGCGAGACACTGCCGGCGGCCGAGCTCACGCTCGCGCTGCAATGCGGCGGGTCCGACGGCTATTCCGGCATCACCGCCAATCCGGCACTCGGCGTGGCCGCCGACATTCTCGTGCGCCATGGCGGCACGGCAATCCTTTCGGAAACGCCCGAGATCTACGGCGCCGAGCACCTGCTCACGCGCCGCGCCGTGAGCCGGGCGGTGGGCGAGAAGCTGGTCGAGCGCATCAAGTGGTGGGAGGATTACACCGCCCGCAACCGCGGCGAGATGAACAACAACCCGTCGCCGGGCAACAAGCTCGGCGGGCTCACGACAATCCTGGAGAAATCCCTCGGCGCGGCGGCCAAGGGCGGCACGACGGCGCTCACCGCGGTCTACGAATATGCGGAGCTGGTGAACGAGAAAGGCTTCGTCTTCATGGATACGCCCGGCTTCGATCCGGTGTCTGCGACCGGGCAGGTAGCGGGCGGGGCGAACGTGCTTTGCTTCACCACCGGCCGCGGCTCGGCCTATGGCTGCAAGCCCGTGCCATCGATCAAGCTCGCCACAAACACGCCGATGTACGAGAAGATGGTCGACGACATGGACATCAATTGCGGCGACATACTCGACGGCGTTTCGCTCGCCGACAAGGGCGAGGAGATCTTCCGCGAAGTGCTCGCAGTGGCCTCCGGCAAAAAGTCGAAGTCGGAAGAGCTCGGCTATGGCGACAACGAGTTCGTGCCCTGGCAGGTCGGCGCGGTGATGTAGGGGGCGAGGCAGCCTTTCACCTTCAAGCAAATCGCAACGTTTGAGGTTGGCGGAGACGCAAATGCAGAGCTCCCCCTTCTCCCCTTGTGGGAGAAGGTGGCTCGGCGCGATAGCGCCGAGACGGATGAGGGGTGTTGCGTGGAGCGCGGCGGTTCCGAATAGGGCGCTGGTGAGCTTCCGCACCGGCGTTTCTTCCTTCAGCGTCGCATTTCGTCCAGCTCCACAACCGACATCGCCTTCTGGAGCACCCCTCATCCGTCTCGGCGCAAGCGCCGAGCCACCTTCTCCCACAAGGGGAGAAGGGGGAGCTTGGCATTTCGCTCGCCGCAAATCTCAAACGCCGGAGTTTGGCGGAGACGCAGATGTAACAGAAGGTTTCAGGCGCGCTATGGCGTCAGTCCCTCGCAGCATCGCCGATAATGGTCTTGCCGGCACCTTCGCGATAGTCCTCCCGCACCGGGTAGAACACGTCCATGATGCGGCAGTTGGTAAGCGCGCGCCCGTGATGGCGGGCATTGGCTGGGATGGCGAAGACCGTCCCTGCCAGCATCCGCATCGTCTTGCCTTCAACCGTCATTTCGAACTCGCCCTCGTAGAGATGCACGACCTGCTCGTGATGATGCGAATGCTCGGGCAGCGTCGATCCGGCGGCGATCTCCCAAAGCGCGAACGTCATCGTGTCGGAATGCAGGAAGCGGCCGACAAAGCCGGGGATCACGGTCCTCGGCGTAACCTTCGACCAATCCATGATCTCGTTCGGCAAAGGCTCCTCCCAATCGGCCGTCGCTGTTGATCCACCTTAGCGCAGCCGCGCATCGGTTTGCCAGCGTTTGACTTGCGGCTCACGCATCGCGATCGGTGAGCCGGATATGGCAGCAGCCGGGACCGTGGCCCGGCGTCCAGGTGACGTTCTCGAAGCGGACACCCGTCGCCTCGAAGAGCCCACGATCGAAGGCGCCGGCGATGCGGCAGAGCGTCGCCAGTTCGGCCCCGCCTACGCCGGCCTCGATCCAGGCGTCCTTCAGCGGGCAGCGGCGCACCTTCAAGGCGATGCCGGTGTCGCTCCTCTCAACATCGGTCGGGTACATACGGCCATCATCGGGACTGACAGCGAGGAAAGCCTCGCCGATCGCGCGCGCGTCGTTCGGCCCGAAGCTCGGGAAGGCTGCGGCCGCCACCTCGCGGCCGCGCTTCTCGATTGCGCGGATCATGACGGCTTCTGCGGCCTGGCTGCCAATCTCGGCCGTCAGTTCGTCGAGAAGGAGACGGTAGAGGTCGGCGCGGTTCCTGAAGGCGGCGTCGAGCTCACGGCTCAACCTTTCGGCGCGGTCGGCCTTTTTGTCCGGAAGATCGTTCATGGCTGGACTGCTCCCGTCTTCAGCTTTGGGATTGCCGCGACCAGCGCCTTGGCGGTAGCCGATTGTGGGTCGGCGATCACCTTTGCGGCCGGCCCTGTCTCGACGATGCGGCCGGCATCCATGATCGCGATCCTTTCGGCAAAGGATGACACAAGAGCGAGGTCGTGAGAGATGAAGAGATATGAGAGCTGCTGTTCGCATTGCAGGTCGCGGAGCAGCTTCAGCACGGCAGAGCGCACGGTCACATCGAGAGCGGAGAGCGCCTCGTCGAGCACGACAAGGTCAGGCTTCGTCACAATGGCGCGGGCAATGGCGATGCGTTGTCGCTGGCCACCGGAAATCTCGTGGATGCGCCGGCCGGCGAGCGACCGATCGAGGCCGACACGTTCAAGGAGGGCGGCAATAGCGCTCGGGCGTTCGTCGCGACCGGCCAGGCGGTGGATGCGCAGCGGATCGTCGAGCACGCGGGCGACCGTCGCGCGCGGGTTGAACGCGGCGAGCGGATCCTGGAAGACCATCTGGAAGCGCCGGCGCAGCTTGCGCAGCGCCTCGCCTTGCGCGGCGGCGAGGTCGACGCCGTCGAAGCGGATTTCTCCGCTGTCCGGCTCGACAAGGCGCATGACGATGCGGGCGAGCGTCGACTTGCCGCTGCCGGAAGGGCCGACCAGCGCCAGCGTCTCGCCGCATCCGAGGTCGAGCGAAACACTATCGACGGCGCTGACGGGCTGGCCTGCGCGAAGGAAGGACTTCGACACGCCTCGCAGCTCGAGAAGCGCTGCGCTCATGACTGGCCGCCTCCAGCATGGTCAGCGGAGGTGGCAAGGGGAATGACCGCTGCTTCGATCAGGGTCCGCGTATAGGCCTCTCGCGGCACGGCGACGACATCTTCGGTCTTGCCGATCTCCACCATGCGGCCGGCGCGGAACACGGCAATTCGGTCTGCGATCGTGGAGGCCAGCGCTATGTCGTGGCTGATGAAAATCAGCGACATGCCGTCCTCCTTCACAAGCCGGTCGATCAACGAAACGATCTCGGCTTGCACGATGGTGTCGAGGGCGCTGGTCGGCTCGTCGGCAATCAGCAGCTTCGGCCGCGCCGCGATCGCGGCGGCGATGGCGACGCGTTGTCTCTGCCCGCCGGAGAGCTGATGCGGGAAGGCTTCGGCGATGCGCGCCGGCTCGGGCAAGCGGACGCGTCCGATCAGCTCGATCGCGGTGGCATGGGCGGCCTGCCAGCCGATGCCGAGATGCGTGTAGGCCACTTCCGCGATCTGCCTGCCGACGCGCATGACGGGATCGAGGCTCGCGCCGGGGTCCTGGAAGACGAAGCCGATATCGCGACCATTGACAGGCGGATGGCCGAGGCCGGGCCAGTCCGTGCTGCCCGACACGACCGTCCGCGATGGGAGCAGGCCAACGACGGCGAGCGCCAGCGTGCTCTTGCCCGAGCCGCTTTCGCCGATGACGGCGAGCCGCTCGCCGGCCGCAAGGTCGAAGCTCACGCGATCGAGCGCAGGCACCGCAGCGCCGACATAGCGGACCGAAATATCTTGGATGGAAAGGCGAGGGGTCACGTGTAGCCCCGTCTGGCAGCGGTCGCCTCGACTATGCCTTCCCCGGCGAGGTAAACGCCGAGCACGGCGAGCACCAGCGCGATGCCGGGAATGATCGAGAGGTAGGGTGCAGAGCGCAACACGGTGCGCCCCTCGGCGATCATGCCACCCCAGGTGACACGGTTCGGGTCGCCGAGGCCGAGAAAGGACAATGCCGCCTCGATCAGTATCGCCGAGGCGACGATGATCGCGGAGAGCGCGAGCACGGGGGGCAGCGCGTTGGGCAGGATCTCGCGGAAGGCGATCTCGGACGGGCGCATGCCGATAACGCGTGCGGCAGCGACATAGTCGCGCTCGCGGATCGACAGAACCTCGGCGCGGGCGATGCGGGCAGGTCCGGTCCAGGCCGACAGCGCGATGGCCACCACCACCACTGCGAGCGAGGGGCCGACGATGCTGACGAAAGCGAGCGCCAGCAGGAAGCCGGGCACCGTCTGGAAGGCGTCGACCAGGCGCATCAAAGCCTCGTCGACCAGACCTCCTGCGAAGCTTGCGATCGTCCCCACGGTTGCGCCGACGACGATGGAGGCGAGGGCCGCGGCCAGCGCCACCGCGAGCGAGGTGCGGGCGCCATGCACGATGCCGGCGAGCACGTCGCGGCCAAGGCGGTCCGTGCCGAGCGGAAGCGACCAGTCGGTGAACGGATGCAGAAGAGGGGGGCCGGCGATCGACAGGGGGTCCTGCGGGAAGAGGAGCGGCGCAAAAAGAGCGATCAGTACGAGCATACCGAGAATAGCCGCCCCGGCGGCACCTTCCGGCGTCGCAAAGAAACGGCGCAGCGTGTTCACGCCGGCTCTCCGCTGTTCTTGCCTCTATAGCCTGATCTCATCCGAAAACCCTGCAATTTTCCGGGATCACGCCCGATACGGGGGTCGAGCATTGCATAGACCAGATCGACGACGAGGTTGATGGCGATCACTAGCACTGCGCTGACGAGAATGATGCCAAGCAGCAGCGGCGTATCGCGCGAGGCGACCGCTTCCTGCGCCAGCCTGCCGAGGCCGGGGATCGAGAAGACAGTCTCGATGACGACGCTGCCGCCGAGCATCGCCGCTGACTGGACACCGAGCACCGTCACCAGCGGCAGCAGTGCATTGCGGGCGACATGGATGAGCACGATGCGGCGGCGTAAGAGCCCGCGCGCCTTGGCAGCGAGCACGAAGTCTTGCCGCCAGGCTTCCGCCATGGCGGCGCGCATGGTCCTGAGATACAGCGCGAGATAGATGAAGCCGAGCGCTGCGACGGGCAGCACCAGATGCCGCGCAATGTCGGCAGCGCGGGCCAGGCCGGTTTTGCCGGAAGCGATCGTCTCCATGCCGGAGAGCGGCAGCCAGCGCAGCTGGACCGCGAAGATCACGGTCAGCACCAGCCCGAGCCAGAAGCCGGGGACGGCGTAGAGTGCCAGCGACCCGATCGACAGCGCTCGGTCGCGCAGGCTGCCCGGCCGCGCACCGGCGACGATGCCCAGCGCCGAGCCGAGGCCGAAGGAGAGCGCCGTCGCCGAGCCCATCAAAAGCAGCGTGTTCGGCAAGCGCTCGGCGATCACCTCGCCGATCGGCCGGGAGAAGGAGACGGACCAGCCAAGGTCGAGATGGGCGAGCGCCCAGAGATAGGCAGCTAGCCGTGCGCCGGCCGATTGGTCGAGCCCCCATTGGTGGCGAAGCTGTTCGATCAGGCCCGCATCGCCGCCAGTCGAAGCGATGTAGGCGTCGACCGCGTCGCCACCCGCAGCCTCCAGCAGGAAGAATGTGCCGATGACGACGAGCAGGAGCACGGGGATGGCGGTGAGCAGGCGGCGGCGGAGGAGGATCAGCGCGCGGGGCATGGGGTGCTCCGCTGATTGCTTCTATCTGATGAAGCTTTCGCCCCGTCGCGCCCCCCTCTGTCCTGCCGGACATCTCCCCCGCAAGGGGGGAGATTGGCCTTCATTTTTGACAGCACACGTTCTGCAGCGTTGGCGATTGGCGAAACCGAAGCGGCCGTCCAATCTCCCCCCTTGTGGGGGAGATGTCCGGCAGGACAGAGGGGGGGGGGGGCAACGTAGAGCACCACGTTCAACGACCGTTAGGCAAAGCAGGCCTATCGGTTATCAAGCTGCGATGACATCAGGCAATCGCCTTTCTCATCACCCCTCCACCCACACGTCCGACCAGTTCGACACCGCCCAACGCGGGTTGTTGGCGACGTTCTTCACCTTCTGGCTCGCAACCGAGGTGAAGCCCCATTCGGCGACGTTGATCAGCGGCAGGTCGGCGGCGACCAGCTTCTGGAAATCATGGTAGAGCGCGATGCGCTTGTCCGGATCGAGCTCGCTCGCGGCCTTGGCGATCAGCGCGTCGAGCTCGGGATTGGCGTAGCCGCCCTGGTTGGAGAAAGGCACGCCGTCCGGGATGCCGCTCTCCACCAGGATCGTCGTCGAGATGGCCGGGTCGCCGCGGAAGACGGGCGGCGCCACGGCCAGGTCGAAAGCGTGGTCGGTATACACAGCCTTCTGGTGCGCCGCCGCGTCGTTGTTGACGATCTCGGCATCGATGCCGATCGCGGCAAGCGCCTGGCGGAGATAGTCGCCGAACTGCTTCGTCTCGTTGAAATAGGGCGCGGGGAGCAGCTTCAGCTTGAAACGGATTCCGTTGCCGCCGCGCTTATAGCCGGCTTCGTCGAGCAGAGCATTGGCCTTTGCCACATCGAAAGGATAGGTCGGCACCTCCGCCGTGTAGAACTGCTTGTCGTTCTGCGGCACGGGCCCAGTTGCTGCCTCGGCATAACCGAGGAAGACGGTCTTGACGACGAAATCCTTGTCGATCGCATGAGCGATCGCCTGCCTCACCTTGAGGTCGGCGAGTTCCTTGCGGCGGTGATTGATCTCGACGATCAGCTGGTAGGTGAGGGCTTCATAGCCCTTGGTGACCACCTCCAGGCCCTCGACCTTGCCGATGCGATCGAGATCGGCGAGCGGCACCATCGAAAAGGCGGCGAGGTCGATCTCGCCGGCTTCGAGCGAGTTTGCGGCCGCGGCGCGGTCCGGCAGCACGCGGTAGATGATCTCGTCGATATAGGGCTGGTCCTGGCGCCAATAGTCGGGATTGCGCTCCAGCCGGTAGAACTCGCCGGGCTTGTACTCGGCGAACTTGAATGGACCTGTGCCGACTGGCGCATTGTTTGCGGGGTTGTTGCTGATGTCGGTCCCTTCGTAGAGGTGCTTCGGCACCACGCTGGAAAGCGCAGGCAGGGCATTCCTGATGAGCTGGAACGGGGTCGGCTTGCTGAAATGGAACACCGCCGTCTGCGGATCAGGCGTTTCGACCGCCTCCAGGTCCTTGAATACGACGCGGCCGAGATTCTGCAGCGGCTTCCATATCTGCAGCGCCGAGAAGGCGACGTCGGCCGAGGTGAACGGCTTGCCGTCATGCCACTTCACGCCCTCGCGCAACCGGAAGGTCGCCGTCAGCCCGTCTTCCGAGCCTTCCCAGCTCGTCGCCAGCCGCCCCTCGAGCCCGCCTTCGCCATCGAACGAAGCTTCGGCGAGCGGCTCCACCACCTTGCTCGAAACGAAGAACACGCCGTTGGACGCCACGATCGCGGGATTGAGGTTGCGCGGCTCCGAATCGGCTGCGACGGTGAGGCGGCCGCCCTTCTTGGGCGCCTCCTGCGCGACAAGGAGGGTAGGCATGGCCGTCGAAGCGAGGAGCAGGCCAGTGGCCTTGAGAATGCTGCGCCGAGAAATCAGTTCGTAAGACATTGAAAGTCCCCTTCCAGGCGCACCGCAGAGCGAAAGCTCCACCCCATTGCCTGCATCTGCCGCCCGCGCCGCTGTTTCCTAGTGGATTATGGATGGCCACCGCAGGAATGCCAGAGATGCGTTTTCCGACAAGCGGCAGCTTCGGAGAAAATTTCGATCCAGCGGGATCGCTTTGCCGCTTGAGCCGTTAATCGCCTTCCGAAGCAGACGGTCACAACACGTTTAGGATTGTGACTGACTCGTGACGGTGGACCAACGCCTTCTCCACAGGTGCCAAAGGAATCCCTGAACAATTGGAATTACATGCCAATTAGCATGCTATTTTTAGAATAGGATATCGCGTTTCCCATAAAAATCGAAATCGACAATGTCTACTAATTTGCTAGATTCAAGGTGCAAGACGGAGGTCTACATGACGTACCTTACCCGTTCGGCCGATGACCGGCCCCGATTGCACAGCACGGCACATCGCCGGCGTTCGCTTCAGGACATCGTCCTGATGCTCACCTTTTTCCTCTCCGTCGGATTCGCGGCCGCCCTAGTCTTTGGGGTTATCGGCCACTAGCACCATCGGCAGGCGGGTTGATCGCCTGCGCAGCATTTCGCCGGACGGGTCAGCCTGGGCGGTGCATGGTTGTGCCTTGCGCAACCAGCGGAGGACAAAATGCGGATCGAATTCACTGTCGATATTCCAAGTCTTGGCGCAGCGGATCGTGAAGGGCGGATCAGCCGCGATGCACTTGCCGAGCTTGCGAGCGCCGCAGAGGCGGCAGGCTTCGACCGGCTGCTGATCGCCGAGAAGGGCGGGGCGCAGGATGCAGCGACACTTGCCTCCTGCGTTTTGAATGCGACCTCGGTGCTGGGCCTCGAGGTCGAGCATCGCGCCGGATCGCTCTCGCCCGAGATTGCAGCGCGGCAGATTGCGACGCTCGACCAGTTGAGCAGCGGGCGCATCACCGTCCGCATGGAGCCTGCGTCCTGCGAGGCACCGCCTCTTTCGCATGAAGAGAGCCTGGCCCGGCTCGACGAATATGTCGTGCTGTTGAAGCGGCTTTGGTCGAACAACAAGCCGATCGACTATGAAGGCACCTTCCATCGTCTGAAGGCGGCCTTCTCCGGCGCCAAGCCTTTCAACGGCAGTTCGGTTCCGCTGGCGTTGGCCGGCGCTTCCGGTACGGCCGTGAAGATCGCGGCGCGGCATGCCGATCTCTTCGTGCTGCCCGCTGCAACCATGGAGGAGACGCGGCGGACCATCGAGCGTGTCAGAGTTGCCGCCTCCTGTCACCGCCGCGCGGACACCATCCGCTTTGCGCTTCCGGTGCGGTGGTCGGCCAATCGTTACGCCGGCTTTGCCGAAATGGGTTCGACCGGCGCGGAGGCGGCCGTCATCCCCGGCGCCCCCGAGAAGGCCGCGCTCACGCTTCTCGATTATCGCGACATCGGGGTCACCGACTTCATCGTGACCGGGCTCAGCACAGCCCGCGATATTTCCGCTTTCGGCAGCGCCGTCGCTCCGATGGTGCGGCGTGCGCTTGCGCATCGCGGCTTTGATCAGCGGGAGGACATCCAGGCACGGTCCGCGAATGTTGTCTACGCGCACTGGGGACGGTACTCGGCCTAAGGTCCACGCGGAATGTGAGTGCTGCAGCGATGCGGCCATGCGGCCGCGGCACGGCAAGTTCCGCAACGTCTGGTGGCGGCACTACCCCGCCTGAGCCATCCGAGCACGTTCGGTCAGGTTCTTTGCCAGCATCGAGCACTGCACCCTGATGTCCGGGATCGCCTCGATCTCGAAGAAGGCGCCGCGCGTCAGGGGACCGATCGCGTAGAGGCGCTCCGAGGGTTGGCCGTCCGCCTTGATGATGGCGCAGCCTTCCGTCACGTCGAGTCCAATATGCAGGGGGTCGGGCCGAGCCAGGCCGCGGTCAATCAGCGCGCGCACTACGGGATTCGTGCCGGTGGTCAGGTCTGCCGTAATGCCGGTGCAGTCATAGACGCGAGCGACGTGCAGCGTCTCGGGGCCTGGCGCGCCTCGACGTTTGATCGTCGCCGCGATGGCATCGCCTTCGCGGCTGGCGCCGACCAGCTTGCCGGTCGCGAGCTCGAGCGTCCCGTCCGTCACGGCCTGGGTCACGCGTTCGTGGAGGTCCGGCGGCATACGGTGACGATGGATGTCCCACCAGGCGCGCGTGTGCTCGATGAACCGTCGCCGGGCGCTCGGCGGCCAGCTGCGCCAGATCTTCTGGTTGAAGGGCCTGATGCCGTCCACCACGTCGCGCCAATCGCCGCCGGCGCGCACTGTGGTCCGAACCAGATCTCGGAACCAGCGAACGAAATAGGATAGCTCGGTGCCAAGCGGTACGTCCGCGGCATCCAGGCGGATCGGGTTGCCCTTGCGGTGCATGGAGGGGAGAAGACCACGCCGCGACAGCGCGACGACATGGCCGCGATGGCCATGCGCAACGAGCGAGAGCCAGGCATCCACCATGCTGAGCCCCGTCCCGAGGATGAGCACGTCCGCGTCAGGATCGACCGGTGTGTCTGCTTCGCTGCCCGGGCGAATGGCGATATCCTTGCCAACCAGGGGCTGCTCCTCATGGCCGACCGCGAGGACTGCGATATGGCCGACGAGGCTCGTGCCGTTGGCAAGGTCGACGGCGACGCCCGACGGGGTTGCCGCGGCGGACACGCATTCCTCGGACATCATATGAAGACGCCCGGACTGTGCTTCCCTCGCGCGCATCTCATCAAGAATGCCGGCGAGGTATTCGGCATAGAGATGGCGGGGCAGATAGAGCTTGCGGGGGTTTTTGTCCGGCGCGCGTCCAGTGCGCTCCAGCCAGTGCCAGAAATGCTCGGGATCGTCGGCATAGGCGCTCATGCCGAGCGCACTGACGTTGAGAATATGGTCGTCTAGCGTGGTCGAATAGGCGAGGCCCTGGCCGAAGGCCTGGCGCTTCTCGATCAGCGTGACGCGGATATCGGCTTCGGGATCACTCAGCAGATGCGCGGCTAGCAATACGCCACTCGCGCCTCCGCCGATAATGATGATCGCCAGCCTGCCTGGCCTGCCGGTCATTCAGCAACGCCTCCGGTTGGGATCCTGGCATATATAGGATACAGGCTGCGAGCGAAGCCGACAAATGTTAACGCAGGCAGGGTAGCGAAACGATTTTCTAAATTTGGTACTTGATACCGGCGAGCACGTCGTCGTTGGCGGCGTCGCGCATGTCGGCGAGGCTGCGATTGTCGAGAACCTCGGCGATCGCCTGACGCACCTCGAGCATCATGTGGCGGACCTGGCAGATCGCCTCGTCACAGTCTTCGCAGGGCTGATACTGTGTACGGCTGGCGCACGGGATGGGCGCCAACGGCCCGTCGAGCACCCGGACCACATGGCCGACCTTGATCTCGGAAGGCAGGCGGGCGAGACGGTAGCCACCGTCCTTGCCTTTGCGGCTCTGCACGAAGCCGGCATTGCGGAGCTCGCCAAGGATCGCGTCCAGGAACTTCTTCGGAATATTGTTTTTGACTGCGATGTCGTTGACGAAAGCGAGTTGACCCTGAGGCAGCCCGGATAGATGAACGAGCGCCTTCAGACCGTATTTTCCCTTCTTGGTAAGCATGCCCCGCACATTTCTCTTGTCGCCTTCATCAGGCTTTGGCGACCATTTGTGCGCAAATCATGACGGATTGCGCGCCCGCCCCTCCTATTGACAGAAATAGGGTCCGACCGCATTCACTTTCAACACAAGCTTATTGATATTTCGTGACTTTTCCGGCTGCTGATACCGAAAAAGAGGTAGCTCTTTGTTGTAGGAGCATGATCCCGTCCGAAAATTCTGCAGCTTTTGCTCGGCTGACCTTCGCTATGGCCTGCTGCTCGGGGCCGAATCGGCATGCGCCTTATCGGTCTGAGGGGTCAAACGATGCCGCCGCCCCCGCTTGCCACCGCCGGTCGCTCCGCTGCTACCTTCTTCCGGTAGCCGCTCGTACGATAGGCAGCGACTGGATCAATCGCGCCACCCGCATCGAGTCTTGCCCTGGCGAGAATAGGTTCGACGTCGGTCCGGTACGCAGCCTTGAGCGTCTCGCGCGCCATCAACGCGTCATTGTCGTCCTGGTAGGCTTCGAGCGCCTTGCGATTGACGAGCAGCGCCTGTGCGTATGCACGCTGCACCTCGACCGCGGACAGCATCAGGCTTTCGATCGGATCGGTGACGTTGTGGCTCTGATCGAGCATATGAGCGGGATCGAAGCCGCTCGCGCCTCGCAGTTCGGCATCGACCAGCTCGTTGAAGACCAGGAAAAGCCGGAACGGGTCGATCGAGCCGGCGTCGAGATCGTCGTCGCCATATTTGGAATCGTTGAAGTGAAAGCCGCCGAGCTTTCCGAACTGGATCAACCGCGCCACGATCATCTCAATGTTGACGTTCGGAGCGTGGTGGCCGAGGTCGACGAGGCAGTAGGCCTTCGGCCCAAGCTGCTCAGCGATGATGTAGTTCGTTCCCCAGTCCTGGACGACGGTCGAATAGAAGGCAGGCTCGTACATCTTGTGTTCGGTGAAGAGCCGCCAGTCCTCGGGCAATGCGCCGTATATTTCGCGCATCGCTTCGAGATAGCGTTCGAAGACTCTGGTGAAATTCGATTGGCCGGGGAAATTGGACCCGTCGCCGATCCACACGGTCAGCGCCTTCGAGCCTATTACCTTGCCGATTTCGATACATTGGAGATTGTGCTCGACCGCCTGCCGACGTACGGCCGGGTCGCTATGCGAGAGCGAGCCGAACTTGTAGGAAAGCTTCTGGTCCTTCGCATCGGAGAAGGTGTTCGAGTTCATCGCGTCGAAGGAGAGCCCGAAACGCGAAGCGGCTTGCTTCAGGCGGTTCGGGTCGGCCTTGTCCCAGGGAATGTGCAGCGAGACCGTCGGCGTGGCGCGGGCAAGCTGCTGGATGACGGCGCAATCCTCGATCTTGTCGAAGACGTCGCGCGGTTCTCCGGGACCGGGAAAGCGCGCGAAGCGCGTGCCGCCCGTGCCGACGCCCCAGGAGGGAATGGCCACGTGAAAGGCCGAAACCTTCTTCAAGATGCCGTCGATCGCGATCCCGCGCCGCGCGAGCTGCTCGCCGAGCGCATCGTAGTCCCGCTTGAGATTGGCTTCGCGCGCGGCGTTGTCCTTCTCGACGATATCGGCGGCGATCAGTTGCTCGGCCATTGGTTCTCCTCCCAGCTTGGCACCGTCACTACCGCGTAAAGCTCTGTGCGTTACCCGCGTCCACATTGATGATGTTTCCGGTCGACTTCGCCGACATGTCGGAGACGAGGAAGAACGCAGCTTCCGCGACATCCTCCGGAAAGACACCGAGCTTCAACAGCGAACGCTTGCGGTAATGCTCTTCCAGCTCGTCCGGCGCCATTTTGTAGGCGGCGGCACGCTGCTCACGCCATTCGCCGGTCCAGATCTTGGAACCGCGCAGGACGGCGTCCGGATTTACCGTATTGACGCGTATGCCGAACTCCGCGCCCTCCAGCGCAAGGCAGCGCGCAAGGTGGATTTCGGCGGCCTTGGCCGTGCAGTAGGCCGCTGCATTGGGCGAGGCTGCAAGCCCGTTTTTGGACGAGATGAAGACGATCGCGCCACCCGTATTCTGCTTCTTCATCAGCCGAAAGGCCTCGCGCGCGACCAGGAAGTAGCCGGTCGAAAGTATGTCCATGTTGCGGTTCCACATGGACAGCTCCGTCTCGTCGATCGGCGCGGCGGAGGAGATGCCGGCGTTCGAGATCAGCATGTCGAGCCCGCCATATTCGGCGGCTGCGAAGGCAAAGGCGTCGGTCACGTCCTTTTCCTTCGTCACGTCGAGGCGGGCGCTGCGGATGGCGTCGGCGGTATGGCGGCCGGCGAGATCTTTCTCGGCCGCGGCAAGCGCCGGCTCGTCGATATCGGCGATCACCACGCAGGCGCCGTCGCGCAGGAAACGTTCAGCGGTCGCCTTGCCGATGCCACCGGCTCCGCCGGTGATCAGCGCCACCTTGCCGGCAAGCGGCTTGGGCTTGGGCATGCGCTGGAGCTTTGCCTCTTCCAGCAGCCAATATTCGATGTCGAAGGCCTCCTGCTCGGGCAGGCCGACATAGGTCGAGACGCCGGACGCGCCGCGCATCACGTTGATCGCGTTGACGTAGAATTCCGCCGAGATGCGCGCGGTCGCCTTGTCGCCGGCGAAGGTGATCATGCCGACGCCGGGCACGAGGTAGACCACCGCGTTCGGGTCACGCATAGCAGGGCTGTCCGGCCGCTTGCAGCGCTCGTAATAATCCGCATAGCCGTCGCGGTAGGCCTCTATCGCGCCGGACAAACCCGCAAGCGTCTTTTCGAGATCCGGATTGGCCGGGTCGAAGTCGACCACCAGCGGCCTGATCTTGGTGCGCAGGAAATGGTCGGGGCAGCTCGTGCCGAGGGCGGCGAGCCTCTCGAGCTCTTTCGAGCCGACGAATTCGAGCACGGCCGCCTGGTCGTCGAAATGGCCGACCTTGCGCTCGGAGGCGGAGATCATGCCTCGGATCGCCGGCATGAGCCGTGCCGCGATCGCCCGGCGCTCGGCGGCGGGCAGGGGCGGATGCGTCTCGCCGCCGAAAGCCGGTTTGCCTTTGGTCTCGCCTTCGAACCATTCGATAGCGCGATTGATGATCCTGATCGTGGTCTCATAGCTTTCGCTCGCCGTGTCGCCCCAAGTGAAAAGGCCGTGGCTCTCGAGAATGACGCCCTTGGCGTCCGGGTTCTCCTTGCAGAACTTCTCCAGCCACAGGCCGAGCTCGAATCCAGGCCGCTTCCAGGGCAGCCAGCCGATCTCGCCGTCGAAGACCCTTTCCGTCAGCTCCTTGCTGTTTTTCGATGCAGCGATCGCGATGATCGCATCCGGGTGCATGTGGTCGACATGCTTCTTGGGCACGAAGGCGTGCAGCGGCGTGTCGATCGAGGCAGCGCGCGGGTTGAGGTTGAAGGTGCAATGGGCGAGGTAGCCCACCATCTCATCCTCGTGCTCGAGGCCGCGATAAAGCTTCTTCAGCGCTTCGAGCTTGGCCTGGTAGAGCGTGGCGAAGCCGTCGAGCTTGATGGTGCCGACATCGCCGCCGGAGCCCTTGACCCAAAGCACTTCGACCGGCTCTCCGGTGAGCGGGTCTTTCTCCATCACCTTCGCCGAGGTGTTGCCGCCCCCATAATTGGTGATCCGTTTGTCGGAGCCGAGCAGGTTCGAGCGATAAAGCAACCGCTCAGGCTCGCTCATGCCTGCCGCCTTCGCATCGTCCCAAAGGTTGGCGAGGCGCGGATTGGTGCGCGTTTCAAGCATGGAAGTCTCCTGGTGCCGAGCAGGTCCGGCACGGCAATCATGCCTCAAATTCACATGTTGGCCGAGAGCGTGTCAATCAAAAACGATCAGAAACGATCATATTGCACTGCACAATGAAATATTATGATCGAAGTTGATTGACAGCGTCGTTTGCGGGTGAATTAATGGACTGGCTCGGGGAGGAGTCATGCACGAAAAGGAGCGTCATAGGCTCATCGTGGCCGCCATCCAGGAAAAGCCTGTGGTGACGGTGCAGGAGCTGGTGGAGTTGACCTCCTCGTCGGAGGCGACGATCCGGCGCGACATTGCTGCGCTGCATCTTCAGAAGCGCCTGCGCCGCGTGCGCGGCGGCGCCGAAGCGCTCACCCCGCCGCAGTTCATCGGGCTAGCCGGCCGTCCCTTCAGCGTCAACGAGACCTTGAACGCCGCCCAGAAGCGGGCGATCGCGCGGGCCGCCGTCGCGCTCTGCAGCGACGGCGAGTCGATCATCATCAATGGCGGCACCACGACCTTCCAGATGGTGCATTTCCTGGCGAGCCGCCGCTTGACGGTCTTCACCAACTCCTTCCCGATCGCCGAGCATCTGCTCAAGCATTCGAAGAATACGGTGATGCTGTCGGGCGGCACGATCTATCGCGAGCAGAACATCATCCTCTCCCCATTCGACAACGACGTGACCCGCAACTTCTACGCGCGGCGCATGTTCATGGGCGCGCAGGGCGTAAGCCAGCTCGGCGTGATGGAAGGCGACCCGCTGATCATCCAGGCGGAGCAGAAGCTGATCGACCAGGCCGACGAACTCGTCCTGCTCGTGGATTCGTCGAAGTTCGAGCGCCGCTCGAGCCTTATTCTCTGCCCGCTCGAACGCGTCAGCACGGTCATCACCGACGACGAAGCACCGGAGGAAGCCGTGACCATGCTGCGCGACAAAGGGGTGCGCGTCGAGATCGTCACTTTGAGGGCAGACGAACGTGCCGCCGGTTAGCGCATCATTTCCTCAGCGGACAAGCTGCGGCAGCGATTTCTCGCGGGGCCTGCCATGAGCCCAGTTCTCAAGCTCACGAACATCTCCAAGTCCTTTGCCGGCGTGAAGGCGCTGAACGATGTGAGCTTCGACGTGCGGCCGGGCGAGGTGCATGCGCTGCTCGGCGAAAACGGCGCCGGCAAGTCGACGCTCATCAAGATCATGTCCGGCGTGCATTCGCCTGATAGCGGCACAATCACGATCGACGAGAAGCCGGTCACCTTCAGCTCCCCGCGCGAGGCTTCCTATGCCGGCATTGCGACTGTCTACCAGGAGCCGCTGCTCTTCCCCGACCTCAATGTCGCTGAGAACATCTTCATCGGCCACCAGGGCCGCGGCGCGCTGACCAACTGGCGGCAGATGTCGCGCGAGGCCGAGCGCATCCTGGCGACCCTCGGCGTGGCGCTCGATGTGAAGAGCCCGGCGCGCGGGCTGACCCTTGCCGCGCAGCAGTCGGTCGAGATCGCGAAGGCGATTTCGATGAATGTGCGTGTCCTGATCATGGATGAGCCCACGGCGTCGCTTTCCGCCCATGAGGTTGCCCAGCTCTTCAAGCGGGTGAAGGATCTGCGTGACCGCGGCGTCGCGCTCGTCTTCGTCAGTCATCGCATGGAAGAGGTGTTCGAGATCGCCGATCGCATCACGGTTTTTCGCGACGGCCGGCTGATCTCTACGCGTCCGCGCTCGGAGATGACGCCGCAGCGCGCCATTGCCGACATGGTAGGGCGTGAGCTGGGGTTATTCGAGCAGCGCCCGTCCGTCGCGGGGGACGAGACTGTGCTCACGGTGCACGGGCTAGCGCGCGACGGCGTCTTCAGCGATGTGAGCTTTTCCGTGAAGAAGGGCGAGGTGCTCGGCCTCGCCGGACTGATTGGTGCCGGCCGCACCGATGTCGGCCTGGCGCTGTTCGGCATCGAACCGGCGACTGCCGGAACGATCACGTTGAACGGCAAGGAGCGGATCATCAAGTCTCCGCGCGAGGCGATGAGCTGCGGCATAGCCTATGTCTCGGAGGACAGGCGCCAGCTCGGCCTGTCGCTACCGATGTCGATCGCCTCCAACATCACATTGCCAGTCCTGCGGCGCTATCTGAGCCGGCTCGGTCTGATCCGCGCCGCCGAGGAACGGGCGACCGCCGAAAGCTTCAGGAAGCGGCTGGCGATCCGTACCCCGTCAGTCGAACTGCCGGTCGCCAAGCTCTCGGGCGGCAACCAGCAGAAGGTGATGCTCAGCAAATGGCTGAACACGCATCCCTCTCTGCTCATCCTCGACGAGCCAACCCGCGGCATCGATGTGGGCGCGAAGGCCGAGGTGCATGCCATGATCGGCGAGCTCGCAGCCGAGGGAATCGCGATCATCATGATCTCATCGGATCTGCCGGAGGTGCTGGCAATGAGCGACCGCATCCTTGTCATGCGCGAAGGGCGGCGGGTGGCGATCTTCGACCGGGAGGCCGCGACGCAGGAGAGCATCATGACGGCGGCTATGGGGCAGGCTCCGGCGGTGGCGCCTGTAGAGGTGGCGGCATGAGCTGGCTGCAGCGCCATATCCGGCCGGAGCAGGTCCGCGAGCTCAGCCTGCTGCTCATCATCATTCTCGCCGTGATCGTGTTCGGCGCCATGATCGACGGCTACTACACCTCGCGCACGTTCAACCGTATCGCCACCAGCGTCGCCATCGTCACCGTCATCGGTGCCGGCATGACGCTCGTCGTGCTCACCCGCAACATCGATCTCTCGGTCGGCTCGATCGTCGGCTGCACCGCCTATTTCACCGGTGTTCAGCTCGCGGCCAATCCCAATCTCGGAGCCCTGTCGGCGATCGCGATCGCCATGGGGCTCGGTCTTCTGATGGGGGCTGTCAACGGCGTCATCGTCGCCTGGGGCCGAGTTCCGTCTATCATCGTGACGCTCGGCACGCTGGCGATCTACCGGGGCATCCTGATCGACTATTCCGGCGCCAAGACGGTGACCACGGACAGCCTGCCGCCCTGGCTCGTCGATCTGCCGCAGATGCCGCTCATGACCATCGGCGGCCTCGAGATCCGCGCGATCGTCGTGCTGGCGTTGATCGTTGTCATCGTATTCCAGCTGCTCCTCAGCTTCTTCAATTTCGGTCGCGGCTTCTATGCGATAGGCTCGAACCCGGACGCGGCCGAGCTGGTCGGGCTGCCCAAGCAGCGCATCATCTTCACCGCCTTCGCGCTTTCCGGCGCGCTGTCAGGGCTCGCCGGCTTCATGTTTCTCGCCCGCTTCGGCAACATCACCGTCGAGGCCGGCCGCGGGCTCGAGCTGCAGGTGGTCGCTGCCGTCGTGGTGGGCGGCGTCAATATCTTCGGCGGCTCGGGCACGCTGATCGGCGCGATGCTCGGCGCGGTCATGATCGGCACGCTGGAGCAGAGCCTGTTCCGCCTGCAGATCAACGAGTTCTGGCGCGACGCCATTCTCGGCCTGCTCATCCTGCTTGCCGTCGCAAGCGACGCAGTGCTGCTGAACCGCTTGAGAGCGCTGTGGGCGCGCGCCGACATGCGGCCCGTCGCCAGGCCGACGTCGGCTGTCGGCAGCGAAGGGGAGGTCGCGCCATGACCGCGGTGCAGAGCCGGCTGATGAGCTGGGAGGGGCTGCTGCTCGCTCTGCTTGTCGTCATCGTCGCGATCAATATCGGCTATTCGCCCTACTATCTCGGCGTCGAGAACATCGTGAACCTGTTCCAGCTCTCGATCGAGAAGATCATCGTGGCGCTCGTCATGACGCTGATCATCATCAGCGGCGAGATCGACCTCTCCGTCGCCTCGATCATGGGGCTCGCCGCCTGCGTCATGGCATGGTTGTTCCAGTTGGGCCTGCCGATGCCACTCTGCCTTCTGGCGGCGATCCTGATCGGGGCGTTTTGCGGAGCGTTCAACGGCTTCTGGGTGGCCTATGTGGGGCTGCCGTCGCTGGCAGTCACGCTTGCCGGCCTGATCGGATTTCGGGGTGTTGCACGCATCTTCCTGGAGGACCGCGCCATCGGCGGCTATCCGGCCTGGTTCAACAGCCTTGGGCAACAGCCGATCTTCGGGCCGCTCACCTTCTCTATCATCGTCTTTATCCTGCTTTTTGCCGTCATCGGCATCGCGCTGCACGGCTCGGCGCTCGGCCGCTACATCTACGTCATGGGCAACGGCATCGAGGCGGCGCGCTACTCCGGCGTGAACGTCAAGCGGGTGAAGCTGATGCTGTTCACGGCTTCCGGCGTCGTCGCGGCGATCGCAGGGCTCCTCTATGCCGCGCGGCTCGGCTCGGTGCGCGGCGACACTGCCTTCGGCTTCGAACTCGACATCATCACCATCGTGCTTCTGGGCGGGGTCAGCATCTTCGGCGGATCAGGCAGTCTTCTGGGGGTTGGGCTGTCGATTTTCCTTATTCTCAACCTCCGCAATGGGATGGGTTTGGCCAACATCACCGGCAATACCCAAACGAGCGTGATCGGAGCCCTGCTGATCCTTTCAGTCCTGGTTCCGAACATCGTGCAAAGCACTCTAAAACGACTGAAGGGGAGAGAGACATGAAGAAGTTTCTGACGACCACGGCCGCCCTGGCCCTGGTCAGCGTGATGGCCCATGCGGCCTATGCCGCAGACGCCAAGGCAACCCCCGGCAAGAGCATCGACATGGTGCTCCTGCCGAAATTCCTCGGTATCGCCGTATTCGATCAGGCGCACACGGGAGCGGCCGAAGCGCAGAAAGAGCTGAAGAATCCCAAGGAGGTGAAGTTCCTGGGACCGACGCCCGAAAACAGTGTGGCCGGCCAGATCGAAATCGTGACCAACGCTACGACGCAGAATGTCGGGGCGATCATGATCTCTAACAATGCCGGCGACCAGATCGCGCCGGCGGCCAAGGCCGCGCATGACAAGGGCATCAAGATCGTGACGTGGGATTCGCCGATCCCCACCGCGGAAGGCGAGGACGTATTCGTCGCGCAGGTCGACTTCAACAAGACCGGGCAGGTGATGGCCGATATGGCGCTCAACATCCTGCCCGATGGCGGCGAATTCGCTATCCTTTCGGCCTCTCCGGACGCGGCCAACCAGAACGCCTGGATCAAAGCGTTCGAGCAAGTCCTGAAGGACCCGAAATACGCCAAGCTCAAGCAGGTCGACCTCGTCTACGGCAACGACCAGTCCGAGCAGAGCTACAACCAGGCCCTGGCGCTCGTCGACAAGCATCCGAACCTCAAGCTCATCATGGCTCCGACGACTGTCGGCATCGCCGCGGCGGCCAAGGCAATGCAGGATGAGAAGCTCTGCGACAAGGTGAAGGTGAGCGGCCTCGGCCTGCCGGCCGAGATGGTGTCCTACACCATGAATGGCTGCGCTCCGCAGTTTGCGTTGTGGAGCTTCGTCGACCTCGGCTATCTCACTTATTACACTGCCTACATGCTCGCGGCCGGCGACCTGAAGGCGGAGGAGGGCGCGAAGTTCACGGCCGGTCGCATGGGTGACTACGAGATCACCAAGGACCCGACCCGCGAGAAGGGGCTGCGCGTCCTGATGGGGCCGTTCACCGTCTACGACAAGAGCAACGTTGAGGCAGCGGCGAAGTAGGCCGACCTCGCCAACAGGCAAGGGGCACGGCGCCAAGGCGCTGTGCCCCTCTTCTTCCTGGTATTCTCATGCCCGTACGCCATGTCGCCGTTATCGATATCGGCAAAACGAACGCCAAGGTGGTGGTGGTCGATCTCGATCGCCGGGCCGAGACCGGCGTGCGGCGCATGCCGAACGCGGTCCTCAGGGATGGCCCTTATCCGCATTTCGATACCGAGCGGCTATGGGCGTTCGTCCTCGACAGTCTCGCCGCACTGAACCGCGAGCAGAGGATCGATGCCGTTTCCATCACGACGCATGGTGCGACGGCAGCGCTTATCGATGCCGGTGGCAGGCTCGCCTTGCCGATCCTCGACTATGAGCATGACGGTCCGGACCGGGTTGCAGGCGAATATGATGCCGAGCGGCCGCCCTTTGCCGAAACCGGGACGCCGCGCCTGCCGGTCGGCCTGAACCTGGGCGCCCAGCTCTTCTGGCAGGCAAGGACGTTTCCCGAGGATTTCGCTCGCACGGCGAGTATCCTCATGTACCCGCAATATTGGGCATTCCGTCTCACCGGGGTCCGCGCCAACGAGACGACCTCACTCGGCTGCCACACGGACCTGTGGGGCGTCCGCGAAGGTCACTTCTCCTCTTTGGTCGAGCGCATGGGTTGGCGCGAGCTGATGGCTCCGGTTCGGCGCGCCGCTGACAGGCTGAGTCCGATCTTGCCCGAGGTCGCGGCGGCAACAGGGCTTGCTTCCGGAACGCCGGTCCACTGCGGCATTCACGATTCCAACGCTTCGCTGCTCCCGCACCTGATCGGCCGGGAACAGCCGTTCTCCGTGGTTTCGACCGGCACCTGGGTGATCTCGATGGCCATCGGGGGCGAGCGGGTCGGACTCGATCCGACACGCGACACGCTGGTCAACGTCAGTGCATTCGGCGAACCGGTGCCGTCGGCGCGCTTCATGGGCGGGCGCGAGTTCGCGATCCTTGTCGGGGAGAATGCGCCCGCGTCGGCGGGCGATGAGGTCGAGGCGGTGCTCAAATCGCCGATCATGCTCACGCCGTCAATCCAGCGGGGTTCCGGTCCGTTTCCGGATCGGAAGAGCGAGTGGATTGGCGGCGAGCCGGAGGGCGGAGTGCGCACTGCCGCCGCGTCGTTCTATCTCGCTTTGATGACCGCTACAGCGCTCGAACTCATCGGGGCGAAGGGGCCGGCGATCATCGAGGGTCCGTTCGCCGCAAATGTGCTCTTTGCGAAGATGCTTGCCGCCGCCACGGCGCAGCCGGTGATCTCGGCCGGAACAAGCGCCACCGGCACCAGCATCGGCGCGGCGTTGCTGGCGGCAGACGGAGAGATGCCAGCTGAATCAGCGCCAGACGGCCAGGCGATCACGTCGCCTGGCGCGGAGTGGGAGGCCTTTGCGAGGCGTTGGCGCCAGATGGTTGGGTAGCGCGTTCTGCAACTCGCTTGACGCACGCTTCATGCCGGCGGAGGGGATTGCAAACGGCTCTAAGGTTTGACGGTTGGCGCAGCCCCTCATCTGCCTGCCGGCACCTTCTCCCCGTTCACGGGGAGAAGGACGACTGCCGTTTTGATTTCGCCAATCGCCAACGTTGCAGAAAAGGTGCCTTCATTTGCGGCCGGCTACCTTCTCCCCGTTTACGGGGAGAAGTGCCCGGCAGGGCGATGAGCGACTATCTGACGTGTCAAGTTGCATTAGCGAACTCGATGCGCGCATCGCGTGCTTTTGCATTGAGGATGACGAGCAGCTTGC